>CAUQPS010000001.1:0-167849 GCA_963520005.1 uncultured Campylobacter sp.
CCGATGCGCCGCGCGTCGCGATAAAATTCCGCGCCTTAAATTTTAAAAATTTTGCGAAATTCCATCTTGCGAGTAGAGTTAGAATTTAAATCCAGGGTTGCCCGGGCGTCTTGCGGCGATCGTATCATCTGTGCTCGTCTTGGAAGTGGGCTTTTTCGCATCGTTCGCGTCTGATTTCTTAAAAGCAGCGAGTTTGCTGTAAATGCTCGGTTTTTCGCCGTCCGCACCTAGCTTGGCGCCGTCAAGCTCGCTAGAATTTTCTGCGCCGCATAACCTTGCGGGGTTGAATTTTATCCACGCTATGACTAGCAAAATACCCGAAAATGCCGTTACCAGCGACGCTGCGATTAGATACGGCAGCGCGAGAATTACGCCTATTTTAGCTAGCGCGCCCAATACCGCTTCGCAGGGCCACGCCACGGACACTGCTATGCCGTAGATTTTAAATAAATCCACGCCGCTAAGTGTGGCTAGGCGGCAGTTTAATACGCCCCAGATTATCACTGCCGCGCACGTCGAAAGGACGTAGAGCAGGGTGTAGAGCAGACCTAGTATCGCGCCCTCTTTTAGCGCTACTATCATGGTGCAGTAGCACAAAATAGCGACGATTGGGATACTTTCTATCAGCCTATAGGTCTTAACGAAGCGCACGCCTAGCGCCTTTTCTAGGCAAACGAAGCAGTCGTAAAATATCGCTAGCGTCGCTAGCAGCGCTAAAACTCTAAAAATCGCTACTGCGTCCTCGTCTATGTCGCTTACGCCCACCGTGCCGCTTACGCCGATGCCTAGCAAAATCACGGCGCCTAAAACTCCGCGGAATTTCGCCTTGCGAAGCAGATCTTGCTTTGAAATTTCTTTCATTTTTATCCTTTGAATTTTCTAAATTTACGCGCTATCTTGTGGCTTTGCTGCGTGTGGCGACGCTGTGCCGGATGGCGTGGCTTTTGGACGTTGCTGCGGTTTAGACTTACAAAAGCGCGCGGTCGCTGCAAAACGAAAGCGCTCCTACTTAGGCGAGCTTTTCTATCTTGCTCCAGGCTAGCAGATGCACGATGCTAGTTATCACAAGAGCGATGAACGGCAAAAATTCCTTAAATGATGTGGCGACTAAAACCGCAGCAGAATCGCCAATTTGCGGCTTGGAGGTAGCCAAACCGAAGGGTCCCGCGCCACATAGCCAATTTAGCGCAAAAAAGAAGGCGCAGAGCCACACGTAGATCCGAAATATCATCACGCCGCTTATGCGCGCCAAAGAGAAATTTATACGAAACCACGCTACGATTATGTAGATTGCGGCTGCGGGCACCGCTAAATTCCATATTGTCTCTCCTGTTGTCTCTCTAACCATCTCTTCTCTACAAGAAATTATCGGATGAAATAATGAAAACACCGAGATGCTGATGAAAATAATTATGCAGTTGCGGTAAAGCGCTGCCGCTTTTATGCCGCTAAGCATTGAAATTTTGCGGAGCGCTCTTAACCTATAAATCACCGAGAAGCAAATAAAAGCGATAAAAATTCCGCTGATGATCACGATATTATATGGATACCCCGGTATGCCCTCAAAAACAAAGTCTATCGCCATCAAAACCACCGGTAACGCTGCTAAAAACAGATCGATGCCGGTGCTGATCATCCCTTCTTTTCTTGCCTGAGATATGGTGTCTTGCACGTCGTATAACTCCTTTTAAAAATTTATTTCAATATGCAAAAAGCAGATGTAAAACGCTAATCAAACCGAAAAGAGCGAAATTTTATCGTGACAAGAGGTTTATGAAATTTAAAATTTAAACCCCCGCGCTTATCCTTTCTATCTTGCTCCAGGCTAGTAGGTGCACGATGCCGGTTATTATGAGAGCGGCAAACGGCAGGAGCAGTTTTAGCATTACGACGGCAATAGCCAAAGCCGAAACCTGCTCGGTCCGCGGCTCGGAGGAAATAGCTATAGCAATAATCGCTGCATTGCATAGTATATTTAGCACAAAAAGTCCCACGCAGAGCCACACATAAGTCCGAAAGGTACTCACGCCGCTTACACGCGCCAAAGAAAAATTTATGCGAAACCATGCGACGATTATGTAAATAACGCCTGCGAAAAGCGCTAGTCCAAATATCGCCGCAAATGGATTATCACTTTGCCCGCCGTCTGCGTCAGGCTCCCTCGGATAAAGGTAATTGAGCACGAGCGCTAGCGCAAAAAAGCAGACGCAGATTATTATGCAGTTGCGATAAAGTGTCGCTGCTTTTATACCGCTAAGCGCTGAAATTTTTCGGAGTGCCTGCAGTCTGAAAAATGCCGAAACACAAATAAAAGCGATCAAAATTCCGCTAGCGATATAATTTATCATCTCGTCGTCAAGGCGCCATGGCTCGCTGAAAGAGACATAGCCTACCACGATAAAAACCACGGGTAATGCCGCCAAAAACAGATCGATGCCGGTGCTGATCATCCCCTCTTTTCTTGCCTGAGATACAATGAATTGCATATATAAACCCTTTTTAAAAATTTGACCCGAAGTATATATAAACAAGCATAAAATATAAATTAAACCGACAAGATCGGAATTCTATCGCGACAAGATATTTGCGAAATTCTAAACTTTTACGCTTATCTTTTCTATCTTACTCCAGGCTAGCAGATGCACGATGCTAGTTATTGTGAGGGTTATGGGGAATATCAAATGGTATAGTGCATTTAATGGAAAAAGGATGACGCAGAGCCACACATATGTCTCAAAGATCCCCACGCCGCTTACGCGCGCTAGAGCAAAATTTATGCAAAACCACGCTACGATCATATATATTACGCCCACAAACGTTATCAAAATGCACAATATCATTGCCAAATGTTTGTGTGAGATCGACAAAGGAATCGATAAAAAGATGCTTGTTATGGCAATGACACAGATGCAGACAATTACGCAGTTGCGGTAAAGCACCGCCACTTTTATGCCGCTAAGCATTGAAATTTTGCGGAGCGCTCTTAGCCTGAAAAATACCGAAACACACAAAAGAGCAAAAATAATTCCGCCAGTGATATAGGTAGCCGTCTTGTTGGTGCTAAGCCCTAGCATGCCGTTAATAGCAATATCTAGCGCAACTAAAGTCGCAGGCACTGCCGCTAAAAACAGATCGATGCCGGTGCTGATCATCCCCTCTTTTCTTGCCTGAGATACGAGATCTTGCATAATAAGCCTTTTTAAAATTTATCCCGAAGTATACATAAATCGATGTAAAGCAGGAATTAAACAGCTAAATTTAAAATTTCAAAATTTCGTCGGGACAAGCTTGCAGACTGCGGAATTTCAGGAATTCTACCAGATCGAGAATAAAATTTCGCCGCGGGATTTAAAACGGAATTCCATCTATGGATTTGCAGGCAGAATTCTACTACAAAAATTTTAAACCACAAGCGCGGTATCTTTCATTGCACGCTTCGAAAACCGGCAAGTCACAGAAAATTCCGCTATGAGATTTCTGATCGGAATTCCCCGCGACAAAATTTCACTATGGAATTTAGACTGGAATTCTATGGCAAAACCTCGATATAAAATTTTAATCAGAATTTCAAGACGGCATTTCAAGACAAAATTCTGCGATTTAAATTTCGCTCAAGACAAAATCCCACGATTTAAAATTTCGCGGCGATTGATGAATTGCTTTGTCGCGCCGCTCGCGCCTACCTCACCTGCGCGCTGAAAATTTGCGTGATGCTAGGGATTTGCTCGCCCGCAACGTCAAATTCCGCCGTTTTGATCTGTACGCCGTAGAGCGAGCTAAGCGCGGCTTCGGTTAAAATTTCGTTGCTTGCGCCGTAGTTGTAGCTAAGATCATTTCGCAAGATCAGTGTGCGATCGGCGACTGCAAGGGCGTGGTTAGGCTGGTGAGTGGTAAAAACTATACTCGCATCGCTATTTGAGCGTAGATTTGCGATGAGGCTTAGCACGCGGTCTTGGTTTTTGATATCAAGCGCGCTGGCAGGCTCGTCCAAAAACAGCACGTCGCTACCGCTAGCTAGGGCTCTAGCAAAGAGCACGAGCTGCCTCTGCCCGCCGCTAAGGGCATTAAAGCTGCGCTTTTGCAGATGGGCGACGCCTAGCGTATCCAGAGCGTCAAGGCAGATTTGAATATCTTTTTTGCCCGGTTTTGAAAAGAGCGAGATCTCGCGTACCCGCCCCATCAGTACGATGTCAAGCACGCTGTAATCAAACGCGACGTTAAAGCTTTGAGGCAAGAAAGCAAATTTTGCCTTGCGCACGATCTCGCCTTCTTTAGGCTGCAAAATCCCCATCATACACGACATTAGCGTACTTTTGCCTTGCCCGTTTAAGCCCAAAATCGCTAATGTTTGAGAGCTGGCAAGCTCGAAGTTTAAGTTGCGAAAGCAGAATTTTTCCGCCTCGTAGTAAAAGCCAGCGTTTTTTACCTCAATTAGATTTTGCATTTTTGGCGCTCCTTTTTAGAAGTAGGGCAAAGATCGGGCTTCCGATGAGAGCGGATAGAATTCCTAAAGGAATTTCGGCGCTACTTAGCGAGCGAGATAGATCGTCGATTGCCAGCATAAAGATCGCTCCTGCAATGAAGCAGGCAGGCATTAGCTTCACGTGGTCGCTGCCCGCGATGAGCCTGGTGGCGTGCGGCACTACAAGACCTACCCAGCCGATATTTCCGCTGACGCTAACTTGTACGGCGATCAGAGCGGTGCAAAGCGCTAGGATCGTGCAGCGCAGAAACTTAACATCCACGCCTAGCACGCGCAAATCATCATCATTTAGGCTGAGTAGATTAAACCGCCATCTCAGCGCGATTAAGACTGCAGAAGCGGGCAGGGCGATCGCGCACATCAAAATTACCTTATCGTATCCTGCGCTTACGAAGCTTCCCAGTAGCCAAAAGACGATATTAGGCAGCACTTCCTCATCGTCTGCTAGATACTGCACCAAGCTCGTAAGTGCGGCAAATACGCCGTTAATGACTATACCTGCTAAAATGAGTGAGAAAATATCGGCGCGCGCTACGAATTTTGCCAAAAGATAGAGCAAAAATAGTGCCGCAAGCCCGAAGCAAAATGCAAACCCCGCAAGCCATAAGCCGCTCAATCCTAGCAAAATACAAAGCGCGCCGCCGAATGCCGCTGCGGTACTCACGCCTACGATGTGCGGGCCAACGAGCGGGTTTTTAAATACCGCCTGCAAGCTCAAACCCGCGATAGCAAGCGCTCCACCGCAAAGGCTAGAGAGTAGAATGCGCGGAATTCTAACATCCATCATCACACTTTTGGCGGCTTCATCGCCGCCTCCGCTAAAGAGAATTTTAAAAATTTCTTCTAGCGGGATATGAAACTGCCCGCTAGCGAGCGAGATTAACGCCAGCACTACCCAAAAAAGAAGCAGGATTACGTTTAGCATTATTTTTGATATTTGACGCGATAAAATTTCTCGTAGAATTCCTCTACTTTTTTATCAAAGTTTGCGTCCTTAAAATTTTGCGGATAAAGTTTCATCGCAAGCCATTCCTCACCAAGCGCCATCGCTTCGGCAGTCGGATGACCCCAGGCTTTAACGAATTCGGGCATTAGATAAATTCTATCCTCTTTCACGGCGCTAAGACCTTTTAGCGCAGGGTTTGCTTTAAGCTCGGCAGGTACTTGAGGATAGCGGTTTTGCACTAAGATAATCTGCGGATTCCATGCTAAAATTTGCTCCGGCGAAACCTGTTTGTAGCCCTTTATATCTGCAGCGGCAACGTTCGTCGCACCCGCTCTTGCTAACATTACGCCAGTATATTTGCCGCTACCGTAGGTCGTAAGATCAGGATTTGCCATATAAACTCTAGGTCTTTTATCTACGATAAAATTACTAAATTTGGCATTTAAATCAGCTTGCGATTTTTTAACGAAATCTATTAGTTCAGCGGCATCCTTTTCGTGATTGCTTAGTTCGCCTAGAATTTTAACCCCCTCGTAAAAGCCCTCATCGTAAGCAGCAAAGCTATCGCGCTCATCTTTAAAGGTCGGATTTAGCTTAGCTTTTTCCTCTTGTGCAGAGCTAAAAAACGAAATGCCTACGACTGGGATTTTTAACTCCTCCATTTTAGCGATATATTCTTTAGGGAAGTAGTTGACCACTACGACCGCATCGGGCTTTAGACTAAGCAGGGCTTCGTAATTGACATCTTTGATATCGCCCGGATTAGGTAGGTTTTTAAAACTCGGTGCCAAACGATTATACTCTTTGCCTAGGCGTTGCTCCCAGCTTTTTAGGATGCCTACGACCTTATCTTGGGCGTTGATTTCGTTTAAGACATTGAGCGCTTCGTGGTGTAGCACGACGATGCGATTTACTTGATCCGGGATTGTGACCTTGCGACCGAGTTGATCTGTAATCGTGCGATCTGCAAAAGCCAGGCTAGCGCAAAGCGCTGCACCAAGAAGGATTGAGTGAAGTTTAAGCATTTTTTCTCCTTGAAAATTCCGCTAAAATATGCGGGGTTAGAATAGCGAAATTATAGCCGATCGGTATAAAATCCAGATAAATTTTTATATAAATTTCATTTTGTCGTGGGGGAATTTCAGATGCTTTCGTAGGGCAGAATTTTGTGATTTTACGCAAAATTTTGCTAGTAAAAATTTCTGCTCGTCTCCTCTAGGCTCACAGGATACTGCCCGATGCCAAGCGAAACCGCAAATAGCAGGACCCAGAGCAGCAGTAGGGCGGAAAATTTCATTTATAGCTCGTGCGGTAGAATTTTTGATAAAATTCCTCTACTTTTTTGTCAAACTCCGCTTCGTCGAAGTGCTGCGGATAGAGCTTCATCGCTAGCCACCACTCGCCAAGCGCCATGGCTTCGGCGGTCGGATAGCCCCACGCTTTGGCGTATTCGGGCATCATGTAAATTTTATCCTCTTTTACAGCGCTCAAATTTGCAAGCTGCGGGTTGGATTTAAGCTCGGCGGGCACCTGCGGGTAGCGATCCTGCACGAAGATCATCTGCGGCGCCCACACTAAAATTTGCTCTGCGGATACCTGCTTGTAGCCCTTGATACTATCCGCCGCGACGTTTTGCGCGCCTGCACGCATAAACATTATGCCTGTGTATTTGCCGCTGCCGTAGGTCGTGAGATCGGGATTTGCCATGTAAATTTTAGGTCTTTTATCCACGATAAAACCGCTAAATTTAGCCTTCAGATCGGCTTGCGATTTTTTGACAAAGTTTATGAGCTCGGCGGCTTCCTTCTCGCGGTTGGCGACCTTGCCAAGAAGCTCAATCCCGTCGTAAAAGCCCTCGGTGTAGGCCGCCTCATCGTCTTTGAAGGTCGGATTTAGCTTGCCCTTATCGGCGTTATCACTGCGCTGAAAGCTAACGGCGACGACGGGGATTTTGAGTTCCGTCATCTTATCGATGTATTCTTTTGGGATGTAGTTCGTGACGATCACGACGTCGGGCTTTAGCTTAAGCACCGCTTCGTAGTTGATAACCTTAAGATCGCCAGGTGTGGGCATGTCTTTTAGGCTCGGCGCTAGGCGGATGTAGTTTTTGCCGAGCGACTTTTCCCACGACTCCTGCACGCCGACAACCTTATCCAGCGCGTTTAGCTCGTTTAGCGCGTTTAGGCTTTGATGCTGAAGCACGACTATGCGCTTGACTTCATCAGGCAGCGTGACATCGCGACCCAGCTGATCGGTAATCGTGCGCTCCGCAAATAGCGAACTCGCACACAGCGCAAGAGCTAGCGCGAAAGAGTGAGGCTTACTCATTTTCTATCCTTTAATTTAGATTATATACTTTTTAATACGCCTGATTTCACGTGCTTTATAGGCGATTGCGTTTAGAAAATATATTTTGGAATATTATAGATTTTTAATGATAAATTTTAGGTAAAAGATGAAATTTTAAAGTAGGGCGAATTTGAAAATTTACATCGGCATATGAATTTCGCGGTGCGATATGGAATTTGTGAAGCAAATTTGTTAAATTCAAGCGGCTCGCGCGCAATTATAGATTGGTTTTTTGATTTATTTTATAGGCGTTGCCCATAAGCTTTTATTCCAAAGCTCCGCGCCCGAAATGCCTTTAATCCTAATCCAGGCGATAAGTTCTAAAATTTCAGATAAAAGGATTACCATAAGTGCGGCATAGCGGGCAGGCGCGCTGCCATACCACGACTTATCGACTTGGAATATTTCAAGAAGTTTAAGAAGCACTCCCCAAATTAAAGTTATTACGGCACAAAGATAGAAAATTTTGCTTCCGCTTGCTTTGCCGAGCAAATACGGTGTGTAAATCCGCGTAAAAATAACGATCGGCGTCAGCATAATAATTGCGGTGCTCCAAAGAGCCATGATTTGAGATTTTCCGATTTCGGATAGATGCTTCAAGCCTGCATAAAGCGCACCCATTGTGCAATAAAAAGCCCCTTCGAAGGAGCTACCATTTTGCTGAAGGGCGTAATCCCAGATATCAAGACCGATATAATTTAGCGAATAAAATAGCATCGCGCCCAGCAAGGCGGCATATATCACGTATGCAAAAAACATAGCGCGATACGCGTTAAAGACTTTGCTAGCGGAGATACCCGAGATCATTTTAGTCGCGGAGAGCTTGAAAATCATCGAAGTAAAAATCACGGCGACGATTATGGTCGCAGCGGCGAAAAAACCGCTCATCGTAATGCCATGCAAAAGCTCACAACAAGCCCAAATGATCAGATAAGTGCAGATTGCCAAAACGCTAGAGGTTATACCGCGAAATTTTATGGCGCTTAAAGTATCGCACTTCATTTTTTTTTGCCTTTGGATTGTTAAAATTTTATGGCGAGATTATACTTGCGGGATTTGAAATTTAGATAAATTTTAGAAACCCCGCGTTACCAAATTTTAAAATTTCGCGCCGAGTGCGATAAATTTACTAAGAGCGATACGAAGGGGAGGGCGTAAGCTAAAATTTGAATGGAATTTTAATCTATTTTGCCTTAAAAGGTTGAATTCCAAAATAGGGGCAGCAAATTATCAATTTACGAGTAAACGTAGGGCAATTTGGTTTTTGCGTTATAAATTATGAAATTTTATTTTATCCTGCGCGGCGTGTCTATATCATAAAGTAATTAATTTTAAATTTAAAAGCTAAATGGAACGATAAGTAAGGCAGAATATAAAATAAAACCTAATGATAGAAAATTTACATTTAATCTTTTGGGTTCTTTAGACGATATACGATAATTAGTGTTGAAAAGCGCCAAAATCCCCATAGTCTTAGATATTTTATATTGAAAACTATAATTTTCAAGTAAAAATCCAATACAAAATTAACGTATAATTATATGAATAATTTCATGTATTTTTAACGCATTTGTTGTTTTTATTAGAAGAATTTTTACATTTCATAATTTTGTGATTTCAAATGAAATCAGCAGGATAATGGATAGTATTTATTGCAAGAATGAAATAGGGATAAATATCTAAATTAGGCG
This sequence comes from uncultured Campylobacter sp., assembly GCA_963520005.1. Taxonomy (GTDB): domain Bacteria; phylum Campylobacterota; class Campylobacteria; order Campylobacterales; family Campylobacteraceae; genus Campylobacter_B. Next base: position 9,470 of record CAUQPS010000001.1, read on the forward strand.
GAAATGAAATTTTGCTTATAGCAAGGAGTTAAATTAAAATATAGGAAGTTTTTCGCCTAAAAACGCCCTCTTTTATTCAATAACCAGGCGCATAAGATACATATCCTCGCCGTCGATTACGCTGATTTCGGAGCTTTTGCAGCGCGGGCAAGAAAAGTCATTTTGCATCAAATCTCCGCTAAAACCGCAGTTTTTGCATTTTATGACGATCTCTTGGGTATGAATGATGAGATCCGCATTTTCGCAGACGGTACCTGCGCGAAAGACTTCATAGCAGTTTTGCAAATAATGCGCTTCTACGCCGCTTAGTCGCCCTATTTTTACGTGCAGTTCCCTTATCTGCGGACTTTTTAAAGCAAGTGTATCGTAAGACGTCTGTGGATTTGCATCCAGATTTTTATAAAAATCACCGTTTTTGCCGTTCGAGTCCATATTCGCAACGCCCGTATTTTTGGTATTCTTAGTGCCTATGTCGGTATTTGCGAAATCCGTATTTTCATTGGCGGTATCGGCGATGTCGCAATGATTTTTATCGCCCTGCTCGGTTGCGCCTTTTTTCTTTGCTTTTTCGGCGTTTAGCGCCTTTTCACATAGCGCCACGAGATCCGCTACGATCGATAGTTCATGCATTTTTCCCTCTAAATTTTACGGCCGCGCCGTATTCTATACGAAATTTTGTTGTAAATTTAAAATGTGCTCTGAAATTTAGGCTTAAATTTGCCGAATTTGCACGCAAATTTAACAAATCCTCGGCAGCAGCTCACCTTTCGGAAGCTCCAAAAATCGCTGCGAGCCGTAGGCGTTTTGCAAAATTACTCGCCCTTTTGCTGCATGCGGAGTTTGAAATTGCCCCGCCCTATTTTCTGATACTGTGCCCGCGTCGCTCGCACCCACAGATCCATCATGTGTACTAGGTCTAGGCGTCAAAGTGCCCTTAAATTCGCCTTTGTCGTGCCCTACTTCGCGTACCTCGCCGATGATTGCGGCATTTGCGTCAAATTCGCGCAGTATCTCAAGCGCCCGATCCGCCTCGGCGTCATCTTCTACGATCGCTACGAAAGTGCCCTCGTTTGCAAGCTCGTACGGCTCAAAGCCCAGCAGCTCGCACACGCCCACTACTTCGTCGCTGATTTTGATATCCTCTTCGCGCACTAAAAATTCAAGCCCGCTGGAGCTTGCAAATTCATTCAGAACCGCGCTAAGCCCGCCGCGCGTCGCATCTCGCATCGCCTGGATCTTCACGCCTTGCAAGATCAGCTTTTCGACCGCGCCGCAAAGCGGTTTGCAGTCGCTTTGTAGCTCGCTACTTAGCGCGATTTCGTCGCGCGCCGCGAGTATCACTGCCCCGTGTCGCCCGATGTCGCCGCTAAGCAGGATTTTTGCACCCGCTTTGATGTTTTGCACGCGCGCAGGTCGCAAAACACGGCCGATGCCGCTAGTGTTGATGAAAATTTTATCGCATTTGCCGCGCGGTACGACCTTCGTGTCGCCGCAAACGATATGAACGCCGCAACTTCGCGCAGTGCTTGCCATCGAGTCCAGGATGCGTCGCAGCTCGCTTAAGATAAGCCCTTCTTCGATGATGAGCGCGCAGCTTAAAAATAGTGGCTTCGCGCCCACCATCGCAAGGTCGTTGACGGTGCCGCAAACGGCGATCTTGCCGATGTCGCCGCCGTTAAAAAACAGAGGCGTAACGACGAAACTGTCGGTGCTGAAAGCTAGCTCGCCGCCGAAACTAGCCGCCGAATTTAGAGTAGAACTCGGCGCCGCGCGGTCAAAATCCGCTCCAGCGTCTAAATTTAGTATCGCGCTGTCGTTGTTGGCGCGCAAAATTTCATTATCAAACGCCGCAAATATCGTCTCGTTGATGAGCCTATTCATCTCCTCGCCGCCGCCGCCGTGGCTTAAAAGTATAGTTTCGTTCAAATTTTTCCTTTTCGCTCGGTTTTAAAATTTAAAGCCCGTATTCCGCAGCCGAATAAGCCGTGTTGCTGCGGCGCCGCGCAAATTTTTAAAGCAAAATTTTGCGCGACGATTTCGCTTCGGTTAAAATTTTAAAGCATGACTTGTTTTTAAAATTTACGCTCTGCTAGCCGGATACCGCGCGCAAAATTTAGCCCGCGTTTTTGACGTCGCCGTATTTATAGTACGCCGCGCACGCCCCTTCGCTTGAGACCATGCACGATCCTATCGGGTTTTGCGGCGTACAGTGCTTGCCGAAAACCTTGCAATCATACGGGCTTTTTTTGCCGCGCAAAATTTCGCCGCAGATACAGGCCTTGCTCTCGGGAGCGCTCTGTACGCTGCAATCAAACTGCACCCTGGCATCCAGCGCCGCGTACTGCGGGCGCAACTTCATGCCGCTTTTTGGAATTTCGCCGAGCCCTCGCCACGGAAAATCGCAAATTTCAAAATATTTATCTATTAAATTTTGCGCTTTTTGGTTGCCGCTATCTTTTACGGCGCGCTCGTATTCGTTGAAAACCTCGTGAGTGCCGGCGTTTTGCTGTTCGACCAAATTTAGTACGCCCGCCATTATGTCAAGCGGCTCAAATCCGCTTACGGCGATCGGTTTTTTGTAGTCGCGTGCGATGCTCTCGTAGACCTTCGCGCCGGTGATCACGCTTACGTGGCTAGGCCCTAAAAACGCATCGATCTGCACATCTGCGTCGTCTAAGATCGCTCGCACGGGCGCGGGCACCGTAACGTGGTTGATGTGAAAAAAAAGATTTTTTAGCCCCAAACTTAGCGCTTTATCGATCAGCACGGCACTCATCGGCGTCGTCGTCTCAAAGCCGATCGCAAAAAATATCACCGTTTTTTGTGGATTTTCCTGCGCGATCTTTATGCAATCAAGCGGGCTATAAAGCGCTCTGATGTCGTGCCCCTCGCTGCGCAGCTTCTGCAAGCTGGTGCGAGAGCCGGGCACGCGCAGCATGTCTGCTAGAGTACAAAAAATACTCTGCGGCATCGCGGCGAGCTTGATCGCCTCGTCGATGCGACTGCGCGGCATCACGCACACCGGACAGCCGGGGCCGTGGATAAATTTAATATTTTTGCCGACCAGGCTTGGAAGGCCGAATTTCATGATAGAGTGCGTGTGTCCGCCGCAAATCTCCATGATGTTTAGCGGCTTTTTGCTTTTGGAAATTATCAGCTTGCTAAGCGCTAAAATCAGCTCCTTATCCCTAAAATCCTTGATTAGATCCATTATTTACCTTAAATTTTACGGGTTTGCAAGCCGTTTTAATTCTCTGCGCCGGCTCTCGGCTCCATGCTTTCATACACGGAGCCCTCTTCCGTCCTCATCTGCTTTGCAATCTGCTCGTAAATTTCGATACTCTCCTTCGCTCGCTGCGTATCGATCTTCTCCATCGCAAAGCCCACGTGGATCAGCACGTACTCCCCGACCGCCGCGGGCTCGGGGAGCAGATCCAGGCTCACGCCGCGACGAACGCCCAGAGTCTCCACTGTCGCGAAATTATTTTCATCGATTGAGATGATTTTTGAAGGGATTGAAAGGCACATTAACGAAATTCCTTCTTGTATTGTAGGAATTTCAGCCATTTCTCCACGCCCTCGCCGCTTTTGCTATCAAGCGCGATGACATCGGCTTTCGGATTGAGTTTGTGTACCTCGCGTACCACTTCATCCATATCGAAGTCAAAATGCGGTAGCAGCGCGGTTTTGGTGATTACGACGCAGTCTGCGCGGCGAAATATCACGGGGTATTTTGCGATTTTATCGCTACCCTCGGGAACGCTTAGAAGCACTACGTTCAGGTGCGCGCCTACGTCAAATGCCGCAGGGCAGACGAGGTTTCCGACGTTTTCTATGAAAACCAGATCCAAGCCTTTCGTATCGATATGATGAAGTCCCTCGTGAACCATAAAGGCGTCCAGATGGCAGGTCTCTCCGGTACTGATCTGATGCGCCTGCGCGCCCGCTTTTATGATGCGATCGGCGTCGCGGTTAGTCTCTAAATCGCCCTCGATGACACCGATTTTAAATTTGCCGCTTTTGATAGTTGCCTCAAGTAGCGTCGTTTTGCCGCTACCGGGGCTACTCATCAAATTTAGACATAAAATTTTATCCTCATCTAGATGGGATCTGTTGTGAGTGGCCTCCTCGTCGTTGGCGCTTAAAATTTTACTCATCACTTCGATCGTCTTGGCGTCATTAATAGCGACATTTGCGTGGATGTGATCGTGCGCGTCGTGCTCGTGATTGATCCCCGCCTCATGCATATGGGCGTGGGTGTGTATGGTGCCGTCCGCGTGGGTGTGGACATGCTCGTGTGTCATATCTGCGTGCGAATGGACGCCCGCTTCGTGAGTGTGACCGATGGAACAGCCGCAATCTTTACACATTTTTTCTCCTTGGATAATAAATTTTGCGCGTAAAATACCACGTTTTTGCTTTAAATGGCGTAAATTTGATAAATTTTATATCAAGACGCGAAATTTTATAAAATTTAATAGCGCTTGAAATTTATGCGCTTCGGTTTTATCTAAATTTCATGCGTTGTTTGCGAAGGCTCGACGTAAAATTTTAAAGCTAGCGAGTAAAGCGCTGCTTTAAATTTAATCGCCTGCTCACAGATTGCAGAGCCGCACTCTCTAAATTTAGACCTCGCAGCTCGCAACGGCTCAAAACAAATCAGAGATCGCCGTAGACGGGGGCGCGAAATTCAGGGCTTGCGAGCGGATTTTATCCCGGTGCTCTACAATCTCGCGCGTGCTCTCCGGCGTGCCGAACATCATCAATGCGGCGGCTGTTTTCATATCAATTTTGCGCTAACTCGGGCTTTACAAATACGACACAAAAGCGGCGCCTATAAAATTTAGTCGCGAGCTGCTGCACCGGTTTCGTGCCTGTGTGTAAATTTAAACCCGCGGCAAGAATGCTTTTTTATTAAAATTTATAAAATTTTGCGCTTTCGTTTGCCGCGTAAATTTAAATAAATTTTATTTACCGCGCCGCGCAGCTGCCCCACCCAAATTCTCTACTCGATCGAGAATCGCGCTTCGTAACCTGCAAAAGTCGCGCAGCCGCTGCGTTTAAATTTAAAGGCGCATAAATTTAGCACGACGCGCTGTTTTTTAAAAACGTGCAAAAGCCCTACGCTTCGGTGATGACCGCCTTTACGAGCTTGGAAAATTTCACCCCTTTTAGCGCACCGATTTTGGCGCTGAGCCGCTCGATCTTTGAAATTTTATCCCGCATCGTGATCTCCTCGAAGCAATGGCGCTCGTCGATGTGGAAGTGGCTGGTACTGACGATGGTGACATTTGCGTGGTGCTCGATCTCTACGAGCTGCTCGATCAGATCGCTTTGGTGATGATCGTAAGCGATGCAAAGCACGCCCACGCAGTCATCCTCGCCATCTCCGTGAAGCACGCCCTCGACCATCTTTTCGCGTATGAGATCGCGGATAAACTCGCTGCGGCTTAGGTATTGCTTGGCGCGCACCATCTCATCGAGATTTTCAAAAAGCTTCGTCGGCAGCGAAATGCTAAATCTTACGGCGCTCTCTTTTTCCTCTTTTTTCATGGCTCCCCCTATTTCGCGTATTTTGAATGTAATTTTACCGAAATTCCGCTCAAATAGTAAGAATTTTGCGCTAATTTGGCTTATTCTTTAAAATTTAAAGCTCCAAGGCATCGTGCGTATTTTGAAATTTTGTTCGCGATTTCGCGTTGTATTTTAGTGCTAGCGCGATAAAATTTACCGGGGTGCTACGTTATTTTAAATTCTACCCCGCGAGCTTGCGTCCAATTTTAAGAGTCGGGCGCTAAATAGCGTCTTGGCTTGGGATTTGCGCAGTATCTATCCGCGTGCCGCGGTAGAATTTTGCATAGATCGCCGTAATAGCACGCGTGACGCTATGGCAGGCAACGGCGCGCCGTTAAATTTTAAAATTTTAACGTTTCGGCTGCGACATATGAAGACGGCAAGGCGTAAATTTGTTCGTTACTTTTGCGATTTTAGAAAAGCTAGTCGCAGTGGATTTTATCGCCCGTAGCGTTAGAATTTACGCAAAGTGCAGGCAGGGCGCAGAGTTCATTAAATTTAGCGGCGAGATGATACGATAAATTTTACAAAGAGCGGGCTTAACGGCTATAGTTGCGTTTTTTTTTGTGGACGAGCTTAGCACGAAATTTCGCTTAGATACGCCGCGAGCTGCCCGTATGCGATGCCGCTGTCGTTGCACGGAATGTCGCGGTTTAGATGAAATTTGATGCCCCGCGCGCGCAGCTTTTTGCACGTAAGATTTAGAAGTGTCGCATTTTGAAAGACTCCGCCGCTTAGCACGACCTCCAGCCCCGCGCTCTCGGCGAAAGCGGCGATGAAATTTGCGATGGCGTTTATAAATTTCGTCGCAGCCAAGCGCGGCTCATCGCTCAAAGCCTGCAAAAACGCCTCTTCGTAATCGATCACATAGTATTCGCCCTCAAGGCTCGGCGCGCAAGCTCTATTTTGCGGGGTTTGATCCGCATCGGCGGCGCTTTTGCTTTTAGAATTTATTAAATTCAGGGCGGATGCTTGGTTTATAGAATTTGCGGCGGAACTTTCATTCTTTTTGCCGCTGCCTTCGGCGATGTTTTGAGCCGCTAGTCTAAGCTCATTTTTACTCGCCGCATCGCCAGCAAGCTCTTTAAAATCGCTTTGCAACGCGCAGCTATCTTTCATACCGCTACGATATTGCGCATTTAAACCATCCTGCCCCGCTTCGCTTGCCAAATCATCGGCGCTTCGTTGCTGCAAAGTGGATTGCGGCGCGTTTTGGATAATAAAATTTTCGCCCGCTTCTTTCAGCCTAAATTTATAGCTCTGCTCGCAGCCATCGATATATAGGTTTTCTAGCCGCATGCCCGCTTCGCCGTCGAAGCTTACGGTTCGCAGATCGCAAATGACCGCCGCAAACGCGTCGAACAGTCGCCCTAGCGAGCTTGAGCGGACGGCATGCGGCGCGATTTTTTCTAAATTTGCGACTTCGCTCGCGCTAAATTTTGTCAAAAACTCGCGTGCGGCGTCCTTTGCATTAAATTTAAATATGAGAGCGAGCGCAAGCTTGTAGATGTTTTTTATCGCATTCTCGCCGCCGATAAGCGCGATCTCATCAAATTTTGCGACACGACGATAGTCGTGCGGATCAAAGATCATCACCTCGCCGCCCCAGATCGTGCCGTCCGTACCGTAGCCGGTGCCGTCAAAGCAGAAGCCGAGGTATTTTTTGCCGCTAAAAAGCAGCTCATTTTGCGCCAGATTCGACACCAGATGTGCGAAATGGTGCTGGTAGCGGATCACGGGGTATCCGCGCCGCTCGAAAAATCGCGTGTGCGAAAACTGCGGGTGCAGATCTGCGATGACGGCGTCAAACTTCAGCTCGTAGGCGCGTACGAACATATCCAAAAGCGCGAAAAATCGCTCATTCGTGGCGACGTTTTTAAGATCGCCAATGTAGGGCGAGATGAAAATTTGCCCGTCTTTGTAGATCGCAAACTGATTTTTCAGCTCTGCTCCGAGCGCCAGGAAAGTACCTTTGGCGCGGGACTTGCTAGGGAAAATTTTTGGATTCATTCCGCGAGAGGTTCGCAAAAACAGAGCGCGATTTAAAGCGTCCGCTTTGGCGGAGGAATTTGTGTAGCTCGCCAAATTTGTGCTACTTGCCGGTTTTGCGGCATTTGCGAGATTTGCAGCATTTGTGGAATTTAGGGCACTTACGGAATTTGATATGCTTGCGCCGTGGGCAGATTTCGTTTCGCAGTCAGAATTTATTTCGGCGGCGGAATTTTCCTTAAAATTTTGCGGTGCGGTAAGGGTTTGTGCGCCCACAGAATTTATGACAGAATTCTGCGCTAGAATGGAATTTTGCGCGGAGTTTTTCATCTCGGTGCAGGTCGGAAGCGACGCGAAAATTTTGCTCGAATTGCAAGCCGTTTTTGAATTAGGCGCCAAAGCTCGCGCTTCAAATGGTGGTAAAAAGGCGATACTATCGTCGCTCGGCGTTAAAATTTCGCGGTCGTTATCCAGGTAAAATGAGATGATGCCTCCCAACTTCGCGCGCAACTCCTCGCTGCTAAAAATAATGGGCTCGCCGCTAATGTTGGCGCTTGTGGCGACGATCGGACGATCAAAATATTCAAAAAACAGCAGATGCACGCCGGTATTGGCTAGGAAAATGCCGATTTTATTAAGGTTTGGCGCCACGCTTGGAGCGATAAAAATCGCACCCGCCCTAAAAATCGCCGAAAAGCTCGCAGGTAAACGCACGAAATCGCCCACGTTATCGAAATATGCGCTACGCACGTCCGTCGTGCATGTTTGCACGGAGCATGAGCCTTGCGAATCTATCTTCTGTCGTAAACCAGACTCGCTTGCCGCGCGCTGCAAGCCTACTCTATCCTTAGCATGTCGCAAGCCCTGAATATTTGCCAAATTTTGCGAAATAGACTTGTCTGTCGCAAGCCAAGAATCAGGCTTCTTCGCCGCACATTGCAAGTCTTGGCTATCCGCTGCGAGTTGCAAATTTAACTTATCAGTTGTATGTCGCAATTCTAGCCCGCCTTCTGCTTGCGGCGAGTTCAAATTTTTAGCCGCGTACTGCGAACCAGACCCATTCGATGCGCGTCCTAGCTCGTTTTCTGCGCTCCGCGAGCTAGATTTGTCTGCAACCGACGCATCGCAGGCGAAATTACGGCGCGCCATTTTGCTAAAAATTTGCGCACTATGCAACCCGCCCTGCTCCGCGCAAACTCCAATATTTTGCGTGCTAAAATTTTGCGCCGCGCAATTGCGTAAATTTTGTAGCGCAAAGCCCTGCCCTTGCGCCGATTCTTCTTGCTCACCCGCAAATCTCGGCGATATAGGATTTTTGCTTTGCGCCTTTAAATTTTGTGCGCCGAAATTCGCCGCAAAGCCCGCCTCTGTGTGCCAAACAAACTCGCGCTTTTTTAAAATCACGATCGGCTTGACGTTGCAATCTATCAGCGCCTCCTCTTCTGCGCTTAGGCTCGCTGTGTGCCCCGCCTGCGCTGCGTCGCGACACATGATCGCAAAAGGCTTGCTCGGGCGTTTTTTGAGCGTTCGCAGCATCCGTACTGCGCGCTCATTCGTCGCATCGCAGACGATGTGAAAGCCGCCCATCCCTTTGATCGCGCCGATCTGTCCGCGCCGTAAAAGCTCCGCCGTGCGCGCTATCGCATCCTCGCCGCTAGATAAAATTTCACCGCCCGCGCCGCATAAAAACAGCTGCGGACCGCAGTGCGGGCAGGAGATCGGCTCGGCGTGATAGCGGCGCGTAAGCGGGTCTGTGTATTCGCCGCGACAGAACTCGCACATCTCAAATGCCCTCATCGTGGTGTTTGCGCGGTCGTATGGCAGCGCTGCGATGATACTAAGGCGCGGACCGCAATCCGTGCAGTTGATAAAAGGATAGTGGAAACGCGGATTTTGCGGGTCGTAAAACTCTTTTTTGCACTGATCGCAGATCGCAAAATCGGGCAAAATCGGGTTAAATTTGCGCCCCTCCTTGGATTGCGTGATCTTAAAATCAGTAAAATTCTGCGTAAAATCTTGCGTATTTAGATCGGTGCAGATAATTTTATCGATTCGACAAAGCGGCGGCGTCTCGCCGCGAAGGCGCTGCTTGAAAATTTTTAAAATTTCTTCTTCGCGCAGATCTTGCTCGGCGCTTTGCGGATTGCGTTTAAAGCTCTGTAAATCCCCCTTCGCGCCTTGCAAGTCGCGCTTAATATTTTTCAAGCCTTGCGGCGATTCATTCTGCGGCATACCTCGCTGCTGCGACAAATTTTGCACGATGAAATTTTGATCTGACGAAGCGGGCAAAATGGAGCCCTGCTCGTTTAGATCGGTCTTGAATAAGTTTGGTGAAAATTTCTCGCTCGCTGCGGCTTGCGAATCGCCCGTCAAATAATGCGGCAAACTCGTCAAATCGGGCAGGTTTGCTAAATCGTTTGCTAGATCACGTAGCGAGCCGACCGAATCATTCGGTAAGTTCGGTGCGCTTTGCGGCGAAATGGAGTCCTGGCTTAAATTTGAGCCCGTAAAATTTAGTGACGAGCTTGCGGTCTCGCTAGAATCCGACTCGGCAGAATTTAAAGACCGAGCAGCTGATGACGATACTTTCTGCGCTTGAATTTCGTTAGAATTTGGCTCATCTAAATTTAAAGGGGCGGAATTTTTATCAATCGAGCCTTTTTGCGGCTCGGAAAGATCTGCGCAAACGATGATTTTAACGCCCTCGCCGTCGTTATAAACCTCGCCTTTTAGCCCTAAATCCACGGCGAGTTTGTAGACGAACGGGCGAAATCCGACCCCCTGCACCGCTCCGAAAACCTCAAATTTAGCCGCTTTCATGCACGTGCTTTCATAAATTGCGCGGTGCAGGAGCTGCTTTGCAAGCAAGTTGCGCTCGCTGCAAGCGGACAAAACGTACCAGGCGCCTCAAAATATGCTCTAAATTTAATAAAATTTGTTCCTTTGCTTCCGCGCCCTTTGCCGCTTTTTTAAAATTTCGCGCGATCTCATCTGCGTTAAGCTTAGCCCGTATGGCGCAGCTATCGGCACCGCAATGCCCGCGCAACTCGCCGTTTTGCGAATAAGGCTTCAAAGCTTTGCCAAAAATACGCATATATGCCCGATCTAGCGAGCTTGAAGCGCGAAGCTGTCGCTAAAGCTCGCGTCAAAATTTTTGCAAAGTTTAAGCATTAAATCCGCGAATTTGCGCCCGCCAAACATCGCGCCGCCGAAGATCAAAACATCAAAATCCTCTTTGCGCTCATCCGCCAGATCGCTTAAAAAGTAGCCCAAACTATCGAAAAATCCGAACGCAAACAGCTTCTCATTGGCGCTTGCGAGCGCATAGCTCATCGCCGAGCGCAAAATTTTATCCGCTTGCAGGCAGCCGTGTTCGTCCGTGCAAAAATCAAGCCGCACCCCTTTGCCGCCCGCAAAATCCTCCGCGCTCGCTATCAAAAACGCCGCATCGCGCCCCCAGATAAGCTGTGCAGCCACGCTAAAGATACCGTAAAATCCCGCATTTGCGCTTTTTAAAATTTCATCGATTTTCGCGGCGTCTACGTTAAATTTGGCGCTGAAATTTTCAAGCAGTTTCGCACCTGTCTCATCCGCGCAAATTTGAGCCTTAAGCTCGTCAAAACTGCGCGGCAGATCAAATTTAAGTAGAATTTTTTTAGAGCTTTCGCCATAAATTGCGATCTCATCGTCCGCATCCACGCCCAAAAAGCAGCGCAAAACGCGTTTTTTGGAGTCGTTCAAAACCCCCTTCTCGCGGCACGTAAGCGCAAAAAGAGCGGAGTTTTTGTCGTTTGAGTTTTTCAGATAAGAGCTTGCGGCGTCGCTTAAAAAATCCTCGTTTTGCACGATCAAAAAGCCGTTTTGAAGCGGCGCGACTTTAAAAATTTTATCTTTTTGAGCCGCATTTTCACATTTTGCGCTTAAAAAATAGATCCCGTCGCTTGCCAAAGCACGTCCCAGCGCAAACACGAATATGTCGCCCGCAAGCTTTACGTCAAAAAATTTAGGCGCGTCCTCGTGGTTTTTTCTAAAAATCGCATTGGTTTTTAGGCTTATGAGCGGCTTTTCGAAGGCTGCGAGCGCGATTTTGCTCTTTTCGTCGCTCACAAAAATCCCATCCAGCGCCCCCACCCCTGCGGCTATTAGAAAATCAGCGCTAAAATCCACGTCCGCTTTGAGCGTGAAAGTTGCGCCGCCGCGCTTAATCTGCACCTGCTGAGCATGAAATAAGTTTATGCGGCAAAACTCCAGTAAGCGAGCAAAATTCTCCCTGTTTACCGCTTCAAATTTTCCCTCATGAAGCACGCTAGCGCCGCTTATTATTTCGAATTCGTTTTGAGACGGCTCGGCGTGAGCGAGGTACTCTTTCATCACTCGCGGAGTGAAATTATTAAATTTAGCCTGACTGGCTGCGTTTGAAATTTCATCCTCTAAAAATTTGCTTAAATCGCCCGAGGAGGCATCTTTAAACGTGCCGTTAAATTTCAGCGCTTTCGCTTCGGCGCCGCCCTCGTCCACCACGCGCACGGAGGATTTTGCCAAAAATATAGAGTTTGGGATCAACGGCATCGCCTCGTCGCTAAATTTTAAAATTTCATCCTCGCCGCCGCGCACGAAAAGGCTTATTAAGCTCGCCTCTTTTTTTAGGCAAAACTCAAGTGCGCTTTTGCGAGCATAAAACAGCAAGAAGTGCGCTATCAGCGCGTTTTCATTAAGGTAGTTAAACTCATATGCTACTATCATCTCGCCCCCTTTTTGCAAATCGATCCGCGATGTCTTGGGCACTAAGATCGGCGATTTTTTCATGCGCGAAGCCAAGATCCGATAGGTGCTTAAGCGCCGTTTTTTCCATGATTTTTGAGGACTCTAATATCACGGAGCTTAGCTTAAAGCTCGCCTCCTCAATGCGCTGCGGCACGACCGCTAGAATTTTAACATGAGGCAGATCGCCGCAAAGATCCATCATCTGCAGGGTTTGAAGCATTTCGACCTCGTGTGCCGAACCGCTCCAGCTGATCTGCTTAGGCATCGCGTCGTAGTCGAAAAAATACACCTCGCCGCCCTTTGCGCCGTCCGCGTCTATACAATCTACGAGCAAAATTTCATCAAATTCCGCCATCGTAGGCATCAAAAAGCTAGCCAGAGTCCCGCCGTCGATAAATCGGATCTGATCCGAGCTGTTGCTCGGCGCGGTGGAATTTTCGGCAATAAGATTCGCATTAATAGAGCTTTGCGCTACGAAATTTATTATGGAATTCTGCGAAGTAGAATTTAAAGCGGAATTCTGCTTTGCGGAATGTTCTGAAGTAGAATTTCGGTCTAAATTTACTGCTGCAAAATTTTGCTCGGAGATAAAATTTTCACCCGCAAAATTTTGCAAGGGGTCGCGCTCTGTAGAATTTTGCGAGGTAGAATTTTGTATCGCAGATACTTGGACAGAATTTTGCATAAAATTCTGCGCCGCGAAATTATCGCCCGCCATAGAATTTCGCGCGCTAGCTTTAGGATAAAATTTATAGTTCTGCGCGAGCGCGCGGACGAAGTGCACGCCTATGCCCTCGTCCGCGTAGATGACATTGCCGATACCCAGTACCAGCACCCTCAAGCGTGCTCTTCCTTTTTAAATTTATAGCCGCTTACGATCGCATCCATCGCACCGTCTCTGCCCTTAACGGCGTTAAAGACCGCCATATAGACGTGGATCGGCACGAAGATTATGATGATATTCATGCAAAGATGATGTATCATTCGCACTTCGCTTAGACCGCCCATCGCAGCTTCCAGCGGGCGTAAGAGCCCGTATAGCGCACCGCCTAACCCTTCGTGATAGACATGCACATATAATATCATACCCGTTAGGCAGATTACGAACAGCACTAGATAAAAGCCCAGATAGGAGATGAACTGTAGCGGGTTGTAAACGCCGCGAAGATGCGGGTGCTCGCCCAAAAAGATATAGTATTTGATCTGAGCGATCCAGACGCGCGGGCTAAAAAAATCCTTGATGCTTAAAAGCTCTTTTCTACTCTTTTTATCGAAGAAGAAAAGATAGGTTTTAAAGATCGCCGCACCGATCATCGCAAAGCCGAAGATTAGATGCACGAATCTAAATTTAGCCTGCATGAAAAGCACCGGCTCGGGACTCACCTCGGGCGCGGTGAAAACAAAGGCGATATAATATCCGGTGATCACCAAAATCGTAATGCAAAGCGCGCGCAGCCAGTGCGTGAGCCTAAGACCGATTGAGAACTCGTATTCCGCAAATCTTTTTTTCATCGTTTATCCTTTGCTGGGATCTACCCTATAGCAGCCAAGCTCCGCTCCTTTAGCGTCCATTACGTGCACGGCGCAAGCGATGCAAGGATCGTAGGAATGGATGCGGCGGATGATCTCTAGCGGCTTGGAAAGATCGGCAAGTTTAAGCCCGATCAAGCAGGATTCGTAAGCGCCCATAGCGCCGTCTTTATCCTTCGGTGTGGCGTTCCAAGTAGATGGCACGACCGCCTGCCAGTTTTTGATGACGCCCTTTTCGATCCTGCACCAGTGGCTAAGTGCGCCGCGCGGCACATGACCGATATAGCGACCTTTGTACTCTTTGGAGTTATCGATTACATATTTTGCGCAGGTTTCAGTGTCGCCGCTTTTGATGTTTGCGATCAAATTTTCTAGCGCAATCAGTCCGTTGTCGGCTACGACTTTAGCCTCGATCATACGGCATGCCGTTCGTCCAAGCGTCGAAAATACCGTCTCAAGCGGCAAGCCGGCGTCTTTTAGGAATTGATCCACGACCTTTACTACGCGCTCGTTTTTCTTAGCGTAATTTACTACGATATTTGCAAGAGGCCCTACCTGAAGCGGTTTGCCGTCGTAGCGCGGAGCCTTAATCCAGGTGTATTTGCCCTGGGTATCGAGCACCTTCGTATGCGCTTCTTTGCCGTGCGCGTCGATGCTCTGTCCGTCCCGAAGGCCCGTATAATTCGGCTCCTGCTCGCCGTCGTAAGGATGAAGCGCCGCATCGTTTTTATACCACGCATGCGTTGCCTCCTCAGTAATCTTGTTCTCATCGAGCTCTAAAACCTTGCTAATATCGCCGTTCATAATCATGCCGCTTTGAAATAGCCATTCGTTCTTTGAAAGCTGAAATTCTTGATGAGTCCATAAATTTGCCACGCCGATATCGTTTAACACGCTAGGTTCGTTACCATAAGCTTTGGCGGCCATTACGAGATCAGGATAGTAGGCGCGATTTACGAAGTCCGCGACCTCTTTAAATTTAGACATATATTCGCCAAGTCTCGCAGGGCTTAGGATATCCATCACGCAGGTGACGCCGCCTACGGTAAGGCTTTGCGGATGAGGCTGCTTCGCACCAAATATCGCCATCATCTGAGCCGCCGTGCGCTGAATGCGCAAACACTCAAGATAGTGCGAAAGAGCGATTAAATTTTGCTCCGGGCTAAGCTTATATGTAGGATGACCAAAGTAGGCATTGGCAAAAGGCCCCAAGGCGCCCTTTTTAACGAAAGCGCCCACGCGATCTTGCACCTCTTTTAGCTTATCGGCACCGCACGCATAAGGGGTGTCGCAGTATTTAAACGCCTCCTCGCTTGCTTTTTTAGGATCGGCGCTAAGCGCGCTTACTACATCTACGAAATCAAGCCCGTGGAGTTGATAAAAATGCACCGGATGATCGTGCAAAAACAGCGCGTTAGCCATCAACGTGCGCGTTAGCAAGGCATTTAGCGGCGGAGTTATGCCGAGGGCGTTTTCTACCGCGACGATGCCCGCTTTGTAGTGCGAGAAGGTGCAGACGCCGCAAATTCTTTGCATAAAAAATCCCGCGTCGCGCGGATCTCTATTTTTTACTATGGTCTCAAGCCCGCGCCATAGCGTCGAGCTGCTATAGGCCTCGCGGACGACGTTTTCGTCATCCACTACGACCTCTATTCTTAAATGTCCCTCTATTCTGGTTATCGGATCTATTACGATTCTTTGCGACATGATTATTCCCCTTTATCTTTCTTAAATGACGCAATCGCCGCGTGTGCCGCTACCGCAACACCCGTGATCGCTAAAATTCCGACACCTATCTTATCAGCGGTAGCATCAGCGCCGAGCCCGCCGAAAACACTTTCATAAAGGCGATCCGCCAAAGGCTCCTCAAAAGGTCCCATATGATCCCAAAAATCAGGCTCCGAGCAGCCTATGCAGCCGTGACCGGCCTGTACCGGCCAGCTAGTGTGGGAGTTGAAGCGCTCGCGCGAGCAGTTGTTAAATGTATAAGGACCCTTGCAGCCTACTTTATAAAGGCAATATCCGTCCTTTGCGCCCGCATCGCCGAAGCTTTCTACAAACTCGCCCGCGTCGAAATGTCCGCGGCGCTCGCACAGATCATGTATTCGCAGCCCGTAAGCCCATTTAGGCCTGTTATAAACGTCCAAGCTCGGAAGCGTGCCGAAAAGGATAAAATTTAGCACGTTGCCGACGATATTTTTTTCGCTAGGCGGACAGCCCGGAACGTTGATGACGGGTTTACTTATGATCTTTTCTAGACCTACTGCGCCGGTCGGATTCGGAGCTGCGGCTTGGATACCGCCGAAGCTCGAACAGGTGCCGATCGCAAATATTGCCGCAGCGCCTTCGGCCGCGTGTTTGCAGTGCTGAGCTCCGCTCTTGCCCTCAGGACCCACGGTTAGGAAAAATTCATTCTCGCCGCTTGGGATTCCGCCCTCGACCATTAAGATATAGCGCCCCTTATATTTTTCGATCGCGCCCTCTAAATTTTCCTCGGCTTGCCAGCCTGCGGCAGCCATTATCGTCTCATGGTATTCGAGGCTGATGTAATCAAATATAAGGCTGTCGATGCTAGGCGTGTCGGTGCGCAACAAGCTCTCGCTACAGCCCGTGCACTCCGCCATATGAAGCCAGATCACTGGCAGGCGATCCGCAAGCTCCGCAGCTCGCGCCACGCTCGGTGCAAATGCGGCCGGAAGCCCAAGCATCGCGGTCATCGCTCCGCTCCATTTCATAAAATCGCGACGCGAAAAACCTTTGCTCTTAAGCCTTTCTTGTATGCTTTCCTCCGCTTTTATTCGCGGCAAACGCTCAACGGCATCAAGTCTAGCCGAAATTTGAGCTAAATCAACCATAATGTCCTCCTGAAATTTAGGATATTTTTAAATGGAATTCTATCAAAATTTAGAATTCATGCACCTTAAATTTCGTTAGATTTAATTAAAATTTTATATTTATTCGTTGTCTAATGGGCTTTAAATTTAAAAATAAAAGGCGGATTAAAATTTAGCGCGGTGGGCTAAACTTTAAATTACGGCGGAGGAAGCATTAAATAAAATTTATGAGGCGCTGAAATTTTATCCAAGAATTTTATAGCGGCGAAAAGCAGTTCAAGATAAAGCAGGCGTAGGTTGGATGATTTTGTGCGATACTAGCAGGCGCACTATTTGCGCGCCGCGACGAAGTATTTTTGTAAAATCATCCGTTAATCTTTAGAAAATTTCCAAAGATTAGCTTACCAATTTCGTTGCATCTTGAATATTGATGTTTAGCCCTAGCTGCTCGTTGCTTAGCCCAAGAGCAAGACCTACCAGCTGAGATAGGTGGATGATCGGCTTTCTTGCCTTTGAGTTCATCGCTTCTTGGTATCGCTCCTGATAGATATCAAGCTGCATCTGGCATAGCGGACAAGGAGTAACTACAACGTCGGCACCGTGCTCGGCAGCATCATTTACAATCTCGCTTGACATTTTAGATACCGATTTTACCGCTGGATAGCTAGCGTGAAAGCCGCAGCAATCAAGGCGTTTTTCAAAAGGCACTATCTGAGCGCCAAGTGCGCTAACTACCGCTTCAAAGCTTTTAGGATTGGTCGAGCTTTCTTTTTTAAGCTCGCGCTCCGGTCTTAATGAGTGGCAGCCGTAAAATAGCGCTACTTTTAAATTTGTTAGCGGCCTCGTGACCTTGGCTTTTAGAGTGTCTAAGCTTTGATATAGCACCCAAAGCAAGCTCGTAATCTCGGTACTTCCCTGATACTGCATGCCGCCCTCTTTTAAAAAGGTATTGATATAGCTTTTAGCACCCTCATCCAAGGTTAGCTTTGCTTTAGTTAGAGTTAGCATACAGGTGGAGCAGGTAGTTAGCAGAGGCATCTTCATACCCTCGGCTAGCGCGATGTTTCTGGCATTGGCTACTAGGCTTGCCATAGGATCGACGCATTGAGCTTGGCTAGCCCCGCAACAGCTCCAGCCTTTTATCTCGTGAAGTTTAATACCCAGCACCGGAGCGATCGCTTCAAGTGAAATTTTAGATTCCTTTGCGGCTTGACTTAAAACGCAACCCGGGAAAAATGCAAATTCGTTATTCATCCTCTCCTCCTTATTCTATCTCGCCGCTAGCTTGAGCCTTGCGTGCGGCCTCTATCATCTTAACGAGTCCTGCATGTCCCTCGATCTCCTCGCCTCCGAATACGTGCAAAGGATTCATCTTGCCCGCAGCCATTAAATTTGCCGCTACATCCATCTTGCCCATATTTGCAAATACGCCTTCGCTTCTTAAAGCAAGCTTGATCTCGTTTAGCCTTCCGCCTCCCTCTACGATATCTAGCAGGAACGCCTCGGCATGACCAGGACCGCTTCCTGCGGTAAGTCCTTTTTTCATCGCTAAGGCGCGAAGTGCGGTGATATCGCTTTGAGCGCTTATGCCTTTAGGGCAGCGATCGGCGCACTCTTGGCAGTGCACGCATAGCCATAATCCGTTTAGAACCGCAGGCTTTAGATGAGGCATAGCGTCCCTGCTTCTTGAATCAAACGCGGCGCGGTTAGCGTGCGTGAAAACAAAAGGCTGCATATAATCGCTCGCATCGGCTCCAAGCTTATTGCATTCGCTAGCGCAGCAGCCGCAAAGTATGCAATCCCACTGCTTTTTGACGCGCTCCATCTGCTCCGGGCTTTGTTTACAGCCCTTATCGGCGCTAAATTCTTTCTTAGGCGTAATGGTCGGTTTGATCTTTCTTAAATTCTCGATACTAGGCTCCCAATCCACCACTAGATCCGAAATCACTCGGAAATTATTTAGCGGCGAGATCGTAAAGCTATCAGGGTTTTCATACTCCGCAAGCAAAGCCTCCATCTTGGTATCGCAGGCGAGATATGAGTGCCCGTTTACCCTCACGGCACAGGCTCCGCATATCGCCATACGGCACGCTGCGGTAAAATTTAAAGTGATGTCTAAATTTTGCTTAATAAACTGCAAAACTCCAAGCAGGGTCTTTCCTTTGATCTGCTCCAAACTTAACTCGTAGGCTTGCTTATAATTTTTGCTTCCGTCGAAGCGGTCTATAATAAATTTCATTGAGGTTTCCTTCCGTCAAGAGAGAATTCCGTAACGACGACCTCTTTGTAACCCAAGCTTAGCTCGCCTGCGTCGTTCATCGTCACGATACTGTGCTTTAAGAAATTTTTATCGTCGCGCTTCGGATAGTCTTCGCGAGTATGAGCGCCACGGCTTTCCAGCCTCTTTTGCGCAGCCAAACACGCACAGCGCGCAAGCAGGATCAAATTTCCAAGCTCGACGTAGTCGGTAAATGCGGTATTCATAACCGGATTTGCATCCGCGACATGCAGCTCGTCGTAGCGCGCTTTAATGCCCTCTAAATTTTGCGAAAGCAGATCTAGCTTCTCGCCGGTTCTAAAGATACCCATATTGTCCCAAAGCTGTGCGCCTAACTCTTCGCGCAACTCATACATCTCGTTTGCCTTGCCCGAGCCGTTTGCGATCTGCTTAAATTTAGCCTGCCATTTTTGCGCCAGCTCGCTCGCTCTTTTACCGTCACCGAAACCGCTTTGTTTTGCGGCATAATCCGCTGCGCCGAGCCCTGCGAGCTTGCCCGTTACGACGGCGTCAGTTAAAGAATTTCCGCCCAAGCGGTTTGCGCCGTGGATTGAGATACAAGACGCCTCGCCCGCGGTGTAAAGCCCCGAAATTTTAGTGCTCATATCGTCAAATTTTGCGACTTCGATACCGCCCATCGAGTAGTGTGCGGTAGGACGAATCGGAATCGGCTCCTCGATCAGATCGATACCCTCAAATAAAATAGCGGTGTGTCTGATCTTAGGAAGGGCTTTTAAAATTTTATCTTTTCCGAGATGCCTTACGTCAAGTAGCACGTATGCGCCGAGCCCCTCGCCATAGCCCCTACCCTCGCGAATCTCGGTTTCGATCGCGCGAGCTACGACGTCGCGCGGCGCAAGCTCCATCTTTTCGTGGTAGTTTTTCATAAAGCGCTCGCCTTTGTTGTTGAGCAGATATCCGCCCTCGCCGCGCGCAGCTTCGGTAATGAGCGCGCCGCCGCTTTTGATGCCTGTGGGATGAAACTGCACCATCTCCGGATCGCTAAATCCAAGCCCCGCGCGCAGTGCTGCCGCGATACCGTCGCCGGTAGCGATATAAGGCACCGAGGTGCGGTTGTAAAACATCCTCGTATATCCGCCCGTAGCGATTACCAAAGCTTTGCAAAGCACGGGATAAAAATCGCCGGTTTGTATATTTCGAAGCACGACGCCCTCACATTTACCCTCAGGCGCGCTGATCTCAAGCAGCTCGTGATCGATTAAGAATTTCACGCCGTTGCTGACCGCATCGTCAAAACAGGCGTGCATCAAGATATGACCCGTCTTATCGGCGGAGTAGTTGCATCGCTTTTTAGACGCGCCGCCCATGAAGCGCTGCGCTACGCCGCCCGGGACGCCGCTTTCTTTGCCGTCCACGCCGCCGCTAGCATTTCTGGAAAACAGCGTGCCAATATAATCCATCTCGGCAATCGTAGGGCCCGCAAGCTCACAAAATTTAATCGCGGCGTCCTGATCTACGAGATATGCGCCGCCCTTTACGGTGTCGTAGGCGTGAAGCTTGTATGAATCACCGTTTGCGAAGCTCGTAACGCCGTTGATACCGCCTTCTGCCATACAGGTAGCGTTGCGCGAAGGCATCATCTTCGTAGCCACGACTACGCTAAGATTTGGATTACTCTTTCTTACCGCCACGGCTGCGCGCAAACCCGCGCCTCCCGAGCCGATAACGAGTACGTCCACACTAGGAAGGCCGCCTTCGTTGCCGCCGTCCGCGCCCTTACTCTTGTCGGTATCCACGCAGCCGCTAAGGCTAAGCGCGCCGACGCTGATACAGGCCGACTTTAAGAAATCGCGTCTGTTGAAATTTGATTCACTCATTTTCCTCTCCATTTGAGAAATTCTTAGCTTAAGTTTAAAGTTCTAAACTAAAAACGTAATTTTAGTTTCATTTTTAACATAAGTCAAATATTATTTAGTGTATCATTTCATAAGAATTAGATTATCAATTGGAGGGGCTAAATGAATTTGCATCGCATGGAGTTAGTATTAAAAGTAGCAGAATTCCGCAGCTTTACTAAGGCTGCTGAAGCACTTAAAATCCCGCAGCCGTCGCTATCGCAGAGCATTTTATCGCTGGAGCGCGAGCTTGGAACGCAGCTTTTTAACCGCACGAGTAATCCCATTTCGCTTACGCGCGCAGGAAAAATTTATGCTAGTAAAGCAAAAGTCATTTTTGACGCCATAAACGACCTAAAAAGCGATATCTCTGAAATAAGCGGCGTAAAAAATGATAAAATTCGCATCGGCTTTTCGCAAAACGGCTATAATCTGCTACCGTCGCTACTGCCGATGTTTTGCAAGAAATTTAAGGATTCGGATCTGCAAATTACGCAATTTTCTTCTGCGCTTAGCATTCGTGAAATGCTACTTCAAGGTGATCTTGATGTCGGTATGCTGATACTGCCCATCGATATGAGCGGGCTTGACGGGGTTAAAATTCTAACGCAAAAAACATATGTCGCTCTAAGCTCCACCCATCCGCTCTCGCTTGAGTTTAAAAACGAATCTGTTCCTAAAATTGACATTTCGCGCTTAAAAGAAGAAAGATTTATCCTGCCTAATCAAAGCCTAAGAAGCGCCGAGCAGATAGATGCATTTTTTGCCGCCGCGGGCTTTGCGCCGAAAGTGCTGTGCCGCACGGAGACTTTTGATATCGCCAATGCTATCGTCGCAAGCGGCGCAGGAGCGTGCTTTAGCATACCGCAGATGATAAAAGAGGATAAAGCAGACAGGATTAAGCTCTTTGACGTAGGCGCGCGCGAGCTCGATAATACGCTAATAATCGCTTACAAAAAAGGCAAACATCTAAACCATCTAGCGCAGGCGTTTATCAAAACTGCACGTAAAATTTCTAATGAAATTTAACGCAACGATAAATGATAGATTGAGTTTTTGCAGCACTTTGCCTCTGCATTAGCTTTTGCATAAAAATTTTTAGAGTAGATTTTGCTCAAGTTTAGGTAAAATTTCAAACTAAGCTTAAATTAGAATTTTGCCAATAGAATTTTTTATTGCTAAAATTTCACTCACAATTTACGACGGAATTTAGCGCGAAATTCTAATTTTTCACTCCGCTTAAAATATCCAAATCCTTGTTATACACCTTGGTATCTACTTCAAAAATTCCAAGCAGCGTGTGAAAAAGATTATCGTGCGAAAAAGCATCATCCTTATGCGATTTAAGCGCGCCTAGATCGTATCTTTCGCGCATTTTTCCATCACCTAGCCAAACAATAGCGCCGATATGCTTTTGCGCCTCGGGAGCAAAAAGATAGGGCATGCCGTGCAGATAAACGCCGCCCTCGCCGAGACTCTCGCCGTGATCGCTCATATAGATCATCGCCGTTTCGTGCGTCTTAGAATACGGTTTTAAAAAATTTATAACCCTACTTAAAAAATAATCCGTGTATAAAATCGCGTTATCGTAGGCATTTGAAATTTCTTGCTGCGAGCAGTTCTCAAGCTCGTTATCGCGGCAAACGGGGCTAAATTTTTCAAATTCTTTCTTATAGCGCTTGAAATACGCAGGCCCGTGATTGCCCATCTGATGCAGTACAATTAACACATCTTTGCCCGCGTTTTCGGTGACAAATTTATCAAGCCCCGCAAGCATCCCCTCGTCCCTGCACTCCACATTGCAGACCGGATTATTTTGCGGAATTTTAAAATCCTGATATTTTACGCGCAGCGCCACACCTTTGGAATCGGAATTGTTATCGCGCCACAAAATTGCCATATCATCAGCGCGGTTTAGTATGTCTAATACGTTTTGCTCCTCCGCAGCCTTTTCGACGCTAAATTCATCGCGATTTAGCAGCGAAAACATGCACGGCACGCTTTGTGCCGTCGAAGTGCCGCAAGAATGGGTATTGCTTAGGCTTACGACGCCCTGCTCTTTGGCTAGTAGCGGATTAGTATCTCGCTCGTAGCCGTTTAGCGAAAATCTATCCGCTCTCGCCGCTTCGCCCACGACTACGACGACGAGCTTTTTTGGGCTTGTAGAATTTTCATCGATATGCGCGTCCATAGCAATTTGCATCAGAGGCTGCGAGCCCTGCTTTTTAGATTTCGCGGCAAATTTAACGCCGCTGTAGATCCAATATCCGGGATTTGCGTAGCTGCGTAAAATTTTATGCTCTCTGAAAAACGACGCGTAGTATTTGCTAAATCCAAAAAGCAGTGCCGCGATGATTGCTATGCAAATGCCCGCTGTTTTGAGCTTAGCTAAAATTTCAAATTTAAGCGGACGGTAGCTAACGCGCGCGCGAGCAATCAGCACGCAGGGCAAAATGCCCAACACCAGCACGTAAATCGCTAGTTTCGGGCTAAAAAGATCCGCAGACTCGGCAAAGTTCGTCTGGGCTGCGTTACGGATCATCTCCGAATCGATTACGACGTTATAGCTATCCATGAAATACGCTGTAAACGACGAAATAAAAAAGCAGATCATCAAAATCGGCTTGGTCGTATAACGCGAGCTAAAAATCGTAAAAAATAGCGTCAAAAAAGCGATCAAAGCCGCCACGTCGCAGACGAGATAGATAAAATTTAGCCCCGAGATTCCGTAGGCATTTATGATATTTTTAAAAAACGAGAAGTTAAAAAATGCCACAAAAGCAAGCGAGCTTAGAAAAATAAGCTTCTGCTGCGACGGATTTTTAAAAAAGCTAGGCATCAAGCGTTCCTTGAGATAAAATTTCAAGTTGAAATTTTACGGCGTTTTGGTAAATGCTAGGAAATTCCGCGCTTCGTATCTCACAAATCGCAGCAAAATTTTTGTGAAATTTTAAAATTCCGCGCGCATTCATCTTAGCTTCATCTTGGAATTTTAAAATTGCGCCATCCAAATAAAATTTGGAAATAAAATTAGAAGGATTAAAGATGAAAAATCTTAAAGCTTTAGGCACACTCGCCGCTACATTCGCCCTTGCGGGCGCATTAAACGCAGGAAGTTTTAGCGAAAAGGACGCTAAAGTTTCATTCGATCAAGCAATAGGGATCGCGCAGCAAAACTTTGGTGACGCGACTATAAAAAGCGTAGAAATCGACGATGAGCACGGAAGGCTCATCTATGAGATCGAGTCGTATAAAGAAGGTAGCGAAAACGAGATCAAAATCGACGCTCAAAGCGGCGAAATTTTAAAGACTCAAACACAAAAGAAGCTAAAGCCTAGTAAAATTGATTATTCGCAGGTCAAAATCAGTGCCACAGACGCTCGCACCAAAGCACTTAGCGCAAACTCCGGCTGGGATTTTCGCAAGGTCGATTTAGAAAGTAACGGCGGTAAGCCTGCATACGAAGTCAAACTACGCCAGGGCATGAGCAAAAAAGAGGTGCTAATCGACGCCGCTACGGGCGAGCAGATCTCGCAGCGTCAAAAATAAGCAAAGGTGCGAGATGAAAAATCAAAGCTTAAAGGGTGGAGCAGATAACTCCGCCCAAACTAGTGAGGCTTTGAACGCTATGGATTTTAGCATAAACGAAAACGCTGATGCTATAATTTATGGTGCCCAAAATGTAGACGCGGCTAAAAATTTAGATGAAAATGCGCAAGATTTTTCGGTAAATTTAGCAAGCGAAACGAGCGAGCGGAATCCCGCGTCCTGCGAGCAAAATTCTAAAGATTTTTCTAGCGTGGAATGTTGCGAAAATCGAAAGAATTCTTCGGAAGCGAAAGATTATAAGGACGAGCGGAATTCTTCGCATACGCAAGGCTTATCAAGTTCGCAAAATTCCGCTAGCGAGCAAAATTTCGCCGATACGCAAAATTTTTCAGATACAAGCAATTTCGCAAGCGCGCGAGATTCTGCCAGCGCAGCAAGCTTCGCGGAGGTTTGTAATTCTTGCAAGCCAGTGCTTTGCAGCCGCTGCAAACGTGAAATCGCTAAGCAAAATTTTAAGCTTGGTTGCGTAGGATTTGGGCTTTTTGCGTTAAATATCGCAGCAGGCGCGCTAAATTTTTTAGGGCGGTTAGGAAGCGTAGCGGATAAAAAGGCAAGCGAGATTAGAGCTAGGCAAAAGGCGTCTGCGAATTAACGGGGCTTCAACGCTACTGAAATTTAGCGGTGCATAAAGCGAGCGGGTTTACACATCCAAAGCACCGCGAAATTTATGCGTTTTTGGCTAAAATGGCGGATTAGAATTAGCAAAATTTTAAAGGAGTGCTTTGAAAATTTTACTTGTCGAGGATGAAAAAGATCTAAATCAAATCATCGCAAAATGTCTGAAAAAGGACGGCTACAGCGTAGATTGCGCCTTTTGCGGCAAGGAAGCGCTAGAGTTTTTGGATGTCGCAAAATATGACGCTATCGTGCTTGATGCGATGATGCCCGTGATGGACGGCTTTGAGTTTTTGAAGGCGGCGCGGGCGCGCGGACTGGGAACGCCGGTTTTATTTTTAACTGCGAGGGACGCCAAAGAAGATATCATCGCAGGGCTTGATCTGGGCGCAGACGATTATATGGTTAAGCCCTTTGATTTTCGTGAGCTTTTGGCGCGGCTTCGCGCAATTATCAGGCGTAAAAACGCTACTGCTGATAACGAAATTATCATAGGGCAAGTGCGCCTAAATCTAAGTAAAAAATCGGTCGTCTGCGCAGGCGAGGCGGTGGAGCTAACGGGGAAGGAATATAGAATTTTAGAGCTTTTGATGCTAAATCGCGGTGCGATTTTAAGCCGAGAACAAATCGGCGAAAGCATTTGGGATTTTAGCGACGAAGCAAGCTCAAATGTTATCGATGTTTTAATCAAAAATATCCGCAAAAAGCTAGGCGAACACGGCGATATAATAGAAACGAAGCGAGGGCTTGGCTATGTCGTGGCGAAGTAGCGAGATTTGGATTAAAATTTCGGCGATTGCAAAGCATATTTTTGCCGCTACGGCGCTTTTCATATTAAAATCCGTGCGAAATTTTAAACAGAATTTTACGCGTTTAAAGAAAAGCTGCAAGAAAAATCCCACGCAAAATATCGAGTTAAACCGGGCTCTAAATTCTACTCAAAGCCAGGCGTCAAATTTTAAACGGAATTCCACGCAAAATCTTGCATCAAATTCCGCGCCAAATTTTTCTGCTACAAGCGCAACGCCTGATCTAGCGCAAAATTCTAATAGCGTCCTCGCGCAAAGTCAAAAACAAAATTTCGCGTCTAAAATCACAATACAAAATTTTGCTCAAGCCTTATCTAGAGTATTTACAACCGCTAAGGAGAATTTTATCTCGCGCGCGCTACCTATCAGCCTACGCGTGACGCTTTATTACAGCGTATTTATTTTGGCGCTTGCAGGCGCTATTATCAGCATTTGCGGCTATATTTTAGACGAAGTATCAGGAAGCTCCGTCAGCCAAAAAAAGCTTGCCCACCTAGTGCAAAAAGCCGCGCGCGAGGGAAAATTTAAAAGCTTTGATGACGGTGTATTTTTCTACGAACATGACGGACAAGGCGGCGTGATCGCGGGATTTGTGCCTAAAGGCTTCGATCCTGCGCTGCCGCTCTCGCCTCAAGGCGCGCGTGAGGTGGAGCTTGACGACGATGAGTTTTTCTATTACGACGCGCAGATCAAAGGGCGCAGCGCATGGATACGCGGCGTCATCGCAGTTAGCGAGTTTGAGCTTACGATGAAGCGCGTGATGCTGATCGCTCTTATCCTATCGCCGCTATTTGTGGCGCTCATCATCTACGGCGGCTACGCGATCATAAAAAGAGCGTTTAAGCCCGTGCGCGTTATGTCGCGCACAGCCAGCGAGATCGGAGCTAGCGGCGATTTTACGCGGCGAATAGAACTACCACGAGGCAAGGATGAGCTAAGCGCGCTCGCAGCTACGTTTAATGAAATGCTAGCATCACTGCAAAGCGCGTTTGAGCGCGAGCGGCAGCTAAGCGCCGATCTTTCGCATGAGCTGCGCACACCCGCTGCCGTCATACTGGCTCAAAGCGACTACGCCCTAGCTTACGAGCAAGACGCGAGCGAGGCGAAGGAGGGTTTCGCGGTCATCAACAATCAAGCGCGTAAAATTTCGGCGCTAATAGAGCAGATTTTAGAGCTTGCCCGCTTGCAGCGCGGCGCGCGTTTGGCGTTCGTAAGCTTAAGCAAAATCGCAAGCGAGTGTGCGCAAGACTTTCAACTTTTGTGCGCGCAAAAGGGGCTAAGCTTTAGCTCGCAGATAGCCGAGGGCGTGCGCGTAAACGGCGATGAGTTGCTTTTGATCAGGCTGATTAACAATCTTTTAAGCAATGCTTTAAAATTTACGCGCAGCAGCGTCGCTTTAGAGCTTTGCGTCAGTGCAGACGCGTGCGAACTTAGCATAAGCGACGACGGAGAGGGCATCGAGCCTACTTTGCAAAATAAAATTTGGGACAAGCTCTATCAAATCGAGCGTTCCAGAAATCGCGAGCAAAATAGTGGCGCGGGGCTCGGACTAGCCATCGCCTCACAAATCGCAAAGATCCATAATGCGCAGATTTCGCTGCGTAGCGAAGTAGGACGCGGAAGCAAATTTAGCGTAAAGTTTAAGAAAGTTTAGGCGGTTTTGTGGGCTTGGTGGCGTAAAGAAATGCTGGGCGGCGAAATTCTTAAAATTTTATCGCCTATCGTTGCTTAAAATTTAACGGCCATAGCCGTATATAGGGGCGATGGTGTAATTTTAAAATTAGGCCGGCATCGCCAATAATATCGGATGATTTTTGCGATAGTCGTGCGCTTTTAAATTTAAATGGGCCAAATTTTAAAATTTAGTTTTACCGAGAAATTCCGCGGCGAATTAATAAGGCAAGGCGCAGCATTTTGCCCTTGGGCGAAGTGATAAGGCAAGCGCTTTAGAGCTTAAGTAGGCCGGCGCGGGTAATTTAAGAATTTTGAGATATGCGGCAAAATAAGCCTTCGCTGAAATTTCACGACGCAGTATTACAGGATAAACCTTTGCTAAAATTCTAAGACGCCACATTCGGTTCTAAAGAATTTAAATTTAGGAGTATCTAGCGACCAAGTAAAATTTAAATACGGAGCAAAAAAGACAGACTGAGATTTAAGACCGCCTACATAAGCGAAATTTTGTCTTTTTGCCTGCTTCGTCCTCGTAGCTTACGGCGATATAATCAAAGCCGTTTGCCTTACCTCGTCCCATGAGGCAGCCCCGCCGTTTATTAGTATGACCCTACCGCGCTCGTCGGTCTCGTATCCGTCCATTTAGTCGTCGTAGTGATTTCTGTAGCCAAATTTTACGCGGGTCTTGCACGGCGGTAGATTAAATTTCACTATATAGCTACGGGCTACTTTTCTGCGCCATATTCGTCGCAAAACGTCGCGCCTTAGCCGTACGCAGTGCTATCAAAAAGTAAAATTTCCTCGCCCGTTTTTACGCATTTAATTGCGAGCTTGCATGGTATGAGCTCGCCCTCACAAGTCCGCGGCGATGGACTTTTCTAAATTTTTCGCCCTGCCTAGGATCGTAATCGCTCTGCGCTCGCATATATTTACGCACCTGTAGCAAAGCGTGCACTCATCGCCGAATTGCGCCTTTTTGCAGGCGAGCTTTATGTTTCGCATCGGGCAGGGTTTGACGCAGGCCCCGCACCCGCTGCATCGCGATGGATCGAGGCTTGGCTTGCGCTTGGCAAAGGGGCTTTTATCCCAAATTTTCATCCAAAGTCGCTGTCCTAAAAACCCTGCGATACGACAAAGCGCGCCCAGCCCCTCTTGCGGCGGACAATTTGCGCTAAGCGCCTCCGCAACGCGTCTGACTTTAGCGTCTGCCTCTTTGATTATGCGCTCGTTTTTCGCTTGCGAGTAGCCAAAAATCGCCACGTCGAGGATGAACGCGGGCATTTTGATATGAGCGCCGCCCGTTATGTTTGCGCCGAATTGTTTTAAAACTCTAGCCGCGCACCCTGCCCCGTCGCCGCTGAAAATCTCCATCGTAGCGAGGATGAATACGTTTTTGCCGCTAAAGCTCGCGCCGTTTCGGTAGAGGAAGTCGCGCACGATACGCGGTAGGTCGCTAAAATAGACGGGATACGCCAAAATGACGTCGTTGTGGTGCTTTAAAAGCTCGCCGCAGGCCTCGCTCTCGATCGAGACGCAGACGCCGCCAAGATGAGCGATGAGCCTACTCGCGCAATGCTTCGTGTTGCCCGTGGCGCTAAAATAGATCGCTATCATATGCGTCTCCCAAACTATGCGAATTTCGGTAAAATTTAACCCTTACCGAATAAATAGAATTTTACGCTTCTTTTGCATTGCATAAAATTTTAAAATTTAGACGTGACGGCGAAATTTAAATATGCCGTCGCGCCCTAAATTCAGATATTTTCTGCCGCCACCATGCCAAAAACCATACAATCAGCCATGCTCATAGTACCGAGCCTACTTGCGCCGTGAACGCCACCGGTGATTTCGCCCGCAGCGTATAGCCCTGCGATCGGCTCGCCGCTAGCTGCGTCGATAACCTGGGCTTTGGTATTGATCTGCACGCCACCCATGCAGTAAAGAATTTTTGGGCTTGTTTGGCACGCATAAAATGGAGCTTTTGATACGTCGATACCGCCTACATCGGCTTTTGTCAAAGGCTTGCCAAACTCCGGGTCACTTCCTGCTTTGACATAGCCATTAAAATCTGCGACGGTTTTTAAAAACGGCTCCAGCGGAATTTTATAAAATTTTGCAAGCTCTTCCAAGGTATTAAATTTTTTAATTGAGCCTGCTTCTACACCTTTTGATGTATAGACCGGATTATTTGCATCAACTGCGGCTTGATCGCAGATATTTACGGGATAGTTGTCGTTATTTTCGCTCTCCGCCATACATTTAAAGATCGCTTCGGTTTTGATCTTGCGCCCGGCGTGCTCGTTCATAAAGCGTTTGCCCGTCTTTGGATCGACAGTTAGACCATAGTCGTTAGCGCAGTGATTTGAAAATAGCGCGGAGGTACCAAATCCCTTCTCGCTAGGATTAGTATAAGGATTTAGTTGAATCCAGCTGAGTTGCAAAGGATTCGCACCTAGCTTCATCGCCGCGATAAGTGCACCTGCGGTAGCGCCTGGTTGGCTTACGGTTTCGATATTGTCTTTTAGATACGGCACCTGCTGCGCGCGAAACCACTTATCCGAGCTGTATCCGCCCGCAGCCAAAATGACGCCATCTTTGGCTTTAAAAAATTTTACTTCGCCGCTTTTGTTTTCCCTATCGTCGCTAGCAAGCTGCGGATCAAACTTATATTCTTCGCGACACTTCACGCCTACGACGCGACCGCTGTCATCCACGACAAAATCATCAAATTTAGTACGCTTTTTGATTACGGCATTTGCATTTTCCTCGATCGCCTTATGCATCGGCTGGATGTAGCCCGAGCCGCTGGCGTTTTTGGCCTGTACGGCGCGCTTTAGCGAGTGTCCGCTAGCAGATATCACCTTGCCCGAAAACTCCACTCCGATGCTTTTTAGGTATTCAAAAGCGTCGCCTGCGCGGTCGTAGATGACGCCTAGCAAATCTACGTGATTTAAATTTAGCCCGTCTTTTAGGCAATCTGCGATGAAAGCCTCCTTACTATCCGTGATGCCCGCGGCTTTTTGGAATTCGTTATTTGGCACCGCCATATTGCCGGCGTTAATGACGGAATTGCCGCCCGCACGGCCCATCTTTTCGATCATAAGCACCTTTTTGCCGCGCTTAAGAGCCTGAAGCGTCGCCATCGAGCCTGCAAAACCGCTACCGATAACGACAACATCATATTCTTCGTCAAATTTTACGTCTTTAGCGTTTTGTGCTGCACTCGTACTGCTTGCAGCTAAAGCCAGAGCTCCCGTCGCGCCGATTTTAATAAAATTTCGTCTTGAAATTTCTTGCATTTTTTGCTCCTTGCGTTAAAATTTTATAGATTATACACCCACGTAGCGAAATTTAAAATTTAACGGGGAATTCGGGAATGGAATTTTAAAAATTTTGGGAATAAAATTTTAGTAGGATTTGGAGGCGAGCGAATTCTGCTCTACCCGCCGAAATCTGGACGTAAATTTTAAAATTTACGCTGCGCAAGTTGGCTCGCCGCCTGTGCGAAATTTTGCCGCCGCTATAAAATTTTAAAGTGCGCAGTATTCAAATTTAAAACTCGCGCCGCAGAATTTTAAGCGCTTTAAATTTTAAAACGCTTTGAAATGCTGCGGCACGCTTTGCGGCTCTATCTTGAAATTTTAAAGACGCACATAGTACTTCGGCGCAAAGCACGCATAGCTACTTCACGCCGAAATTTAATAAAGCGCGCGTTGACAACCACTTCGCGCCGAAATTTCGCGGGCGCTAAATTTAAGCCCCGATTGTTTCGCCAGCGATCATTCCGAAAACCATACAATCAAGGATCGCGTAGGTTCCGAGCCTGCTTGCGCCGTGCACGCCGCCGGTTACCTCGCCCGCAGCCCAGAGCCCAGGGATCGGCTCGTGAGTAAGGCTAGAGATGACCTGGGCTTTGGTGTTGATCTCAAGTCCGCCCATCGTATGGTGCACCTTCGGCATCGTGCGACTTGCGTAAAACGGCGGCTTAGAAACGTCGATGCCGTCCAGTTTATCGACAACCTTGCCAAATTCCGGATCTTTGCCCGCTTTGACGTAAGAGTTATAATCCGCGACGGTCTTTAAAAATGGCTCCAGCGGCAGATTGTAAGCCTTCGCAAGCTCCTCTAGAGTGTCAAATTTTTTCACGACGCCCGCTTCTAGAGGCCTTGAAGTATAAACTGGGTTACGCGCGGCGACAGCTTGAGAGTCACAGACGTTTACCGGATAGTTGTCGTTTTTCTCGCTCTCGGCGATGACCTTAAAGCAAGCATCCGCCTTAATCTTGCGCCCTGCGTGCTCGTCCATAAAGCGCTTGCCCGTCTTTGGATCGACGGTAAGGCCGTAGGTGCTGCAGCAGTGGTTGGTAAAATTTACCGCAGCGCCGAAGCCCTTTTCGTCGGGCGAGCAATACGGAAGGAACTGAATCCACGACGTTAAAAGGGTAAATGCGCCGATTCTATTTGCCGCTAGCATCGCTCCCGCCGAGCTTCCCGGATGGTTGGTGCTGTCTATGCTAGGCACTACGCGCGGATCTTGGATCTGGCGGTACCATAGATCGCGTCCGTATCCGCCCGAAGCCAGCAAAACGCCGTCTTTGGCTTTGTAGCTCTTTTTTTCGCCGCTTTTATTTTCCAGATCGTCGCTAAAAAGTTTCGGATCAAATTTATACTCCTCGCGCGCTTCTACGCCCACGACGCGGCCGCTGTCGTCCACGATAAAATCGTCAAATTTCGTGCGGGTCTTGATCGTGACGTTAGGATCGTTTTGAAGTTTACCCATCATCGGTTGGATGTAGCCCGAGCCCGAGCCGTTGGTTGATTGCAAGCTTCTTGCGACGCTGTGGCCGCTTTCAAAGATCAGCTTATCGCTAAATTCCGCTCCGCAGCCCACCAAAAGATCCACCGCATCGTTGCTGCGATCGAACATCACGCCTAAAAGATCGGTATGATTGAGCCCAAGCCCGTCTTTTACGGCATCGGCGATAAAAAGCTCCTTGCTATCCTTGATGCCCTGCGCAACTTGAAATTTATTCATCGGAGCGGCCATATTTCCGCCGTTGATGACGGAATTTCCGCCCGCGCGACCCATCTTTTCAAGCACCAGCACCTTTTTACCGCGTCCGCTGGCTTTAATCGCCGCGGCAAGCCCTGCAAAACCGGTGCCGATGATGACGATATCGTATTCCTCGTCAAATTTAACGTCCTTGGCATTTTGTGCCGCGCACGCGCTACTAGATCCCAGCGCAAGTGCCCCCGCACCCACTGCGCTAATCTTTAAAAAACTACGTCTTGATACGTCTTGCATTTGCAACTCCTTTAATTAAAAGTGTATATTTAAAAGAAATGATAACTCGAATTTAAAGGTAAGTCAAATAGAATAACGTTATAAATGGATAGTAAAAAGCTATGAAATTTAGGGATTAATATAAAATTTTAAAATTCGGCAAGCGGGGATTTAAATTTTAAAATTTACAATGCCGCTCGTTTGCTAAGTATCCGCCCAAAATAAAAATCTCGGCGCGAAAATCGCAATTAATGCAAAATTCGCGCCGAGCCTTAAAATCGCTAAGCCCTTAGCGAGCGACTTTAAATTTAAGCGTTTGCAGATCGTAATTATTTACTCGCTCGTATTGCATATCCTCGATAGAGATCGCAGGAAGCGCGCACGAGCCCGACATGATCACGTTTATCGGCGTGTAGATGACGCCGGTACTATTATAACCCTCTTGCGGATCGTAGTAAAAATAACCGCTTTTCGGGAAGTGAAGCACTCGATCATACAGATACTCCGTATGCTCGATCGCTACGCTATCTACAAAGCCTTCCGGGCGAGCCTGTGCGGCCGAGCCCAGGCGCTCATTTACCGCCTCAAAGCAGCTAGGCATTGCCTCGTCGATCGCGAAATTATACAGATAATGATTCGCTCGCCAGCTGATCTTAGAGTAAATTTTCTGCCCTACTTTGAGTTTGTTTAGATCGACGATGTTGCCGCGAGCATCGAGAAACTCGCGATAAATTTCAACCTTCTTATCTCGGTCGTTATCAAACGGTCTATTTATGCTAAGCGGGCTATGTTTGACCGCAGCGCTTTCATATCCGAAACCTAGCACGGTAAAGAATAGTTCGCCGTTGCCTCTCATCGGCGTAAATTCTATCGAGCCGTCTTTAATCGCGAGCTTAGTATCCAGCGGCGAATTGAAATTTTTCGTCTCGCCGTCGTATTTCAAAGCAAAGCTAATATCTTTTTTCGCGTCCTTAAAATACGCATCAAATCCGCGTATAACGCTCGCTCTCTCCTGCGTATTGTCCGCGTCTTTTAGGTTGCGCACGAGCGCGATAGCAGCCTTGCTTGTGCTATCGTCTTTGATGCCCGCCTTGCCGAATGCATAGAGCTTAAAGGCAGCATCTCTTACATCGCTAGCAAATGTCAAACCCGCTCCGTTATCAGCGTAATCGTAATTCGCCTCATCTATTTTTTCGAGCATAAATTCAAACTCAGTCGTCATATTGTGCTTTTTAAGTATCGCAGCCATGGCTATGCGAGCCATCGGCGAGTCTTTATAAAGATCGTTGTCATAAACGAAATTTATCTCATCATCATCCAGCTTGCCGTATTGATCTAGCACGAAATCCGCGTATATTCGAAGCGTCGCTTGATCTTCGTAGTCTGATTTTAAGGCGCTAAATATCAGCGATCTTTGCTTATTGCTAAGGAATTTATAGCGCGCGTCAAGCTCTAGTAAAACGTCGCTTGCGTAAATCGAAGCGTAGTAATTAGTAACGCCGTGAGCACTCCAGTAGCCGAAACTGCCGCTAGGTTTGAGGCGAGATAAAATTCTACTTGCATATTCGTTTACGCGGTTGGTTAAGGTTTTATTGGAGTCTTTGCGTGCGACATAATCAACCGCTATCATTCTTGAAGCAAGCTGTTCGGTGCAGCCGTAAGGATAGAGATATAGCTCGTCTGCTAGGCTAAAAGCATTAGGCGTAGCGCTGATGTGAGTATAAATTTCTTTATAGCTCGGATCGATTTTGAGCGTTACCGGCTTATCACCATAGCTTACGTGAAATAGCTTCGAGCGCGGAAACTGGCTGATTATGTCAAATTCCACGTCGTTGCTAAATTTTTGCCCATTTGCGTCAAGGTCAAATTTAATGTTTGCATCCGCGATATCAAGCGCGCTCGCGGTGAAGTTCGTATGCTTGACTTCAAGCGGTTTGAGCGTGAAATTTGCCTCACCGCCGCTTATAGCGACCGAAGGAGATGAGCTGATTTTTAAGACCGCCTTTTGCTCTTTGTCGGTGGTGTTGATGAGCGTTAGCGGCACGGAAATCTCATCGCCGCGCACCATATAGGTTAGATCAGCAGGCTTTATGATCACGTCGTCTCGGACCTTGGCTTCGACGTTTGCCGAGCCGATCGTAGCCGCCTCTCCGATAGCCATGGCACTTAGACGGATCGTGGAGTTAAAATTTTTCGGCATCGCAAGCTCAAATTTCGCCTCGCCGTTTGCGTCTGCTTTTGCGATCAGCATTTTTATAAATTTTTTCTGCTTTTTGTTTTCGACCGGGCTTAAATTTCGTTTAGCTTTCGCCATCACGCCGTCGCCGCCGAAGCTTAGCTCCTTTGCGGTAGTTTGATACACGCTAAGATCGTCGTAAATGTCGAAGTATCGCATCGCAAAATACGCGCTAACGTCAAACGCCTTAAATGCATCGAGCTCCTCTTGTGAGATGATATCTAAAATACCAAGATCAACCGCATAGAGTATGACTTTGGAATTTGGCTCGCTTTTTACGCTGATCTGCGCATTTTGCCCGTTTTTATAGCTTTTCTCGGCTAGGATTTGCACGCCAGCCCTGTGCGAGCTCGCATCTAGCGCCACCGGCACGTTAGCATAGGCTCTAAGCGGCATCGCAGCGGGTGTCGCAGCGCGCGCGATTACAGCGTTGATATGTCCGCCGACGAAATTCTCCGGTACGCTAAGCTCAAATTCCGCGCTGCCGCCTTTGATGGACAGAATTTTATAGTCGTAAACCTGCTCGCCTACGAGTGAGATATTTAGCACGCCGCTTTCTACCGGCGAATTGATGACGCCTTTAATTTTATCTCCGGCTTTAACCTTATCGCTTGCGAGTTTGATTTTAGCGCTTTGCACATCTTTAGCGTTTACCCGTCCATAATATCCCCAGCCGCTTACGTCCACGCGCACGCCAGCACTCGCGCCGCTTGAGTAATCGTTTGCGACGATTAGATAATTGCCGCCGTTTTGGAATTTATACTCAAACTCGCGCGCATCGGTGCTAACGGCGCTTACGAGATTAAAGCTTTCTTGCTCGACGTATCTGTTGCCGTCATAAACGTAAGTAAAATCGTCGCGGTAAATTTCAACGTCGATCTTGCCTTTGACGTCGGTTTTGGTTTTGGAATCTAGCAGCGCAAAGCCGAATTTTACGCTATCGCCGCTTGATATAAAATCCTTGTTCGCGCGAATTCCTACGATACGATCATAAGGCAGATAGCTCAGGCTGCGATATGCGCTTACGTTTTTGCCCTCCTCGGTTACGCTGAAATTTAGTAGAATATTTATGGCGTTAGAGACATTAAGATCAGCTGCTGCCGGCGAGAGTGCAAGCTCCTTTTTGCCGGCGGAGTTTAGCGTAAATTCTGCCCTGCGAAGCTGCGTAGCGCCCTTTTTCTTTAAGCGATCGTTTATAAACGAAAAGCCCTCGTAGCCTTTAATTTTTAGCTCTTTTTCATAGGCGTTTGCTTCTAGCGAACCTTTCAAATCTCCGGCTGGCGCGCCAGCAAGATAGTTTGAGCTTAGCTTTAAAGTTATGATCTCATCTGCGCCGTATTCGTCTTTAGCAGTGAGAATTTCATTTTTAATGCGGTTTGGGACGAAATTTTCTACGCTGAAGCTTTTAGAAGCGATGATTTTATCCTCATAGATGAGATCCAGGCGGTAAGTGCCGCTTTTCTCGCCCATGAGCTCGTCTATTTTAACGCTGCCGAACTCATCGGTGTTTTGCGCGCGCGTGATGACCACAGTGCCGCTAGGATCGTAAATTTTAAATTTAATCGGTGTATTTTTTAAAGAGCTAAAATCGCGATTTTTCATCACGATCGTGCCTAAAAGCCGCTCATTCGGGCTTATCAGCTCGCTTGCAAGATAAACGAACGGACGCTTTGAAGTAATCGTTTTCTCGACGCTTGCTACGGCATTATTAAATAGCACGAACGCATGCTCATCGCCTTTACTAATCTCGATAGAGCGCGGATTTTTGGCTAAAATTTCCATATTTTCTAATCTTAAAATTCCATCTCCGTCCGTTTTATCCTCTACGATTAGCTCGTTTTTATCGCTGTAAATTTTAACCTTTGCTCTGCTTAGCTCCTCGCCATTACTAAGCCTAGAAGTATAAATCAGCGCGCCACGCTCAAGCAGCACCACTTGAGCCGTAATGTCGCTAAGATAGGCTACGCGCGAAACCTCTTGCATCTTTTCGCCCACTTTGTAAAACGCCGTGATTTTATAAATTCCATCCTCGTAGCCTTTAA
This sequence comes from uncultured Campylobacter sp., assembly GCA_963520005.1. Taxonomy (GTDB): domain Bacteria; phylum Campylobacterota; class Campylobacteria; order Campylobacterales; family Campylobacteraceae; genus Campylobacter_B. The sequence goes on from CAUQPS010000001.1 coordinate 46,563, forward strand.
AATCCATCGCGATTTTATGCTCCGCAACGGCGTTTTTAGCGCCTCCTATATCGAAGCTCTTAACCGCGATCTCGCTAGCTAGCCCGCCTACGCTATCTTCGTTGCTTTCAAAGTTTAAAAAATACCTAAAATTTTGCTCAGGGACTTTGGCAATCGAAATTTTAACCTCATTTACGTTTGAGCTTTTAAATGCTAACGAAGCGGATTTTGGGATAAAATTTTTCTCGTCGCTAAAGGCTACGAAAGGCAGCCTATCGCCCATTTTTACGCTTTGCTTTATCTCGTCACGCAAGATATATGAGCTATCTCCGAAGCCCTTTAGCAACCTAATCTCGTAGCTTTTATTCGGCATAAACTCGTCGCTTACTATATCTGCATAGTAGTAGCATGAAGGATCGTCGCTTTCGCCGCCCTCCTTATCTTCGTCGTAATAATAATATCGCGGCTGAGTAAGGCTAAATTTACTCACGCCTGCGATTCTTATGTATTTGGCGGACAGCTCGTCCATATAGTTAGGAAAACACACTCTGGCTGCGAGCGAGCCGTCTTTTAGAGCCGCAGTACGAATCTGCACGCCACTTAAATTTGAAGCGTTAATGCTATCATTAAAAGGCTCCTCGTCCGTGCGCAGCTCCACCGGATTTTGCAGCTTTGCGCCCGCTTTTGAGGTGAGGGATTCTATTTGCAATACGACGTTTTGCGCCTTAGGATCGAAGCTGAATAAAAAATTCCGATCATCGTGCGAGCTAAGCTCGTAGGATATGTCGTTTTGGGCTAAATTCTGCGCGCGGTAAATTCTAGTCGCTTGCTGTAGCGCGTCCTTGCTAACCGCATCGTTAAATTTAATTGCCACTAACCCCGGACGCAGAAGCGCGATATGCTCGGTGCTAAAAGGCTCTGTCTCAAACTCAAAGCGCACCCCGCGCGCCTCGCACGAATAATTAACCCCGGCGCTAAGCATCGGCTTTGGATAAAGCCTGATTGAGCTCTCGCTCACGCTTTCGTAGGTGCCCGTGATTTTGGGAGTGCATTTTAAGATCTGCTTTTGCGTGACGCTAAATCCACTGCCGTCCACCCCGCTAATCTCGTAAGCCCCGCTAGCGTATTTGATCTCTACGCCTGCGGCAAAGCTAGCCAAAGCGCAAAATAGCGCTGCGCTTAGTAGTTTTGTCTTCATAAAATTCCTTTGCAAAAATTTTACGAAATTATATACAAATTAACCTTTTATTTTCTTTCATTTACTCTAAAATTTGCTTTAGCGAAATTTGCATTTTCGTCCAAGCAGCCAAGCTCAAAATCCCCTGCGCCGAGGTTAAGCGTAAAAGCCTCGCCGTTATTGCGCGCAAAATATTCTCCCGTTTTAACTTTAGAATTTGCAGGCGCTAGGCTTTGCGTGGTGAAATCTCGTGCCGTGAAATTTTTCTCTGTGAAATTTTGAACCTCCGAATTTCGCTCTGTAGAATTTTGCAAGATAGAATTTTGCGACGCCAAATTCCGTGTGGCTGGATTTTCAGCTATAAAATTCCATCCCGCAGAATTTTTCTTCGTAAGATTTTGTGATTTTACATTCTGCGACGCTAAATTTTGTCGCATAGAATTTTGTGCTGTAGAATTCTGTTCTGCAAAATTTTGCTTTAAATTATCTTGCTGCGCCACGCTAGAATGCTTGGAATCAAAATCCACGGAATTCTCCCCCGTAAACGCAGTGGAATTTAGCGCTATAAATTCTCGCGAACCGCCGCTTAGCCTGATATATACCCGCTCGCCGAAAACCGCCGTGCACTGCACCTTTAGCCGCAAAAAGCCGTCCTCGCCGGTCTCGTAGGTTTTGGCGTTGATGTCGTTTAGCACGGGCTTTACGGCGGCAAATTTAGCCGCACACCTTCCTGCGCGCACCTTTTGCGGATCGACCAGACCGTGTTTTAGCAGATAAAAAAGTTCACTCGTGCCGTAAATTTCGCACTCCTCGTTGGGCTCAACCCCATCGATCGTAAGATCATCGGCGCTTTGCGCGCACTCCTTTTCGCGGTACGCGTCGGTGCATACCCGCCGCAAGCTCACGCCCGCGGGGCGCGTAAACTCCGTATCACCAAGCATAGCGGATTTATCGAGGAAGGCGAACATATTAAACGCCACCTTCGCCGCGCTGACGCCGCCACTAAGATCCCTAGTCTTGGAGCCGTCGAAATTTCCCAGCCAGACGCCGAGGGTAAATTTCGGCGTCAGAGCGATGGTGTAGAGATCGCGCGCATCGGCGGTCGTACCCGTTTTAAACATCAGCGGCGGCGCGTTTAGGGTGTTTTGCCACACCGAGCCGAGGTAGGAGCGCGGGGCGTTTCTTAGCATCTGCGTTATGATGTAAGCGCTCTGCGGGGTTAAAATTTTAGCATCGTCACCGATCTTTACGCCCGCTATTTCGAGCTTTCGTAGCTTTCCGCCGTTTGCAAACGCGCTGTAAAGGCGAGTAAGATCCATTAGGCTCATCGAAATGCTTCCCAGTGCGATACCTGCACCGTAATAATCCTTGCTAAACTCCGCCAAATGCACATTTGATAGCATCTCATACAGCCCGTCGCCCTCAAGCATCAAATTTAGCTTCACCGCGGGGATATTCAGGCTCAGACTTAGCGCGTCAGTCGCACTCACCGCGCCCATGAAGCCCTGGTTGTAGTTGCGCGGCACGTAGCCCGCGAAGATTATCGGCGCGTCGATCAGCTTTTTTGAAGGGGTGATGAGCCCGTGCTCAAGGGCCTTGGCGTAGATGAAGGGCTTTAGCGTCGAACCCACGTTTTTTTGCGAGCGCACGCCGTCGTTTTGCCCCTCATTAGCGCTAAAATCGTGGCTGCCGACGTAGGCGATCACGCTCATGCTTTCGTTGTCGATCAGCACCGCAGCACCGTTTCTAACGCCCTTATCGCGCAGGGAGAGGATCTCGCTTTTCAAAAAGCCCTCAAGCGCGATCTGGGTTTTCAGATCCAAATTTGAATAAATTTTACCCTCGCTTAGGCGCGCAAGCTCCTGCGCTAGCGCGGTTTGCTCTTTGGGCTGCGCACTCCCTTTAAAGTTTGCGGAATTTTCCTGCGTCTTGGCGTTTAGATCGGAATTTGCTCGCAATTTGGCGTCTGAAACGGAGTTTGTCTGCGCCCTAGTGTCCGAAGCGTAATTTATTTGCGTAATAAAATTTACACGCGACCGCTTGCTAGAGTTTGCGTCTGCCTGCAAATTTTGCGGCGAATGCGCGGTGTCTTGCCGACCGTTCAAATTTAGATTTTGCGAATTTTGCGGCTCTTGGTGCGGATGTGTGGCACCGGAGGCGTTCTGCCGCTTGTTTAAATTTATATCCGCACTCGGATTTTGCGGCGAATACTCTGTTTGCGATTTATTTGAATCTGTATCTGCGCTAAAATTTTGCGGCAAACGCGCAGCTACTCGTTGCTCGTTTAAATTTAGACTTTGAGTATTTTGCGACGGACGGGCGGCATTGATTAAATCTCGCCACTCATCCAAATTTGCGCCCTCTCGTTCATTTGGTTTTACATTTTTCGGTTCATTCGGTTTCGCGCCTGTCTGTGACTCTGCGACTTCGCGCTCGTTTAAATTTAAGCTCGTTCCGCCTAAATTTAAACTCTTCGGTGTATTAGTTTTAAAATCCACCTCTTTGGGATTCATTTCTTTTAAATTCACTCCCGTCTGCGTGTTTGCGGCGCTTGATAAATTTGGCTCGCCTCTTGTCGCAGCCGTAAAATTTGTTTCGGTACTAGTCGCGTCCGAAAAATTTAACTCTACCGCCGCGGCTCGGTGCGCAGACGAGCCTGCTTGCCCCGCCGTCAAGCCGCCCGAATCTAAATTTTGAGTGAAATTTACGTCATCTTTGGCGGTAAAATTTTGCATTTTATAATTGCTAAACGCTAACAGCGCGTAATGCGGCGCGTAATTGGGTGCTGCGTAGCGTCTGGGCGAAAACGGCTCGGCAAGAGCGCGCTCATACTCGCTCTGCGAGATCACGCCACCCTCTCGCAGCTGCGAAATTAGGCGGTTTTTAAGCGCGTTGATGTTTGATCTGCGGTCTAGGCGGTTTTTATTCGGGTTTTTTGGGATCACGCTAAGAAGCGCGATTTGAGCGTTGCTAAGCTCGCGCAGATCCTTTTTGAAATAAAAATACGCCGCGGTCTTGACCCCCTCGATATTGCCGCCGTATGGGGCGAGGTTGAAATACATCCCTAAAATTTCATCCTTGCTGAAGTGCCACTCCAGCTGAAAGGCGTTGAAAATTTCGATGATTTTGTTCTTGTAGCTGCGCTGTTTTGGGCGCATCATACGCGCGACCTGCATCGTGATCGTCGAGGCTCCGACGCGCTCGACGTTGCCTTCGCTTTTTTTAGTAAAATTTTGCATAAAATTATACGTAGCCGCGCGCAGGATCGAGGCTGGATTGACGCCGAAATGGTAGTAAAAATAGCGATCCTCGAAGTAGATCGCGCTTTGTTTCAGCCGCGGCGGTATCTCGTCCGCGCTCGCGTAGAAGCGCCAAATTTGATCGTCGCTGATCTGCATATTTAAAATTTCGCCGTTTCGGTCATATAAAATTCTACTCTTCTGCTTGTTTAGCATATCCAAATTTAGCGGATAAAGCGCGTCTAGGATTAAAAACAGAGCGAATGCAAATGCGCAAAATAGCGCGATTTTTAACGTAAATTTTAGAAATTTCATCGCGCAATTATATCAAAGAATTTTAATGATTTTAGGCTATAATGGCGCCTTTTTGCAAAGGAATAATCTTGGACGCTCTAGCTAAGCTAAACACCGAACAATACGCCGCCGCAACCGCTCCTGCGGGGCACAATCTAGTAATCGCAAGCGCAGGCACGGGCAAAACCAGCACCATCGTCGCGCGGATTGCTCATCTGCTAAATCTCGGCACGAGTCCTAGAAAAATTTTGCTTCTTACTTTTACGAATAAGGCCGCAAGCGAGATGATAGCGAGACTGCAGCGGCATTTTGATAAAAAAATCACCTCCGCAATCGTCGCGGGCACCTTCCACGCCGTATCCTACGCCCTACTTCGCGAGCTGGGCAAAGGCGTGATCCTAAAGCAGCCCGCCGAGCTAAAAACCCTGCTAAAAAGCCTCGTAGAAAAGCGCAAATTTTATCACGTAAGCGACGCGCGCCCCTACGGCGGGGCATATTTGTACGACGTGTACTCGCTGTATCAAAACAAGGAGATGAGCGCGGATTTTGAGACGTGGCTTAGCAAAAACTACGAGGATCAGGCGGAATTTGCCGAAATTTACGCAGATATTTTGCGCGAGTTTGAAGAGGAAAAGGCGAAATTTAACTACGCCGATTTCAACGACGTCTTACTAAAAATGCGCCATGAGCTGCAAAAGGGCGCGCCGCTACGGTTTGATGAAATTTTAGTGGACGAGTATCAGGACACAAACTCGCTGCAAGGAAGCCTCATCGATGCCTTTGCGACGAAAAGCCTTTTTTGCGTCGGCGATTTCGATCAGAGCATCTATGCCTTCAACGGCGCAAATATCGACATCATCGGCAGCTTCGGTAAGCGCTTTGCGGACGCTAAAATTTACGCGCTGAATATCAACTACCGCTCAAGCTCGGCGATTTTGGCGCTTGCAAATCGCGTCATCGCGAACAATCCGCGCCTTTACGAAAAGAAACTGATCGTAGGCCGCGAGGGTAAATTTAGCGCGCCTAAGCTGCATGTTTACGACGATACGGCGGCGCAATACGCCCACGTAGCCGCACAGATCGCGCAAAGCGGCACCCCGCGCGAAAAGATCGCCGTCATCTTTCGCAACAACTCCAGCGCCGACGGCGTCGAGGTTGCGCTTAAGGAGCTCGGCATCGGCGCGAAGCGAAAAGGCGGCGTGAGCTTTTTTGAAAGCCGCGAGATCAAGGCCTTTACGGACATTTTCGCGATGATAATAAACCCAAAAGATATGATGGCCTTTATGAGCACGTGCGAATACGCAAGAGGCGTCGGCAGCGCGCTAAGCAAGGAGCTTTTCGACGCACTAATCGCGCTTGGACACGGAAGCATTCACGCAGGGCTTTTGCGCCCCGACGAGAGCGTTAAAATTTTTGAAAAAAAGAGGAAAAACTACCAGCTCGGACTTTTTGACGATGTGGATATTATCGGCTCGGTATCGCGCTTTGAAACTTTGGAATTTGACGAGTTTTTTCGCTCGCATCCGGTTCTAAAACACAATAAAATCACCGAAGGAGGCGCCGTATTTTTGCACGAAATTTATAAAATTTTTAAAAAAAGCGGCTCAGCCGCGAGGTCTGCCACGCTCATCTCGCAGATCAAAAACTCTCGCCTTTTCGCGCTTGTGGCGGATTTTATCGCGACAAAGCGCGCGATGCTGAAAAACGGCAAGATAGACGATGAGCGCAAAAAGGACGAGATCTCCCGCATCTACGATAAATGCGGCATTTTAGAGCAGATCGCCGGTAAATACGCAGATCCGCAGAGCTTTTATAACTTCATAACTCTGGGCGCAAAGGAGATGAGCGAGGGCGAGGGGGTAAATCTGCTCAGCGTGCACGCAAGCAAGGGGCTCGAGTTTTGCAGCGTCTATCTCATCGATCTGGCGCAAAACCGCTTCCCGAACCTCAAGCTAATGGCGATGGGCGGCAGCTTGGAGGAGGAGCGGCGGCTCTTTTACGTGGCGGTCACCAGGGCGCGCGATGAGCTGGTGTTAAGCTACGCGAAATTTGATAAGATCAGAAAGATTAATTATGAGCCGAGCTGCTTTTTAAGGGAAGCGGGACTGGTGAAGTAAGGCAAAATTTTGCTCGCTAAATTTGAAAATTTCATTTTAGCGCGGGCGGATCGGTTGAGTAAGAATTTTACTCCCCGCATATGCCTGACGCGCCGCCCTGCTTCTTTATCGGATTGCTTGGTAAGAATTTTGCCGCACGATTTTTGTAAATTTTGCGATTTGTAATTTTTGCAGCGCGGACGTTGCGCAATATTTTGTAGCGGGCTAAAATTTGAAATTTCGATTACGCTCCGCTGCCGTGTTTTATACATCGCGGAGCTTAAATTTTATTTAATAAATTCCAAAATGCCGCAAATTCCACGACGAGTTAAAATTTTAAAGCGCATCAAATTTACGGTGCTGCGAAATTTAAAATTTCACTACGTATTGCGCGCGCTGTAAAAAATACGTACCCTGCCAAATTTATTGCCGCGACGGAATTCCGCGTCGCCGCAACCCGCATATTTATAAATAGATTTCGCGTCGCGTAAAATTCCATTGCCGGTAAAGTTTGCTGCCGATCAATTTATCGCCGGATAAAATGCTGTCCGCGCAAATTTGACGCAGCATAAAGTCCTTCGCCGCGTAATTCACATCGTATTAAACACCCTATCCCCCGCGTCTCCAAGTCCCGGCACGATATATTTTTGCTCGTTTAGTCTCTCATCGATCGCCGCGGTAAAAACCTCGACCTGCGGGTAGATCTCGCTAAATCTATGAAGCCCCTCGGGCGCTGCGATGATGGAGATAAATTTGATCTTTTTGACGCCGTTTTTCAGCAGAAATTTCACCGCATCGATCGCCGTGCCGCCGGTCGCAAACATCGGATCGATGATGATTGCGGTGCGCTCTGCGGCGTCTGCGGGCAGCTTGGCGTAAAAAAACTCCGCCTGCGCGGTCTTTTCGTCGCGCTGAAAGCCTAAAAATCCCACGCTAGCGTCCGGCATGAGTTTAAATACGCTATCTAGCATCCCCAGCGCGGCGCGCAAAATCGGGCAGATCATGATCTTTGTGGCGAGCTTATACGCGCTGGTTTGCGCCACGGGCGTATGCACGCTCACCTCGCGCAGCGCCAGATCGCGCGTCGCCTCAAACATCATCAGGTAGCTGATCTCGTCGACGAGCATGCGGAACTGAAACGGATCGGTCCCCCGATCGCGCAGGATCGTGAGCTTATGCTCGATCAGCGGGTGCTTGATCAGCCTTACGTTAGGCAGCTCGCACGCGGTTTGGTACGTACATTTTTGGCTTTGGCTCATTTTCTCTCCTTAAATTTACTGAATTTTGCGCCCTTAGGGGCATTTTGATCGTATGTTTTAGCGCGAGCTCTCGCGTCATGTCGCTGAAATTTTGCTGATAACGGCAACGCGATTTTAAATTTAGCTCATTTTAGCTCGCAATGCACGCGTTACGTTTAAATTTAACTCGGCGGCTCGCTTTAAATTTAGCGCTTTTAAAAACGCAGTGCTTTAAATTTAGCTTGCGCGTGCGCTTTTGATTTAGCCGCTATTTAAACAGGGCGCGCTTTCTATCGGCACCGAGCGCTACTTTTCGGCGAGCGCTCGCGGCGTAAATTTCATCTGCGAAATTATCGTCTGAGGCGGCTTTAAATTTACTTAATGCTCTCGCTCGTGAGCCAGATTTTAAAATTCCAGCTATCTTGCGCGCCGACAAAATTTTAATTTCACGCACGCCGATCGCCCCGCAAACGAGCTGAAATAAATCGGGCATATTCTCAAATTTAACTCGCCGCAAGCTGTTAAATTTTAACGTGCCGCGGGGCGATCAAATTTAACAGCCCTACTCCTTCACCACGCGCAGGAACGAATACACTTCCTGAACTCCCGGCGCGTGCGTCGCATACCAGATCGCGTGCTTTTCGTGCTCGATGTCGCTCACCACGCCGCTAAATACCACGTCGCAGCCCACGATCGCCACGCGCACCGCAGTGCCAGAAACGTCGGTATCGGAAAAGAGATTTTTCTTTAAATTTGCAAAAATTTCAAACGAATTGCACGGATATTCGGGCTTTTTGACGCGCAGATAGGTATGCACGCGCTGCACGCCTTCGGTTTGTCTAGCTAAAGCAAGCAGCGGCTCGCGCATCGCTTCGCTATCCAGCAGCCCGATGAGATAGACCTCGCCATAGAAGCACTCGACCTCCAGATCCCAGCTGCTAAGGCCTTTGGTAAATAGAATTTTGCTTTGGATTTTAGTCTGGATGAGCTTGTCGCTAGCGACCTCGCTCACGCTGCGGCGGTCGCGCGCTACAGAGTAGATATCATATACGCTAAGCGCGTTGCCCGCGGGCGCCAGCGGAGCCGCGCACGAGCTAAAAAGCACCGCGCTCGCGCTCAAAAACACTGCTAAAATCGCTAGAAACAAAACCCTCAAACCCTCTCCAATCTCGTTTGATTTCTAATTATCTCAAGCCGGCTACCGGCTCCGCTTTTTAAATTTAGCCCCGCAGGCGCCATTTTGCCGCAGCTTGAAATTTTGCTCCGTAAAATTCCGCCTAAACCGCACGCTGCAAAATTTTACAATTAAAATTTTAAAATTTACGTTGCAATTCCCGCAGCTTGCGGAATTCTAAGTTTTCTTCGCTGCGAAATTTCACGAGCAGTATTCATCGTCATAATTTTACCTAGTTGAATTTTTAATTGCAAAATTTGCCGCTGCAATAAATTCTACTGGGTAAAATTTCTTGCAGCGGAATTCGCCACTGTAAAATTTTATATTACAAAACCCGCGCCCAAAATTCCGCCCGGTCGCAGCTAATTCGTCGTAAGTCCGCCGTCTATCGCAAATATCGCGCCGCTGACCCATTTCGCCTCGTCCGACGCCAAAAACACCGCCGCATCGCCAATGTCCTGCGTGCTGCCGATTTTGCCGAGCGGATAGATATTTTTTACCATCTGCTCAAACGCCTCGCGTCCCTGCGGGCTAAGCGCGCTTAAATTTCGCTCAAACTGCGGCGTTAGAACGCTCCCGGGCGTTATGGCGTTGACGCGTACGCCGAGTTTGCCGACCTCGAAGGCAAGCGATTTAGTGAAAGAATTTAGCGCGCCTTTGGTGATCGAATACGCCGTCGTGGTGCGCCCCACGAGCATTCGGTTCGCAAAATACGACGAGATATTGATCACGCAGCCCTTGCTAGTCGCAAGTGCGCCCAAAAGCCCCTGAGTAAGTAGATAGGGTGCTTTGACGTTTAGGTTTAGATGAGCGTCCAGCAGCGCTTCATCGGTCGCCTCAAACGGTACGAATTTCCCTAGTCCGGCGTTATTTACTAGGATATCTATCTTGGGAGATTGCGCTAAAATGCGCTCGCAAAGACCTTTTATCGTTTTGCTTTGCGCCAAATCCGCCTCTATCGCGTAAGCTTTCACGCCGTAACCGCCCAAGGCCTCCTGCGCGATTTTTAATTTCTCCACGCTTCTGCCAAGCAGGATCAAATTTGCGCCCTCTTCGGCAAAACACTTTGCGATGCCAAGCCCTATGCCGCCCCCGTAGTTACGGCGGTTTTACCCTCTAATCGTTTCATACTTTTCCTTTCAATGCGTAAATTTATGCTCTAAAAATTTGAGCGAGACTTACGGATCTTGCAAACTTCGAAATTTTGCAGGCTTTAAAATTTCGCTCGCTTTAAAATTTTGCGGCGAAGCGAAGTTTCGTCGATAAAATTTTACTAATTTTAAAATTCTATCGATAAAATTTCACGGCAAAATTCCATCGTAAAGCTAGCGGCGAAATTCCATCGGGAATTTCATCCGTAAATTCCACCCAAACTGCGCCGCTTGTCTTACAGCACCTGTTTTACGCTACTAGCCGTGATTTCAAGTAGCCTCGTAGCAAACGGAAATTTCGCCTTCGTTTCCTCAAACTCCGCACCGTTATCCATAAAGCGCGCCGTGCCCTTCACTACAAAGCCGCGCCCTGCGCCGAACCTGCCTGCTAGCTCCTTTGTAGCGACGCTAAGCTCGACGTTTGGATTTGCCTCCACGTTGCTTTGCGTCTTTTTCATACCCGCAGCCGGAATGAGGATGCGATCACCTTTAATGACTAGATATCTGTTCCATGTGTTGCTGATGTGAGCTTCGCCGTGCGCGCAGGTAGCGATACCTACGGCGCATTCATAATTCAAAATCTCCAAAAATTCCTTGCTAAACATTTTCTCTCCTTAAATTTACGTTTCTAAAGCTCGCGATTTTGGCTGACAAGCCCCGCACGCAACTGAAATTCTAACTGCCTCCCGCCGCTTTCCGCTGCGGTTAAATTTTATATTTCAAAAGCGCCTCCTTGTCAGCTTTGCTTACGCGGAAACTATCGTGGATCTTCGATATCGCCTTGTTTTGAATAAATTTAACCGCCCGCTTGCTCGCCAAAAACGCAAGCGTGATCTCGCGCTGTTTGATAAACATCTCGGCTATCACCCACGCCGCGCCCATCTGCACGTAGTACCGCTCGTCGCTTTCGGCGGCGCAAATTTCAAAAAATTCCTTAGGCGAGATCGCGTCCATATTTTGCATAAAATAAACGTAGAAAAATCGCCTCTCAAACTCGTCCGTGCCGCCCTTAGCCTGCTTTAGCAGCGCGTCCGCGAAAGCGGCGCCCCTGAATTTCGGAGCGAACATATCGCAAACCGCCCAATTAGGCATCGTTTTGATAAAATCGCTCGCAAGGGTAAATTTCGTCTCATCCTGCTCCAAAAGCATTATGAAAAAGCCCTTTAGCACAAACTCCTCGTGAAAAATGGGCTCGTAATTTTGCAGCTTGTGCCACGCCTCGTCCGCTCCGCCCAAAGCGGCGAAGCTTTTGCGAGCAAGCGCGCGCAGTGCGGGAGTGCGTACGCCTAAAATCTGCGGCGCGGGTATCAGGCGCTTTGAAAATTGCGCGAACTTCTCCTCGCTTAGCTCTCGCAGCTGCCCTAGCATCTTTTCTCGTAAATCCATAACTTTCCTTTAAATTTGATCGTAAATTTAATCGCGCGCAAGATTGCGATTTTATAATGGTGCGCCGAAATTTAGCCGCACAGGACTTTTATTTAAACAGATCCGCGCCGTATCCACTCAAACCAATCGCCTATCGGGTCGCGCACTACTTTAAAATCGCGCCCCACCCGCTCAAAATCTTTTGTCTAAAAATACGCCTGCTAAATCGCGCCGTATGCCTCAGAGCAGAGCAAGCCGTATCGCTAAAGCCGCTTAAATAAAGCTCGGCGCGTCGTTTGAAAACAAAATTAGATCGCCGCTGTGCGTATTTTCGCTCAAAACCCGCTGCAAATCGCGCTTGTCTTTCAAAACGATAGTCTTTGCTGGACTAATCTTGCTTTGCAGCACCTCAGAATTTAGCTCGCCCGTGATGATCGCGAGATCAAAAATTTCATCGATCTTGGCAGCGAGCGTCTCGTTGTCCTCGCGCGTGCTCTCGACGATGCCCGGCGTGATGATGACCTTGCGGCCGCCGTAGCTTCGCATCAGCTCGTAGCTTTGCAGCATGCCGCTTAGATTGCCGTTGAAGCTATCGTCGATGATGATCTTGCCGCCCGCATCGAGCCGCGCGAGGCGGTGCTCGACGGCGCTGACGTGTGCGACGCGGCTTTTGATCTTATCTGTGCTAAGCCCTAAAAATCGCGCGATCTTTATGCACGCGGCGAGATTTGCAGCGTTAAATTTACCCAAAATCGGCGCAAAAAACTCATGTCTCTCGCATAGTTCTCTCCGCTCGTTTAAAATTTTACGCTCACTCAAAGCTTCTTGCGTGCCCTGCTCTTTGACGTTACAAATTTTATCGTCGCTAGCGGCACGGGCGGCTTGTTCGTAAAATTCTTGCTCGCTTTGTTCGGCGCAGGGCATGGAATTTGCATCGTCAAAATCGGCGCCGTAATTTTTAGAATTTTTGTCTTTTTCCGCACATGCCGCACTGCTTGCATCTAAGCTCAAATCGCCCTGCCCTTCGCCTTCTACGGCGGATGTTTCTGCGCGCGGCACGGAATTTCCACCGCTTGCGAGGGGCTCATTCTCGCTCAAGCTAAGGCTAAATTTTATTCCGTCCAGATCCGCACCGTGGATTTCCAGCCCCTCGTCATAGATAGTGACGCACTCGCTCGGGCTTTTTTGCGTGCAGCTGTGCAAAAACGCATGCTTTAGCCGCGCGCTTGTGAGCGCTTCGAGCTTGGTTTTGCGGATGTTTTCGATGCTTTTGAAATACTCGATGTGTTGCGCGCCGATCTCGCCCACGACGACGATCTGCGGCGCCAAAAACTCGGTGATCTCGGCGATATCGCCGCTTAGCCTGGCACCCGCCTCGGCGATGTATATCTGCGTATCTGCGGGTAGCGCCTCGTTTACGTCGCGCACTAACCCTGCTAGCGTGTTTACCGAGCGCGGCGTCTTGTAGCAGCGAAAGTCGTTTTTTAAAATTTGATACAAGAAGTTTTTAATGCTCGTCTTGCCGTAGCTCGCGGTGATCTGAATGATCGTAAGCGAGGGCACCTGGGCTAGTTTTTTGCGCGCGGCGGCCTTAAATTTCGCAGCCTGCGCCCGCTCGTAAGCAAAACTCGCCGCAAGGCCCGCGCCAAGCGGTAAAAATATCGGCAAAATCGGGCCTCCCGCGGCATAAAACGCGGCGTTAAAGCTAAACACACAAACCGCCAAAATCGCAAAAAATCGCTTCACACGCGGCGTAAAGACGAGCTTTTTATCTAGCCCTCTTTGCCAAAAATAAAGCGCTAGCGCATAGACCGCGACGATTAGAATTTTAGCGGCGCGCAAGGCATAGAGGGACGCGGCGCCGAATTTAGCCGCGCAGAGGCTCGCCGCGATCTCGCAGCTAAGATACGCCGCTAGCGGCAGTAGCAAAAAATATACATGCCACGCGGACTTGGTAAAGTGAAAGATTATGCGCGCGGGCTTGTACGAAAACCACTGCAGGCAGGTGATCAGATAAAAGCCCAGCAGTAGGACGAATGCCGCGTGCGCGATCAAAAATATTATATTCATCTTTTAAAATTCCTTTTTATAAATTTGCGCGCCCGCTTTGCAAGCCTGTGCGGGCAAACGCGGCGAGCTCGGGCTAACCGGCATTCGACTTCATTTGCAAATTTTACGAATTCTCGCTTTGCAAATTCTATTTTTGCAAACTTCGCTAGCTCATAAATTCACGCGCTCGCAAAAGCTGCACGAGCCGTGCTAGATAAATTTACGCTGCTGCGCGCTGCGTCTGCGTTTTCGATACCGCTCCGCGTTCATCTCTCCGCGACCTGAAATTTTCGCACGATGCGTATCTTGCGACATCGCGCCCTATCTCGCGCGATGATTTGCATCATTTGCGGCATATAGGCCTTCTGTCGCGGCGAATACATGACGCGGTTATGCGACTAAATTTAATTACTCGATTTGCGGTGCACATACACGGTTTTGCCGCGTCATGCACGGCTGCCGCAAACACAAAGCGGAAACGATCCGCTACGGCGTAAAATTTTAAAATTTAACGCGGCACGCCGCAATTTGAGCTTTGCGTTTTATACTACGCGCCCAAAGAGCGTATTTTACACCGCTAAATTTTAAATATATGCCACATACGCGCGGCTTTATAATCTAAATTTGCGCTTCGGTTCGCGATCTTTGCGCAAACACTCCGCAAAATTTTAAAACGCGAGCGAACTGCACTAAAGTGCCGCATTGAAATGCTTTTTAAAATGCGCCCGCTCTTGCTTTTCGCGCGATCTGTTTTTGCATCTAAAGCGCGATTTTTAGCGGCGCTAAAATTTCACGGCTAAATTTTAAAATTTACACAAAATCGCGTTTCGCTTTAAATTTAGCGCAGCGCCGAATCGTTAAATTTATCTGCCGCCAAGCTCCTTTTCAATCTGCTCGCCGATAAAATCCGCGCTCTGCAAAAAGAAAAAGTGATCCCCCGCCAGCGGATAAAATTTGCTATTTTTGACGAGCGAGTGGATCAGCTCGCCGCTTTTTAGGCTAGTGGCGCGATCGTCCTTGCCCCAAAAAATGAGCGCATTTTGCGGGCTTAGCGCGGAAAAAATATCGCGAAAGTCCTCATTTACGACATTTTTTAGCGTCTCATACATCGTTTTGCTCATACCTGCGGCGTCCTTGCTCGCAAACGCGCGCCAAAGCCCCGCCAGTCCAAGTCTTTTTAAAATTTTAAAAATTGCGATTTTGGCGCGCACGGCAAAGGGCTTGGGTTCGATGATACCGGCGCTGCTTAGCAGTATGAGATTGCGCGGAGCTAGCAATGCAGCGATCTTGCCGCCGAAGCTGTGCCCCATGATCGCTGTGGGCTGCTTGCCGAAAGCTGCGATAAAGGCACGCATAATTTCCGCGTAATCCTCGCTGCCAAGGGCGCGCACGGGCTGCGAGCTGGCGCCAAATCCCGGCAGATCGACGCACACTATCGCGTAACGGCGGAATTTGTCCGCAAAAATCCGAGACATAAGCGCCTTGTTTGCTCCCCAACCGTGCAGCACCAAAATATATTCGGCATGCTGCAAATTTGAAATTTCGTAGCTGATTTTGTAGCTCTCGCCGCCGCAGACGAGCTCCTTACTCGCCACCACCGCTCCTTTTGGCGTAAACGGCCTTGAGTAGCTCGACTGCTTTTTCGAGCCGCTCAAACTCGCTCATACTGATCATCACGGCTTCGAATTTGTTGTTTTTGACGATCAGGGCTTTTTTGATCTCTTGGTTTTTGATCTTGTTTAAAACGGTGCTGAAGTTGCGCACGATCTCGGTAGC
Organism: uncultured Campylobacter sp.; assembly: GCA_963520005.1. Lineage (GTDB taxonomy): Bacteria > Campylobacterota > Campylobacteria > Campylobacterales > Campylobacteraceae > Campylobacter_B. The sequence continues at coordinate 62,101 of CAUQPS010000001.1, forward strand.
GGTGTAAATTTCGTCTTGATTTATCATAACTCGACCTTTTAGAGTAAAATTTTACGCAAAATTTAGCGTAAAATTTTAAACGATTGGCTATTTATTAGCGGTGATTTTGGTGATTAGCTCGTAGCTTACAGGGATCTGCCTCATCGGCGGCAGCGACGAAGCAAGAGCTGCTAAAACCTCCGAGAAATCCTCAAATAGATAGTTTGCAAGGCTGCCTGGGTTCGGATTTATCTCGTTTAGATAAATTTCACCCTCTTTTTCAAAAAAATCGCAGCGAATGAGCGCGCCATCGAATGATCCTGCGTTATAAAGCCGCGTAAAGGCATCTTTCATCTTACCCTCTAATAAAGCGCCAGGACGAGCGGGCTCGATCGCGCCACTACGCGAAAAATCCAAATATTTACGATCGAAATTTAAATAGCCCTCTTTTTTTGGCTCTTCGATGTTTGAAAATACGATTTTGCCGTCTATTTTAGCGCCTGCGAGATTGAATTCCTTTACGTTTTCCCAGTACGGCTCTACGATCGCGCTGTCGTCCAGCTCAAAAGCCTGATCCAGCGCGTAGCTAAACTCGCTTTCGTTCTTAGCTATCGAAATTCCGATGCTAGAGCCCAAATGAGCGGGCTTAACGATGATCGGAAAATTAAAATTAGGCAGACTAGTACGATTTACGATCTCATACGGCAGGGTTTTTACATTTGCGATTGCAGCTAAGTGCTTGGTTAAAATTTTATTATAGCTTAGCACGCTAGCTTCTATGCGAGGTCCGATGTAAGGGATGCCAAAAAACTCAAATAGCGCTGCCATTTTGCCATCCTCGCCGTCGCAGCCGTGGATTAGATTGATATATGTGCCGACTTCTAGCATGCTTTTGCTAAACATTCCGCTCTCAAAAAATCCGCCCGCACCGATACTAAGCTCTTTTGCTTTAGCATAGCCGCCCTGCTTAAAATATGCCGCGCGCATATTTTTATCCTCAATGCGGTAAAATTTACGATTTTTATCGCAAAATACAAACTCCAAGTCCCAGCCTTTTAGGGCATTTTTGACGGCAATTGCCGAGATGATACTTACTTCGTGCTCATAGCTTTGAGCTCCAAAAACTAAGCCAAATTTCATTGCTTTCCTTCAAATTTTATTTTCTACGCTAATTTTTTTAACGCCTCTTTGACAAGATCTGACGTATTCGTGCTGCTGCATCCCGCTAAGATTTGATTGATCTTATCGCGCTTAAATCCAAGGCTTTGTAGCGCGGATGCCGCTTCATTTTTATAAGTCTCGCTAGGACCGAATTCCATTAGCTTCGCATCGCCTAGTTCGGCAATGATCCGTCTAGCGGTCTTTGGGCCGATGCCCGGAACTGAAGTTAGCGTCGCAGCATCCCCCGTAGCTACGCAACGCGCGAAATCCTGCGGAGCGAGCGTCGAACAAACCGCCATCGCCGTGCTTGCACCTACGCCACTAAGTTTGATTAGGGTTTCAAACATCTTTTTTTCATTATCGTCTAAAAACCCATACAGCAAATCGGCATCCTCGCGCAGAATTTGTACGCACGCAAGCTCGGTCAGCTTGCCCTGCGTGAGCTTCGCGGAGGTATTTAATGATAATGAAAGAGCGTAGCTTACGCCGCTAGCGCATTTAATGACGCAAGCAGTGGGCTCCTTGCGCGTGATAATTCCTTCGATTGCCGCTATCATCTAAGAGCCTTTAAAATTTCGTTTATGCTCTCATTAAGCGCTAAATTTAGGGCATTATAAATGCTTTGCGAGCTAGGATCAGGCACGAAAACGCGCTTAGTGACGATGCCTGATTTTATGCTTTCTAAAGAATTTAAAATTTCATATCCCATCGTGACGGTTGCCTGATCGTTATTGATCTGAAGCGCTACGATACTGGTTTTTAGGCGCAAATCCCGCTCTTTTGGCACGAAGATCGGATTTAGTGAGCAGGTGGAAAATGCCGCATCAAGTAGCGCCTTATATACCATTTCGCTAGGCATAGTGATAAATTTGGCGTCGCTTGCGAACCGCGTTCGGTTTCTAAAATCCACTATTAAAATATCCCGTCTATCGACGAGATCTGTCGCCGTAATGGTGTCGATAAAGATATTTTTGCGCGCGCCGCTAGGATTTACGCAGCGCTTTTGATCATAACGCAGCTCGTAGTAGGTGTATGGCTTAGCCTGCTTAGCTAAGCAGCCGCCTAAAAATATCGCTGCTAGCGTCGTAGCAAGCGTAAACTTTATAAAATTTTTCATCTTTATTCCTTTTTATCGTCGCGATCTGCGCTTTTAGAAGTGTCTTTGAAAAAGAAATCGTAAGGATTGTCCTCTAGCCTAAACATCGCGCCTTGGAATTCTCTAAGCGATTTTTTTAGCTCGCCAAGAGTGTTTTTTGCCTCCTCAAGTGTAGGATCCAAGATCGCTTTTAGATTGTACTCGCCGCGATCGATACGCTTAGTGATGATACCTGCAGTTTTATCTAGCGAATTTGATAGATTGGCAGCACTCACGGCAAAGGCGTTTAGATTATCTAGCAGCGCGTCTAGCTCCTTCTCGCGCTCGTTTAAATTTGCTATGAGAGTATTTACGTTAGCAAGCAGCGCGTCTAGGCTTTGGAATTTTTTCTCATCGCTTAGCTCGGCGCTAAATTTATCCATCGAAGATAGAATTCTATCCACTTTATCGGTATTTTGCTTAGACAACAGCCCATTAATCTTAAAGATCATCTCACTCACGCTATCGGTGATGACTTCGGCTTTGGAGCCGATTTTATCAAGAAGCGTTTTATCCAGCGCAATTATCGGCTTTTTATCATTCGGTGGGAAAAGCTTGCCGCTTCCTTTCGTGATATTTATAAACGCGATTCCGCTGATGCCTTGAGATTCTACCTTGGCGACGCTATCTTGCGAGATCGGTAGCTTGCTTTTTACTGAAATTTCAATCTCAATAATCGCATTTTCTATATCGGCAAAGTCGATGCTTTTGATGATGCCCGCATTTACGCCGATAAATTTAACCTCGGAATTCTCCTTAATGCCTACGGGAAGCTCTTTTGTGTGGATATAGTAGGAGCGGTAGCTCTCGCTGCGGTCGGTCTTAGTAAGCATCCACCACATAAACGCCGTAAGAGCCGCGACACAGATCATAACAAATGCGCCTACTATAGTGTATGAAGTTCTATTTTCCAATCTTTTCTCCTAATTTCAGAGCGTAAAATTTAAGCCCTGCGATATGCCTTAAAAATAGCGGTCTGAGCTTAAATTTTAAAACTTAGCCTTTTCTCAATAGCCGCAAAATTCGCAGAATCATCTGAGTTTAAATTTTAAAGCTTATCGTACATTTTGAAATTTCAAAATATCGCCGCGCCGTATTTTAGCGTAAAATTTTACCGCCCGGTTTAATTTAGCGCCGTTTGCTCGCCGAAATTTTAAAATTTAAATGCGCTATCCAATAAATGCGCCCTTAAATGCGACCTGCTTAAATTTTAAAATTTCGATTGAGCCGCTAAGGTCTAAATTTTAAAAATTTAAGCCCTGCGGAGCCCGGAATTCCTCGCTAGGTTTAAAATTTAAAATTCTTCCGCTGCTATTTTAAAATTTCAGCTCCTACCTATCTAAATTTTACTCGCCGCGATGCATATTTCGGCTCGGTAAATTTCAAAACTCAATCCCTTTGCCGCATCTTAAATAGCTCTTCAAGCGGATTATTCTCTAGGCTTGAAATTTCCTCAATGCTTCCTTCAAAGGCGATTTTCTGATTATCCACGATCAAAAACCGATCCAAAATATCAAAGATACTATCCACGTCGTGCGTGACCATCACGACCGTGACGCCGAGGCTGTCTCTAAGCTCGCAAACAAGCCTATCAAGGGCTCTGGCGCTGAGCGGATCAAGCCCCGAGTTTGGCTCGTCCAAAAATAAAATTTCAGGGCTAAGTGCTAGCGCGCGAGCCAGCGCCACGCGCTTTTTCATACCGCCGCTAAGCTCGTTTGGTCTAAGCGCGGCGGCCTCCTTCTTAAGCCCCACCTTTTGGATCCAAAACATCGATAGCTCATCTATCTCGCGCTCGCTAAATTTAGAGTATTCGCGCAGTAGCACGCCTACGTTTTCGAGCACGCTCATCGAGCTGTAAAGCGCTCCGAACTGAAACATCACGCCACATTTTAGGCGGATCTCGTTTTGCTCCGCCTCGCTCTCGCGCCAAATATCGCGTCCGAAAATTTTAATCTCGCCGCTTTGCGGGCGCTTTAAAAATATGAGCGTTTTCATTAACGTCGTTTTGCCGCTGCCGCTGCCGCCTAAAAAGCCGTAAATTTCGCCCTTTTTGACGCTAAAGCTCACGCAATCGTGCATAACGCGCGAGTCGTACGCGGTAGTAACATCGCGCGCGACTATGATTTTAGAAGTTTCGCTAGATTGCGCTTGCTCGCTCATAGCCCGATTTCCGAAAACAGAACCGCAAATACCGCGTCGATCGCAATGACCCAAAATATCGCATTTACGACGCTAATGGTGGTGTATTCGCCGATGCTTTGGGTATTTCCTTTGACCTCAAAACCCCGCATGCAGCCGATGATAGCGATGAATGCCCCGAAAAACGGCGCTTTAATCACACCTACTAAAAAATGCCTAAGCTCTACAGAAGCCTTAAATCTATCCAAATAATCGCTAAAGGCTATGTCTAAATACGCGTCACACACGATCATCTGCGCAAAAATACTTACCGAATCTGCGATAAAAATGACTAGCGGCATGATTAGTACCATCGCGATAACGCGCGGCATCGCAAGAAAATAAAACGGATCAAAGCCCATCGTCCTCATCGCATCGATCTCTTCGGTGATCTTCATCACGCCGATCTGCGCCGTAAAGCTAGAAGCCGAACGACCTGCGATAACGATAGCAGCGATTAGGGGCGCTACCTCACGAAGCGTCAAAGCGCCCATTATATCAATAATATAGATGCTGGCGCCAAATTTAGAAAGCATATCCGAGCCGATGTAAGCAAGCACGATACCGATCAAAAACGCCGTCAGCGAGACGATGAAAAGCGCGTCTATGCCGCTATCTTTGATAAAATTTACGGTTTCTTTGAAGCGGAATTTCATCGGATGAATTATAAAAGCCGCGAGTTTGGAAAAAAACTCGCCCAAAAAGCTTGCAAGGCTTAGCAAGCCTAAAATTCCAAGATGACAATAAAGTCCGATCTGCGCTAAAAAATTTAGCCTGCGAGATTCGGGTACGTAGCTAAAATCGATCGTTTTATCATCCATAAAGCTTAGAATTTTGGCGGCTTTGCAGCTATCCTCCACAAGGCTAACCCGCTTGCCGGCAAGGGCGTTTTTGATCATCAGCGCCATGAAATAGTCTAAATTTGAAATTTCGCCTAAGCTTAGCTCCAGCTCGTTTAGATTTTTTACCGCTTTTTTTAGTGCAAGTAGCTGCGAGCGCGAGCTTTTGTAGTTCCACTGCCCGCGTAGCGATAAGGTGTTTTTCCCGCCCGAGCTTTCGAGCGAAAATGCTAAATTCCGCAAAAATTTCTCTCCAAAATCAAAAAATAGGGGAAATTATAATATAATCAACCTTGGCATTTTATAAAATTTAATGGAGATTTATGCTCAGAGGTTTTTTTACAAATAGCGCAGGCACGCTGGTTTCGCGAGTTTTGGGTTTCGTGCGCGACCTACTTACCGCATCGGTTTTGGGCGCGGGGATTTACAGCGATCTATTTTTCGTAGCATTTAAACTACCCAATCTTTTCCGCAGGCTATTCGGCGAGGGGGCCTTTACGCAGGCGTTTTTGCCTAGCTTTACCGCCGCGCGTAAAAAAGGAATTTTTGCCGCAGCGGTGCTAATAAAATTTAGCATTTTCATCGCGCTTTTAACGGCGCTCGTGCTGCTCGCCGCACCCGTTTTTACTAAAGTTTTGGCATACGGATTTAGCGCCGAGCAGATCGGTCTCGCGGTGCCGTACGTGCGGATAAATTTTTTCTACCTCACGTTTATCTTCGTCGTTACGCTCTTTGCTTCGCTGCTTCAGTATCGCGACCACTTTGCTACGACGGCGTTTTCGACCGCGCTTTTAAATTTGGCGATGATCGCGGCGCTTCTGCTAGCTCACGGCAAAGACGGCGCCACGGCGGTGCTCTATCTTAGCTTCGGCGTCGTGGCGGGCGGACTTTTACAGCTTGCGGTGCATGTTTATGCGCTGAAATTTACCGGTATGCTGCGCGTCTTAGCGGGCGGCTTTGCGCGACTTGCACGGGGCGATAAACCGCAGACGCAGGGCTTTTATAAAAATTTTTTCGCAGGCGTGCTCGGTGCGTCGGCACTTCAGCTAAGCTCGTTTATAGATACCTTTTTTGCGAGCTTCCTTGCTAGCGGCAGTATCAGCTATCTGTATTACGCCAACCGCATATTTCAGCTGCCGCTCGCGCTTTTTGCGATCGCGCTTAGCACCGCGATCTTTCCGCGCATGAGCAAATTCGTAAAAGCTCACGACGACGCGCAGGCTCTGGCGCTCGTCGAGCGCGGGTTTTACTTCCTTTTGGCGCTGCTCGGGCTTTCCGCGATAGGCGGCGTGATGCTGCGAAACGAGATCACGCAGCTGCTGTTTGAGCGCGGAGAATTTACTCGCCAAAATTCCATCGAATGCGCCGCAGTTCTCGGCGCGTATATGGTGGGGCTCGTGCCGTTTGGGCTATCTAGGATTTTTTCGCACTGGCTGTATGCGAATATGAAGCAGAAGCTAAGCGCGAAAATTTCGATCTGGTGCGTCTTTATAAACGTCGCTTTGTGCGCGCTGTTTTTTAAACCCTTCGGTGCGGTGGGGCTTGCATTTGCAAGCACGATAACGGGGGCGTTTCTGCTCGGCTTTAACCTCTATTTTTTTGGATTTAATAACTTTTTGGCTATAATCCGCGCAAAAAAAATTATTGCAATCGCAGCGCTTTGTGCGGGCGAAGCGGCGATTTTATACATTTTAAAAGGCTTGTATTATGGTAATTTATGATAGTTTGAGCAAAAAGAAGCTCCCATTTAAGCCCATTAGCGAGGGGTTGGCGCACATTTACGCCTGCGGCCCGACCGTTTATGACGATGCGCATTTAGGGCATGCAAAAAGCGCCGTGAGCTTCGATCTGCTGCGCCGCGTGCTGCAAGCGGAGGGCTATGAGGTTAAATTTGCGCGAAATTTCACCGATATCGACGATAAAATTTTAAAAAAGATGGCGCAGACGGGCAAGAGCCTCGAGGAGATCACGGAATTTTATACCCGCAGATATTTGCAGGATATGAGCGCGCTAAACGTCGCGGACGCGAGCATTTCGCCCAAAGCGACCGAAAATATCGCCGCGATCTGCGAGCTCATATCCTCGCTTCTTCAAAAAGGCTTTGCCTACGAGATCGCGGGTGACGGTATCTACTTCGACACGCGCAAGGACGGGGATTATCTAAGCCTTAGCGGCAAAAAAGAGGGCGCTAGTAAAAACATCGCCCGCATCGCCTCAAACGATGCCAAGCACGACGAGAAGGACTTCGTGCTGTGGAAATTTGACGAGAATTGGTTTGATAGCCCGTTTGGCAAAGGGCGCCCCGGCTGGCACAGCGAGTGCGTCGCGATGATTTTGGCGCACCTTGATAGCGGCGATCCGAAATTTTGCATAGACATTCACGCAGGCGGCGCCGATCTGCTCTTCCCTCATCACGAAAATGAAGCCGCGCAGTGCCGCTGCGCCCGCCATAGAGCGCTAAGTAAATACTGGCTTCACAACGGCTTCGTGCAAGTAAATAACGAAAAGATGAGCAAGAGCCTCGGCAACTCCTTTTTTGTAAATAACGCCCTAAAAATCGCACCCGGCGAGGCGCTGAGATTTTATCTCTTAAGCTCGCATTACAGGGCAAATTTTAATTATTCGATAGCCGATCTGCTTGCGAGTAAAAAGAGGCTAGATAAAATTTACCGCCTTAAAAAGCGCGTCCATGACGTTTTAGCTCCCGCTGCTGGGCAAAATTCTGCGCCTAAGCTGCCTACTGCGGAGGTTAAATTTAGATCGGAAATGATGGAGTTTTTAAGCGACGATCTCAATACCTCAGGCGCGCTTGCGGTGCTTGATAGCTTCGTAGCAAGCGCGAACGAAGCGCTAGATCGCACGCCAAAAGATAAGGCGCTAAAGGCTCGTATTGCCGCAAATTTGGAGTTTGCGAAGCAGACGCTCGGAATTTTATATGAGGATGAGACCGAATACTTTCGCTTCGGCGTGAGCGAGCAGCAAAGAGCGCAGATCGAGGAGCTGATAAAACAGCGCGCGCAGGCGAAGGCGGAAAAGGACTTTGCGCGCGCGGATGCCATCAGGGCGCGCCTTACAGACATGAAAATCGAAGTGATGGACACGGCTAGTGGCACAGTTTGGGAGGTCGCAGCAGAGTAAAACGTAAAATTTAGCGCAAATTTTACGTTAAATTTTATGATTTTTACGATGCGAAGCGTAAATCCGAACGCTAATCCGCGCGAAAATTTCAGTGCGATTTTATCTGAAATATTACGATACGGCGGTGCGATTTTATTTAGCGATGCGATATGTGGCACGATGCAGCGGCAGAAGCGCGAGGCGGATAGCGATTTTCATTCGTCGGCGCGGCTGATGCGGCGGCGCGATATAGCGCGGTACAGCGGTAGCACCACGGCTCGTCTGTGCGTAAATTTCAATACGATTTTTAGATAATTGGCGATGCAGCATAGTGAAAGCAGCACTGCGGCGCGCCTTGTGCGTAAATTTTAACGCAACTAAGTGCAGTGGAATATGCTGCAGCGACGCGCAAATTTCGGCGCGATTTTTATTCGGCGATATTCGTGGGTGTGCGCAGCAACGAAAGTCACGATTTTATTCGGTAACGCTACTGATATAGTGGCGAAGGCACAAGACAAACCGCGATTTTCATTCGGTAGCGCGGTGTGCGAAAGAGCAATGCAGCGCGGCGATGCGAAGCTGCGATAAACGCGATGTATATTACGATACGGCATTTTGTAGCGCTTTATATCGCCTCAAAGCGTTCAGCGTTTTAAAAAAATGGCGTGCGAAAGCGAAAGATCGCGATAAATAAAAACTCGCTCGCTTTAAGCGTTTAGTGCTTCGAATGCGGCAAACAAAAAAGCTAAATCTCGGCGTCGTCCGCACGGTCGCCGCATGCGAGCGAGTTGATTTAACGAGCTTGCGAAGCGCAAATAGGTCCCGCGCCGCCCCATAAATTTTGTGTTGCCTCGCGGTCGAAATTCTAAAATTTAAGGAATTTTGGAATTATAAATTTTAAAATTTCAAGAATTTCGGAGTTGGAAATTCTTAAATTTCAAGAATTTTGAAATTTCATAAATTTTTGGATTTTAAATTTTAAAAATTTTATAAAAAAGGATAGCATTTGAACGGCTTTAAAACTTTACTATCGCGCTTTAAGCCCTATTTTAGGGATTACAAGCCGCAGTTTGCATTGGCGATTTTGGGTATGGTGATGACGAGCGTAGCGACTGCTGCGAGCGCGAAGCTGGTCGAACCCGTTTTAAACAAAATTTTCGTCGAGAAAAACGAGCCGTATCTCTATACGCTTCCGATCGCGATCATCGTGGTTTTTGCGATGAAAAGCGGCGGCGCGTTTATGCAAAACTACTTCACCGCCTTCATCGGTCAAGACACGGTGCGCCGCTTCCGCGATAGGCTCGTTGCGAGCCTCGTGCGGCTGGACGTGGATTTTTTCAACCGCTTCCGCACGGGCGAGCTCATCAGCCGCACGATCAACGACATCGAGCGTATCCGCGTCGTGGTTTCAAACATGATCCCCGATTTTTTCACGCAGATCATTACGATTTTGGGGCTTTTGGGCGTCGTGATCTATCAGAGCCCAAAGCTTTCGTTTTTCGCGCTCGTGGTCTTTCCGTGCGCGATATATCCGCTCTCGCGCCTTGCAAAGCGGATGAAAAAAATTTCGCGCGAGTCTCAAGAGAAAACATCCGATATCTCCTCGGCGCTCAGTCAAATTTACTCCAACATCGAAATCGTCAAGGCAAGCAACGCCGAGAGCTTTGAAGTGGAGAAATTTAACGCCGAAAACAGGAAATTTTTCGGTCTAAATTTAAAAGCGGTCGTAACGACGTGCCTGGTAAGCCCGATCATGGAGATGCTAGGCGCTGTGGGCATCGCCGTGGTGATCATCGTCGGAGGACAGGAGGTCATCGCGGGTCAAATGAGCATCGGCAGCTTTTTCAGCTTCCTTACGGCGCTTTTTATGGTTTACACCCCGATAAAAAAGGTCTCCTCGCTCTATAACAACATGCAAGATGCCATCGCAGCGAGCGAGCGGACGTTTGAGTTGATCGACTTGGAGCCTACGATCGTCGGAGGCGGCAATCAGATGGGCGAGATCGGCTCGGTGAGCTTTTGCGACGTGTCGCTAAACTACGGCGACAAGGCGGCGTTAAAAGACATAAGCTTCAACGTCAAAAAGGGCGAAATTTTAGCGCTCGTCGGAAACAGCGGCGGCGGCAAAAGCTCGGTCGTGAACCTGCTGATGCGCTTTTACGACGCAAGTAGCGGTAAAATTTTGTTCAACGGCAACGACGAGATCGGCGAGTTTAGCATCCCTAGCCTGCGCGAAAATATCGGCCTCGTAAGTCAGCGCGTCTATATTTTCAACGACACGATCGCGCAAAACGTAAGCTACGGCGCGGAATTTAACGAGCAACGCGTCATAGAGGCGCTGAAGCTCGCCAACGCCTATGAGTTCGTAAGCTCGATGAAGGATGGAATTTACACCGTGCTTAGCGAGTTCGGCGCAAATCTTAGCGGCGGGCAGCGTCAGCGTATCGCCATCGCGCGCGCGCTGTATAAAGACCCGCAAATTTTAATATTCGACGAGGCGACTTCGGCGCTGGATAACGCAAGCGAAAAGGAGATCTCAAACGTCATCGAAAAAATCAAGCGCGATAAGATCGTATTCGTCATCGCTCACCGCCTCTCCACGATCGAGCGCGCCGATAATATCGCCGTGATGAAAAACGGCCGCATCCTCGCCATCGGCACCGACGCGAAGCTGACGAGCGAATGCGAGGAGTATCGCAGCTTAAAGGGGATCATGCAAAACGGTTAGAGCTTTAAAATTCTGCGCCTTTTGCGCCCCGGTTTTGCTCTACGAAATTTTGAAATTTTATTTTTGAAATTCGGCTATCGGGCTTATCCGCAAAAATTGAAATTTTACCTTGGAATTTAGCCGCGCGCGGGAATTTAGCAGCTCGTCGCTTTGGCTGCAGGGCTTTTTTCGATAAAGCTCGTCTCTTTGATGCGACGAGGCACGGCTGCCAGAGCTTTAACGTTTGGATTAAAATTTTATCTTAAAATTTCAGCGCTTCGTTGCGGACCTGTCTCTAAATTTAAACGCTCGCGCCGTTTTAAAACCGCTGCGGTAAAATTTTATCGCACGCTGGGCTTTTCAGCGCTACCTGCACTTGATCTTAGGCATCTGAGATAAAATTTTGGCTTGATTTTCCTTTATAAATTTTCGCATCTTTTTAAAATCCCTATCCGAATCGAAATTTTTTAAATATTTCTATATAAAAACCGAGCTTTAATCAATAAAAGGCTACAATAACGCCAAATTTAATTCCAAGGAAAAGTCATTGTTTGAATCCATGCGCGCGGCACGCTCGCTAAGCCCCCTATTTCTGGGGATTTTCTTTATGTTTATCGGCGACGCGCTAGTCATCGCAAGCGCGGGCATCATGCTAAAAGAATCCGGCCACAGCGAGCTTGAGATCGGACTAATTTCGGCGTTTTTCTTTTTAGGGGCGATCTTTAGCGGCTTTTTTGTGCCTTCGATAATCGGCGCGCTCTCGTACGTGCGGGCATACGCGGTCTTTACGGCGCTTTTCGGCATCGCGGCGATGCTGCACGATCTTGGCTCAAACCTCGTATATTGGGCGATTTTGCGCTTTATTTTGGGCTTTTGCTACTACGCGCTTTTGATGATAATCGAAAGCTGGATCAACTCAAAGATCACAAACTCCATCCGCTCCCGCGTGCTCGCGATCTACGAAGCGGTTTTTTACGGCGCGTTTGCGATAGGAGTTATAATTTTGGCGCTAAATTTCGGAACGATGAAGGTTTTCGTGCTAAGCGCATTTTTTATCATCTTAGCGCTGCTGCCGGTAAATTTAATCCGCTTCAACCCTCCTAGGGTTCCCGCTCGCATGCGAATTTCGATGCCGCAAATTTCAATCGTGCCGCCGCTTGCGTTTGCGACGGTGGTTTGCGCGGGCATTTTGATTAACGGCTTTTTTTCGATGGCGAGCGTTTTCGTGCTAAGCGCAGGGCTTGGAGTGGGCTCGGTGGGCGCATTTATGGGATCGGCGATGGCAGGAGGCTTCTTAGCGCAGCTCGTCTGTGGCACTATTTCAGATAAGTTTGGTCGCAAACGCGCCATAATGATAGTTTGCGTCGTGGGCCTTACTTCCTGCGCAGCGCTATTTTTTGCTAAAAGCTTCATCCTAACGTGTGCGCTTGCGTTGATGTTAGGATTTGGCGCTTTTCCTTTGTATTCGCTCGCCATCGCGCGCGCAAACGACTCCATTACCGGCGAGGGTGCATCTCGCGTGCAAATTTCAGCGGCGATGCTTTTTATCTATTCGAGCGCGTCTCTCTGCTCGCCTTTGATCATCGGCGCGATGATGAAATTTTTGGGCGCAAACGGCTTTATCTGGGTCTTTTTCGCGGCGATGAGCTTTTTATTTATATTTGCTATCTTTCGCCCCGAGATCGCGCCGAAAAGATAACGGCTTGATTTTAAATTTTTTCGTAGATCAAAAATTTATAATAAAACGCCGCGATTGCGAACATAAAGCCCATGCCGAAGGTGATTTGCGAAAGCGAAAATCCAAGCTCGAAAAAAAATCCGATCGCAGCCGACACGAGCGTGGCGACGATGAAATACGCCATGTCGTTGTAGGCGATGACGCGCCCGAAAAACTCCCTATCGACGTGGTTTTGCAGCTGCGTAAAAGAATACGACCACACCGTCGTGATGAAAAATCCCGCTGCGATCATGCCAGCAAACGAAAGCCAGTAGTTAAACTCCAGCACCGCCCACAGCGCGATGCCCGCAAACTGCCCCAGCAAAATCCAAAAAAAGGTGTGTTTGTTTACGATTTTGCTTAGCCATATCTGCCCGAAAAATGCAGCCGCCGAGCGCGACATATTCATAAGCCCGATGACTAGCGAGGCACTTAAAATTTCTTTGTATTTATACTTCGCAAGAAGCGCGATGAGATTGTCGTAGGTGGTGACGGCGACGAAGGCGTGAAGGACGATGAGATGCACGACCAAAGGGTGCGAGCGCAAGTAAGAAAAGCCCTCCTTTAGCATCTTAAACACGGGCTCACGCGCGTTTCTTGCGAGGTCTTTAAAATTTAGCCGCAGCAGGATGAAAAATGAAAAAACGTATAAGCAAAAATCCAAAATAAACGCCGCTCGCACGCCGAAATAGTGGATAAAAACGCCCGCGCTCGCCATGCCGAAAGTATATGTGATCGTCCAGATAATGCCCGTCATCTCGTTAGCAAGCTTGAGATAGGAGCGGCTTAGAAATTTCGGCAGCGTGGAGGATTCGGTCTGAAAAAACAGCGTGCCTGCGACGCTTCGCACGACCACGATCAGAAGCAGCAGCCACAGATAATTCAAACTATCGATAAAAATCAGCATGAAAATACTGATCATCTCGGTTACAAACATCGCCGTCATCAGAGGCTTTGGTTGAAATTTATCCACGATGATGCCGTTGATGGGCGCTAAAAAAACGTTTGGCACGAACGAAACGACGCCCACTGCCGTAATCGCCCACACCGGCGCGCCAAGTTCAATCAGTAGCGTAGCGACCCCCACCACAGAAAACCACAAGCCGAACATACATATAAAACCCGCCGAAAAGAGCAGGCGGTAGTTGCGTGAATGGCGAAGCAGCACGATGTATCTGATCATAAAATTTTATCCCGTAAATTTAATATAAAAAATCTAGCGAAATTGTATCACGGCGCGCCTTAAAAGCCAAAATAAGCTAAAAATGCTATAATTGCGAAATTTTAATTCAGGAGTGAAAATGGAAGGGTTCGTAACTACGGTAATAGTATTTTGCGTCCTCATCGCAGCAATTCTAAAGATGGGGGTCAAGATCGTCTCGCAATCGGAAATTTTAATCATCGAGCGGCTGGGTCGCTTTCATAAGGTGCTCGACGGCGGCTTTCACATCATCGTGCCGTTTTTTGACGCGGTGCGCGCGAAGATGAGCGTGCGCGAGCAGCTGGTGGACATCAGCAAGCAGCAAGTCATCACCAAAGATAACGTCAACATAAGCGTGGACGGTATCGTGTTTTTGAAGGTTATAGACGGCAAGATGGCGCTTTACAACGTCGAGGATTATCGCCGCGCGATTTCAAATTTAGCGATGACGACGCTACGTAGCGCGATCGGCGAGATGAGCCTAGATAGCACGCTTAGTTCGCGCGATCAGCTAAATTCCAAGCTACAAATCGCTCTAGGCGACGCTGCGGATAACTGGGGCGTAAAGATCATGCGCGTGGAGATTTCCGAAATTTCGGTACCGCACGGCATCGAAGAGGCGATGAATATGCAGATGAAGGCAGAGCGCGAAAAGCGCGCGATCGAGCTTAAAGCCGAGGCGGAAAAAGCAGCCCTCATCCGAAACGCCGAGGCGCTAAAGCAGGAGAAGGTGCTCGAAGCCGAGGCGATCGAGCGTATGGCGGATGCAAAAAAATATGAGCAGATCGCGCTTGCACAAGGTCAAAAAGACGCGATGGAGAGCATCAATATCGCGATGGGCTCGTCACACTTCGCCGCCGAATACCTGCTTGCGCAAGGTCGCGTAAACGCTTTTAGCGAGCTGTCCAAAAACCCGAGCAAAGATAAAATTTTGATCCCTTACGAAACGAGCGAGCTTCTAGGCTCTCTTAGCGTGCTTAAAGAATTCCTCGGCAAAAACGGCGCGAAGGAGCTCAAATGAACGCGCTGATTTTTATCATAATCGGCGTGATTTTGGCGATCGTCGAGCTTTTGGTGATGGATTTTACCTTTATATTTTTCAGCGCCGGATTTTTCATCACGGGGCTTTTGAGCTTCGGTTTTCATCTTGATTGGGACGTACAAATTCTGCTTTCGTTCGTGCTATCTTTCGTGCTTCTGATCGCATTTAAAAGGCCGCTAAAATCGCGCTTTTTCAAACCAGAAGAGAAACATGAGGATAATTTTTTAGACGAAAGCGGCACCGGCACCGTCAAAAACGGCATGGTCTATTTCAAAGGCACGTTTTGGAAAAGCGATGAAATTTCGGATCTGAACGAGGGCGACCGCGTCGAAATTTTAGGCGTAAAAAACGGCCAGATCGTGATTAAAAAAGATAGCAGTCGAAATTCTAGCGGCGCAGACGGCGTAAATTTAAATGACGGCGGCGTAAATTTAGGCGACGCGGACAGCACGGGTGCCGACGATAAAAATTCTAATGCCGTCGCAAGCAAAGACGCGCAAAGCTCTGGCGCTAAAGAAGAAGCGCCCGCAGATCCGAAAGAGGCGTAGAGTGAGCGCTAAAACCGCACCGAAAAAAGCGATCAACAGCAAAGATGAAATTTTAAAATTTTTATCGTCGCAGAAAAAGAGGCTTTTTGCGGTTGGCATTACCGAGCTAGGGCTTTTCGGCAGCTACGCGAAGGGTAGCGCCGACGCGTTTTCAGACATCGACATCGCGATCGAAACCGACGGGGCAAAAATGGTAAAAAATCTAGGAAACCCTTTTTCGGCGCTGGTTTTTTTAGACAATTTTAAAAAAAAGCTCTCCGGCAAATTTAATGTAAATGTCGATCTGTGCGATACTACCTCTTTAAGTCGCGAAGAAAAAGCAAAGCTGCTGCAAGGAGCGATTTATGTTTGAAAGATCAAGCGTCGAGCGATTAAAAAAGATATCTGATAAAATTTCATCCATCCTAAAAAAATGCGAGGGCGGCGTAGCGCAGGCTCTTGCCGATGAGGACGTTTTGCAGCCCGCGATAATGATGCAGTTCATCAATATCCACGCCCTGCTAAAGGGGCTGCAAGAAAGCAACGATTTGCATGCTTTGGCGATCTTTAGTAAAGATGAAATAAGAGCTATCAACGCCACCAGAAATATTGCTTCGCACGAATACGAACGGCTAAATTTTGAGCTGATAGAGATAGCTATCAAGGACTATCTGCCGACGCTAAATCAAAAAATCATCGATGCATTAAAGCCGTATCGCAAAGGCAAATCGGAAGGATAAATTTGAAAAGACTAAGTATAGATGAAGCTCTAAATTTAATAGAACACGCCGATCTGAACGAGCTTGGACGCGCGGCGTTTGCACGCAAGCGCGAGCTGCACCCGGATCGCGTCACGACCTTCATCATCGATCGAAACATAAACTACACCAACGCCTGCATGGTGGATTGCAAATTTTGCGCATTTTACCGCCACGCAAGCGATGCGGATGCCTATGTGCTGAGCTTTGAACAGATTAGCAAAAAGATCGAGGAGCTCATCGCCGTGGGCGGCACGCAAATTTTATTTCAAGGCGGCGTTCATCCGAAGTTGAAAATCGAATGGTACGAGGATCTGGTGGAGTTCATCCGCAAAAATTACCCGAGCATCGCGATCCACGGCTTCTCGGCGATCGAGATCGATTATATCGCGCGCCTTAGCGGCATCAGCACGCTTGAAGTGCTTCGCAGACTGCAAGCTAAGGGGCTTTACTCGATGCCCGGAGCCGGAGCCGAAATTTTAAGCGACCGCGTGCGAGAGCTAGTAGCGCCGCGCAAAAGCGACAGCGCCACGTGGCTTAGAGTGCACGAGGAGGCGCACGGCATCGGCATGAAAACGACCGCCACGATGATGTTCGGCACGCTGGAAAGCACGCGCGAGATCGTGGAGCACTGGGATAAAATCCGCGAGCTGCAAGACCGCACGGGCGGCTTTCGAGCGTTTATTTTATGGAGCTTTCAGGGGCAAAACACCCGCCTTTTGCGCGAGCATCCAGAGATCAAAAAGCAAAGCCCGAACCGCTACCTGCGCCTGCTCGCCGTCTCGCGACTATTTTTGGATAATTTCAAAAACATCCAAAGCAGCTGGGTCACGCAGGGCAGCTACATCGGGCAGCTGGCGCTAAAATTCGGCGCGAACGATCTGGGAAGCACGATGATGGAGGAAAACGTCGTAAAGGCCGCGGGCGCGAGCTTTCGGATGAGCAAGGACGAGATGATAGCGCTGATCCGCGACATAGGCGAAATACCCGCCAAGCGCAACACCAACTACGATATTTTGGAGACGTACGCTTAGGTGGGGTTTTGCGCGTTTGCGGCAGGAATTTATGCGCTTACGGCGCGAATTTAGCGGCAAATTTGCCTTAAAACAGATAGCGAATTCTCGATCGCGAGCGTGGAATTTTGCGACGGAATTTAAAATTTTGGTATCGGTACGGGGTTAAATTTGTAGGCTCAAGCGGAATTTGCGCAGTAAAATTTCATTTTGCTGCGGAATTTCGCCTTAGAATTTTTTGGACGCGAAATTCTACGCTGCGAGATCAACGCGACAGAGACGGCGCGTAGAAAGCATTTTGTGAAGGCGCTTGCCGCGTTTGCAGCGACAAAATATATTGCGGTCTCTATACGCCGCAGAGCTGCGTATTTGGTAGCGGTAATGCGCCCCGTTTAGGCGCTAGCGAATACATTTCGCCTCATAGCTGGAATGCGCTGCGGCGACGCGCCGTTTGGAATGCTGAAATTTTACAAAATGTGCGGCGCGATTAAATTTTAAAGCAGGACGGGCAAAACTACCCTGGCGCGAAATTTTAGAAGCGAGTTTTGAACAAAATTTTGAAAACTTGTTTTAGCGAAATTTTAAAAGTGAGCCCCGGCGCAAATTTCAAAAGCGGCGTGGCTGCGTCAAAATTTTAAAACTGCGCCTGCAAGAGCGATAAAATTTAAAAATTTTATAAAGGAAAACGATGGAAAAAAAAGAGATTTCACTTAAGACCAAAGGCGGCAAAAGCGCTAAAATCGACTTTTTATATCAGTTCGACGATTCGCTGCCGGTGGCGAGCTTCAAGCTAATTTTTAAAGCAAGCGGTGCGGTGAGCGAGAAAATCGCGGGCCTTGCGCGCATCTGCGCGGGCATTTTGGGCGAGGGATCAAAGACGCTAGGAGTGAGCGAATTTCACCGCAAGCTCGATATCCGCGCGGTCGAGATCAGCGCTACGAGCAATTTTGAGACCTTCGGCATCCAGCTAAACTGCCTAAAAGAACACTTCGATTTCGGCCTAGATATGCTGCGAGAGCTGCTTAAAGAGCCCAATCTAACGCCATCGGTGCTGGAAAAGCTAAAAATGCAAACCATAGGCGAGATCGCCGTGCTAAAAAGCGAGTTCGATTACATCGCGACATGCAACCTAAAAGCGCTTCTGTATCCGCGCACGAGGCTCGCTCAGCCGCTCATAGGCGACGAGGCGAGCGTAGAGCGGATCACGATGAAGGACGTGCGGGAGTTTTTCGCCTCGCTAAGTTTAGAGAATTTATATGTCGTTTTATGCGGCGACGTGAGCGATAAAAACCCAAAAATCGCTGAAATTTTAAGCCTCTTTTCAAGCGGCAAAAAGCGCGAGCTGCCGTTTTTTACGCCGAGCGATGCGAAAAAGATAAAGATCCAAAAGGAGCAGACGCAGCAGGCCTACATCTACTTCGGCGCGCCATTTACGCTGCCAAAGGAGCAGGAGTTCATCGCAAACACCGCGCTTTTCGTGCTCGGAAGCAGCGGTTTTGGCAGCAGACTGATGGAGCGCATCCGCGTTAAGCATGGCCTTGCGTATTCGGTCTATGCGCGCGGCGATTTCGAGCTTAGCCGCCGCGAGTTTTGGGGCTATCTGCAGACCAAAAACGAAAATTTGCAAAACGCCGCCGCGCTCGTAAAAGAGGAGATCGCGAAATTTATCGCATCTGGCGTGAGCGAAGCGGAGCTAAAAAGCGCTAAAAAATTCCTGATCGGAAGCGCCGTACTGCAAAAAGAGACGATGTTTAAGCGCGCGGCGATCGCGCAGAGCGAGTATTACAAGGGCTACGCATTCGGCGAGTTCGAGCGAAATTTAAAGCGTATCGAGACGCTAAAACTAGGAGCGCTCAACGATTTCATCAAGTCGCACGACGAGATCATGAACCTAAGCTTTTCCGTCATTTGCGACGAGGTCGCCGCGAAAAAGGGGCTTAAAATTTAGTCTGTCGCGGCACAGCGAGTGCATACCTGCGACCGGCCTAAAATTTGGGTAAATTTTAAAATTTGTAAAGCGGCGCGAACGATATTAAGGCGCGAACGGCGCTAAATTTTACTTTTTCGCTCCACTTGCGGACAGCTTGTGCGTTTAAATTTAAAACCGCACCTGCGTCGCGTTAAAATTTGCGGGGCTTTGCAGAAACGATTAAATTTACGAGCCTTATAGGGGCGGCTAAATTTAAAGGCGCCATGCACGGCTCGGTAAAAATTCAGCGCGCAAAATAAAAGCTCGATTTAGCACGCCGTTTGCAAGCCGCGCTGTGAAATTTAAAAAGGAGCGCGGTGGTGGCTGCCGTAATTGAATTTTTGCAGTTCGTAAATCGCGCCGTGAAATTTCAAGCGCTCGCACTCTGTTTAAACCCGGTGCGCGCCGCAAAGACGCGGTTGCCAAACAAAGTGCGCGCAAACGAGTAAAATTTATGGGCGAAGCCGGCGAGTAAATTTGCCGCAATGGGCGAAATTTTAGCCAAATTTAGGCAAGCGTTCGATGCGGCGCATAAAATTTTGATCAAATTTAGGCGAGCGATTCCACTGCGGCGTATAAAATTTCACAGCGCGAGGGCTTAAGCGCCTATCAAATTTAAAGGATGAAAATTGATTTTTGAAGCAAAAGACGCGGCGACGCTGCAAAAGGCGGGCATCACGACGCTTTTGGATCTGGCGTTGCTTCTGCCAAAAAGCTTCGACGATCTAAGCGTGGGGGACGCGCCGTGCGCGGGCGAGAGCACGGCGGAGGTCGAGTGCCTCTTCCAGCACAGGCGCGGCTCGATGCTCATCGTCACGGCACACTGCCTCAGCTGGGAGCGCGAGATCAAAATCGTGATCTTCAACGCCAAAAGCTGGCACTTCGGCGCCTTTAAGCGCGGCAAAAAATTCTTCATCCACGGCAAATGCGACGAGAGCTTTGGCTCGTGGCAGTTCGTAAACCCAAAAATCGTGAGCGAGCCGGGTAGGATCGCGCCCAAATACAAAGCCGCGCTGAGCGACGCCGCGGCGCAAAAGCTGATCAAAAAATATCTAAGCGCGGGCGCGCTTCTAGGCTGTGGGCTGCGCGCGGACGAGGCGGCGGTACTGCTCGCGCTACACGAGAGCTCGCCGCGCAGCGTGCGAATGCTAGCCGCGCTAAATAGGCAGCTCAAAGAGGGCGGCGCGGAAAATTTCGGCGAGCGCGACGACGTTTCAAACAGCGGCAGAATTTCGAGCGGCAGTGAAATTTTAAGAGACGAAATTTCAAGCAGCGATAAAATTTTAAATGATGACGGAATTTCAGATAACGGCGAAATTCCAAGCTCGCAAAACTCGGTCGCTGAAATTTTAAACGGCAGATCGCAAAATGATAAAATTTTGGGCAACGAAATTTCAAACTATCCGCAAAGCGGCGGAGTTTTTGCCTGCGAGGCAAGGTGCGGCACGGCGAATGAAATTTTAAGCGACGGAATTCCAAATGGCGCGGAGACTTCACTCCCCCCAAGCCTCCGTGACGACGAGATTGCGAGCGATAAAATTTTAGATGGCGATCAGTCTTGGATGCGCGGCGCGGAGATTTACAATGACGAAAATTTTAGTGCTCAAAGCGATGATGATTTTCTTGCCGCATACGGCGCGAAGGCGCGCGGAGATGAAATTTCGGACGACTTTAAAGCCGATAATGAAGCGGCTGCAAGCGGCGATAAAATTTCAAACGACCTAGCATCCATCACCCAAACAGCGGCACGGTCAGCAGACGCTCAAGCTATGACCGCACAACCCATGCTAGAGCATATCGTGACTGAGCAGTCCATAGCCGCCCAACAAAATTCAAGCACCCAAGACGTAGATACGCAATCCGCGACCACCCAAACTCAAGACGTAGGTAGGCAACCCGCAGCGATTCAAACTTCAGACGTTCGAATCGCAGATTTGCAACCCGTAACCCCCCAAACTCAAGAGGTAAGTGGAAAACCTACGGCAATCCAAACTTCAAGCCAAGTAGCGAGTGCGCAAGCCGCGACTACCCAAACTTTGAGTGCACAAGCTACGGGCGCGCAGCCTGCGTGCGATCAAACCGAAAATCTTCAGACAGTAGTAGCCGCGCGGATCGCAACCGCAAAGCCTACGATCGCTCAGACTGCAAGCGTCGTCGAGACTGTTCAGGACGCGCTCGCCGCACCGATGAGCGCTTCGCACGATTGTGACGTGCAACCTACGCATTATCAAACTGAAACTATCCAGACCGCAGCCGCCCAAGCTACAACCGCCATACCTACAATCGCTCAAATTGCAAGCGACGCTGGAACTGTCCATGCCGCCGAGGCCATACAGGCTGCAGCCGCCGCATCCATGAGCGGAGCTGAAATTTTACGCACGCTGAAATTTGTCGAAATTCTAAACTACCTGCAAAAGCTAAGCGCGAAAAAAACGAGCTTCCCTGCGCAAATTTACCCATTGCACGACATTTCGGATTGGCTCGCTTCGCTACCTTTCGAGCCTACGCGCGATCAGTTAAGCGCGATAAAGGATATTGCCAGCGACCTGCAAAGCCCTCTGGCGCGCCGCCGCGTCGTCATGGGCGATGTAGGCAGCGGCAAGACGCTCGTCATCCTCGCAAGCGCGGCGATGAACTACCCGCGCATCAGCTATCTGATGGCGCCTACGAGCATCCTAGCCGAGCAAATTTACGCCGAGGCGCTCCGTCTGCTGCCGCCGCAGATCAAGGTCCTGCTCGTAAAAAGCGGCGATCGCGAGCCGAATTTTACGGGCGCGCACCTTATCATCGGCACTCACGCCCTGCTCTACTACGAGCTTGCGCCGTCAAATCTCATAATGGTCGATGAGCAGCACCGCTTCGGCTCGAATCAGCGCGAAAAGATCGCGCGCCTAACGGGAAGCGGCGAGTTTCGCGCGCATTTCATTCAGTTTAGCGCCACGCCGATACCGCGCACGCTAAGCATGATTCAGTCCGAGCTTGTGAGCTTTAGCTTTTTAAAACAGCTGCCGTTTGAAAAACAGATCAAAACTAAAATTTTGCAAAACGACGGATTTGCGGGCTTTATGCAGGATCTGCGCCGTGAGCTCGCCGCGGGTAATCAAGCGATCATCGTCTATCCGCTCGTGCAGCAAAGCGAAAGCTCGGTCTATCAAAGCCTTGAGGAGGCGGCGCCGTTTTGGAAGGCTCAGTTTGCGGACGTGCTGATCACTCACGGCAGCGACAAGGATAAAGAGGAGGTTCTGCGCCGCTTCCGCGACGAGGGGCGGCTGCTGATAACTACGACGATCGTCGAAGTGGGCATCTCGCTGCCGCGGCTTAGCGTCATTTTAATCGTGGGCGCCGAGCGAATGGGGCTCGCGTCGCTTCATCAGCTGCGAGGGCGCGTCGGGCGCAAAGGCCAGGCGGGGCGCTGCTACCTCTACACCAAGCTCAAATCCCCGCCGCAGCGCCTGCGCGAGTTCGCAGCGACACTGGACGGATTTAAGGTCGCAAATATCGATCTGAAAAACCGCCAGGGAGGCGATCTGCTCGGCGGCTCGGTGCAGCACGGCGCGATGTTTGCGTGGTATGATTACGAAGAGGACGTGACGGCGGCGGCAAAACAGCGACTAAAGGACATAGGACGAGGCGCGTGAAATTCTACGAGATGCGATAGAATTTAAACGTAATTTTAGCCGCGGCAAAATTTTACGAAGCGAATGTGATTATGAGGTAACGGGCGATCTGATATAAAATTTGAAATTTCACGGCGCAGATTACATCGGATAAAATTTAGAGCTTTACCAAGCGTCGTTTGCTTTTAATTTTTAAAATTTATGCAACTTAAAGTCCAAAAAAAGGAGAGCAAAATGGCTTACGTGACCTACGACAAGGCAAAATGGCACTGGGGCGCGAAAAATGCGCCGACAGATATCCCGCAGGAAAACGGCGCGACGCACATCGCGTTTTTCTTTCGCTGGTGCATGGAGCGCAAGCTCTATTCCAAGGACTTCGCGGCGGATTTCGCGGACGATATAGCGCGGATGGACGATAGCTTTAATTATCGCGGGTATTTCTTTGGCGCCATGGACGGCGTGCTGAGCAGCGACGAGCTAAACGCCACTGGCAAGGCCTTCGCAAATGCCTACTACACCACGGACCGCACGAAATTTGCCAAAACGCACGGCTGGTATTTGCAAGATTACGACGATTTCGTCGCGCGCAAATTCGGCGATAAAAACTTCGACAACGCCTATTTTTACATAGAAAACTCGCCGCAAAACTACGCCGAGATCAAAGAGATCATCGATCGCCGCTACGAAGAATTCTTGAGCTTCAAGGCGGCGAAGTAGAAATTTTATCGCCGAGCTTAGCCGGTTTAAGATAGACGCCTAAGCCGAAACGGCGCGCGATGAAAATAAGCAGAGCCGATGCGAAGCGGCAGCGGCAGGGCTTAAAATTTAGGAAAATTTAACTATAATCGCCGCAAAAATTTGAAAATTTTAAAATTTCACAAAGGATTTCATAGATGATCAAGGCACTCCGCGGTATGAACGATATTTCAGGCGAGCAAGCGCGCATCTACTCGCAAATTTTAAACGTGTGCGAGCGCGTGGCGCGCAATTACGGCTTTTGTCTCATCGAAACGCCCAAGCTCGAACAGACCGCGCTATTTCGCCGCAGCGTCGGCGAGAGCAGCGACATCGTCGGCAAAGAGATGTATGAGTTTAGCGACAAAAGCGGCGATAGCGTATGCCTGCGCCCCGAGGGCACCGCGGGCGTCGTGCGCGCCTTTATCGAAAAAAAGCTAGACCGCAGCAGCGGCGTGCATAAATTTTATTATCAAGGCTCGATGTTTCGCTACGAGCGCCCGCAAAAGGGGCGCCTGCGCGAGTTTCATCAATTCGGCGTCGAGTGCTTTGGCGAGGCTAGCGTCTATGAGGATGCGAGCGTGATCTTGATGCTAGCTCAAATTTTGCGCGAGCTGAATGTCGCCGCAACGCTTAAAATCAACTCTTTAGGCGATGAGGAGTGCATGCCTGCGTATAAAACCAAGCTCGTAAATTTCTTACAAGAGCGTAAAGACAGGCTCTGCGAGGACTGCCAAAGGCGTATCGACACCAATCCGATCCGCGTGCTGGACTGCAAAAACGAAAGCTGCCAGAAAATTTTATCCGCCGCGCCGCTTATAACTGAAAATTTAAACGACGCCTGCGCTGCGGAATTTGCACAGCTACAAAGAATTTTAACCCAAAACGGACAAAAATTTGAGATTGATGCGAAGCTCGTGCGCGGGCTTGATTACTACTGCAAAACCGCCTTTGAGTTCGTCTCAAGCGAGCTTGGCGCGCAAAGCGCCGTAGGCGGCGGCGGGCGCTATGACAGACTCGTGGAGTTTTTAGGCGGCAGAAAGACGGCGGGCGTGGGTTTTGCGATCGGCATCGAGCGAATAGCCGAAATTTTAAAAACGCGCGAAGCCCCTCAAGAGCGCGAGGGGATTTATATCGGCGCGCTGGATGAGGCGTTTGTTAGCACGGCATTTTCATTTGCATTAAAGCTGCGAAAGCTTTGTAAAACTCAAATTTCATACGAGTCCAGGAGCCTAGCCAAGCATTTAAAAGCGGCCGACGCAGCGGAGGCGAAATTTTGCCTTTGCATCGGGCAGGACGAGTTTGACCGAGCCGAGGTGTGGTGCAAAAATTTAGAGGATCAAAGCACCTTTGCGATTAAATTTAAAGAGGTCGAAGCGTTTTTTAAGGATAGAGCATGAGCGATTACGGACTAAATATTTGGGGAAATTCCAACTTCACGATAGACGGCGGCAAACTATGCCTAAACTCCGATTTCAAGCAGCCTTTGGTGGATATAATAAAAGAGATCCGCGCAGACGGCGTGCGAGGCCCGATACTGCTGCGCTTCCCGCACCTCATCAAAAAGCAGATCGTCGAAATTTACTCAAATTTTAACCGCGCTATTAAGGAGTTCGGCTACAAGGGGAAATTCCATGCCGTCTATCCGCTTAAAGTAAATCAATTCCCGGGCTTCGTTAGAAATTTAGTCGATATCGGCGAGCCTTACGGATACGGACTCGAAGCCGGCAGCAAGCCTGAACTGCTACTAGCGATGGCGTATAACAAATACGGCGCGCCGATTACCGTAAACGGTTTTAAGGATAAGGAGCTTATAAATATCGGCTTCATCGCCGCAGAGATGGGGCATAACGTAACGCTTACGATCGAGGGACTAAACGAGCTTGAAACCATCATCGAAACGGCTAAGGAGCGGTTTGCTCCAAAGCCTTTCATCGGGCTTCGCATCAGGCTGCATAACTCCGGAAGCGGGCTGTGGGCGAAAAGCGGCGGGATAAATTCCAAATTCGGTCTTACCTCGACCGAGCTTATAGAGGCGATAAACTTACTCAAGAAAAACGACCTCATCGAGCAGTTTACGATGATCCATTTTCATATCGGCTCGCAGATTACAGAGATCCACCCGCTCAAAAAAGCCCTCATCGAGGCGGGCAATATCTACACCGAGCTTCGCAAAATGGGCGCGGAAAATTTAAAATCCATAAATTTAGGCGGAGGTCTTGCTATCGAATACTCCCAAGCCAAAGAAAGCTCCAGCCGCAACTATACGCTAAAAGAATACGCCAACGACGTGGTTTTTTTGCTAAAATCGATCGCAGAGGATAAAAAAGAGGCCGAGCCTGATATCTTTATCGAGAGCGGCAGATACGTAGCCGCCAGCCACGCGGTGCTCGTAGCGCCGATTTTGGAGCTTTTTACTCAAGAATACGCCGAAGAAAAGCTCGCCCTAAAAAAGGATAATCCGCCGGTAGTCGCCGAGCTATACGATCTGTATAAAACTCTAAAACCCTCCAACGCGCTAGAGTATCTGCACGACGCTATGTCGCACATGGAGAGCGTACTTACCCTTTTTGATCTGGGATACGTCGATCTGATCGACCGCTCAAACGGTGAAATTTTAGTTCATCTAATAATGCGAAAGGCGTATGGAATTTTAGGCAACAAGCAAGAATACAGTAATTTCTTAAACTCCCTAGGCAACGCTCAAGAGCGCTATTTGGTAAATTTTTCGATCTTTCAAAGCCTGCCCGATTTTTGGGGCATCAAGCAACACTTTCCGATCATGCCGTTAGAGAGGCTGGACGAGCGGGCCACGCTATCTGCGTCGATCTGGGATATCACCTGCGATAGCGACGGCGAGATAGAATTCGACAGTCAAAAAAATCCGCTATTTCTGCACGACGTAGATCCCGAAGAGGAGGAGTACTTTTTGGGCTTTTTTCTTGTCGGAGCCTATCAGGAGGTGCTTGGCATGAGCCATAACCTCTTTGCGCACCCCACCGAAGCGACCGTGATTTTAAAGGATGACGGCGGCTTTGAGATCAAGGATTTTATCGAATCTCAATCGGTCATCGACATCTTGGAGGATATGGACTACGACGTAGTAGATATCCGCGAAAGCCTAAACGAGCGCGTCGAAAAATCAAATCTTATCGGAGATAAAGAGAAAAAGCACATCCTGGGCGAGCTATATCTGTTTTTAAACGACAATAGCTATTTAAAGACTATCAAATGAGTTTTTGGCAAATTTTAAAACAGGACTTCACCGAGCCCTTGCGCCAAGACCCCGCATGCAATAGCGTATTTGAGATATTTTTCTGCTATCCAGGCGTCTGGGCACTAATAAATTACCGCTTCGCGCATTTTTTCTACGAGCGAGGTTTTAAGCTCATTGCTCGCGCGATTAGCGGACTTAGCCGCATAATCACCGCCGTAGATATAAACCCGGGCGCGCAGATCGGCTCGGGCGTGTTTTTCGACCACGCCACGGGGCTTGTCATCGGAGAAACGGCTATCATCGGCGATAACTGTCTAATCTATCAGGGCGTCACTCTCGGCGGCGTGAGCTTAGAGCACGGCAAGCGCCATCCGACGCTGCAAAACGGCGTCGTAGTGGGCGCAGGAGCCAAAGTATTAGGCAACATCACCATCGGCGAAAATTCCAAAATCGGCGCAAATTCCGTCGTCGTAAAGGACGTCGCGCCAAACTGCACCGCCGTGGGCGTGCCCGCTAGAATTTTAGGCGGCTGCGAGAGCGATCCTTTGGCGCATAATAAAATTCCCGATATCAGCCAGGAGCTTATCAAATATCTCATCAAGCGTATCGAAATTTTGGAAGATTGCATCTGCAACGGCAGAAAAGATATCTCCGCAATGGATGAGGATCTAAATAAATTCTACGAAGAGTATCTGAAATCATTAAAATAATAAGGGTTAAAGTGAAAAAAGCTCTATTTTTTACAATTTTTGCTATTTTGTCGGCAAGCGGCAGCGATGCTAATAGCGCGAAAAATTCTGCGGACGACGCCAAAATAAGCCTAGTAAAAAGTCTATACATCAAGGATACCTATTTCGGCGATCATAAAAATGCCCTATCGGCTTCTTTCAGATCTGCGCTTATGCAAGATGAATCCTCTGCTGGCGAAGGTGAGGTAAGCTGCTTAGACTACGATCCGATAATCGGCGGTCAAGATGTCTGCGACGACGCGAAATATGATTTTGAGCTAGGGCAGCGCGATACCGTCGTAGTGACACAGACCTGCCCTTACGGTGCGCAGACGATAATCTACAAACTCGTCCGTAGCGGAGGCGATTATAAAATCGACGATATCTACAACCAAGACCCAAGCGGCGGCAGGGCTTTTAGCGTCAAAAATCAAATTTTAAATTGTCTAAACCAATCCAAGGAGCATCAATGAAATTAACACTTTCAAGTCGCGTAAGCAAGCTCGGCGAAAGCCTAACGATCGCAATTAGCACCAAAGCCAAACAGATGAAAGCTCAGGGGCAAGACATCGTAATCCTAAGCGCAGGCGAGCCTGATTTCGATACTGCAGAGGTCGCCAAAAGGGCTGTCATAGAGGCTATGGCTAAGGGCTGTGGAAAATATACGCCGGTTGCCGGCACGCCTGAAATTTTAAATTTAATCGCACAGAAGCTAAAGCGTGATAATGCTCTAAACTACAGACCCGATCAGATCATCACCAACGTAGGCGCTAAACACTCGCTATTTAACGCCTTTAACTGCATCTTAAACGAAGGCGATGAGGTCATAATACCGGCACCTTATTGGGTCACCTATCCAGAAATCGTAAAATTTTGCGGCAGCAAGCCCGTCATCGTAGACACCAAGGCGGAAAACCGATACAAAATCACCGCCTCGCAGCTCAAAGCCGCGATCACGCCGCGCACGAAGGCGCTGTGCCTTTTCAACCCGAGCAACCCCGCAGGCGCCGTATATTCGCGCCAGGAGCTGCAAGAGCTTGCGGAAGTGCTAAAAGGCACGGATATTTTGGTAATTGCCGATGAAATTTACGAAAAAATCGTCTTCGGCAAGAGCTTCATAGCCGCAGCAAGCATCAGCGAGGATATGTTCGGGCGCACCGTAACAATAAACGGGCTAAGCAAATGCGGCGCGATGCCCGGCTGGCGCTTCGGCTACACCGCCTGTGCTATCGATGAGCTAAATAAGGCGATGATAAACCTGCAAAGCCAAAGTGTCAGCAACGTAGCAAGCATCGTCCAGGCGGGCGCTATGCCGGTACTGCGGGGCGAGGCGGACGATTATATCGAGGAGATGAGGCGCGAATACGAGCGCAGGCGCGATTTTGGCACAGACGCGATAGGCGCGATCCCAGGGCTTAGTGTCGTAAAACCAGATGGCGCATTTTATTTCTTCATAGATTGCTCTCAGGTAGAACCCGATAGTATGAAATTCTGCATGCAACTGCTAGATAAAGGGCTCGTAGCCACGGTGCCAGGAAGCGGATTTGGTATGGATGGGCACTTCCGCGTAAGCTTTGCATGCTCTATGGAAAATCTAAAACGCGGCTTTGAGCGCATAGAAAAATTCGTAAAAAATTACCACAGATAGGCATGCCAGCGAAATTTTAATCTAAATTTGTCATAGCTTAGCAGCGAAATTTTTACATAAAATTTAATGCGGCTTGGCGGCAAATTTAGTGTGGCACAGCGAGTTCGGTGCGAGATTAAAGCAAATCCGGTGCGACGCAGCACAGAATTTAACTCAAATTCCGCCCATCACAGCACGATACAGCTCGGCTTAGCTCAGATAGAGCGGTAGTTCAGTGCGGTTAAAATTAACGTTTTTTCCGAGGCGTTTAAGTTTATTCCATGCTGTTTTATCCAAGAGTATTTAAATTTCGCCGTTTAATTCAAAATTATAACTATCGCGAGCTTGGCAATAAAGGCTAATTTGCTCTTGCTCTACTTAAGAACGATTAAGTTTCGCACCGTTTTATTCAAAAGCATTAAAATTTCATACTTGCCGATGCTACTTCGATTTCCCCAATTCCTTTACGTTTTACTCAAGAGCGTTAGAATTTCATACCGCCGCATTACGGCGCCTGCCGCGCGAAATTTTATCTCGGCGGCGATAATTCTAACGCGGATACGGTCCTGCGCGGCGTGCAGGCAGATCCGACCGCCAAAGCCCAAATCCGCTTAAATTTAAAATTCCAAGCCCGCTTGGGTTAAATTTCAAACCTAGCGCCCGTTTAAGGCGCGTGCAGGGCGAACATAAATACGCGCGCCACCCAAACGGCGCATAGACGAGACGATCCGCCTCGCCCTATCGCGCCGGCAGACCTAGATAATTTCAAATGCGGCGGCGATCCTGCTGCGATGCACCGAGACACGCTTTTACAAATCTCGCACTGAAATACCAATTTGCGACTTGTATTTCGGCGGCATGCCGCGACACGTTTTTGCGAACGGCTCGTTTGTGGCGGCAATATCGGAGCCTGCGCGGGCGACACACTGCGGTTTTACGAATGAGCGAATTGATCCGTTTATCTTATCCATTCGTTTCTCGCGGGCGCTTGCATGCGCTACGGCGTAGCATCCGCGACGCAAAAAACACAGAGGCGCACAAATGAAGCGATCCGTGCGCGCGATAAAAAATACAGAGGCGCAGCAAGCGTGCCGAGCGGTGCGGACGAAACGAGCGGCAGGAGTGAGGCAATCTTTTAAATTTTACTCTTGCAAGCCTTAAAAAAAAATCCGCTGCGTCACGGCTCGACTTCTTTTTCTGCGTAGCTCGCCGCACTGCCAAAATTTATCGCATGACAAAATCAAGTAATCTAATCGCGCAGGTTCTGCCAAAATCACCCGCTCAAATTTTAAAAAATCTCGCCATTTACTTTAAATTTTATCGCTAGGCCGCGCAAAATTTGCGTCAAATTTCATCGTCGCGCTAAGTTAAAATTTCGGCTCCTTTAAAATTCTCCTCTGTGCGAGCTCTCGAAATTTCTCCTTTTTTAAAATTTTAACGCACATTTAACTAAAAAATTCAATAATTTCAAATGTATATTTTACTTTTTTAAAGGAGAACATATGAGAAAAACCGCCCTTGTTTTAGCGCTTCCGCTCTTTTTTACGCCCGTTTTAGGCTTTGATGTAGCCAAACTCAACGCCAAAAAAGCCGTGCCGTACGAGCAAAAGACGCAGGAGTTTAGGCTGCCCGTAGGCATCGACGAAAACGGCGTCATAGACGAGGCAAAGCTCGGCGACTCGCCTTATGCAAAGACCGTCGTCTACGGCGCGAAGCTCATCAACGAGACGACGAGGTATCTCGGACCGCAGGCAAAGGACGAAAAAATGCGCTTTGCGGGCAACAACCTCTCCTGTTCGAGCTGTCATACGAGCGGCGGCGTCGTGCCCGATCAAAGCCCGTTTGTGGGTATCTACGCGAGATTTCCGCAGTATGTCGCGAGATCGGATCAGCTAGTCACGCTGCAAGACCGCATAAATGGCTGTTTTCAGCGCTCTATGGCGGGCAAAGCGATCCCTACGAACTCCAAAGAGATGCGCGCGATGATCGCCTACATGCACTGGCTCTCCACAGGATATGAGGTCGGCGCAAAGGTAAAAGGCCAGGGGCTACCGAAGGCGCAGTTTTTGGACCGTGCGGCGGATCCTAAAAAAGGACGCGAAATTTACGCCGCAAAATGCGCCGCCTGCCACGGCGAAAACGGCGAAGGGATAAAAAACGAGGGGTTTGCTCAAAGCGGCGATTACTACACATTCCCCGCGCTTTGGGGCGATGATAGCTACAATACGGGCGCCGGTATGTATAGGCTCATCGAAGGAGCAAGGTATGTCAAAGCTACCATGCCTAAAGGGGATGCCTCGCTAAGCTGGGAGGAAGCTTTCGACGTGACGGCGTATATAAACTCAAAGCCACGCAAGATCAAACCCGATAGGAAGAAAGATTTCCCTGACCTAGACGTCAAGCAGATGGATATGGACGTGGGGCCCTACAACGACGGATTTGACGAGAACGATCACCGCTTCGGCCCATACAAACGCATGATCAAAAAATAAAATCAAACGCCGTCCTTGCAGCGGCGGAATTTTGACGTAAATTTAATGCGCTCGGAATTTAACGCAAATTTAGTGCGACGCGATACGGAATTTAATACAAATAGCGCGATGTAGAACGGATCTTAAAGCATTCTGTTCGGCGCGGTATAGCTTGAAATTTGCGCGAATTTGCACAGCACGATACGGCTCAGCGCGAGATTTAAATACAAATTTTGAGCATCTTGCCGCCGGCGCGCCCTACTCGCCGCTTTTGCCCGCTTTTATCATCTTTATAAATTCCTTTGCGAGCTTGGAGGGTTTTTTATACACGACCGAAAACGACATGTCCAAAAGCGGCTCATCCGCGACGTCAAAGAGCGTGATGTAGTCCTTTTGCGTCTCAAAAATGTACCGCGCGAAGCTGAAACTCACGCAAAGCCCCGCCGCGACCATCGCGTTAGCCACGTATAGATAGGAGGTGTCGCAGAAAATTTGAGGCGTAAAGCCGGCGTTTTCAAATATCTTTTTGAAGTTCGATTCGCTTTTTAAAATTTTACTGCTGATTGCAAATTTATCGGATTTAAACTCGCTAAGTGCGATTTTAGGGTATTTCTCGGTAGAATTTATACTCGCTCGCGAAACGGCAGGATGAGAGGAGCAGACGCTTAGAAGAAGCCTGCGCTTTTTTATAAACTCGCACTCAAGCCCCTCCGCGACAAGCTCGCCGAAGTGCGCGGCATAGACGATGTCAAGCTCGCCGCTTTTTAGCATCTCGATGAGCGCAGGCTCGGAGTGAGCGTGCACGACCCTGATGTCGGCTTTAGAAAACCTGCTGTAAAACATCGCGATGATCTTTTCGATAAATTTAAAGCTGGTCGAGGTTGCGCCGATTACGAGCTTGCCCGTCTTGATCGACGAAAGTCCGCGGATTTCGTTATTTAGCTCCTTATTGAGCCTAAGCATATTTTTCGCTCTGGCGATGTAAATTTCGCCCGCGTATGTAAGCTCAAGGCCGTTTTTCCTATCGAAAATTTCGATCCCGAGCTCCTTTTCTAAAAGCATAATGCTCTTTGAAAGTGATGGTTGCGCGATTCCAAGCTCGCTCGCCGCCTTTGTAAAGCTTTTAAGCTCCGAAATTTTTACCGCAAATTCCATATGTCGCAAGCTCATTTTTTGCCCCTTCGGTTGAAATTTAATAGCCTCTAGCTATTAAATTATATACCAAATAACATTTGACTTACATAAAGATTTAATATAAAATTACAATATTAATCTTTAAGATTAAGGGATTTCAAAGTAAAGGAGCAATATGCAGAGACGTGACATACTGAAAATGGGTATGGTAGGAGCCGGTGCACTCGCACTCGGCGCGGTAAATGCGCAAGCAAGCGCGGTGGACGCAAAGGACGTCAAATTTGACGAGGAGTGGGATGTAATCATCATCGGCAGCGGCTTTTCGGGGCTTGCGGCGGGCTTAAAAGCAGCGCAAAAAGGCAATAAAGTGCTAATCCTCGAAAAAATGGGCCGTATCGGCGGAAACTCCGTCATCAACGGCGGCGGTATGAGCGTACCGATGAACCCAGTGCAGGAAAAAACGGGCATCAAAGACAGCAAAGAGTTATTTATGAACGACTGCTTAAAGGCGGGACTTGGCATCAACCATCCCGAGCTTTTAAGCACGCTAGCAGACCGCGGCCTAGACGCGTTTAAATTCCTCG
The DNA here is from genome assembly GCA_963520005.1 of uncultured Campylobacter sp. Taxonomy (GTDB): domain Bacteria; phylum Campylobacterota; class Campylobacteria; order Campylobacterales; family Campylobacteraceae; genus Campylobacter_B. Next base: position 95,557 of record CAUQPS010000001.1, read on the forward strand.
TAGATAACGGCGTGCAGTTTAAGATGGATCACTGCGCGCACTTCGGCGGGCACAGCGTCGCGCGCTCGATGCTAACTACAAACGATAGCGGCTCGGGCTACATCCAGCCGATGCTTGAAAAATTTGAAGCGCTAAAAGACAAAGGCTGCGAGCTTCGCCGCCGCGCGAAATTTGACGATTTCGTAATGGACGGTGATCGCGTAGCGGGCGTCGTGATCCGCGAGGAGTATAAATTTGATCCAAATCTCTACAGCGACGATCTTGAAAACACGAGCGGCACAAAAAAGACGCTCAAAGCCAAAAAAGGCGTAGTGCTCGCAGCGGGCGGATTTTGCCGCGATAAAATTTTCCGCAAGCTTCAAGACCCGCGCATTCCTGATGACGTAGATAGCACAAATCACGCAGGAGCAACCGCGGGCGTGCTACTAAAAGCCTTTGAGATCGGTGCGTATCCGGTGCAGGTCGATTGGATCCAGTTCGGTCCGTGGGCGAGCCCCGATGAGAAGGGCTTCGGCAGCGCTCCGATCCTAACTCAGCAAGGCACCTTTAAATACGGTATCGCCGTGGACGTTCGCACGGGCAAGCGCTTTATGAACGAACTTGCAGATCGCAAGACTCGTGCGGATGCGGAGTTTAAAATTTTACGCGAGGATCCGAAAGCCTATCCGATAACCTTCGCCGATACCAAAATGGCGTTTAAAGACCTAAGCGAAGAGGTTGTTCAAAAAGGCATGGCAAGCGGTAAATTAGTGGGCGAATGCGCGAGCCTAGATGAGATCGCCAGTAAATACGGCGTGCCTGCAGATGCCTTAAAAGAGAGCGTCAAAAAATACAACGAAGGCGTTAAGGCGAAAAAAGACGAGTTCGGCAAGCAAGAAAGCGCGCTTAGCGAGATCAACGAAGCGGGACCTTTCTACGTCATCCGCCTATCGCCGAAGCCTCACCACACGATGGGCGGTCTAAAGATCAACGAAAAGGCAGAGGTTCTATCCTCTAAAACCAATAAGCCGATCCCGGGCCTTTGGGCTGCGGGCGAGATCACCGGCGGAACTCACGGCGCAAGCCGCCTAGGCACCGTCGCGATCACCGACTGCATAGTTTTCGGAATGATCGCAGGCGAGCAGATCGCCTAATTTGGTCTGAGCGCAAGCTCTTTAAAGCCTTGCCCGGTTGGCGAAAGCGGGCCGGCAAGGCAGTTTTATAAAAGGTTGTAAATGAAAAATTTCAGTTTTACGGCATTAATTTTGTGCTGTATCATCGCGACTTTGTTCGGCGCGCCGTCTGCCAACGACGCCAACGCCACGACAATAGTCGTTTCGGATGAGCTTAGGGCAAAGCACAAACTAAAGCCGCACCACGAGCATTTGGCGTTTGACTGCGTCGATTGCCACGTAAATCAAGGAAGCGATCCGTCTAAATTTAAAAGCATCGGCGACAAGGGCTGTATAAGCTGCCACGGCGATAAAAAGCAGCTCGCTTTGAGGCTTAAATTTATGGATACGCTTAAGGCCAATCCGCACAACTCCGTCCACGACGGTCCTACGCTATACTGCGACGAATGCCACAACGAGCACAAGGCATCTACGAATATGTGTACCGAATGCCACGAGCACGAAGTGCCGCAATGGATGGGGGTGATGCCATGAGAATTTCTAAAAAATTACTAGCGCTTATTATATTAATAAGCGGTATTATAGGGTTTTTTGTCGTCGTGCCAGTGCATTACGCGCTTGAGAAAACAAGCACCGATAAATTTTGCGACGTCTGCCACGAGATGGATCCGATGGTGATCGCCTATCAAGACGACGTCCACTCGGGCAAGGGCAAAACCGGCGTCAAAGCTAAATGCGTCGATTGTCACCTACCGCACGACAATATCGTAAAATACGTCTATCAAAAGGCCAAAAACGGGGTACTGGAGGGCTACTCGCACTTCTTCGACGAGCCTGAGAAATACGACTGGAATGCAAGGCGCAAAAACCGCGAGCACTATGTGTTCGACAACGGCTGCACGAGCTGCCACGCCACCGTGATCGACAGCAAGATTACCTCCGAGCAGGCACAGCGCATGCACGCGCACTACAAAAAGCTCCTAGGCACCGAGCGCGAGCTCAAATGCGCGAGCTGCCACGTAAGCGCAGGGCACGGCATTGGACTTCGCAACTACCTAGAGTACTGGCGACCGACGTATAAAATTTACGAAAAGAAGATGATGGAGGAGAAGATCAAAGCAAAGAAGGGATTTTTCGGCGACGAGTATAAACCTAGCGCCGAAGAGCAGGCCTTTATGGACGCTTCTAGCGCGAAGAAATAACGCCGCTTGAAATCCTAGAATTTCTAAATTTCAAAATTCCGCCGAGGTTTAGCTGAGACCTTGACGGAATTTTTGAAATTTTGACGAAGTTTTTATTAAATTTATCGGTTTTTAGATTTAAAATTTACCCGAATTCTCGATTTAAAATTTCATCTATCAGACTATATTTAAACCAACCGCCCGCAACTTAAGTTTATACGCTTCTTACTCGCCAGCTCGTAAATGAAAAGTATCCACAAAAACCCTTACAATTGCATCTCTATGAGCCTTGCTATATATGGTGCGAACTTAAAAATTTCATACTCACGATACATTCATGAGAGCATAAGGCTAGCATAAATTATTGAGGGTATAATCGAATTAAAATTTTAGGAGGAAGCGATGGCGTTTGAAAACGCAATCATCACCAAAGAGGATGATGAGAAGTATGGATTGAGTGCGCTATATAGTAAGTATAATTATGGAGCAAAGTTGCCAAATCTAAATTTTACAATAGATAGGCAATTGGATTGCTGGCTTTTAAAAATTTATAGCTTTCCAGATCCAAATTATGATAGAGCATTGCTTTCTAAATCTATTTGGGTTTTATATTATGATGGAGAATATATCGAAGCTATTTTAGACGAAAGTTGTAAAATCAATAAAACAAAAATACCGAATGAGTTTCATAGAATTTGGCAACTTTTAAGTTTAAAACCAAAATATACTTTAACCTTAAAATTTCAAGATATTTTAAATATATTAGAAGCTGCATTGAAAACATATAGAGATATTGATCTATATAAATCAAGAGAGAACTACACTATGGAGTTACAAAACTTAATCGATAAGTAAGAGAAATAAAATGGCGTTTGTTGCATGGCATGTTCCAAAAGGAATTTTAAATGTGCCTGGAATAAGAGAGTCTGTAACGATGCACCTAAAAGAATATCCACGCGCTTTCATATCAAAAGATTTAAAACGCTAGAAAGGTATATTTCTTGTAATTATAAGGAAATTTCTAAAATCTTATAAATTTAAAATTCCTATAAAGCACGCGTAACAAAATCCTCGTCAAAATTTCAACGCCCAAGCTTTATTTAAATTTCGGTACGTCAAGCTCTGCGGCGAAATTTTAGAGATAAATTTTACCTCCGTTTCATTTAAAATTTAAGAGCATGTTTAAATTTAGGAGGTTTGGATGAAACATTTATCAAGCGCGAGCCCGCTTGATAATGCAGATGAGAAAGAGCGGAAATACTCCGCTCTTTAAAATTTTAGTTGCCGCTTAGATCAAATTTATACGCAGCCTGCAACCATATCTCGTTCTCGTCGAACTTTCTATTTACGCCGCTAGCGTAGTGATCGCTCCTCTCAAGCGCAGTGTAAGTTACACCCAAGCTTAGTCCCTTCACCGCCTTAGGAGCGTAGTTTGCCGTTACCGCCCAGCCCTCTACGTCCATGCTGGTGCCGACCGCTTGACCTACATCCCCTCTAGCATTGATATTATTCGTGCCGCCTACTCTGTCTTGATCGCCTTTTACGTAGTGTAGCGCGGTTTTGAAGCCATCTAGGCCAATAGCGCCGAAGTTGTAGTCAAGCACGATCTTATGCGTATCCATACCCGCGTATCCTGTGAATACGAATGGGCCTCTAATAGGCAGAGCGGTGTATGATCCAGGGCCGTTGCCTACGCCCAAAATAACGGCATCGTCGTCGCTAACGGTCGTATAGGCATACGATAGGCCGAATCCGAAAAACTCGCTAACCGAGACTCTTGCGCCAAACATATCGCCGTCAAGCCTTCTTGGCTCCAGCCCTCCGTTTACGCGCGAGCCTTTGTAGTTAAGATCAAATCCTAGCTTTAAAATCTCGCCTACCGGCACTTTTACATTTGTCTCGGCAAGATACAGGCTAATGTCGCCGTCTTTTAATGCGTTAGCCGGTTTAACGTCCGTTACCGCTGCGTAAGCGCCGGTTAAAGTAGTATAAGGCAAGGATTTGTTTTGAACGTATGCGGAGAAGATATTTTCAAATTTTACGGTGACGGGACCCGTCATATTACCCAGAATCACTCTATCTTTAAATAAAGGAGCCTTTCCTTCGCCTGCCGGAGCGCCCATAGCGGTTTTACTCCTTCCTTGGAATTTATAAAACCATCCGCCCCACAAGGTAGTATCGGGGATATCTTTATTAGATATCGCTACGCCCTCGAAAGCTTCTTTAAACGCCCTCGTATAGTTGCCTGCTACCAGCGGAGTAACGACATATTGTCTACCCGCCTTTATATCGGTATTGCCTATGCCGTATCCCAGGTATAATTCAGATAATACCGCACCCTTGGTATACCACTCCTTATCGTAGGCAGTCTTATTGCTTGAGCCTACATGATACGGCATCAACCAACCTTGTCCGGTAAGCCCTATTCTAAAGCCGTAAAGAGGATCGGTAACGTATCCGAGCTCAAGACCCACGCCGAATGCTTCGTAGTCGTTATCGCCCGTAGCGGCTTCGCCTCTATTGTCTACGGTTTTATTGGCGTAAGTTGTCTTTACCGTTCCGCCAAGCTTACCGTTAGTAATCGCATCGGCTGCGCTCTCCGCCGCGCTTAGCGAGGATACAGCACATGCGCAAACCGCCGCAGCTAAACTTAGTTTGATGAGTTTCATTCGAAATCTCCTTTCATAAAGATTTACAAATATTTATGAAATGAATTATATCAAACAATCTCGCTGTTTGCGATAAAAAGGGGGAAATTTAAAATAAAATTACGCAACTTTGTAAAGATTAAATTAATGAATAGTGAAATTTATCGCCCGATTTATGATTTTATGATTTGACGAATATTTTTGGCTTGCGCCCCAACCTCGACTCGCGAATAAAAGCGATCAAAACCTCAAAATTTCCAAAACGCCAAACCGAGCCGCCAGATAAAATTTTTACCGAAATCAAAGAGTGAAATTCCGCCGCTTTTAAATTTTAAAATTTAGAAAGCGCGGTGAAGCTTGCGAGCTGAAATTTCTTTTTAAATTTAAAGCGCGACTCCATAGATTTATACAGCCTATGCAGCCGCGCGGAATTTAGATAACGGATAAAAGCCCCAAATTTAGATAATCTACAGAGCCTTTGCGATTAGCTCGTTTACGTTTTTGATAAACTCGCTCGGATTTTCCAGCTCCTGTCCCTCGCTAAGACGCGCCAGATCGTAGATTATCTCGGCTACTTGCGGCAGCATCGGCTTATCGGCCTGCAGCTTTTTGATGATCTCGTGATCTGCGTTGATCTCCAAAATAGGCTTTATTGGCGGCAGATTGCGACCTCCCATCTGCTTAAGCAGCTGCTGCGTCGCGAAATCGGGATCGTTCTCGTCAAAAACAAGGCAGGAAAGCGAGCCGCTTAGACGCGATGAAATTTTAACGTCCTTGACGCGTTCGCCTAAAATTTCTTTGATCTTTGCGGCGATCTCTTTGGCTTGCGGCGCCGCGGCATCGTCGCTCGCAGCCTCTTGCTTGATCGAAGTCGCATTTTTTACAGGCGTCTTATCAAACTCAAAAACGCCCGGCATCACGATCGTATCGATCTCATCATCGCAGAGCAACACCTCCGTGCCTTCGGCGTTAAATTTCTCGATCAGAGGCGAGCTTTTAAGCATCGCGGCGCTGTTTCCCGCGATATAATAGATCTCTTTTTGATCCTCTTTCATTTTTTCCTTATACTCGCTAAGCGTGATGAGGCCGTCTCGCAAATTTGATTTGAAAAGGCATAGCTTTAAAATTTCCTCTTTGTTTGCACCGAAGCCGTAAAGCCCCTCTTTCAAAACCTTGCCGAATAATTCGTAAAATTTTATGTATTTTTCGCGATCGTTCTGCAAAAGCTTCTGCAGTTCGGATAGAATTTTTTTCACGCTCTGTTCGCGGACATAGGCTAGAATTCGATTTTCCTGCAAAATTTCGCGGCTTACGTTTAGCGGCAGATCCTCGACGTCCATTATGCCGCGCACGAAGCGCAGGTAGCTAGGCAGCAGCTCTTTGGCGTCGTCGGTGATGAAAACGCGCTTGACGTAGAGCTTCACGCCGCTTTGATAATCGACGCGGTATAGATCGAAAGGCTCGCTGCTCGGCACGTAAAAAAGCGTCGTGTATTCGTGCGTGCCCTCGGCCTTGGTGTGGATGTAAAACAGCGGATCGCCGCTATCGTGGCTGATCTGCTTGTAAAATTCATTATAATCGCTCGGTTTTAGGCTGCTTTTCGGCAGCTGCCAAAGCGCGCTCGCGCGGTTGATCTGGACGTTTTTAACCTCGCTATGTCCCTGCTCGCCCTCTTTTTGCGCAGGAACGTACTCTTCTTTATCCATAAAGATCGGATAGGGGATGTGGTTGGAGTATTTTTTGACGATGCCCTCGAGCCTGTAGCCGTCTAAAAACTCCTCATCTTTCATGTGCAGGATTATCGTCGTGCCGAAGTCCTCTTTCTCCGCCTTTTCGACCATGTAGTTGCTCGCGTCGCTGCTCCATTTAAAGGCGTCTTGCGAGAGCGGTTTGCGGCTGATCACCTCGATACGATCCGCTACCATAAACGCCGAGTAAAACCCGACGCCGAACTGCCCTATGAGGTTGCTGTCCTTCGCCGCATCGCCGCTAAGGCTCGCCATAAAGCCCTTAGTGCCGCTGCGCGCGATGGTGCCTAGATTGCTCTCGAGCTCGGCTTCGTCCATACCTATGCCGTTGTCGCTGATGCTTAGCGTTTTGGCCTCTTTGTCGATCTTTATATCGATGCGCGGCACATACGAAAGCGCCTTGTAATCGTCGTTCGTAAGGCTTAGATAGTTTAATTTATCCAGCGCGTCGCTTGCGTTTGAGATCAGCTCGCGTAGGAAAATTTCCTTGTTTGAATAAAGCGAATGGATCATCAAATTTAGTAGATCATTCACTTCGGTCTTAAATTTTTTCTTTGCCATTATGCGGTCCTTTTTGAAAATTTTGGCAGATTATATCATGGAGTGCTAATCTTGTCAAGAGTAGAATAAATAAACTTGATATGAATCCTATCAAGTTTTGGAAATTTAGAGGTGCATTTTAAAATTTAGCGTGGAATTTTGCTCGATTTGCTACCTACAAAATAGCCGCTCATTCGGCGTAAAATTTTGACTTCCACACGCGCCAAGCACAAAGGTGCCACTGCGAAAGCCGCAAAAATTTCAAGCGCGGATTTCGATAAGAATTTCGGCGCATCATAGCGAAGCCCCTTCCTCGCAGAGAGGAAAAAATCAAAAAAATTATCTCTTAAAAAACCGATAATTAAATTTATAGATTTTTAAGTAGGGGGGGGGGGGTAGAATACGTTAAATTTTTATTTGAAAGAATGCAAATAAATGTTAAAGAGATTTTTGATAAGTTAATTAATAACAAAATACTTAATTTGCTTGGAAAAAAGTTAGTATTTGGTTGTTTGATAGCTTTGACGAGCAGACTTATCTCTATATATTTTACCGATGACATAAACGATAGAAATTATATTTTAATTTGGTTAGCGTTTTTTGTATTTCTAGCTATAAGCATTTGCATTATCTTAAAGGAGAAAAAATGAAGAAAGTAATTTTGATTTTGGTGGTTCTAGCGAATTTAGCATTTTCTACTGAAGAATTAACACAAACTCAAATCGAATATTTAGACAAAGAGTGCGAGAGCGGAGATAGTCCAATTTGCGTTGGATTAGGAGATAGTTATCTTTTTGGTTTTGGAAATTCCGGTTTGAACAAAGACTATAAAAAAGCTAAATTTTATTTTGAAAAAGTTTGTAAAGAAGATAAAAATATCAAGCAAGATGAATATTCTCTAGAAGCCTGCCTAAATCTTGGACTTATGTATCAAGATGGATTCGACGTTAAGCCAAACTATAAAAAAGCTTTTGAGCTATATAGTATAGCTTGCGACGGCGGACTTACCGGAGCATGCTCAAATATCGGTTTTATGTATGAAAAGGGGCAAGGCGTGCAAAGGGATATAGTAAAAGGCGCAGCGTATTATAGAAGAGCTTGCGACAAAGGAGACGTTGGCGGATGTCGGAATTTCGCTTCATATCTTTATAACTATGGGGATAAAAGCAAAGCTGCAGAATACCTTAAAAAAGCTTGCGATCTTGGCAGAGATGATTACAGCACGCAGAATTACCCAGAGTATAAAAGTAGGTGGCAAAAATCTTGTGATATGTATGATATCTTAAAATAATCCAAATTTTACCCGAGCTGAATTTGCATTCGGGTAAATCCGCTCAAATTTTCCCAAATCAAATTTAAATTTTCGCTGCTATCGTTTTCGCCGATCTTACGTAGCCGATCCTTGCTCCGTCTTTCGTTCTCAAAGCATCATATTTTGCTCTATTGCGCCGTATTTGCGCGCAGCAAAGCGCACGAAAAAGTAAATTTTAAAATTTTATTCGCCCTACCTACGACAAAATTTACGCGCAAAGTATGGGCATAAAAAACGGAGGTGCCTTAAATTTTACTCATCACATCGTCGATTATCGCTTGTGCGCCGTTTCGATCAGCAAGCTCAAGCAGTCCTTTACTCGCTCGCGCCACGTCGAAGCTCTGAATCAAACCTAAAATCCGCTCGCCGCTTGCGTCCTCTTGACGTAAAATTTCGCAAAGTCCGCGCTCTTTAAGAAATTTCGCGTTGTAAAACTGATGATCCGCCGCCGCGAACGGAAACGGCACGAATATCGCAGGCAGGCCGTTTGCACAGAGCTCCCACAGCGTACTGGCACCGCTGCGTCCGACGCAAAGATCGGCGCTTGCGATAAGCTCGTGCATGTTTTTGCAAAAGCCCACGAGCTGTACGTCCAGACCCTGCTGCGCGTAGATCTGCGAGATGCGCTCAAACTCGCGCTCGCCGCATTGATGGATCACGCCGTAGCCGAGGCCCAAAAGCTTAGGCGCAAGCTCCACGGCAAGCGAGTTAATGAAGCTCGCCCCCTGCGAGCCGCCCAAAAAGATGACCCTCTTAAGCGCCGTGCGCTGCCGCGCCGTTTCGAAAAAAATATCCGCGATCGGATAAGCAAACGCGGGCTTTTCATAGGAGCTGTAAAACGCGCGCGCAAAGGGCCTCAGCAGGCGGTTAAGTCGCCCGCAAACGGCGTTTTGCTCGTGGATAAAAAACGGCACGCCAGAAAGGATCGCCGCGATGGATGCGGGCGCCGAGCTGTATCCGCCCACGCTGATGAGCGCGCGGACGCCGTTTCGCTTTAAAATTTTACGCGCCGCAAGCGAAAGGCGCAGGATATTTAGCAGCGAGGCTAGCTTGGCAAAGCCCTTTTTATCGACGACGCCCGAGCTTTGCAGAAAATAGGTGCGCGCAAAAAGCTCGCTGCCCTCAAACCACGCGCGATCCTGCCCACGATTTGAGCCGATGAAGATTGCCTTGGTGCCCTGCTTCGCAAGGCGGGCGGCTAAATTTTTAGCGATTATCAGATGCCCGCCGGTGCCACCGCCGCTGATTGCTATGACCATACTTTTCCTTTAAATTTATAAAATTTCGCGCTTAAATTTAAGCCTCGGCGCGCTTCGGCGTAAAATTTTAAGCGCGATTCGGCTCTAAATTTTACGTCTAAATTTAAACAACGCTCGCCCAAAGCCCGCAAAAGCTTTAAAATTTCGCCCTTTTCGACGCCATCAAAACGAGCCCCACCGCAAACGACGCCGCGAGCAAGTGGCTGCCGCCGTAGCTTAGAAACGGCACGGCGATGCCCTTAACCGGCGAGATCGACGTAATACCGTAGGAATTGATAATGAACGAAAAGAAAAACATAAAGCCGATACCCAGGCAAAAGAGGAAATTTACGTTACTCGGCGACTTACTCGCAGTCTGAAAGATGCGAAATAGCATCGCATAAAATAGCGCCACGATGAACAAAATCCCGACAAATCCCCACTCCTCGGCGATACCTGCGAGCACGAAGTCGGTATGCACCTCGCTCAGATATCCTAGCTTAAAGCTTCCCAGCCCAAGTCCCTGCCCGAAAAACTCGCCGTTGTTTATCGCATTTAGCGAGTGTCCGACCTGATACGGCGCGCTAGCGTCCTCTATACGCAGCCCGGCGGCTGTTTCGGGCGACATAAACGATAGCACGAAATCCTGCACGCCGCCCCACCACGAGCGCACGCGATCGACCCTGTGCGCGCTCGTGACGATAAAAACGTAAGCAAGCCCCAAAATCCCCATAAAGCTAAAGCCGATGAGCTTGAAGCTAGTGCCCGCAAAAAGCGACATAAAAATCATCGTAAGCCCCAGTACCGCGACCTGCCCCAGATCGTTTTGCACGATGGCGACTAGGATTACGACGAAGCCGAAAAGCGCTACGTAAGGAAGCAGCGTCGCGATCTCGCGCCCGATGCTTTTTTTGGAGTGATCGAGCTTGCGCGAGAAGCTCCACGCCAAAAAGTAGATGAAGCCCACTTTGAAAAATTCCACCGGCGCGAGGTTAAAAAACGGCAGCCTGATCCAGCGCGCCGCGCCGTTTACGTCGGCGACCAAGGATTTAGGCAAAAAGCCCATCGCGAGCATCAAAATCCCCATTATCGCAAAAAGCGACATACACACCGGCGTTAGGCATTTATCGGGATCGGCGCGCGAGACGATCCACATCACCGCGATGCACGCGATCCCCACAGCGCACTGACGATAAAAAAAATGTAACGGCGTAGCGCCCAGCAGAAGCACCGTATATGAGCTCAGCGACAGCGAAAATATCATGCCGATCGTAATGAGCGCGCAGGTGAAGTAATATAGCCATTTATCGGTTTTCAATCATCTCTCCGTTTTAAAATTTATTCGCATTTGCGTGTGCCGTGCACGCTTCGTCTGCTGCGCGAGCTCAAACCTCGCATCGCGCCCGTGCCGCACGGTGCCGATCGTGGCACCGCCTTTTAAAAAGCGTACGGCACGACCACGTATTGTCTTTTGGCACGCAGCACAATCGTGCATCTTTGACGAGTGGCGCGAATTTTATTCTCGCACATAGGCGACTTTGCGGTGCATGCTGCAGGATAGTGCGCCGTGAAGCACAGCACGTCCCGCGCCGCCTTGCAAGTACGCATTCTTCTTACACAAGGCGACTTTCGGCATACGAAACGTAAATTTATACCGCACAAGCCGTCTGCCGATAGACGCGGCGCGATTTAAAATTCAGGTCCGCTGCGGCAAATTTTAAAATTTCAAAATTCCAAAGCCCTAAAAAAGTGAAATTTTAAAATTTCAAATTCTGCCGATCTTTGTAAATTTATAAAATTTAAAATCGCAAAATTTTTAGCACTCAATTTTAAAACCCTGCCCTGTTCCTGCTCCGCTTGCGCCCTAAAATTTCACGCCGCTTTTAAAATTTGGCGCCAAGAACACAGCGCTCAATTAAACCGCGCTTTAAATTCCAATGCGTCTTAAGGCGCGCACGCCGTAAACGCAAGCTGCAAAACGCGCTGTTTGTACCTGCCGAGCTCTACTTCAAAGCGCCGCCGCACCGCAAAGAACTTTGACATATCCTCGCATCCGTATAAACCGTCCGCCTTTCCGCAGCCGCAGAGACACAAGTGCGAGCTGCGAAACGCGCAAATTTTAAAATTTAAAATCCGCTATGCAGATCAAAAAAATTTTAAAATTTCACTGCTGCATATCCGATAAATTTTAAAATTTCACCGACGCAAACCGATCAAATTTTAAAAATTCCGGCGCCCGCGAATTTAATAAATTTCAAAATTTCGCCGCTTAAATTTCATCGAAATTTTAAAGCTTACTTGATTATATCGCGCTGACCTTTAGCGTTGATCTCGCTTAAAACGCCCATCTGCTCAAGCTGCTCGATGATCGTCGCGGCGCGGTTGTATCCGATGCGCAAGCGGCGTTGCAGGTAGCTGATCGAGGTCTTCTCCTCCTCCAAAACGATCGCCTTCGCCTCGTCGTAAAGCTCGTCAAGCACGATATTTTGCGGATTGATTATGCCGCCTTCTTGCTTGGCGCCCTCGTTTTCGATCAAAAATCGCTCGTCATAAACGACGCTTTCTTGCGCCTTTAAAAATTCCGCAATCTTGTTGATCTCATTCTCGGTCGTAAACGGCGCGTGCAGGCGGATGAGCCCCGGCGCGGTAGGCGGCGTAAACAGCATATCGCCCCGCCCGAGCAGGCTGTCCGCGCCCATCTGATCCAAAATCACCTTGCTATCGACCTTCGAGCCCACTCGGAAGCTGATGCGGCTAGGTAAATTCGCCTTTATCAGCCCCGTGACGACGTCCACGCTAGGGCGCTGCGTCGCTACGATGAGATGGATGCCGCTAGCGCGCGCCATCTGTGCCAGACGCGCGATGTAGTGCTCCACGTCCTTGCCGCTCGTCATCATCAGATCGGCGAGCTCGTCGATGATAACGACGATGTAAGGCAAAATTTCGCCGCCCTCGCGTAGCATCTTTTCGTTGTAGTTGTCAATATTTTTCGTCCTGTTTTGCGCCATGAGCGAGTAGCGCTGCTCCATCTCGGCGACAAGATTGCTTAGCGCGATGATCGCCTGCTTAGGCTGCGTGATGACGGGCGTCAGCAGGTGCGGGATGTCATTGTAGATGCTAAACTCAAGCATCTTGGGATCGATCATTATAAGCCGCAGGCTCTTGGGCGAGTTGCGATACAAAAGGCTAAGCAGCATGGCGTTGATGCCCACGCTCTTGCCGCTTCCGGTGGTGCCTGCAATGAGAAGGTGCGGCAGCTTTTTAAGATCGGTGACGAAAGGCTGCCCCACGATGTCCTTGCCAAGCACGATGGTAAGCGGGCTGGAGGCGCTTTTAAACACGTCGCTTTCTAAAATTTCGCGCAGATAGATCGTATCGATATTTTGATTCGGAATCTCGATACCCACGACATCTTTGCCCGGAACCGGCGCCTGGATACGGATGGTCTGCGCCCGAAGCGCCATCGCCAGATCGTCTTGCAGCGTTAGAATTTTACTTACTTTGATGTGCGCGGCGGGGCGAAACTCAAAGGTCGTAACGACCGGGCCCGAGTAGGTTCGCACTACGTCGCCGTCGATCTTAAATTTACGCAGCTTATCGAGCAGGTCGTAAATTTTACGATCGATCTCGCTCTCGTCGATATTGCTTTTCTTTTTCGGCGGCAGGTTTAAAAAATCAAGCGGTGGCAGCTTAAAATCCTTGGGCTTAGCCACCCTGCCCTTATCGAGCTGATCCAAAAGCCTTTTATTTTCGGCGACCTCGCTTAGGCGCTCGACCCTTTTTAGCCTGCTCGGCTTTCCCTTCTGCGGCATTTTAAGCTCGCGTTCAGCGGAAGCCTGCAGACCCTGCGCGTCACCGAAATTCTGCTCATTCTCGGGCTCGCGAGCATCGTTTAAATTTTGTAAATTTCGCTCGCCTTCAAAACCGCGTCCGCTTGCACCCTGCTCCGCAAAATTACCCTGTTTCGCCGAATTGTCCTCTGCGCTCAAAGTGTCATTCAAAGCGTTAAAATTTTCCGCACCTCTCAAGCCCTGCGCAGACGAATACTTTGCAAGCCCGCCTCTTTGCGCCGCATCCGCATCGCTAGCAAAATCGTCTCTAATTTCATCCTGCGAGCTTTCATCTCTTGAGCCAATAAAGCAGTTTTTGATGATATCGGTAAAACGATCTTCAAATATAAGTACTAGTGAAAGCACAAAAATCGTAATATTAAAAATCCACACGCCGACGCTTCCAATCATGCGCCTAAGTCCATCCACTGCAAAGCTGCCGACTGCTCCGCCGCTAGCACCGAATAGACTCGACTGCACCATCAAAATGGTAAAAAACAGCAAAATTGCGCCGATACTAAACTCAAAAAATCTAAAGTCAAAACCGCGAAAATGCTTATAAGCTACGTATGCTAAGGCGAGCAAAAATAGCGGATAGATGTATGCAAAATAGCCGAATAGCTGGGTATTAAACGAGCGGATGGCGTTGCCTGCGCTGCCTACAAGCGCGGAATCGGGCGCAATAGTAGCAAGCCCAAAAAATATTATGATAGCCGATACGACGATAAAATATATTTCTTTAACTATGATTGATCCTTAAATTTAAAGCGGTATTTTAGCCAAACGAAGGTTAAAATTTTATTTGAAGGACGAAATTTTAATGCTTTGATAAAATTCCGCGCCCTCACAGGCGCGGAATTAAATAAAGGGGTTAGTTTTTGACGGCTTTGCCCAGATCCCACATAGGCATGAAGATACCCAGAGCCAAAAGAAGAACCATGCCCGCCATAAAAAATAGCATGATCGGCTCGACGTAGCTTGAGATATTATCGATGATATCATCAAATTTCTCTTTGTAATAATCTGTAACGTTGCCGAGCATCTTATCGAGGTTACCGGCCTGCTCGCCCGCGCTGATCATCTGAATAAGCATACTCTCGTAAAGCCCTGTATTGTTAAACGCCTCAGTTAGGCTCACGCCTTGCTGCACGGCGATTTTAACGGTAGAGAGTTTCTCTTTTAAAGTATGATTATCCACCATTAAAACAGATGTATCCAGCGCATCTGCGATAGGAATACCCGCTCGCACAAGCTCTGTAAAAATAAGCATAAATCGCGACATCGTCGAGAAAAATATGATCTTGCCGAATAGATAGACCTTTAAAATCGTCTTATCAAAGCCCTTTTTAAACTCAGGATTATTGCGATATGCCCATCTAAGAGCTATGATAGTGCCTATAATGCCTGCTAAAACAAAAATTCCATAATTATTAAGAGTACTTTCGATGCCAAGTAGAATTCTAGTAGGTAGTGGCAGATCCGCGCCCAAATCCTCAAAAATCTCACGGAATTTCGGCACGACATACATCATCAAAACCGAAAATGCAATCGCCATAACAATCATAAGGATCATCGGATAACGCATCGCCTTTTTAAATTTACGCTGGTTTTCCCAAAGCTCTTGAAGCATAGCGGCAAGCTTGGCTAGAGACTCTGCCATATTACCGGTTGCTTCGCCCAGACTTACCATCGCAACGACGACATCACCGAGCTGACCTCTAAATTTCTCCGTAGACTCTGTCAAGCTAAGACCTGCGTTAAGATCATCATTCATAGCACTAAAAATCTCTTTTAGCGTCTTATCCTCTGCCGCTCTTGCGACCTCTTTGATCGAGTCGTGGATTGAAATTCCGGCATTTGTCATAACCGAAAGTTGACGGATCGACGCTACTAACGGCATCGTTCTAACTCTTCCGCTACCACCTAGCATGCGCGAAACCTGCGCCTTAAAATCGCCGCCCGTATTGGCTACAACCTGGGTTTCACCTCTTTTTACGATCGTCCCGCCTACGCGCTGCTTCATAAGGTTGTTTGCTTGCACTTTATCGCTGGCTTGCAAAAACATCTTTCTTCTTGCGCCCTTGGCGTTGTATTCAACTTCTAATTGCTTTTTCATTGTTTAGCCACCCTATAAATTTCTTCTATACTAGTTACTCCGCGCGCAGCACGTATAACACCGTCTTCAAACATATCTATAAATCCCTCCTCCTTCGCTAAGGCTCTCATATCGTCCTTTGAGCCACCGTTAGCGATCAAGCTCTGCATTTTATCGGTAATAGGTAAAATTTCACTAATCATCTCACGCCCCATGTAGCCCGTCTGACCACATTGATCACAACCTACGGCCTTGAAAAATGTGTATTTTTCAGGCAAGAATTCCTTCAGCTGATCAAGCATCGATTTAGGCAGATTTGTAGGCTGCTTGCAGTGCGGGCAAAGCTTTCGCACGAGACGCTGTGCCTCTACTGCAATGAGCGCACCGCTTATGAGATAGGCTTCGATACCCATGTCTACGATACGAGGTATCGCGCTAACGGCGTCGTTGGTGTGTAGGGTCGAGAAAACCAAGTGTCCCGTAAGAGCGGCCTGGATCGCGATTCTAAGGGTCTCTTGATCTCGGATCTCACCGATCATTATGATGTCGGGGTCTTGTCTTAAAATCGAGCGCAGTGCCGAAGCAAAGGTAAGACCTGCTTTTTCGTTAACTTGGACTTGTTGGATTAAATTTACTTGATACTCTACCGGATCTTCTACGGTAATGACCTTAGTATCGATATTTTTAATATCGTTTAGTGCCGCGTATAGCGTCGTAGACTTACCGCTTCCCGTAGGTCCGGTAACCAAGATAATACCGTATGGAGCCTTCATAGCATTATTAAATTTCTTAAAGCTATCAGGGTGCATGCCGAGCTTTTCCAGGCTTATGATAACCTTGGATTTATCTAAGATACGCATAACGGTAGATTCACCATTGATAATAGGCAGTGTCGAGATACGAAAGTCGTATTCGCGACCTGAAATTTTCATACTAAACCTGCCGTCCTGCGGCTTGCGGCGCTCGGCGATATCCATATTCGAAAGTAGCTTCAAGCGGCTTACCAGCGGCGGATAGATATCTTTATCAAAGATAAAAATTTCAGCGAGCATTCCGTCGATTCTGGTGCGCACGACGCAGTTATTCTCGGTAGGCTCGATGTGAATATCACTACCGCGCATCTTAATAGACTGGCTGATTATCATCTCAATGAGCTTTAAAATCGCCGAGGTATCATCGCTGCTTCCGCTACCGCCGGTGTTAGCAAGCTCTTTGCGGATCTCCGCTACGAGCCCTTTAATGCTCTCTGAAAGCTCAAGCTTAGATAGATATTTATTTACCTGATTTGGATCAGCTACTACGATTTTAAGCAGCTGCTTGCTAAACATAGCTTGCGCTTTATCTTGTGACTCAAGATTAAACGGATCAGAAAAAGCAACGTAAATATTCAGATCATCCGCTTTAACCGGTATCACGCCGTATCTTTTAAGCTGTGCGGTAGGAGTGCGTTCCGATAGTCTGAAATCTATGTCGATATCGTCTAAATTCATATACGATAGGTTCATTTTCTTGGCTAGAATTTGCAAAAATTCCTTCGGATCCATCGAAAATTTTTCGCTTATATCGTCAAATTCTATCTGACGACGTTTGTATAGCTCAACTAAAATCGAGCAAAAATCATCCTGGCTTAGATAGTTATCTCCGACTAAAACCTCGCCTAGCGTCAAGCCGATATCCATTTTGTCCTTGATTTCCGGAACAACGGTGCTAGTAAGGATATTGTTTCGTATTAAAATCGCAACAATCTGCTCTTCAATCTTTGTCATCGCGATCACCAATAAATTTTAATCGAGCTAAGCTTATCGCCAGCGTAAATTGCAATTACCATCTTTTTTACCTCTTCCTCTTCTTTGATAAAAAGCTCGGCGCGCTCGCCGTTTTCTAGGGTAAAGACATACGTATCACTCTTTTTTACGTATGCTCTCTCCGTAAATTTATCAAAAATTTCAGACAAAATATAATTGATCTTAGGCGTGCGAATATAGCTAATATCCACGCCGTCGCAAAGCGCCAAATAAAGCATCTTTTTTTGAAAAATTATAGTCGAATAAAGAGAGGCATTCTCGCGAGCCTCTTTGGTCTTATAAAGCATCACCGTAGGCACGACGAGCTCATTTACTTTATCCATCTTAAGGCACGCTTTGGCATACATATTTGCAAGTGCCTCGCTCTGCTCCTCGATGAATAAATTTCGCACGCTTTCTTGGCAGATACGGTTATACTGACCGATCTGATCCCAGTTGCGCACGTCATCGGCACTAACTGCAAATAACGACGCGATCGCAAAAGCTAAAATATATAAAATTTTCATAGTTTATCGCTTCTTATCTTTGAAATGAGGTTAGAAATTTCGCTATTTTTCGCCTTTGCATTAAAGGTTTCAAGAGCGTAAAGCGCGTCTTCTTTACGACCCTTTTTATAATTGGCTTTGGCAAAAATTATCCAGCTAGCGACGTTGTCCTTATCAAGCTCATTTGACGTAAGAGCCCATTTGATCGCATTGTCGTAGTCTTTCTTATTATACGCTTCTTCGGCTAGCGATAGCGAATACTCAATCTTATTCGTCGCGTAAAATTTGCTCTCCAAGCTCTGCTTATCTTCGCTTAAATTTGAAGTTTTTATCTCAATCCTGGAACTTAGCGGAGCGCTACTTGCGGTATTTGTAGAACCTCCAGCGAAATTTGATTTAGGTGGCAATGGAGCGCGTCCAAAATCTATAACCTCGTTTTTAGGCGGCTGATTTGCAAAAGCTGCGTTATTGGTATTAGGTACGTTAAATGTAGGAGCATTTTGATTGCCAAAATTCTGTCCGCCAAAATTTTGACCGCCGAAATTCTGAGCCTGAGCCTGCCCGCCATAGTTTCCGCCATTTTCGTAATTATTGGTTATCTTAAACCCACCGGAATCCTCGCTGGATAGCACACCCACGTCGTTTAAATTTAAGCTTGGGCGTTCCTTTTCGTGTTTAGAGGCGCGGGCAACTTTCGGCGCGCTGATATTGTAATCTTCTTTGGAAATATTATTTTGCACTGCAAGATCTGCCGCCTGCTGCTCGGCATCATTAGCAGAATTTGAAGCACCGCCCTTGTCCTCAATATTTTGATTGATACTTGCCATACTGACGCTATCACTATCTTTAAGCAGCCAAAATATCGCTCCGATCGCAACCGAGATCAATATCAAAAGCCCCAAAATCGTCTTGTCAAATCTCAATACGAAATTCGGCTTAGATTTCAGGAAAGAAAACTGCTTTCTGTTTTTGTTATACTCTTCCCATTTTTTTTCAAGTTCGTTTACTTCGTAAAATTCAAGCATTTATTATCCCCGAGCCTATCGCTGCCATCTCTATAATTTTATTATTAATCTGCGAAAAACTAATTTCCGTAGGTTTATTTACTTCGTAATACTCAAAAAGCTCATACATCTTATACATAAGCTTGTTGATGTTTCTCATATTGCCGTCCGTTAAATTTAAAATCAAATCGAAATTATCGTCGCTAAACATAAAATAGTATTGTTGAAAGCCATGAAGCACAAGCTTCTTTTCAATATACAGCTTGACTTCGCCTAAATTTGAATTAGGAAGCTCGATGCTTTCCCAAATTCTAGTTTTAAAATAATCCTTCGCGAGGCGATCTTCCTCGTCAGTCTTATGCACCGTAAATAAAAATTTAAATAATCTGGTATCTGCCATAAGGCGAATTTTTTCTATCAAATTCCCAGGATACAGCTGAGCCTCGTCTAGCAAAATAACGACCTGCTCTACCGCCCCTACGTTAGTAGAAATTCCAAATCTCTCTCTGTAAACTCGCATAAAATTCTCGTAATTATCAATCGGCTCGCTAGGAGTTGAATGAAAAATCTGCGAATAAAGCTCTAAGAAAAATTCTTTCTCATCAAAAAACGGTTGCGGCACAAATACGACTCTTACCTTTTTCTCAAGATCGACCTTGATTTTATTAAGCAAAAATGTCTTGCCGCAACCCGGTTTGCCGTAAAAAAGTATAAGTTTTAACGGCTTTTGCAAAGCATTTAAAATTTTATGATAAGCAAGGGTAGATTTATCGAGATTAACGAAGTCTGAGACTTCGTTATCCTCGATAAAGATCTCCTTGATCGCCGTATAGTTATTACTCATTTTCGTAGATGGATTTTGAGTAACCTAGCTCTTTAAGAGAGGTAGCAAGCGGCGCGCCGGTATTGTCGATGATATGTGGAGTTACAACAAATATTAGCTCCGACGTTCGCAAAACATCAGCAGTGCTTTTGAAAAGATTTCCGATTAGCGGAATTTCGGCTAGCACAGGCACCCTAGTGTTATCTTTCGACTTAGTTGCGCCGATTAAACCGCCTAAAATTACAGTATCGCCATCATCTACCCAAACTACGCTTGAGAGTTTCTTTTGCAAGGTATCAGGTGCAATCTCTCTTCTATTATTTGTTCTTACATTGTCCTCTGCGTATTTAAGAGAGCTTAAAGATGGATTAATTCGTAGCATAATCCTATTATCATCTGAAATTTCAGGCAAGATATTCAAAAGAATACCTACAAAGATCGAATACTGATCGTCTGACTGAGTACTACCACCCTGATAATCACCCGTATTAGTGGATTTTAATACGTAGTTAATAGTATCACCTACGGAGATAATAGCAGGCTGATTATTCATCGTAGTTACCTTAGGGCTTGAAATAACCTTAGTTTTACCTTTAGTCTCTAGAAAGTTAATCAAACCGTCGATATTGAAATTTAGATTAGCCCCTATCGTCCAAGTTCCGTGAGTATCGCTAGCTTTTCCTCTATTTCCGTTATCTATGTGATAGCCTGAAAGCTTAGTCGGATCTCCGCCTACATAGGTATTAAATCCTAGTTGGAATTTACTCCAATCTATACCGGTAGTGTATTCGTTATTTAGCTCGACAGATATGATATTTACATCTAGCAAGACTTGACGACTAAGGCGTTTTTGCATACCGCTTAGATATCTATCTACGCGAGCTATCTGAGACTTCATAGCAGTAACGGTTACTAAACCGGCATTTTGATTTATAATAGGAGCGACTGCGACGTATTTTTCGGTACCGTTATTTAAAACAGAGGTGATTTCCTCGCTAATCTTCTCCCAAAAATCAAATTTCTCTTTGGTAGTGATCTTATTATCTTCTTTATTTTCTTTATCGTCGCTATCATCCACTTTCGTAGGTGCGGAATCGACAGAAGATTTAGTAACAGCAGTGCCTTCTCTAATAGAGGTGATGTAATCCACTTTAAAAGTCCTAGTCTCTAGCGCTGAAATTTTTAATATGCCATGAGAATACTCATAGCTTAGATTATTCTCTTTTATGAGTAGATCTAAAACTTCGCGTAAAGAAAGGTCTTTGATGCTTACGCCTTGCAGTGGCTTACTCATCTCCTCTTGAGCGATAGCATCTTTTGCTACCACCGAGAAGTGGCACATATCAGATAGCTGAGTTAGCATCTCGTTTAGCGTAACGGTATCGTTAATCTTAATATTTAGCGCCTTCCTATCGCAATTACCTGCAGTTGCGGGAGCAGCATATAGACTAGTAGCCGTAACAGACAAAGCAAGCATAGCGGCTATGCTAAGCTTTTTACTTATATGTAATAATGACATTTTGACTTCCTTGTTTTAGTGTTAGTTCGACTTTATTTTCATCGTCGTTGGTAATAATAACGCTATTGCCCGTTATTTGCACGATCTTATATGAGCCTACATACTCGCCCAAACCATACCACTTATCGTTTAGTTTAACCTTATCGCCCATAATACCTACTAGCTGATAACCTAGATCCACCTGCTGATTAGCTTCTCTAGGCGCATTGGCTTCTTTAGGATAAAACGGATCTTGCAAAGAAGCTATCTGCTCATCGCTAAGACCCACTCTAGGCTTACTAAGATCATCAAATATCGCATCGTATTTAGCTTTATAGGCTCCATTACTAGGCGCCACCGTCTGATTATTATCTACAGCAAATAGAGCAGTAGAAAGTAGCAAAGAGCATAAAATTAACTTTTTCATTAGTAATTTACTCCCCAGATAGATATACCGATACTTCCACCGATTTTGCCGTTTTTAGTGGCATTGATATCCATCTTATTTACATCTACGATCATCTCCGATTGTTCTATAAGGTTGATATACCTAAGGACGTTCGAAAATGCTCCTTCAAATTTCACATCTATATCCAGCAAAGCTTCAGGCTGAAAAATTTGTTTGATGCTAGGCTCTCTTCTATCGCTGTGAATAGCATAAATTTTAATATTGTTATTCTCTGCGATCGTTGAGAGGCTATCCATAAATTTAGCCCAGTTCTTTTCATTATAGGTAAGCTTTGAAATTTCTTTTAGCTTGCCGTCTAGATACCCACGCTCTTCAATAATATTGTTAAGGTTGGTCCTAGCACCATTGAGGATATTGCGTTTATTATTAACAAAAGCATCAGGATCACCGCCAAAAAACTCGTTATACTCTCTTTGTGCGCCCTCAAGCTTAGTCGTGGCAGTACTTAGATTTGTTTCGCTCTCTTCTAAATACGGATCCGCATAGTTACTCAAAATAAAGTAAGCTACCAAACCTACAAACAACAAAGCTATGTAAAAATAGTTATTTGCACTATTTCCCTTGGAGGCAAACCATTGATCAAGTTGATCTAATGAACTTTTCTTTTTCATTATTTAACCTCCACACTGATGTTGCTATCGTAAAATACGGTTTTATTACCCTCTTGCAGCGCGATTGTTTTAGTATCCACGCCATACACCTCTTTTTTACTGATATCCTCTAAAAGCTCGGTCATCTGCTTATCGTTTTTGGTGCGCACCTGAACAGTTAGAGTCCTATTCTCATCACCGATCCTAACCATATTGCCCTTATTTTTAACGACCATATTGGTTAGCTCAAAAATAGAAACACCCTTCATAGCGTAATTGTTTTTCTTATCTAAGATGGCATTAATTAGTTTGCGCCTGTCGTTAAGCTCTTTACCACTCTTAGCAGCCTGGGCATTTACCTCTTTAGTCTCTTTATCCAAACGCGCACTTTCATCTCTAGCGGGACCCATCTTTTCCTCTAAACCTTTATATTCGCTAGTTTTATCATCAGCTACCATATTATTATAATATCCATAGCCGAAGTTATACGCAGGATACGCAGCGCCAAGTAAGCAGCCTAGCAACATATAGCCTATCAGCTTACCGGTTGATCTTTGGGTCAAAGGCGGAGGTCTCATAAACGGCGAGTAGTTGTGATCGTCATCTTTAGTAATTAAATAATCTTGACCTACCAAAAACATCAAAATATCTAGCTGAGTGAGCGGATAATCTTTTGCGTTGATTGCAACGTTAAAATTAAAATCCTTGTATCTTAGCTTTAGATTATTTTCAACAAAAACCTCGATCGCAGGAATTTTACCGATATCCGTTCCGATATAGACATTTTGAATATTGACGTTGTAAATTTTACTAATACCGTTCAACACGTCATTGATGTAGTAAAACATATCGTCAAAAATTTGGATCATATAATCGCGTTCGGTCGGATTTTCTAAATTTACTCCCTGTTTGGAGAGCAATCTATAAAAGCTCTCTTCATCGACTCTGCTACCGACTAGCTCGACATATTTTTCATGTAAGAATTTTAGGTTGTATCTTACTTGACGAGATTGAAAATATTCGCCGTTTTGATACACTACCAAAAACGCATCGTCGCGTTGCAAGTAGATGAAGCAGTCGATTCCGTCGCGAGTTAGGACGCCTCTATTATACAAGCCCTCGTATAAAAACGGAGCCATAGCCACATAGTCGATGTAGTTCGTCCTAGCGGCGATCGCATCGAATTCTGAAGTGAGTTTGGCATTATCTACGACGAAGACATTGAAAATTCTATCATCGCCGCCAGCGCCTATTACCTCACTATAGGTGATTTTGTAATCCAAAGCGGTGTCAAGCCCCAGCTCCTCATACACCTTAACGACGATCGCATCTAAAAGATCCGCGTCCTCTACCGATCTGCTTATCTCGACTGTCGCAGTCATTATATCCTTATACGGAATATATGAGACGTAAGTTTCCTTCGCACGATTCGCTTTTGAGAAGTCGTGCTCGAAAACTTCATTCTCACTTAGACCGAATATGGTTTGCGTGACTTTGTTAATCGCAACAATCGAACTAGCATTTTTACTATTCTTTGCCATAACACTCCACTTCCAAATGAAATTTTCTACGCTGCTAATACTAATAGAAATAAAATAAAATGTCAATAGATAAAATCGGTTTTTACCCTAAATTCGTCATTTTTCCAGCTTTTTTTTACAAAAACTGTTAATTTTAAGTAAATTTTGACCTTAGAAAAATTTGAAATTAACTTTTTGGCTCGAATTCCGATCCGCTTGATCGCCTCGCCGTTTTTGCCGATCAGCATCTCTTTGTGTGAATTGCTGTCCGTTATGATCCGCGCATATACCGAGATTAGACCGGGTTTTTCTACTATTTTTTCCATCACGACGTCGCTGCAATACGGGATCTCGTCGCTCATACTCTCAAAGATCGCCTCAAGTATGAAGTCGCGATAAATTTCACGCTCATTGGTTGCGCTTAAAATTTCGGGGTCGTAAAAATACTCATGCTCGGGTAAAATTTTACAAATTTCGTCCAAAACCTGCTTTTTATAGACCTTTCTTTTGATGCTAACGGGGATTATCGCTTCAAATTTATCGGTAAATTTTTGATATTGCAGCAGCTTTTGCACGATCTTTTCGTCGTTTACTTCGTCAATTTTAGTTAAAATCACGATGTGTTTGATGCCTGCGTTTAAATTTAAAAATTTTTCATATTCCGCGGTACCGTCGTGCACGGGCGCCAAAAATAGCACCAAATCGCAGCCCTCAATTGCCCCGAGCGCGACTTCGACCATCAGCTTATTCATAAGCTTGGCGCTTTCGTGCAGCCCCGGCGTGTCCGTGAAAATCACCTGATCTGCGCCGTTCATCGCGATGCCGTTAATCTTACGGCGCGTGGCATTAATCTTGTGCGAGACGAGCGAAATTTTCTCGCCGCAGAGGTAGTTTAACAGCGAGCTCTTGCCCGCATTCGTCCGCCCGATGAGCGTTACAAATCCGCTTTTCATATTTTCCTTAAATTTATAAAATTTTATCCTGCTCGCGGCCGCAGCGTTAAGCTCTAGCAAGCAAATTCTAAAATCTCGTTTTGCGCAGGCTGGCTCCGCACAAGCGGCTGAAATTTGAAATTCCGCCATTACATAAGCGGGTAAAATTTAAAATTTCAAGCCGCGCGGTAGCGATAAATTTTACCCGCCTCGGCGCAGAATTATATTCACTTTGAATCTCGCAAGCCGCGAATTCTACAGCTTCGTAAATTATCTGCAAAATTTTAAATTTCATCTCACGACGACACTATATAGCCAGCACTGCATAAAATTTAGATCATTCCTGAAATTTTACAGACTTAAAATTTTAAAGCATCGCCAAATTTAAAAGGACGAAATTCTGCGCATTTTTAAAATTTCGCTAAATTTCAAACCCAAAATTCTAACGCTTTGCAAATTTCAAAAGCGCAAAATTCCGCGACTCCGCAGAATTCTAAGAGTGGCTACCGCGCCGCCTTATAAAATGTATTTTGCCAGATCCTCGTCGCTTGCGATGCCCGCGAGCTTTTCGCTTACGAGCTCCTCATCCACGACGATCTTTTGCCCTTTAAACTTATCGGCTTCGAAGCTGATATCCTCAAGCACCTTTTCCATTATCGTATGTAGCCTTCTAGCGCCGATGTCTTCGACTTTTTCGTTCGTGCTTGCCGCAAATTTCGCGATCGCCTTGACCCCGTCCTCGCTAAACTCTAGCTCCACGCCCTCGGTCTTTAAAAGCGCCGAGTACTGTTTAAGAAGCGAATTTTTTGGCTTGGTTAAAATTTCGCACAGCGCCGCCTCGTCTAAGCTGTCAAGCTCGACGCGAAGCGGGAAGCGCCCCTGAAGCTCGGGTATGAGATCGCTAGGCTTGCTGATATGAAAGGCGCCCGCGGCGATAAAAAGGATGTGATCGGTGTCGATATTGCCGAATTTCGTGCTTACGCTGCTGCCCTCCACGATCGGAAGCAGATCGCGCTGCACGCCCTCTTTGCTCGGATCCTGCCTACCGCTATTGCCGCTTGAAACCGCCACCTTATCGATCTCATCGATAAAGATGATGCCCTCGTTTTGCGCGCGCCTAACGGCTTCGGCTTTGATGCTCTCCATATCGAGAACTTTCTCGCTAGCCTCGCTTTTGAGGGCAACCTTGGCGTCTTTTACCTTCATCTCTTTTTTGCTTTTGCGCGTCGAAATTCCGATTACTTTGATGAAGCTTTCCTGCATATTCGCCATCTCGGGCGGCAAATTCGGATTTGACTCAAGCGCGTTTTCGCTCACTTCGATCTCGATGCTAAGATCGTCCAGATCGCCGCGCTCGAGCTTGGCCGCCATCTTTTCGTAGCTTTTTTCGTAATCTGCGACCTTCTCCTCGCTCGCTCCGCGCGGAAGCGGCGGAAGGACTTTTTCTAAAATTTTACGCTTGATGTAATCATCGATCTTGTCTTTGTTCTTTTCAAATTCCTCGCCGCGTACTAAATTTACCGACGCGGCAGCCAGATCGCGCACCATGCTCTCCACGTCGCGCCCCACGAAGCCTACTTCAGTATATTTGCTCGCCTCGACCTTGATAAAAGGAAGCCCGAACATCTTCGAAAGCCTGCGCGCAATCTCGGTCTTACCCACTCCGGTAGATCCGATCATCAGGATGTTTTTGGGCATCACCTCGTTTTTCATCTCATCTTCAAGCGCCATTCTTCGGTAGCGGTTTCGCAAAGCCACCGCTATCGTACGTTTTGCGCTATTTTGTCCGATTATATATTCGTCTAGTTTCTCTACAATCTGCTTTGGCGTCATCATCTCTTTTCGTCCCAAATTGCGTATGTCTTGATGTTTTCGTTCGTGTAAATGCAAATCTCGCCCGCGATTTTAAGGCTTTGCTTTACGAGCTCCTCTTCGTCTAAGCTTGCAAATTTATCCAAAGCTCGCGCCGCGCTAAGAGCGTAATTCCCGCCGCTTCCGATCGCCGCG
Organism: uncultured Campylobacter sp.; assembly: GCA_963520005.1. GTDB lineage: Bacteria > Campylobacterota > Campylobacteria > Campylobacterales > Campylobacteraceae > Campylobacter_B. The sequence continues at coordinate 122,394 of CAUQPS010000001.1, forward strand.
ATCTTGCCGTCGTCCGGCTCTACCACATCGCCCGTGCCGCTAAGCAGAAAGATATTTTTGCGGTCCAGCACCAGCATCATCGCTTCGAGCTTTCGCAGATACTTATCCTTGCGCCACTGCTTGCTAAATTCTATCACGGCCCTTAAAAGATCGCCCTTTGCGCCATCTAAGCACTTTTCAAACATATCAAAAAGATTAAACGCATCGGCGGTGCTGCCCGCAAAGCCCGCTAAAACATTACCCTCTTTGCCGATCTTTCGAATTTTAGTCGCATTGCCCTTCAAGACGGTGTTTCCGAACGTAACCTGCCCGTCGCCGCCGATGACAGAGGCCTTCGCGCCTTTGTAGGCTAAAATGGTAGTCGCTTCAAACACTAGCCACCTCTATCTCAAATTTAGCGCTTATGCCGTGCTTTAGCTTAGTATTTACGTCGTAGATCCCGGTCGTTTTGATAGCCTCGGTCTCTAAGATTTTCTTATCGATTTCGATCCCTTTTTGCTCTTTTAGCGCGGTTGCGATCTCATCTTTGGTCACTGAGCCGAAAAGCGCGCCGCTCTCGCCCGTCTGCTTTACGATCTTTACGCGGATCTTGGCTAGCTCCTCGGCTAGTTTTTGCAAGCTTGCAACCTCGTATTTTTCTAGCTCGGCTTGCTTTTTCTTATCCGCTTCAAATTTACGCAAAACCTCAGTCGTAGCGGCTTTGGCGTAGCCTTTGCCGATTAGGAAGTTATTGCCGTAGCCGTCCTTGACCTCCTTTACCTCGCCCGCCTTTCCGAGCCCCTTAACGTCTTTTATCAATAATACTTTCATCCATTATCCTTTTAAATTTAGCTTTAAATTTATAAAATTTTATAAGCGGCGCGGGCGGATCTAAAATTTCGTGAAATTTTATAAAATTCGCCCGCAGCCGCTCGCTACTTTTCCGATAAATTTTAAAATTTCGTTTTGTGAAATTTGCCCGTCCGCCCTGCGGCAAAATTTCAGCTAAAGCTTGCGTCCGTTCTTGCCCGCGATAATAAATCTTAGCGCGCTTAGTTTGATAAATCCGTCGCCGTCTTTTTGATTGAAAACCTTATCCTCTTCAAACGTCACGAAATCGGTATTAAACAAACTATCGCTCTTGCTCTGTCTGCCTAGCACGGTCACGTTGCCCTTATAAAGCTCTAGCTTAACCTTACCGTTTACGTGCTCTTGGGATTTGTTTATCAGCTCTTGAAGCAGCAAGCGCTCCGGGCTGAACCAAAAGCCGTTGTAGATGAGCTCGGCGTAGCGTGGCATTAGATCGTCTTTTAGATGTGCCGCGCCGCGATCTAGCGTGATGCTCTCAATCGCGCGGTGAGCCTTTAGCATGATCGTGCCGCCTGGAGTTTCGTAGCAACCGCGGCTCTTCATGCCGACGTAGCGATTTTCTACAAGATCAAGCCTGCCGATGCCGTTTTTAGCGCCGAGTTCGTTAAGCGCAGCTAGCATCTCATGCGGCCTAAGCGCCTTGCCGTTTAGCTTTACGGGATCGCCGTGTTTGTATTCGATCTCGATGATCTCGCTCTTATCGGGCGCATTTTTAGGGCTCACGGTCCATCGCCACATATCCTCCTCAGGCGCATGAGCGGGATCTTCCAACACCAAGCCCTCGTAGGAGATATGAAGGATATTCGCATCCATAGAATACGGCGATTTGCCTGGCTTTGAAGCGATATCGATGCCGTTTTTCTTAGCGTAAGCAAGTAGTTTCTCGCGAGAGTTCAGATCCCATAGCCTCCACGGCGCAATCACCTTAATATCGGGATTTAGCGCGTATGCGCCAAGCTCGAAGCGGACTTGGTCGTTACCCTTGCCGGTCGCGCCGTGGCTTACGGCATCCGCGCCGGTTTTTTTAGCAATTTCGACTAGCTTTTTAGCGATCAGCGGGCGCGCAATCGATGTGCCCAAAAGATACTCGCCCTCATAGACGGCATTTGCGCGAAACATCGGAAATACGTAATCGCGCACAAATTCCTCGCGCAGATCCTCTACGAAGATATTTTCCTTTTTGATGCCTAGCTTCACAGCTTTATTTTTGATAGGTCCCAAATCCTCGTTCTGACCGATATCTGCGGTGAAAGTCACCACATCGCAGCCGTAAGTATCGCCGAGCCACTTTAAAATAATGCTAGTATCTAGTCCTCCAGAATACGCCAAAACGACCTTTTTTACATCTTTTGCCATCTCAAATCCTTTACGTAAAATTTGGCGAAATTCTACCAATAAATAGTTTAATAGTTGCTTTTAAGGCAAATATCGCTAAACTCACACTTATGAGAATCGATAAATTTTTAAACGCAGTCAATATCACCAAGCGCCGCGCCATCAGCGAAGATATGTGCAAAAGCGGCGTCGTAGCCGTAAACGGCGCGGTAGCAAAGCCCGCCAAAGAGCTTAAAATCGGCGACGTTATCACAATAAGCTTTTTGGATAGGAAGCAAAGCTTTAAGGTCCTAGCCTTTCCTAGCGCCAAAAATACGCCCAAAAGCGAGCAGGCAAAGTATGTCCAAGAGCTTTGAACTGGTATGCGGCGAGGATGAAATTTCACGCCTCGTGCAAGCGCTGCCAAAAAGCGGCATAATATTGCTAATCGGCGATCTTGCCAGCGGCAAAACGACGCTTGCGCGCGCGATCGTGCGGGCGCACGGGCTAGACGAGCACGTGAGTTCACCGACATTTTCGATCATGCAAAACTACGGCGAAATTTATCATTACGACATCTATAACGGCGGCTGTGAGGGGATTTTAAAAAACGGACTATTTGAAAATTTATTTGAAGAGGGACTTCATCTGATCGAGTGGGCGGATGAAAATTTGATAAATTTACTTAAAAAATATGAGCTTGATTTTTGCGTAGTGAGGATCACGCCGCACGCGCAAGGGCGAAAATACGAGGTAAGCTATGCATAAACTGGAAGTCAGGGGTCTTAAAAAAACCATAAAAGGCACGCCGATCATTAAGGGCATCTCGCTAGAGCTTTACAACGGCGAGATTGTAGGGCTGCTAGGGCCCAATGGAGCGGGCAAAACCACGACGTTTTATATGATCTGTGGGCTGATAAGCGCTAGCGGTGGTGATATCTTGCTTAATGAGAGCAGCATCGCAAAGGTTCCGCTTCATAAGCGCGCCAAGCTCGGCATCGGCTACCTACCACAAGAAAGCAGCATCTTTAAGGAGCTCAGCGTTGAAGAAAATTTAATGCTCGCTGCGGAGATTACCTATAAAAATAAAGCCGAGGTCTCACGCAAAGTCGATGAGATGCTAAATCTGCTCAACATCGAGCCGATCAGATTGCGCAAAGGCGTGAGCCTAAGCGGCGGCGAGCGCAGGCGCTGCGAAATCGCGCGAAGCCTGATGATAACGCCGAAATTTCTACTTTTAGATGAGCCGTTTGCGGGCGTCGATCCGATCGCCGTTAACGACATCCAAAGCATCGTGCGCGATTTAAGCGATCTTGGCATCGGAGTGCTCATAACCGATCACAACGTCCGCGAAACACTTGCGATCTGCGACCGCGCCTACGTCATCAAAGACGGCGAGCTGTTCGCAGGCGGTACCGCAAAAGAGATAGCCAGCGATCCGAATGTGCGCAAATTCTACCTCGGCGAGGATTTTAGCATCTAAGACAGCCAGAGCGCTTTAGATTTTCACTTCCCACTTCGGCGCGCGCGGTTAAATTCTATAATTTAAGTTTTGCGATTTAAATTTCAAGCAAACGGCAGCGACTAGTCGTGCACTTGAATTTCGCGTATTAAATTTTTGAAAAGTAGCTAGGTTCGTTTTAAAATTTTTAAATTTCAAAAGGCGTTTTGTACACTGTAAATTTTAAATAATTTTTTGCGGCAGGTTCTCTTTTCGCGACCGCAATTTACACCCGTGGTACATAAAATTTAAATCGCATTTTAATCACACTTTGTTTAAATTAAATCAAATTTTAAAGCGGAGGTGTCTTTAAACGTAACGCTTTCATCTGCGCATCAAAATCACGCCCACAATTTGCAAAAGAATATCCGCTCGTAGAATTAAAATTTTAAAGCAACTGCCTAAATAAATTACGTATGCGAAACTTGCGGTCCGCGCGATGTGGCTAAATTTTACAGCGTAATTCCGCGAGTGATGGCATAAACTAAAGCGCACACAAAACCTACTTACTTCGGCTTCGACGCATCAAATTAAAAGCGACGCGCGAAGCAAGACCTTCCGACCCGCTAGAATTTTGCCGATTAAGCCGCCTTGTTTAATTAAAATTACACTTTTATTTGCTCTGCGGGTTTAAATTTCGCTCATCTTAAAGCTCGCTGCGAATTTTAAAATTTTAACCCGGCACTCGTCGCTTCCCTTAAAATTTTAAAATTCTTAAAATTTTGGCGAGATCAAGGAGAGATTATGAAAAAAGTTCTACTTTCGTGCGCCTTGGCGGGTGCGCTTTTTGGCCTAGAGATCGACGGATTTAGCGCACCTAGTGGTTCGCTCATTACCGATGACGCTTTTTATATCGCAAATCGCGGCAGTAGTGAAGATCCACAAGAGCGCGACGGCTTCATCAGCCGTATAGTAAAAAACTCGGGTGTCGTTGAGACAAATTTTATAGACGATCTGGTAAATCCCGGCGGAATGGCGCAGATCGGCGACGTGCTCTACGTGTGCGATCTGGACGCAATCAGGGGCTTTAGCAAAGGCCAGGAGATTTTCAATCTAAAAATCGAGGGAGCGCAGGCCTTAAACGACGTCGTAGCGCTCGGTAGCGAGGTTTTGCTCGCAAGCGATAATGTGCGTGGGACGATCTGGCGCATCGACCTGCTCTCGCGCACCGCGGATGAGTTTGCGCGCATCGATCCATCGCTAGGCAGCCCAAACGGACTTTTGGCTAAAGGCGATAAGCTTCTGATCACTACATTCGATCTTAGTGGAAAGGTTTCGGGGCGCGTGCTAAGCATGAATCTGAAATCTCGAGAAATTTCGATCTTTGCCGATATGAAGGGGGTTTTCTACGGCATAGCGCGCGGAAAAAACGGCGAAATTTTAATTAGCGACTGGGGTGAGGATCTTTTAAGCGGCAAAATTTGGCGTATCAATGCAAACGGGCAGATACGCAAAATAAACCTCGGCGCGATGCAAAGACCTGCGGACATCTCAAGCGACGGCAAGGTTTTATTGATCCCAAAAACGCTGGAAAACAAGGTGGAGCTGATAAATTTGCCGTAACCGACCGTCTTATTGCGCTTCGCAGTTTGCTTAAATTTTACAAAATATATGCAAATCGTGCTTTATAAGCCATCTTTTTGTGCTTCGCCACTTGCGCGGCAGTATCGGTTACGGACCAGAGCCAATCGCGATATCGAAACTAGGTCAATGCCGAAGCCGGCCGCGGCACCAAAGCTAATTGCGGCAGCGTAAGAGTTATATTACGAAACTAATCGCCCTTTTCGCGCGCACTCAAGAGCCAAGTACGCCCAAAAGCCGCGTCTGTCGTCTTGCGACACGCAAATGTCGAGCCTGCCGTAAAATTTGAAAATCTATCTTCTCTCCTTTTAAATTTCCATCGCCTTAAATTTCCTCGCTGCGGATATTTTCGTAGGCCGAGTAACGCGAAATTTCAGTGTAAATCTTAACGCCCGCAGCTATTCAAAAGCCTTGAAGACTCATAGCGCGCGAAATTTTAGCGCGAGATTTGACGCCGAGGCGTGCTTTTAACATACCGCGTCGTATCTGCGCGAGACCGAATTCTACGCGGCGGCATGACCTCTACCGCGCGCCGTATTTACAGACCGTAAAGGCAAGCGGAGCCCATTTTTCTACGCAGCGCGTATGACTAGGCTGCTCCTTGGACGCCCGTGCGTGGAACCTACCCCTCTATGCGCCCCTCCCAGACGGCGGGAGCATCAAGCTCTGTGTATGAGTTTAAAATTTCATACGGCTCGTAGCTAAATTTATACGCTAGGCTCTGGCACTGCTTTACCGCATAGCCCAAATAAATCCAACGCAACCCCAAATCTTGGGCAAACTCGATCTGTTTTAAAAGCGAAAATTTACCCAGACTTAGATGCGGCAGATACGGATCGTAGTAGCAATACACCGAGCTGATGCCGTCATCCACGATATCGATGAGATCGACGCAGATAAGCCGTCCGTCCTCACCGTAGTAAGAAATTTCTTTGCCGAAGTCGCCGTGGCCCTGGACGTAAATTTCATCATATCGCTCAAAATCGATCTCTTGCAGAGGCCAGCCTTTTTTTAGATGCATGTAGTCGTGATAAAGCGCGAAAAGTTCTAAACGCGCATCGTTTAAAAGCGGGCGAGATTGCCATATATAGGCGGTCGTGCGATTATTTTTATAGACGCGGCGGTGCGATCTGCTAAATTTAAAATTTGCGGCATCGATGCGTAGGCTTTTGCACTCCGCACAGGCTGCGCAAATGGGCTTTTGAAAATACCTGCCGAAGCGGCGGTAGCCGTGCTGCGCTAAGCTTGAATTATATTCGAAGTCGCAATCTTTTATGTAGAGATACTCGCTACGCGCGGCTCTGCCGTCCAGATAGGGGCAGGCAAAATCCAGCGTGCAAAATGGAATTTCAGTCATTCAGCTTTTTGATATTTGCCGCGTCCACGTATTTTAAAAACTCGTCTTTGAGACGCTTTTCGCGTGCGGCGATGCTCTCTTTGGCTACGTCAAATTCCTCTGCGACGCCGTCTAAGCCGCTCTCGCTTTGCAAGCTTAAATCATCATCTCTGAAAATATCTTTAAACTCGTCGCGATTTGGATTCCTCTTTTTAGGCTTTTTGGGCGCGGAGCTTGCTGCCTTATCCTTAAGCATATCCTTTTTTATATCTTTTAGGCTATCTAAAAAATCCATACTCTTTCCTAAATCCGCGCCGATTTACGCATCGCAGCAGCGATAGCGGCGATCGCTTCGTTTTTATTCGGCTGCATATCGTCCATCGTGTTTTCTAAAATTTTGTCTAAATTTTTCTCTACGTAGCTCGTGTCAAAAAAGCCGAGTCGAAACTCACGCGACTTGCTGATGCTGAGCAAAAACGGAATGATCGTACGCACTCCCTCGATGCGAAATTCCTTCAGTGCGCGCTCTAGCTTATTGACGGCCAGGTCGTAGTCGGTAGTTTTGATGATGAGCTTGGCTAGAAGCGAGTCGTAAAACGGCGGAATTTTATAGCCCTTGTAGATATGGCTATCGACGCGCACGGAAGGACCTAGCGCGGGATAATAATCGCTAACGGTGCCGGGGACCGGGGTGAAATTTTTCCAGACGTTTTCTGAGGTGATTCTAGCCTCGATCGCGTAGCCGTGCGGCTTGATGTCGCTTTGCTCGAGCTCTAAAATTTCGCCGTTTGCAATGCGGATCTGGCGTACAACCAGATCGACGCCCGTGACCTCCTCGGTGATGCCGTGCTCGACCTGGATACGGGTATTCATCTCCATAAAATAGAAGTTATTGTAATCATCGAGCAAAAATTCCACCGTGCCGACATTGGTGTAATTCACTGCTTTTGCCGCAGCTACCGCGGTCGTACCCATCGTCTTTCGCAGATGCTCGCTTATCGAGGGGCACGGCGCAATCTCGATGATCTTTTGGTGGCGGCGCTGGATCGAGCAATCGCGCTCGCAAAGGTGAATGATGTTGCCGTAATTATCGCCGATGATCTGAAACTCGATGTGGCGCGGCTTGACGACGAGTTTTTCCATAAAAATTTCATCGTTGTTAAAAAAGGTCTTCGCCTCCCTCGTGCACGAGTCGTAGGCGCTCTCCATATCTTTCTCTTCCCACACCTCGCGGATACCGCGTCCGCCGCCGCCGCCGCTAGCTTTTAAAATCACGGGATAGCCGATCTCGCGCGCATATTTTTTGATCGTATCCATGCTCTCGTGATTTAACTTTTCAGTACCCGGCACGATCGGAATGCCGTTTTTGCGCATCAAATAGCGAGCGATGTTTTTGTTGCCCATTTTGCGGATAACGTCGGGTTTCGGACCGATGAAGATGATCCCCGCGTCCTCGACCTCTCTTGCAAAGTCAAAATTCTCGCTCAAAAAGCCGTATCCCGGATGTATCGCATCAGCGCCACACTCTTTGGCGACCTCGACGATCTTTTTGGCGTCCAGATAGCCTTTTAGCGCGTCCGCGCTTACTTCGTAGGCCTCATCGGCGATTTTTACGTGTAAGCAATCAACGTCGGGTTTTGTGTAGATCGCGACGCTTTTAATATGCAGATCTCTGCAGGCCCTAATGATGCGAACCGCGATCTCGCCGCGATTAGCGATAAGAATTTTACGTATCATAAATAATTGCCTCTTTTAAAGAAATACCGCGGTAATAATAGTATAAAAAATTTTATAGCAAGTTGAAATTTACAAAAGGCGGTTGAAATTACGGATAAAATTTAAAGAAGATTTATGGTGCCCGAGGTCGGAATCGAACCGACACGAGGTCGCCCTCGCCAGATTTTGAGTCTGGTGCGTCTACCAATTTCACCACTCGGGCATTTTGAAAAGTTATGATTGTATAAATTTAAAAAAGATAAGCCCCGAAGACGGGGCTTGGAGCAAGAAAATTATTTTTTCTTCTTGCCTTTTGCAGCTGCAACAGCCTCTTTTAGCTGTTTGCCGACTTTAAATTTTACTACTTTAGTAGCAGGAGATTTGTAAGTTCTGTTTGTGCCAGGAACTTTACCCTCGCGAGCTGCACGCTCTGCGATACCGAAAGATCCGAAGCCGATGAAGCTTATGTCATCACCTTTTACTAAAAGCTCTTTGATAGCCTCAAGCGCAGAATCAACTACCTTAACGGTATCTTTTTTAGAAAGACCTGCCTTATCGGCAACTACTTGGATAAAATCAGCTTTTTTCATGCTAATCCTTTAAAATAAAGTGGTTTGGGCGGTATTCTACAATAGTTTCGCAAAAAATACAATAGTTTTTTAAGAAAAAAACGCAAAAATCGGCAAAATTTAGCCGAATTTAGCCCAAATTCGTCAATTTTTCAGATTTTGCTTCTTTAAATTTCAAAATTTCGCCATATTTTTAGGGCTGATTTTTGAAATTTCGCCCAGTTTTGAAAAATTTTAAAATTTCTCCTCTCCGAGCTTCATTTTTATAAAATTTCGCCCCAGCCTGCCGCTTTAAAATATATAAACTATATTTTGTTATAATCCGCGCAAAATTTCAAAGGCTTTTTTTATGACTAAAATTTTAATGATAGAGGACGATTTAGAACTCGCAGAAATTTTAAGCGAATATCTGCAGCAATACGATATTGATATCACCGTCGCGGACGATCCGTTTTTGGGGCTTTCTAAGTTAAATTTAGAAAATTTCAACCTCGTGATTTTAGATCTCACGCTTCCTGGGATGGACGGGCTTGAGGTCTGCAAAGAGATCCGCAAAAACACCGATATACCGATCATAATATCAAGCGCCCGCCACGATCTGACCGATAAGATCAACGCCTTCGATTTCGGCGCGGACGATTATCTGCCAAAGCCCTATAATCCGCAAGAGCTTTTAGCACGCATCAAACGCCACATCGAGCGCTACGACATAAACTCCATCCAGCGCGCCGCAAAGCCCAAAAAAGACCTCGAAGTGGATGATTTCCGCCACGTCATCAGCTTCAAAGGACAGCCCCTGTCGCTCACCATCGCCGAATATGATGTGCTTTCGTATCTCATCAAAAAGGAAGGCGGCGCGATAACCCGCGAGGAGCTCATCTACAACTGCAGCTCCATAAGCGAGGAGTCCTCGAGCAAAAGCATCGATGTCATCATCGGTCGCATCCGCCTAAAGCTTGGCGAAACATCCAAGGCGCCCAGCTACATCCACGCCATCCGCGGCGTAGGCTATAAGCTGATACAATGAGCGTTGCGTCCGGCGAGCGGCGCGATAAAATTTAGCCGCTCGCGGCTCTAAATTTAAAAGGTGCTCGCGCGGCGAAACTGAAATCACAAGTCGGTCCGCGCGATTTTGCTTTTCAAATTTAAGGCGCCGCAACTGAAGCGTTAAAATTTTACGATAAAATTTTGTAGTTATAAATTTGACACGCGGTTAGATGCGCGCGAAATTTTATCGTCGAATTCGACAAGCAATTCGGCTCTACGTGCGAGGCGAGTTGTAAAAGGCAGAACCCAGGGCACGGCGAGAAGGGGTAAATTTTAAAATTTAAAGCGGCGCGGCTGATAAATTTAAAAGCACCCTGCTTTGCGATGAAATTTTAAAATTTACGCGCTGTGCCTTTAAAGACGCGCCGTAAATTTAAAGCCGAATGAGCCGTAAGCCAGTCCGCGGGCCAAAGCCAAAGCAAGCCCGCGGCTTCAAAGCTTTGAAATTTTAAAAATTTAAGGATCATATAAATTTAATGAAAGTAAGATCGTCGATTTTTTACACTATCACGTTCATCTTCGCGCTCGCTGCCGTGGGCGTTTCGCTCGCTCTACTCTGGCTCATCGGCTACGATCAGCAAAACTATACCCGCGAGCTAAACTCCAAATACTCTATCGTTGCGCGAGCGAACCTATATCAAATGAGCAAGCTCATCAGCGATGTCGAATACGAACGGCAAGTCGCAAATTTCGAGTTTTCGACCATCCGCGATGAAGCCAAGCGCGATGAGATCATCAAAGACGCTGAAATTTTAGATAGCATCTCCGCAGACATTGGCTCTGCTGATATCCTGCTTTTTAAACGTAAACATTATCTAAAAATCACTCACGCTGGCGAGACGCGGCTTTTAAATGACAAGGAGTATCAGCCCTACCGCTACGATATTTTCAAAGCGATCTACGGTGTCATTTTGGTGATCATCCTGCTTGCATATATCTTCATCATCCGCAAAATTCGCCCCCTTCGCAAGCTCAAGCGTCAGATCGATAAATTTGCTAAAGGCGATCTTCAGATCAAGGACGTAAGTGCGGGAAACGACGAAATCTCCGAGGTTTCGCACGCATTTTACGAGGCGGTCACGCAGATAAACAAGCTCAACGAATCGCGTCATCTGTTTTTGCGAAACATAATGCACGAGCTCAAAACCCCCATCACAAAGGGTCGCATCGCTGTCGAGATGATCGAGCGCGGCAAAAATCAAGAGCGCCTCGTCTCGGTCTTTGAGCGACTGGAAAGCCTAATCAACGAATTTGCGGCGGTCGAGCGCGCGACTGCGGGCACGGCGCTAGGCGAATGCGGAATTTTTTCAATGGATGAAATTTTAAAAGAAGCGCTTAGTATCGCGATGATCGAGCCCGGCTGCGTCACGCTGCAAAATCCGCTAGGCCTGAGCTTAAATGTCGATCTGAAGCTCTTTTGCGTCGCGGTGAAAAATTTAATCGACAACGCCGTAAAATACGCCGCAGACGGTAAAATTTTAATCCGATTAGACGCCGAGACGATGGACTTCATAACGCTAGGCGAACCGCTGCAGAAGGACTTTAGCTACTACAAAGAGGCCTTCGTCAAGGGTACGAACGCCAAACAAAGTTTCGGCCTGGGGCTTTACATCGTCGATAACATCGCCAAGGCGCACGGGCTAAAATTCCTCTACCGCAGGCAAGACGAGCTAAACGTCTTTTATTTCGAGGGGATCGAAAAGATAGCTGCGTTATGAAATTTAAGCACATTTTTTATATTATTGCGCCAAAAATTCGAAACGAGAAGATGCGAAATTTCATATTTTTAGCGCTGTTTTTAAACGCGACCATATGTTTTCTACCTCGCGGCGCACAAGCCGAGAGCTTCATCACCGACGAAGAATACGGCGCGATGCTGTATAAAAACCCCCGCGGCATCGGCTGCGACAAGTGCCACGGCGAGAAGGGCGAGGGCTCGTTGATCGCGACGTATAAAGAATTTAACCGCACTGCGGGCGCCTACTACGAACGCGCCCTAAACGCGCCGCCGATCAACAATCTTTCGCTTCAGGAGCTCGCCGACGGGATCAGCAGCTCGCGCGACGTGATGCCGAGCTACTTCCTAACGCAAAACGAGATCATCATCATCTACAAATATATAAAATCGATAAATCAACCCAAAAAGAAGGAGAAAAAATGAATAATCACGACGAATTTTTAGCAGCACAAAAACTTATCCCAGGCGGTGTAGATTCGCCTGTGCGAGCATTTGGCAACGTAGGCGGCGAGCCTTTTATGGTGGATCGCGGCGAGGGCTCGTACATCTACGACGTCGAGGGCAAAAAATATCTCGACTTCGTGCAGAGCTGGGGTCCGCTCATCTTCGGTCACGCAGATGCAGACATAGAGCGCGCCGTCGTGCAGACCGCCAAAAAGGGGCTAAGCTTCGGCGCATCCAGCCCGCTTGAGACGCAGCTTGCTTCGCTCGTGCTAAAAAATTTCGATTTCCTAGATAAGATCCGTTTTACCAGCAGCGGCACGGAAGCTACGATGAGCGCGATCCGCCTTGCGCGCGCCTTTAGCGGACGGGATAAAATTTTAAAATTTGAGGGCTGCTACCACGGTCACAGCGACAGCCTGCTCGTCAAAGCGGGCAGCGGCGCGAGTACCTTCGGTAACGCAAGCAGCGCAGGCGTACCGCAGGACGTCGCAAAAAACACCTACCTAGCCAGATACAACGACATACAAAGCGTAAAGGACGTCCTAGCGCAAAACGACATCGGCACGATCATCATCGAGCCGATCGCGGGAAATATGGGCTTGGTGCCGGCGGATCCAGAATTTTTAACCGAGCTTCGCGCGCTGTGCGACGAGAAAAAGATCGTGCTGATAATCGACGAGGTAATGAGCGGCTTTCGCGCGAGCGAGCTAGGCAGCTACGGCGTCTACGGCGTCCGCGGCGATCTAGTAACCTTCGGCAAGGTCATCGGAGGCGGCATGAGCGTAGCGGCGTTTGCGGGCAAGCGCGAAATCATGGATATGATAAGCCCGCTAGGAGCGGTATATCAAGCAGGCACGCTAAGCGGAAACCCCGTCGCAATGGCTGCGGGCATCGCTAGCCTAAGTAAAATTTACGCTAGCAGCGGCCTTTACGAAAGGCTAGGCGAGCTGGCGCGCAGGCTCACAGACGGGCTTTGCGTCATAGCGCAGCGCCGCGGCATCGCGCTACAAACCGCCTGCGTAGGCTCGATGTTCGGCTACTTTTTCGCAGACGAAGAGGTGCGCGACTACGACGGCGCCCTGCGAGCAGACACTGCGCGCTTTGCAAAATTTCACGGCGAGATGATTAAGCGCGGCGTATTTTTGGCACCTAGTCAGTTTGAGACGGGCTTTATCTGCTCCACGATGAACGAATCGCAGATCGACTTTGCGCTAAACGCGGCAGATGAAGCGATGGCGGCGCTTTAAGGGCTGCGTTTTAAATTTAATCGGATTTTAGATGAGAGTAACGAAAAATTTAAACAAAATCGTAAAGGGTGCCTGCGACATCAGCCTAGGCATCTCAATCGTCGTAGCGATCGGCATCGGCGTAGCGATCGGGCTTGGGCTGCGGCACCTCACGGGCTCGCTGCTTTTATTATGGCTCGGCATCGCTATCGGCATCGCGGCGGCGTTTTTGAACGTTTACCGCGCGTGCAAGGCGCTAAATTCGAGCCTGAAGGAACTCGAGGACGATCCGAAATACAAGGCGGATCCGAAAAATTTCGACGACGACGAATTGGATGAACGGGATTGAATAGGCGGTTTTTGCTCATATACTGCGCGCTAAACGCGGCGTTTGTCCTGCTTGGGTTAGCGCTTTGCGGCTCAGGATTTTTCGGCTCGGGCTCTTTCGGCGTACGGGCACTTGCGTGGCTTCTTAGCTTGGAGGCTGGATTTTTGGGCGCATTCGGAGCGGTATATTTTTCGTTTCGCGCTTACCGCAACAAAATAGAAGATGAGCTCAGAGCCGGTAAATACGATGAAATTTTACGGCAAAGCCCTAAAAATTCCGCAGGTTTTATGAACGACGAAACTTCCGCAAACGATACGAATTCCGCAAGCTGCGGCGGCGAAAATCGAGGCGGCACAGGCGGCGGCGATAAAATTTCATACAGCGAAGTTTACGGCAACGAAATTTTAAAGAACGAAAATTTTAGCAGCCTAAATTTAGGCGCCGAAATTTCAAACGCGCGAAATTCCAAAGGCGCGGTAAATTTCACGAGCGGCGATAGCTGCGTCGAAAACGATGATAGCCACGCCCTGCACGATGAAACCGCCGCCGAGTGTGTCGCAAACTCCGCCGCCAATATAAATTTTACTCACGACTTGAATTTAGACGCCGAGTGCGGCAAAACCGCTACCAGCGAGCACGACGTAAATTATACAAAGAGCGACGACGAAACCTCCGCTTGCGACGCGATCGCTTTGGAACGCGTCGCCGCCGATAAATTTGAAATGACTTGCGACGTGATTTGCGGCAACTCACACGGCGGCATAAGCGACAAAGCTAGCGATAGTTCGCAAGGCGGCATAGGCGCGCGTTGCGACGACTTGAAAATCGGAGCGAGCAGCGATCTAGGCGACGGCTGGAGTTACGGCGCAGATCGCAGCAATCATAGCGATGGCGCAGATAGCGGCGAGCCGGGCGGCGGCGCGGGCGATTTTGGGGGCGGGCCTGACGGCGCGGGCGATAACTCAAAAGACGATTTCTGCGGAGCCGGCGATAAGGTAAGGGGTAATTTAGACGGTGTGAGCCGTAATATTTCAGGAAGAGAAAGTAAAATTTTTAATGACGACGCAAAAAGCGATTTCGACGGCTCGGACGTTAGCGCCAATGATTGGGAGGGCGAGCTTGAGCAGAGCGAAGTTCGGAGCAATTTTGCGGGGGCGTTTTTCTCTCCGTTTAAAATTTTGTCCTACGCGGCGCTCGTGGCGGCGATCTACCTGCTTGCCAAGCTATCCTTGCTAAACCCGCTGGCGATTATCTTGGGCGTTACGATCATTCCTCTGGGCACGATGATCGTTGCCTTCGCTGACAAAGACGCACGCTAAAGCTCAAACGGCGCGAGCAGACGCTTTAAATTTTAAAATTTAGCTTCAGCGGGATTGAACGCAGTCAGACGTAGGATAAAATCGCGGCGATGCCTGCCATCGCGAGCCGCGCTACGGACGCCGCGCGTTTCGGCACGTACCCGGGCGGGCTAAATTTATAAAATTTACACCGCACATCTTTGAACTTTTGCGTAAATTCGGATCGTCGCGGCGAGCCGTAGAAATTCTACGCAGCCTCTAAGCGTATAATTTCGGAACTAAATTTTACCGCCGCAGATTGCAAATACGGCGCGAAACCCTTATCTATATTTAATTAAATTTTAGCTACCATTACGCAAAATTTTGAGGAAATTTTATGAACTACAATACCCTAAAAAAGATCTTTTTTCGATTTGATCCAGAAACCGCTCACAAGATCGCAGAATTCGGACTTCGCGCGCTCTATGCGACTCCGGGCGGGCTTGAGGCTTTGGCAAAATTCGGCGTTTATAAAGATGAAATTTTAACTCAAAATATATGGAATTTAAGCTTCGATAATCCAGTAGGTATCGCGGGCGGATTCGACAAAAACGCCACGATGATCGCGCCGCTGGCGGCTCTGGGCTTCGGGCACATAGATTTTGGCACATTTACGCCGCGTCCTCAAAGCGGCAACGAAAAGCCGCGACTTTTTCGCCTCGTTAGCGAGCAGAGCATTCAAAACGCGATGGGCTTTAACAATCAAGGCGCCGATGTTATAGAGCGTCGCGTGCGAAAAATTTATCCTTTTAAAATCCCGATCGCCGCAAATATCGGCAAAAACAAAGCCACCTCGAACGAGGATGCGATAAGCGATTACGAAGCCTTGGGCCGTAAATTTAACGGGCTATGCGATTTTTTCATCATCAACGTAAGCTCGCCGAACACCCCAAATCTGCGCGCTTTGCAAGAAAACAGCTTCATAAGCGAGCTGATCGGAGCGATGAAAAAGATCACGAACAGACCGCTCGTCTTAAAGCTGGCGCCCGATATGAGCGCGGATCAGGCGATCGCGCTGTGCGAGTGCGCGGTGCGAAGCGGCGCAAGCGGCATCATCATAAACAACACGAGCGTTGATTATTCGCTAAGCCCCAACGCTAGGGACTTCGGCGGTCTAAGCGGCAGACTGATCACCGAAAAATCGCGAAAGCTTTTCGCACAGGTCGCTCGCGAGCTCTTCGGTCGCACGGTCCTAATCAGCTGCGGCGGCATAGACAGCGCACAGGAGGCCTACGAACGCATCAAATCAGGCGCGAGCCTGGTTCAAATTTTTACCGCCTTTATCTTCAAGGGTCCGTTCGTCGCAAAATCGATCAATGAGGGGCTGGCGGAGCTTCTGCGCGCAGATGGCTTCAATAACATAAGCGAGGCGGTCGGGGTAAATTTAAAAGATCGCGCGGGCGAAGGATACGGCATCAGAAATGATCTGGCGGAAAATCTCGGCAACGGCGCGGATTTGCGCGCTTACGAAAATAAAAACGCGGAAGCTAAAGCGGATAAAATTTCGAGTGCGACCGAAGGCGAGGAAACGAGCGAAATTTCAAACACGCCCGAAAGCAAGGATGCGGACGAAAATTCTAACGACGGCAAAAGCGAAATATCGGGTGTCCAAGCCGATGAAATTCCCGCCGCTAAAACAGATGAAATTTCTAGCGCTAAAACAGGCTCGAACTCCGAAGCGGACGAAAATTCTAGCGCTTCGGCAAATTTAAACGCCTTGGTAAGCGCAGATGTCGCGACGGATCAAAGCTCGACCAAACAAAGCGGTGCGGAGAGCGAAAATTCAGAGATTAAAAGTAGCGCGAATAACAAAAATTCCGAGGTTAAAAGTACAAAACGAAGCAGCGCAAAAAGCAAAAATTTAGAGGCTAAAAGCACAAAGCAAAGCGGCGCGGATCGAAAGCAGGATAAAATTTCAAAAGGCGCGTCTAAAGGCGGCACAGAGCAAAAGCAAAGTCAAATTTCAAAAAGCGGCGTAAGCTCCAAGCGCGGTAAAATTTCAAAGGATGCCTCGCAGAAGGACACTTCGCAGAAAGATGACGCACAGAATGGCGCCTTGCATAAGGACGCCGTGCAGGATAATATCCCGCAGAAGGACGCTACGCAAAAAGATGCCGCGCAGAAGGGTACTGCGCAGTATGATGACGCCTCGCGGAAAGACGTCGTGCAGGATAACAACGCCTCGCAGCAGAAAGATGCCACAGCTAAAAATCTCTCGAAAAGCGATGTAAAGAGCGAGAATTTAGAGGTCAAAAACGCAAAACAAAGCGGAGCGGCGAGCAAAACTGCAAAAACTAAAACCGCGCAGAAAAATAAAACCGCGATCAAAGCCGCGTCAAAAAACGACATAGAAAGCAAAAATTCTAAAACTAAAGCCGCGCCGAAAAACATCGTGGAAAGCAAAAGCTCTAAGGTCAAAAACGCAAAACAAAGCAGCGCCAAAACTAAAAAAGCTGAGGTAAAAGAGGCTAAAGAGATCAAAGAAGCTAAAGAACTTAAAGAAACCAGAGAGACGAGCGGCGCCCAAGACGCGGAGCAAAACTCAAGCAAAAAACGAAAGGCGAAAAAAGATTAATGTTTCCGAAATTTAAGAAAATCACGCTGCAAAACGGGCTTCAAATTTATCACATCCCGATGAATAAAGGCAGCGGCGTCATCAGCGTGGACGTGTTTTACAACGTCGGCTCCCGCGACGAGACGATGGGCAAAAGCGGCATTGCGCACATGCTGGAGCATCTAAATTTTAAATCCACGAAAAATCGCAAGGCAGGCGAGTTCGATGCGCTCGTAAAGGGCTTTGGCGGCGTGAATAACGCAAGCACGGGCTTTGATTATACGCACTACTTCATCAAGTGCGCGAGCTCAAATTTAGAGGTCTGCTTGGATCTTTACGCCGACATCATGCAAAACTTAAGCCTCAAAGACAAAGAATTTCAGCCCGAGCGTAAGGTCGTGCTCGAAGAGCGGCTGTGGCGCACCGATAACGATCCGTTCGGATACCTATTTTTCAGGCTCTACAACGCCGCGTTTTTGTACCATCCGTATCACTGGACGCCGATCGGCTTTCGCAAGGACATCGAAAACTGGAGTATCAAAGATATCAAGGAATTTCACGCCAAATTTTATCAGCCGCAAAATGCCGTGCTGCTGATCACTGGCGACGTCGGCGAAAAGGCGGCGTTTGATACGGCCAAAAAATACTTCGCGCCCGTAAAAAACAAAAGCGAAATTCCGCGCCCTCACTGCACCGAGCCCGCGCAAGACGGCGAGAAGCTTAGCGTTATTTACAAAAACAGCGAGGCGCAGATCGTGGCGGTCGCCTTTAAAATTCCGCCGTTTAACCACGCCGACGCCACGGCGATCAAAGCGATGGATATATATCTTAGCGGCGGCAAGAGCTCGCTTTTGCAACGCGTGCTGGTCGATGAGAAAAAGCTCGCCAATCAGATCAACATCTATGATATGAGCGCCAAGGACGAGAATTTATTTATAGTCTTTGCCGTTTGCAACCAAGGCGTAAGCGGCGAGGCGCTGAGGAGTGAAATTTTAGCGCTGATCGAAAAAGCCAAAAAAGCTAAAATAAGCGACGACGATATGCTAAAGATCAAAAACACCCTAAGCAGCGATCTTATCTACTCTCTCGATAGCGCTAGCAAGGTAGCGCAGATGTATGGCAGCTACATCGTCCGCGGCGATCTAGACGCGCTATTTAGGCTGGAGCGCGAGATCAAAAGCCTGGATAAAAGTGCGGTTAAAAAAGCGATGAAGACCTATCTAAGCCTTAAAAACTCCACGAGCATTATCTTACGAAAGGAAAACGATGAATAAAAATGTCATAATCGGCTCTATGACGGCGCTGATCACGCCTTTTAAAGAGGGCAAACTGGATGAGCAGACCTACGCCAAGCTCATCAAAAGACAGATCGCAAACGGCATAAGCGCGGTCGTGCCCGTCGGCACCACGGGCGAAAGCGCGACGCTGACGCACGACGAGCACCGCGTCTGTATCGAGATTGCCGTAGATGCGTGCAAGGGCACGGACGTCAAGGTGCTAGCGGGCGCGGGCAGCAATGCAACTCACGAAGCGATCGGGCTCGCGCAGTTTGCGCAGGCTCACGGCGCGGACGGAATTTTATCCGTAGCGCCCTACTACAATAAACCCACCCAAAAGGGGTTGTATCTGCACTACAAGGCGATCGCGAGCTCGGTAGATCTGCCGGTGCTGCTATACAATGTTCCGGGACGCACCGGCTGCGACATAGCCGCAGATACGATCATCAAGCTTTTTAACGACTGCGAAAATATCTACGGCGTCAAAGAAGCTAGCGGCAGCATCGATAAATGCGTCGATCTGCTCGCACACGAGCCGCGCCTTAGCGTGCTTAGCGGCGAGGATGCGATCAACTATCCGATCCTAAGCAACGGCGGCAAGGGTGTGATCTCCGTTACGGCAAATTTACTGCCCGATTACACGGCGAGACTAACGAAATTTGCGCTGCAAAATGAGTTTTTAAAAGCCAAGCAGATCAATGACGATCTCTACGCAATCAATAAAATTTTATTCTGCGAGAGCAATCCGATCCCGATCAAAGCGGCGATGTATATCGCGGGCCTCGCGCCTAGCTTGGAGTACCGCTTGCCGCTTTGCGAGCCGAGCGTAGAAAACCTCAAAAAAATAGAAAACGTAATGAAACAATACACTATCAAAGGATTTTAATTGACGAACGAATTTAAAGGAAAAACGCTAGTTATCAGCGGCGGCACGAGAGGCATAGGCAGGGCGATAGTTTTAGAATTCGCAGCTGCGGGGGCAAATATCGCTTTTACGTATAATTCCAACGAGGAGCTAGCCGCTTCGCAAGCAGCCGATCTTGAGAAGACTTACGGCATCAAGGCGCGCGCTTATGCGCTAAATATCTTAGAGCCAGAGACCTACAAGGAGCTCTTTGCCAAGATCGACGAGGATTTTGCGCGAGTGGATTTTTTCATCTCAAACGCTATCATCTCCGGTCGCGCAGTCGCAGGCGGATACACGAAATTTATGAGGCTAAAGCCGCGCGGCATCAATAATATCTTTACCGCGACCGTAAATGCCTTCGTCGTAGGCGCGCAAGAAGCCGCAAAACGCATGGAAGCGGTAGGCGGCGGCTCGATCATCTCGCTTAGCTCCACTGGAAATTTAGTCTATATCGAAAACTACGCGGGCCACGGCACGGCAAAAGCCGCGGTTGAAGCGATGGCGCGCTACGCCGCGACCGAGCTCGGCGAGAAAAATATTCGCGTAAACGTCGTTAGCGGCGGGCCGATCGAGACGGACGCGCTACGAGCCTTTACCAACTACGAAGAGGTACGCGATAAAACCGCCGAGCTTAGCCCGCTAGGACGTATGGGGCAGCCGGAGGATTTGGCTGGAGCATGTTTATTTCTATGCTCGAGCAAGGCTAGCTGGGTGACGGGGCACACCTTCATCGTCGACGGCGGAACGACCTTTAAATAATGCTAAATTTACCCAATATTTTAGCGAGCTTTCGCGTTGCGCTGGCGCCGCTGTTTTTCTGGCTGATCTTACTAGCAGGCCATGCAAACGGCGGCATGGTGGGCTCGGTGCACGTAAGCTGGATCGATTATTTTGCCGCGCTCGTCTTCGTCATCGCCTCCGTCACGGACTTTTTTGACGGATACATCGCGCGCTCTTGGAATCAAAAGACCAAACTTGGTGCCATCATCGATCCGCTCGCCGATAAGATGCTGACGCTTGCGGGCTTTTTGGGGCTTATGTTTATCGGGCGCGCCAGCCCGTGGGCGATCTATCTGATCCTAATCCGAGAGTTTTTTATCACGGGCCTTCGCGTGGCGATGGCGGGCGATGGCGTAGAGGTCGCCGCGTCGATGGCGGGCAAGGTAAAAACGGTCTTTCAGATGATCGCTATCGGCTGGCTAACGATGCAGTGGCCCTATGCAAACGCCCTACTTTGGATCGCAGTTGCACTGACGCTATATTCGGGCTTTGAATACGTCGCGGCGTATGTTAAGGCGACAAAAAAGAGTTAGAATTTAGGCTAAATATGGCTTTCGTAGTTGAAGAGAAAATCGGTGAGGAAAATGCAAGAAAGTATAAACTCAATAAGGTAGAAAAAGATATTAGAAATAAAATTTCTAAAAAGCGATTGCCTTTTAGATGTTATCCTGAAATTTCTATAAAATTAAGCTGGCGCATAGATAGAGAGCTTGGTGCCTGGCTTATAAACTACGGGAGCTTTAGAGCGGCTTTTGGGATCATTGCAATTTAGATTTTAACGCATATAGATTGTATTATCAAGGCAAAATGTTTGATGCAGTCATTACTTATGGCGCTTGGTTCGGCGATTTTAGGATGATAAATGGACAGAAGCGACGTATCCATAAACTCTATGCGCTAGAGCCGAGAAGTAGCGGCAAGCTCAGCAAAAGCGATATTTTTAAAATTTTACAAGACGCCCTTAACGCCGAAAATGAAAATGTTTTGCTAATAGACGCCCTGAACTACAACATTGATTACGTAGGTAGATTTTTGATTGACGGATACCGCTTTGAGGACAACTTAGAGCAAATCATAAATCCATTTAGAAATCAACACGGCCTAGCTAGCTTAAGCCGAGATGAGATAGATCATCTGTGGTGTATCTCAAAGGAGCTAAACGAGATTTTTCTTATAAAAGTGGGCTCGGACGGTAGCAATGATCTTTTTACGCTTACCCATTACAATCACGGTTATTACGAATACCACGCAAATATAGTGCTAAAGCAAATTTTCAACAAAACCGTAGATGGAGTAAATGAAATCAGCTACAAGATAAAGAAAATAGAAATTTTAGGCGATCACAGCGCCGCGCCGACGCAAGGCAAAATAAAACGACTAATACGCAAAATGTTTAGATCCACTTGCGAAAGCGGGTTAGAGGGCTTTAGTCCAAATTTAATAGATGAAAAATTTAGACTAAGCTTGATCTCGCAATCATTCGAAGTTAAATCAAAATTTTTATCCAAACTAAAACAATGGATTGTGAAGCTACAAAACCTCATCGTAAAGCGTTAGAACCCGCGCTTAAGTGGGTTTTAGCGATAGAATTTCAGCGTAAAATTTCACCTATTTTAGTAGCGCGGAATTTTGAAATTTCACGTTCAAATTTTACTAGACAAAATTCTATAGATGCTTAGTCTGTATGCGCACGGCGGCGTGCTAAGCTTATAAAATTTGAAAGCATAAAATTCACCGCGCAAAATTTCAGGACGACGCGGCAGTATTTTAAAACACGACGGAATTTCAAAGCGCAACAAAATTTTAGAGTATGACGACTTGCTAATACATAATGAAATTTCAAAGCATAGCGGCGGTTCAAAGCACAAAGCCTCGTGCGGCGAAATTTTATAATCCACTCCGCAAAATCTCGCGGTAAAATTTCGTTTTTAAATTTTAAATTCCTCGCGTCCTCCATCCGCCGCGCGCCTTAATTTAGCTAAATTTATAGCTCGAAACGGCGGTGGGCTAAGTTTAAAGCTAACCAAGTTTAAAAAAACGAGCCAAGGCTTTAAACGGCAATCTAAGCTTAAAATTTGCAAAATAATAGTAAGCTTAGCCCATTTTTTACAAAGGTTTGAAATTTGAAAAGCATAATTTTAACGCTCGCGATCCTGGCGGTCGGATTTTATTTTTACTCGATAAATTTTATGGTCACGGTGCTGGCGATCAGCTTCCTCATCTTTTTCCACGAGTTGGGGCATTTTTTGGCAGCGCGGGCACTGGGCGTGGGGGTGAATGTCTTTAGCGTGGGCTTTGGAGAGAAGGTCTTTACTAAGCGTATCGGCGCTACGCAGTACGCCATCAGCGCGATCCCTCTGGGAGGCTACGTGAGCCTTAAGGGGCAGGAGGATCTGGATCCCGCCGCGGCAAGCGCGGACCCCGACAGCTACAACTCCAAAGGCCCGATCGCGCGCATAATCATACTTTTCGCGGGGCCGTTTTTTAACCTGCTGCTTGCATTTTTGATCTACATCGCGCTGGGCTACATCGGCGTCGAAAAGCTCGCGCCCAAGGTCGGCAAAATCTCGCCAAATTCCGCCGCGGCAAGCGCAGGTCTTATGCTAAACGATGAAATTTTATCGATTGACGGCAAGCAGATCCGCGAGTGGGACGACATCTCAAAGCAGGTAACCGCCGCACCTCTAAGCTTGGAAATCATGCGCAGCGGCGAGCGGCTGAGCCTACAGCTCACGCCGAAGCTCGGCGAGAAAAAAACCATCTGGCGCGAGAGCATCAGAGTGCCGCTCATCGGCATTTCGCCCGATTACAACGCGACCGTGACGCTGTATCACAAGGGCGCAGGCTCGCTTAGCTTCGCGTGGGATCAGACGGTGGAGGCATCAAAGCTCATCTTGGTAGGTCTAGAAAAGCTCGTCAGCGGCGTCGTTTCGCCCAAGGAAATGGGCGGCATCGTCGCTATTACCGACATCACCTCAAAGGCGGTCGATTACGGCGCGGCGGTCTTGCTCGCGCTCGTGGCGCTAATATCGGTAAATTTAGGGCTTATCAATCTCTTTCCGATCCCCGCGCTCGACGGCGGACACATCGCGTTTAATCTTTTTGAGCTCATCTTCCGCCGCCCGGTGCCAAAACGGGTATTCGTGGGTGCTAGCTACGTAGGCATAGGGATTTTAGCGCTTTTGATGATATTTACGGTGCTAAATGATTTCGCTAGAATTTTGGGATTTTACAAATGAGACTGGATGAAATTTTAAAGCGCATTGAGGCTGCAAAAGCAGGCGCGGGCGAAGTGCAGCTAGTCGCGGTGAGCAAAAACGTAGGCACGGATGAGGTGCGCGAGCTGTATTCGCAAGGACAGATCGCGTTTGGCGAAAACAGAGTGCAGGAGCTGAAGCGCAAAAGCGAGCTACTGCGCGAACTGCCGCTAAAGTGGCACTTCATAGGCACGCTACAAAGCAACAAAATCAATCAACTCATCGCTCTACGCCCCACGCTGTGGCAGAGCTGCAACAGTTACGAGCTTGCGCTTGCCGTAAATAAGCGGCTGAATTATCCGCTAGATACGCTGCTAGAGATCAACGCCGCGGGCGAGAGCTCCAAAACGGGGCTCGATAAAAACCGCGCGGTGGAGGAGTTTTTGCGCATCAAGCAGGAGTGCAAAAATCTAAATTTAATCGGCGTGATGAGCATCGGAGCGCACGTGAGCGAGCCCGCGCAGATCGCGCGAAGCTTCGAGGCGACGCGTGAGATTTTCGATGCGCTCATGCCGCACGGCGCGCGGATCTGCTCGATGGGGATGAGCGATGATTTTGAGCTCGCGATCAAATGCGGCTCGAACATGATCCGCCTGGGTAGAATTTTATACGCCTAGGCCCCGAGGGACGGGCTTTAGCGCGCGAGCAAATTTTATACCGCTTTTATTAGGCGGCGTGCTTAATTTGCCGCGCGAGCTAAATCGGGCGTTTGCCTCAACTACGAAATTTGGCGCGATAAAGCTAGCGTGATGTTAAATTTTAAGCTTCGATGAAATTTTGCGGCATAAATTTTATGCGGCGCGATAATCGGTCGCACACGGGCTTTATGTTACTCTCGATCTGCAGGTTCGGCACCCTGCGATGATCGTGCGGCAGCCCTACGCAATTCTATCGATACACTCGGTGCATGACGACACTCGGTCGCGCGCAAGCCTCATAGGCAAGCTCGGCCGCCCGTCGCGATATAAAATTTAATGCGTAGGGCGCGGCGTAATAAAATTTAAAGCGACGCGCCGATAGAGAGCGCGCAGAAATTTTAAGAGGCGGCGTAGAATTTTATGAAATAGCTCGCTAATAGACGGCGCGGCGCAAGAGGCTTAAAATAGCGGTGCGCTAGTGGGCGACGAGGCGGACGCGACGGCAGAAATTTGTGTAGCAGATGCAGTGCCGCGACGGGAAATTTTAAAGCGGCACGACTTGGGCCGATAAATCTTGGGCGATGAAATTTGGTGCAGCGTCTAGATCGTAAAATTTGGTGCGTTTCGGCGGTATAAAATTTAAAACGCCTTAGCGGCATGAAATTTTAAACTGTATGACGGCGCCGAATTTTAAAGCGACGCGGCACAAGCCCGATCGATAAAATTCAGCATAGCGCCGAGGCAATGAAATTTAACACGCTTCGCCGCTGCAAGTTTAAAGTAACGGCGAATGAGATGCAGTTGCGGCGCCGATAGCAGATGAAGCAAATCCTGTCAAGCAGTGTAAAATTTAACCCGTTTTAGCGTTGCAAAATTTCAAAGCGACGACGCAGGCGACGCAGCTCAGCGAGCGATGCAATGTTTGCGGAAACAACGTTCGGTGACGCGTCGATAGAGACGTAGCGACGCGCCGATAGGCATGAGGCGGCGCGGAAATTTTAAGCGGCGGCGCGCTAGTGGGCAATGCGATGCGAAAGACATAGAGCGACGCGCGAGTGCTGTGGCGGTGGGAAAATTTTAAAGCGACACGACTTGGCCGATAAATCTTGGGCGTGAAATTTGGCGCAGCGTCTAGATTACAAAATTTTATTTCATCCAAACGAGATAAAATTTCAGCCCGCGCAAATCCCGCTCATAAGGCGCCGGTTCGCGCAGGCGCGCTTACGCCGACGAAAAGTGCTTGTGCCGAAATCTATTCGCACCGCGTTCGTGCTCGCATGGGATCGGCCCTTGCAAAGACCAACCCGTGTCAAAATCCCAATCCATGCATGCTGCATATTAAATTTTAAAATTTCATGGCTCGCAAAGCTGCGCGATCTTGGGTTGCGACCGACCCAAAGCCCGTATCTTGCTCAAGATTCCACTCTTTACGTAAAGCCAACCATCGCACGAGCCCGCTCTCGCGCAAAATTCAGACCCTCCCGCGAGCCGCAAGGCGACGGTTCGCGCGCTACACACTGCACGCCGCATGCCACGCCGTACCTCATACAGCACACATCACATGCCGTATGTCATGCCGAGCGCCGAGCGCCGAAAAACGCAAGCCGCGCGATCAAAAATACGCAAATCACTACGGCAAAACCTCACAAGCGGCGCAAATTTCTATTTTACCGCTCGATAAGACCGATATGGCGCCCCTCCGCATGCTCCTCATCGCAAGGCTAGCCGCTCGCGCATTAGGCGCGCTCGTTTTCAAGCTTAAGTTTTCTGCGTGCTAGCGCGATCCGTCCTTAAAATATCTTCTCGCCGCGCTTTGCAGGTTTCGTTAAAATTTCGTTTATACAGCCCTTTGGATTTAAGCTTCTTTTAACATATATTGAATAAAATTCTTTACGTATATTTATAGCTAAAAAATACCTAAAAATAAGATTTTTTACGATATATTAAAATAATTTTACTCAAGGGAGTTTCGATGAAAAAGAACTGTCTGTTTGCCGTCATAGCCGCCGTCGCGCTTCACGGCGAAATTTTTAATCTAGGCGAGATCGAAGTCACGTCAAAAATCGGCGATAAGGTCCAAGAAAGCGACACGAGCGTCGCGGTGATCGACGAAGAGAAGATGAAGAAAAACGAGATCAAGCGTCTTTCTGAGGTCGCCGAGAGCACGCCGGGAATTTACGTAGATAAAGTAGGCGCCCGCGCGGAGCAGAATTTGCTCGTTCGCGGCTTCGACGCTAGGCGCGTGCCGCTATTTATCGATGGAATTCCGGTTTATATCCCTTATGACGGCAACGCGGATTTCGGGCGATTTACGACGTTTGATCTAAGTAGAATCGTAATTTCTAAAGGCGCTAGCTCCGTGCTTTACGGACCCAATACTATGGGCGGCGCGATAAATTTAATCACCAAAAAGCCTAGCAAAGAGCTTGAAGGCAATGTCGGCTACGGGCTGGAATTCGGCAAAAACAAAGGCACTTTCGGTAACAACGTCGATTTTAATATCGGCAGCAAGCAAGAGCTATTTTATATCCAAGCAGGCGGCAGCTTCTTTCAGGATCGCGGACAGCAGCTATCGTCGAATTTCCATGAAAAAGCCACACGTAACGAGGACGGCGGCAGACGCGAGAATTCCGTCCAAAGAGATAAAAAATTTAACCTAAGAGTGGGCTTTACGCCGAATGAGACCGATGAATACACTATCAGCTACGTCAATCAAAAAGGCAAAAAGCAGCAGCCTTATTACACGGGTCGCTACGCTAGATACAATATGGCAAGGCGCTATTGGGATTGGCCCGTATGGGATAAACAAAGCGTTTATTGGCTATCTCATACGCAATTTGCAAATAGCCTCTACGTAAATACCAAGGCGTTTCATGACGAGTTTAAAAACGATCTGGACGGCTATAAACCGAGCGAATTTCACAGCCACTACCGCGATAAAAGCTATGGAGGCGGCATAGAAATAGGCGGCAATATCGGCGATAAAGATACGTTAAAATTCGCTTCTAGCTACAAAGTGGATATTCACAAAGAGCACGACGACGGCGAACCTATCCAAAAATACAAGGACAAAACGTATAGCTTCGGGCTTGAAAATACCTATTCTTTCACGGAATTTACGCAACTAATTTTAGGTGCAAGCTACGACACTAGAGATGCCGTAAAAGCCCAAGAATACGGCAAGACGAACTTCTCTCCGCGCCGTAACGTCCTTTATGATTTCGACGTCGCTAAACGCCACGCCTTTAACTATCAAGCCGTACTTAAACATAGCTTCGACGGCGACGACGAGCTTAGCTTGAGCTACGCGAAAAAGACCTATTTTCTGAGTATGAAAGATCGCTACTCAAGAAGATTCGGAAAAAATGAGCCAAATCCGTTTTTAAAACCCGAGATCGCCAACCACTACGAAATCGCCTATCAGAGGAATTTTGACAGCGGCTTAAAAATCGAAACCGCTCTGTTTTACTCAAGGGTCAAAGACGCTATCGGCGAGCATAATATCGTAATAAACGGAAGGAGATACGCTCAAAATACCAATATAGATAAAGCCAGGTATAAAGGCTTCGAGTTTGCCATAAGCTACCTCCTTACCGACGATCTAAAAATCGGTGGAAACTATACGTATATGAACGCTAGGTATCAAGACGCCGAGGATACGCGAGTTTATGGTATCCCTAAACACAAGGGCTTCGTATATTTAGACTATAAAATTCTACCTAAGCTAGGCATATACGTATCGCAATATATGAGCTCGAGTTTGTATTCAAACTCCTACGAAGTTACGAAACTAGGCGGCTTTGGCACGACTAATCTAAAACTCACGTATGAGCCGCTCAAGGATCTAAGCATAGAAGCGGGCGTATCGAATTTGTTTGATAAAAACTATGAGTATAGAGAGGGCTTTCCGGAGGAAGGTCGCGTATTTTTCTCAAACATCAGATATAAATTTTAATTCAGGTTTAGACGGCGGTGGCATTTTGTCTTTTCATTGAACTCCGCGGGCGAGCGGTTTTGAGCCCCATCTCATACCGCCCGCCCCTTTTAAATTTAAACTCTAAATTTTACGCGAGCAATCTAAAATCACCGCCGCTAAATTTTAAAATTTAGCGGCTAGATAGGCGCCTTGTGAAGATAAATCTATTTTAAAATTTCTTTTGATATACTTGCGAAATTAAAAATTTTAAAAGGAAAAATCGTGAAAAAAATATTTCTATTTCTCTGTGCTGCGAGTATGCTTTTTGCTCTGAGCGAGGCGCAGATCAAGGACTATATCGCTCAAAACAGCGAAAACATAGAGCAACTACAAGGCACGCCCGCTAAAATTTACGCCAGCTCGCCGCCGCTTTTATATATGCTTTACGCGCTTGATCCCGCTAAAATCAGCGGCGTAAATTTCGAGTGGAACGCCTTCGAGCGCCCCTACGTCAAAAAAGAGGTGCAAGAGCAGCCCGTCGTGGGAGGCTTTTTCGGTCAGGGTAAGATCCCAAACGCCGAGATGCTGCTGCGCCTAAACCCCGATCTCATCCTCGTAAACGCAAGCTCGCGCAACACCAAAAAGATGAGCGAGGTCTTCGGCTCGATCAAAAAACCGATGCTCTATCTAAGCGCAGTGAGGCTCGAGGATTATCTGGACGGGTTTGAAATTTTAGGCGAAGTGACGGGCAAAAAGGAGCGCGCGGCACGTCTCATAAGCTACGCGAAAGAGTCGCTAAATTTGACCGCGCAGATCGAGGAATACATTAAGAAAAACAACCTGCAAAAGGTAAAAATTTACTACGCGCAGGGCAGCGACGGGCTAGCTACCGAGTGCGAGGGCTCGTGGCACGCTACGCTCATCGAGCGAGCAGGCGCGCAAAACGTGCATAAATGCTCCGAAGATCCAAACACCAAATCCTTCGGACGCGTAAAGATCAGCTTCGAGCAGCTCGTTAAATACAACCCGGACGTCATCCTCATCTACGAAAAAGAGCTGTTTGATAAAATTTACGGCGACCCGAAGTGGCAACTGCTGGGCGCGGTTAAAAACAAAAAAGCCTACTACATCCCGCGCGAGCCCTTTTCGTGGTTTGACCGCCCGCCTTCGTTTATGAGGTTTTTGGGGCTAAAATGGCTCATAAACTTAACCTATCCCGAGGCGTTTAAATTTGACATGGTTAAAGAGACGCGCGAGTTTTACAAGCTATTTTTAGATCTTGAGCTCACAGACGAGCAAATTTATAAAATTTTAGGACGGGGCGCCGAGTGAGTAAAGAAAAATGAGTAAAAGGGCGTTTGCGTTTTTAGCCCTCCTGCTGGCGCTTTGCGTCGCGGGCTCGATGTTACTTGGCAAATACGGCTTTGGCGCTAGCGATTACATAAACTACGTCACCGCTCTTTTAAAAGGCGAAAATTTAAAAGAGTATGAAGTCATGCACACGCTCTTACTCGAGATCCGCCTGCCGCGCATACTTGCCTGCGTGCTCATTGGCGCGAGCCTAGCTATCAGCGGCGCGGCGTATCAGGCGATGTTCGTAAACCCGCTCGTAAGTCCCTCGATCCTGGGCGTGCTAAGCGGCGCGGGATTTGGCGCAGCGGTCGGGATGTTTTTTAGGCTCAATGAATACCTTATCCAGCTTAGCACATTCGGCTTCGGTTTTCTTGCCGTGGCGGTGGCACTGGGCGTCTCGGCGCTGTATTCGCGTAGCGGCAGCATCATCGTGCTAGTGCTGGGCGGCGTCATCAGCGGCTCGCTCTTTACTTCGCTGCTCTCGGTGCTAAAATACGCCGCAGATCCCAATGACGTGCTTCCTGCGATCACCTATTTTTTGATGGGGAGCCTCGGCTTTGCGTCCAAGAGCTTCATCCAAATTTCAATCCTGCCGATGTGCGCAGGCGTTTTACTGCTGGCGCTTAGCGGCAAATACCTAAACGCGCTAAGCCTTGGCGAGGAGGAGGCAAAGAGCCTGGGCGTAAATACGGCACGGGTTAAAATTTTTATCATCCTAGTCGCGACTTTCGTTAGCGCGCTTAGCGTGACGATCGCGGGCATCATCGGCTGGATCGGGCTTATCGTGCCGCACATCGCGCGCTTTATATTCGGCGCCGACAACCGCGCGGTTCTGGCTAGCTCGGCGATGATCGGCGCGATATTTTTGCTCTTTTGCGACAGCTTCTCACGGCTCATTTTTACCTTTGAGATCCCTATCGGCATCGTGACCTCGCTATTTGGCATTCCGATGTTTATCATCGTGCTGCGCCGCGCCAAGAGGAGCTTTTGATGCGAGAAAATTTGATAGAAGTGCGAAATTTGCGCTTTGCCTACCGTGACAAGCCCGTGCTAAAGGGCATCAGCTTTGACGTCGCGACGGGCGATACGCTAAGTATCCTAGGCGCCAACGGCAGCGGCAAAAGCACACTGCTTCGCATAATGCTCGGATTTTTAAAATTTGAGGGCGAGGTACTAATCGCAGGCAAAAGCGTGCGCGACTACGGTAAGCGCGAGCTCGCCTCCCTAGTCGCCTACGTGCCGCAGACGCACGCGCCGTCCTATGACTACAGCGTCTTTGACGTCGCGCTGATGGGCGCGCTGTGCAGGACGCCGCTGCTTTCTAGCTTTAGCGCGGCGGATAAAAAGCTAGCCGAGCGGGCGCTGGAAAAAATGGGCATCGCGCATCTAAAAAACGCGCCCTACACGAGGGTTAGCGGCGGCGAGCGGCAGCTGGCGTACATCGCGCGCACGCTGGTTCAGGGTGCGAAAGTGATCTTTATGGACGAGCCGACCAACGGGCTGGATTTTGGCAATCAGATCAAGCTGCTCGAGATGATAAAAGCGCTGGGAGATGAGGGCTACACCTTCGTGCAGACGACGCACTACCCGCGGCATGCAAAATTCGTTTCAAGCTTGACGCTGTTTATAAAAGACGGCGAAATTTTAGCTTTCGGGCGCAGCGAGCAGCTCATAAACGCCGAAAATATCGATAAAATCTACGGCATAAACTACGAAAGATATGAGGATAGATTATAAATTTTACGAGCACGTAGCGCCGTTAAATTTAGCCGAACTAGGGTAAAATTGCGCGCATAGAAGAACTTCTCGGCGACAAAACGGCGCGCCGATAAGACGCCAAGCTTGCGGATCACGGCTGCGGCAATGTAAGCAGCAAACCGAATTGCTAGCGAGCAAAACGTCCAAATTTAAAGGAAAATCATGACTCCGCGAGAGATATTTTTAAACGGTTGCAATGAGATCGCGGCAAATTTCACGGACTTTAAGCCCGCGCAAAAGGGACAAAAACTAACGAAGCTCGCAAGCAACAAGGAGATTTTATTTGAGATTTATTTTAGCTCTAGCATGCGCAATTACTCTGGCAGCGTGAGCATCCTGCCGCAGGTCGCGATCTACTGCAAGCGCCTAAAAAAGCTGATGCAAGAGGAGCTGCCCTACTCGACCGATCTTGTTTTCGTATCGCACCTGGGCTATCTCACGCCGCGCAAACAGTTTCGCGACTGGCAGCTAGCGGGCGCTAGCTTTGAACCCAGCGTTCACGAGATTAGCGCGGCTATTAAGGACTACGCGCTGCCTATTTTTGAGCTTTTTGAGGACAAACAAAAGGCGGTGGAGTTTATGATGCAGCGCGGGGCTAAATTTAACAAAAATCTAAGCGCTTTCGATCTGCGCCCAATCTACTTTATCTATTATTTCGGCGGCAGGGACGCAGCAGAGGAGTTTTTCAACGTCTGCCTGAGCGAGTGCACCTACAAAGGGCGATTTTATAAGCTTTATGAAGAGCTTGCAAACGGCGCGGAGGCGGATTTTAGCAGAAGTTCGTTTTGGAGCGATACGGAGGCGAAATTTGCATTTGTAAAAGGACTTAGAATTTTAAATGGCTGAAATTTTAATTCAAATTTTAATCGTCTTGCTTCTTGGCGGGATTGTTTGGACGCTTTTTTGCCGCAACCCTCGCAAGCTTAATCCGCACCGGCTTGCCGCGATAGATGGGATAGGCGAGGTAAAAAGGCTTTCCGTGAGGCCGTTTTTGTTCTGGCTGGAGCGATTTTTTATCTCGTGCGAGAGCCTTTGGTTCGATCAGGATTTCATCTACGTTTTTGACGGACAGAAGCTCGCGGCGAGGTATAAATTCGAACAAATTTTGACGCTTGAAGCCACAAAAATACGGATAAATCATGCTAGGATTTGGCGGATCCGCTTTGCGAGCGGCGCGAGCGAGCTTGAACGTGGCGGCGCGAACAAGCCCGAACAAGACGGCGTGAGCGAGTATAAATTTGTGCCCGCCGCTTCGATTTTTGAGCCGAGCTTTAAAGAATTTTTACAAATTTTACGCGAGAAAAACCGAGAAGCGATCAAGACGGAGTCTAGATTTTGGGAGACCGTTTAGCGAGGCAAAATTTTACAAAGCGAATTTACAAAAAATATAGAAAAGGCGCGCAGCTTTCAAGTGCGATCATCGCAAAGAGCGGCAAAAGCTACGCGCGAAACCGCAAGAGGCGATAATAAATAAGGGGGAAAAATGAAACGCTGGAGCAAGCTTGCAAAACAGCTTTACGAGCTCGTGGATGAAAGCATTGATTTTAAGCTCCACTGCACGGTTTATAGGATGCAAAGCAGGCGCGGCAGCACGGATTTGCCGCGATATTTTATCACGCTTGCGGGCGAGATTATTTTTGACTATCCGAAGGATTTCGCGCTAAAAAGCGGCGGCGTAAAAAGCCTAGCACAGGGCGCTCTAACGAAAATTTATCCGTATGGTAACGACATAAGCGACATCGGCGAGCTTATCCGCGAATATATCGATATGCCCAAAGATGAGCTGTTTGCAAAGCACTTTGGTGCCGATGAATGGGGGCTTGCAAATATCCTAAAGGCCGCCGACAAACGCATCGGCAAAAAGAGGCTGCAAATTTTAGCCAAAAACAAGAAAAATCAAGCGATGCAAAAGGTGATAGCGGCTAGATTGGGAGCTTTGCAATAAATCCACAGCGGCGATTTAAATGCGGAGCGAACAAGCGTGGACGACAAACTAAAAATTTTGATTTATGAGCGGACTTTTTAAAATTTAGCTACGATCATTCGGTGAAAATTTAAAGAATTTAGAGCAGATAAAATACGCAGGGATGGGCTTGCCTTAGCACTTTTCGCCGGGCGGTTTGAAATTTCAGGCGGGTTTAGGCGCGGCGCATAATTTTGCGCTAAAATTTAATGAAAAATCGGTGCGATCTGCCCGATAAATTCAGGAAAGGATAATGATGATTTTAGCTTCAAACTACGATGAGATCGACTTTGACGCGCTTTATAAGACGCAAAAAGCAAAAAGCTCATTCGGCAAAAAACTGGCCGAGCATTGGGACAAAAAGGCGCCTAGCTTCAACGAGGGCGTGATGCAAAGCGCCTACGCGCGCGAGTTTATAGACAAAGTCGATTTTGCGGGCGTTTCAACGCTGCTTGATTTCGCATGCGGCGCAGGCGCGCTAATCGTGCTGACGGCGGAAAAGGTAGATCAAATTTACAGCTACGACTTTTCGCCCAAAATGCTGGAATTTGCCCGCGAGAATGCTCAAATTTATGGCGCGAAAAACGCAAAATTTGCGCAAAAAGCCTTTGAGGACGATTGGTCTGACGTGCCTGCATGCGACGTGGTTTTTGCTTCGCGCTGCCTTGAGGTGGACGATCTAAAAACCGCGCTTGCAAAGCTTCTTTCAAAGACCAAAAAATCGCTTTATATCACGTTTAAAGTGGGCGGCAGCTTCGTGGATGAGCGGATTTTACAGGCGCTGGGGCGCGACGTGCAAAAGAAGCCCGACTTCGTCTATCTTTTAAACATCCTGTTTCAAATGGGCTATCTGCCGAGCCTCAGCTATATCAAAGCCTGGTGTCACGACGGCGGAGCGAAAAGTGCGGAGGAGTTTGTGCAAAAGACGCGCTGGATGCTAGGCGGCGAGCTAAGCGGCACGGAAGAAGCACAGCTGGCGGAGTATTTCAACAGCGGCAAATACGAGCCAAAGCGGGATTTTATGCACTGGGCATTCGTGCGGGTTGATGTGTAGAATTTGCGGTGAAAAGCCGCCTTACTCCGTCCTTACTTCATTATCGCATTCGCCTGTGGCATAAACGTAATAAATCTATAAATTTTACCTTCGCCTAGCCGATCCTCCTTGCGACACAACCCATGAATGCTCAAAATTTACTCTTAAATTTCAGATTAAACCCATTTGATCCGCACACAAAGATCTGCAGGCACAAATTTTTATATATTTAAAACCACGATAATGATACGACTGGCTTTAAAGCTAGTTTGGATAAAGCCCACTCCCGACGATCGCGCTTCGCTTTTTAGGATCCTTACTGCGTTAGCTTGCATTTCAGCGCCTCTTGTAAAAGCGCATTGGCTACTACTCTCTCCTTTTTTACGAAGATAAAATTTTCGCCGTATTCGCTCTGCAGCTCGCTTTGCGGATCGGCACCCGTATGCATCACTATGATATTTGCTTTTAAATTAGAGCCGTTTAGCATCTTGGCGACGATGTCGAGCTTTTGCTGATTTGCGATCGTTAGGATGATGACCGACGCATCGCGCGCATGCAGCTCGTCGATCGCAGTTTTTTGCATTATATTTACAAAGTATATATTCTCTCCGCGCGATTTGCCCAGATCCACGAGCTCTAAATCGCTCTCAGCAACCACGTATAGCAGCCCCTGATCTTTAAGGCGTAGCACAACTTCTTGCCCTATCCTGCCATAGCCTGCTACGATGATATGATTTTTCATCGGCGGGATTTGAGTTTTATGTTCCTCATCTTCGAGCTTTTCGACCTTGGACTCAAAGCGGTTGGCGATTTTGTTTAAATTTTTAAGGATAAACGGCGTTAAAATCATCGTTGCGGTTACGACTGTAATTAAAATTTGCCCGTTTTCCTTGCTTAGCATATCGCGGCTCATCAACAGCGAAAAGATCGCAAGTGCAAACTCACCTATCTGGCATAGCGACAGCGCCGCTTTTAGCGCTATCCTTTTGCCGGTCGAGAGAAATAAGATCGCGTAAATCACAACCGTTTTAAGCGCCATTATAACGATAATAGCGAGCAGGATTAGCCCATAGTGCGAGACGATGACTTCAAAATTTATCTGCATGCCAATCGTGATGAAAAAAAGTCCGAGCAGTATGTCTCGAAACGGCGTCAGATCGGCCTCTATCTCGTGTTTATACTCGGTTTCTGCGATAAGCATACCCGCGATGAATGCGCCCAGCGTGTACGAAAAACCAAAAACATGCGCCAAAAAGCTAGCCCCCACGACGGTAAAAAGGATGGTTGCGATGAAAATTTCTTTAGAATTTGTCCTTACAACGTAGTAGAGGAAGCGGTTAAAAGCAAATTTACCGAGCACGAAAAGGATCACTACCACTATGGCGGCGCTTACGGCGGTTTTTAAGATAAGATAATTAACGGGGGTATTGTCAGTCGAGCCAAATATGTCAATCATAAGCAAGATAGGGATGACGGCGAGGTCTTGAAAGAGCAGGATACCAAGCACCTTGCGCCCGTAGTTTTGGTTGATTTCGCCTGTTTCGTTGAGCGTTTTTAGCACGATCGCCGTAGAGCTAAGCGCGAGCGCAAGCCCGATAATCATCACGGTTTTTATGTTTCCGCCGAAAGCTTGATCGATGATGAGCGCTAGAATAATACCGGTGCCAAGCACTTGGAGTATGCCGTTAAAAAATACGTCCTTTTTCATACTCATCAGGTGATGGAAGCTAAACTCAAGCCCGATGGTAAACATCAAAAAGACGATGCCAAATTCTGCCAGCTCGGACATATGAGCGTTTTCGACACTGCTTAGACTATAGATCTGCGAAAAACACACGCCTGCGACGATATAGCCGATGATAGTGGGAATTTCAAAAATTTTAAAGACGATATTTAGCACTATCGCAAGCGCGGTGATCGCAAGAAATAGCTCTATAACAAGCTCCATTAACTCCCTTTTTTGTAAGATTGTGCGTAAAATTTAGCGCTAAATTTATTGTCAAATTTTACATTATCCGCGACCATTTATCGGAGGCGATAATCGATGAAATTTTATCTTTTCATATAAATTTACGGGTAAATTTTATAATGTGATTTTACTAAAATCCCGCTTAAAAATAGAGAAATTATGTCGCACTTTATCGCTAAATTTAGAGGTTTGTGACAAAATTTTAAAATCTAACACGACTTGGAATTTTAAATTTTAAAGCTAAATTATATAAGACGGCTTTTAAATTTAATTGCAAGAAAATTCGCCCGGGTTTGCTTAGCGCAACTTTAAATTTAACGCGCTCACAAATCCGCTCTGAAAGTCAAAATTTATCGCTTAAATCTACGCTTGCAAGGCGATCTTGCTTTTTGATAGCATTAAAATTTCAGCTTATAGCGCCAGGATCCGATTTTTGCTGAGCTTTAAAATCTTTATCTTGCAGACCCTAGTCTGTCTCTCCGCTAAGCTCTAAAATTCTAGCCCGCAGCTCCTCGATCTCGCGCTCATACTCAGCGATCCTTTCTTGCAAGTGAAAGATCACGTCCACGCCCGCAAGATTGACGCCAAGCTCCTTTGTAAGGTTTAAAATCATGCGTATGCGGTCCATATCATGCGCCGAGTACAGGCGCATATTGCCCTCGGTGCGACCCGGGCTCACGAGCCCTTCGCGCTCGTATTGACGTATTGTTTGAGGATGAATATCTAGAACCTTCGAGACTATCGATATGAGATAAACCGGCTCATCGTAATCATGCATTTTGATGCCTCCTTATAGCTTTTGCAGCGCGGCTTTGACGTCCTCGTCCAGCGAATCGACGTCGGGCAAGACGACATTTACCACCGCGTATAAATCGCCTAAAATTTTACTCTTGCGGTTTTGCACGCCATAGCCTTTTAAGCGATATTTCTGCCCGTTTTTGGTATTCTTTGCAATCTTTATCGTTGCGCTTTTGCTCGGCGTCGAAATTTCTACTTTTCCACCAAACAGCGCCGTTTTCAAAGGCACGTCAATCTTTTTGAAAAGATCGTCGCCTTCGCGCGTATACTCGGCGCTTGGCGCGATTTTTATCTCTAAAATCAGATCTCCGCTTTGGATGCCCGATTTTTGCCCCTTGCCCCTGATGCGCAGCTTCTCGCCCGCATTGATGCCCGCGGGTACTTTAAATTTAACCGTCTCGCCACCTATGCGCACGCTCATCTCGCCGCCTTGTATAGCGGTTTCAAAAGGGATTTCAATCGAGCTATGCGTATCTAGGCTCTGTGCGCCGCCAAATCCGCCACCGAAACTACTGCCGCTAAAGCCACTAAAACCTTCGCCACCGCCGAAAGAGCTGAAACTAAATCCACCGCGCGAGCCTGCGCTTTTTGCGCCGAAGGAGCCGCCGAAAATGCTGTTTAGGATGTCGTTTAGATCGCCCATGTTTGCCGAACCCTGCGCGAAATCGTGAAAATTCTGCCCGCCGAACATCTCGTCGCCATGGCGATCATACTGCGCACGCTTTTTCTCGTCGCTTAAAATTTCATACGCGGCGTTGATCTCTTTAAATTTATCCTCCGCTCCGGGCTCTTTATTGATATCTGGGTGATACTTGCGAGCTAGCCTGCGGTAAGCTTTTTTAATCTCCTCAGCGCTTGCTGATTTATCCACGCCTAAGGTTTCGTATAAACTGCTTGTGCTTGCCATTTTAATCCTTAAAATCTTAAAATTTATGTAGATTATATCATAAAACTTTAGTGAGTGTCAATCAAGTTTGCTAAATTCTATTTATAAATTTTAATTTTGCGTTAAGAATATATTAGCGGACAAAATTTATAATTCCGCCAAAATTTCATTATCACAAAGGAAGCAAAAATGAAAAAATCGATCATCATATCGATAGCTTTAGCAGGTGCGCTTTTTGGCGCTAATATCGACATTAAAGAAGCTCCAAGCAATTATGAGCGCGTAAATCCGGGCTTTAATCAAGACGTGGTGCTTTCGTATCACAGCTCGCTTGCGGACGTAAAAAAATCCGTCGTCAATATCGCAACTAAAACCAAGATCAAAGCAGGTAATAGTCCGATGTCGCAGATGTTTGACGATCCGTTTTTTAAGCAATTTTTCGACTTTGACATTCCGCAGCAACAAGAGCGCGAGGGAAGCTCGCTAGGCTCTGGCGTCATCATCTCTGAAGACGGCTATATCGTAACGAATAATCACGTAATAGAAAACGCCGACGAAATCGTAGTTACGCTATTAGAAGGCGATAAGGAATATAAAGCCAAGGTGATCGGCACCGACCCTAAAACCGACCTTGCAATCATCAAAATCGACGAAAAAAATCTCTCTGCGGTTAAATTTGCCGACTCGTCCAAGGCTATGGAGGGCGATATCGTCTTTGCTATCGGAAATCCTTTCGGCGTGGGCGGCACCATCACTCAAGGCATAATCTCGGCGCTAAATAAAAACAATATCGGGTTAAATCAATATGAAAATTTCATCCAAACCGACGCTTCGATCAACCCGGGCAACTCAGGCGGTGCGCTAGTGGATAGTCGCGGCGCGCTTTTGGGAATAAATTCCGCTATTTTAAGTCGCGGT
This sequence comes from uncultured Campylobacter sp., assembly GCA_963520005.1. Classification (GTDB taxonomy): domain Bacteria; phylum Campylobacterota; class Campylobacteria; order Campylobacterales; family Campylobacteraceae; genus Campylobacter_B. Next base: position 161,387 of record CAUQPS010000001.1, read on the forward strand.
GGCGGAAATAACGGCGTAGGCTTTGCAATCCCTTCAAATATGGTAAAAGAGATCGCAGAAAAGCTCATCACAAACGGCAAGATCGAGCGTGGCTTTATAGGCGTTACGATCTCGGATATGTCTAAAGACCAAAAAGAGCTCTATGAAAGCAAAGAGGGTGCGCTAATCTCAAGCGTAGAAAAGGATATGCCTGCCGATAAAGCAGGTATCAAGCGCGGCGATTTGATTACCAAAATAAACGGCAAATCTATCAAAAACGCCAACGAGCTAAAAAATTTAATCGGCTCAATGGCTCCAGGAAGCTCAGTGGATGTAGAATTTGAGCGCGACGGCAAAAGTAAGAGCACGACTATCAAGCTAGACGCGATGAAATCTGACTCCACCACCTTAGGCTCAGCCGGTGAAAACTCACAAAGCGCGATAGAGGGGCTAAAGCTAAGGACATTAAATGACAGTTTGCGCCGCAAATATAACCTCGACGACGATGTCTCGGGCGCCCTCGTCTTAAGTGTCAAAGATGGCTCAAAAGCCGATGATTACGGCTTTGAGGTAGGCGATGTAATCATCCAAGTCGGTCAAAACGACGTCAAAAGCTCAGACGACTTCGATCGATATATCAAAGATTACAAGGGCAAAAAGACCCTAGTCTGGGTTATCAGACGCGGAATTCCGCAAGGTCTTGTAATCCGCTAAGTTTGGTCCACCAAGCTTAGCGGCAAGAAACGCGCAAACGTTAAAATTTAACCGCGGCAAGCCCAGCTCAAAGCACTAGCGGAGCTTACGAATAAGCTAGCAGAAGCTTTTGAGATTTTGGACTTTCTGGAAAGCGGAATTTCGAGCTTTCGAGCGTAAAAGATGCATAAACTATAAAAATGGGCTTCTGGCAGGCATTAAAGCTGCCGGAAGCTCTCTGTTATTTCAAGCACCTCTGAAAGCCCTCTGTTATTTTAAACAGCTTCAAAAGCCTTTTGCCATTTCAAAGACCGCTGAAAGCCCAAATTTCGCTTGAAATTCTTAGAATCTTGCTTTTGTTTTCACTTGGAATTTTTAAAATTTAACCCTCCACGCCGCTACTTTATCGTTTTTATCGCCTCGCCTGGAACTGCTTTAAAATTTCAAACGACATATCGTAGAATTATGTGCTTCTAGCCTAAAATTACTTCAAATTTTAATTCCTCTTGTATATTACTTCATTTTAAATTCTACAAATCCAAATTTTATAAAATTTATGCCCTGCCCTATTTCTCGATATTAGAAACTGCTCCCTCTTGATTCTAATGCTTTTCTCGCAGCGACGCTTCTTGGGAATCCTGCCGGCTAAATTTTAAGGTCGGAATTTTAAAATTCCATCATTTTGTAATCGTAATTTTTTGTTTAAGCTTCGATAACAAAAATAAGCTGAAATTTTACTTTATTATCGAAAACGTTGCATCACAATACCGATTTTTTCGCATTGAGCTACCTTTTGTTAGGAATTGTATTAAATTTATTGTAAATAGGTATTTTTATAGTATAATGGATAGTTTTTATTTTTTACAAAGGATTACAACTATGAAAGAGATCAAAATCCCAATTATCTCAGGTCTGAGTATCGCTGCTACGCTGGCATTGCTGCCTATACAGGTCTTAGCCAAAGATGGGCAGGTAACCGTTACTACAGACGGTCATACAGGTAACTTTTACAATTCATCAGGTAAAAATTTCTCAGGTGGCTTTGAAAGCTCCGTAGGCACTTACGGTCAAAATGATAATAATATCGTAACGATAACTGGCGTTGATAGCGGCGGTAGGGCTATGTGGGATTATACGATTTACGGTGTAGGCAACGGTGACGGCACTCCTACAACCCCACCTTTTTATTATAAACAAACTAGCGCAGCCGAAAATAATACGCTTAATGTTTACGAAGGCGCTACGGTAGCAGTACTTGTGGGCGGCGAAGGAAAAGGTGCGAAAAATAATACTGTCAACTTGATTGACGCAGATGTAAATAATGTCGTGCTTGGTGGTAACGGTACGTGGTACGGTCAAGCAGATAGCAGTGGAGATGCTATCCATAATATCGTAAATATAAGCGGTTCTACGAAAGTTAAATATAATAATTTTACAAATTTCAATAGCACATCGGTAATGGGCGGTAGAGCAACAGGCACACATAAAGCCAATAATAATGAAGTACATATTAAGGGAACACCTACTATCGCTGGTAGAATTGCTGGTGCTGCAGTAGAAAACGGCGATGCAGACAGCAATAAAGTAGATATCAACGCTATTGTAAATTTAGCAAATGTAAGTGGAGTAATAGCCTCAAAAGACAGTACCGCCACTTTACAAAATAATATCGTCACTATAAATAACGATGGTGCTGTAGTTACCGATGTTTTAGTCGCTAATGGTACGGGTGGTGGCATCCACGGTCCCGGCGGTCATGCAACGGCTAAAAATAATCATGGTAAGCTGATAAAAGGCACGGTCGGAAATCTCAACGGCGCTTATATGGTTAGCAAAACCGAAAAAAATCACTCTACTATCGAGGGTGGCCATGTAACCAACTACGCATACGGAAGTTATTATAGAAACGATGCCCATGATCTTAAATCTAATAGCAAAGGCGATTATGTTACCATTAGTGGCGGTACCGTAGATAAGGCAATTTATGGTGCTTTTACATATTACGGCGATATAGATGGAGCTCATGTAGATATGAGTGGTGGTAAAGCCGTGGGCACCAATGTCGCTGGCGATGACGGAGTATTTGGTGGGCTTAGCTACGACGGCACTGTTAATAATAGCTATTTAGACCTATCAGGCGGTGAGATAAGCGGTGATGCAATCGGCGGAAGAAGCAACAATAAAGATGTCGCGAATAACTACGCAAAAATTAATGGTAGCGCAAAAATAGACGGAAGATTGATCGGTGGAGAGAGCCGCGGCAAAACGGTTACTAATAGCTATTTAGATCTGACCGGCGGCGAGATCGGTGGAGATTCAATCGGCAGCTTAGGCTCTACAGGTGCAGTTGGTGGTAAGATAATAGCCAGCGGAACAAAATTTAATGGAAACGTAATAGGTGGCAAAAGCTCTAGCGGCAACGTAACTGGAAGTAGAGTCACGCTAACCAATGTCACAGCCAGTAAGAATATAATCGGAGGCGAAGCCCAAAGCGGTAATACCGATGATAATCAAGTAAGCCTAATAGGCGGTAGCGTTACCGGCGATGTATACGGCTCAAAAGCTAGCGGCTCTGCGACAAACAGCGTCGTAAATCTAAGTGGTGCACAAGTCGCCGGTAATGTCTACGCAGCACACGCAGCAAACGGTAGCGGCAATAAAGTAAATTTCTATAGCGGTAGTGTAACAAAAACCATCTATGGTCTATCTAGTGCAGGCGGCACAAATAACACCTTAAACGTCTATAACGCTCACACTCAAAAAACCGCAGGCGATATTAAGAATTTCAATAATCTTAACTTCGACGGAATTTCAAGCGCTAACGGCAGTGCTGCAACTGCAGCTTTAAATTTAAATGCAAGCTCAATCACCAATATTAATAACGCCAAATTCCAATTAGATGGCACCGATTATAATGTAGATACCTATGCGATAGGCGACGGCGAGAAGCGCTATCTGATCCATAATGAAAACGGATTTACGGGCTTTGACGAAAGGCAAACGACTAAGCGCACTGATAACGTATTTACGATCAAAAACGCCACTACCTACTCGATGAATTTAAAGGGTCTGATGAAAGATGATGACGGAAAATCCATCGTAATCCAATGTAAAAAGAAAAACTACCGCACTATCGATGTAGCATTTGATAAAGGCGAGTTTGGTAAATACTCCGGTCCTGCAGGCGATCCTACTATCGACGTAGGCGAAAATCCAAATGCACCGGAGAATTTCGGCGGGCTAGATATCGATACAAATAACGTTCCTAACGCCACGATAAATCTAGTAAGCGGCGATGATATCGGCGAGATAAGGGCTAATGGCGACGATACAATAAATGTAGGTAAAGATGGCAACAATCCACTTGTACCTGGTAAAATTACAGCTAAAAATATATCTGGTGTTGGTAAGCTAAATTTCAACGTTCCGGACGGTTTTTCAGGCAGCGATATTGCGTTAACTTTAACAGATGGTAATCCTACCGATCTAAGCGGTACTAAAATTAGCGTAAATTCTGATAAATTAGCCGATAATACGCAATATACGTTAATCAATAAAACAAATGGAACGATCAATCAGCTTGATCGCACTATCCAAAAAGATCAAATCTATACTATCAAGAACGCAAACGAATATAGCTTCGTAGGAGAAAGCTATAAAACCGACACAAGCCACAAAAAGCTACAATATTCGAAAGGCACACAGACTAGAAACTGGGATGGGGAATTCGACTATGGCGAAACTGAACTCAATAAACAAAATAATGCAGATAATAACGGTCACTCACTTGATAGGAATAAAAACAATACTGTCATCATTGATGCCAATGCGGGCAATCTAAATGGTAAGAAAATTTACGGCGGAAGCACTGCGGCGGGCGACACCTTAGATATCCACGACAATACGGTAGAGATCAATGGCGGAACAAATATCGGCGATGTCATCGCAGGTAATAACGCTAGCTCAAGCGGTAAAGTCAGCAATAACGTTATAAATTTTAATGCAGGCGCATTATCAGGCAAGCTCTATGGCTCAGACGATGCATCTAACGCAAGAGGCAATAACAGTGGCAACACCCTAAACGTAAATAACGCCTCTACTCAAAAAACCGCAGGCGATATTAAGAATTTCAATGCTCTTAACTTCGACGGGGTTACCGCAGCTACTAACGGAAGCGCTGCAACCGCTGCTTTAAATTTAACTACTAATGCCAATACAGACATTAATAACGCTAAATTTAAACTAAACGGTGAAGAGTATGACGTAGATAAAGATACCTATGGCTCACTTAATATCGAAGAGGGTAAAGAGTATCACCTTATCCGAAATGCTGGCAATACCTTTACAGGCTTCACCGAAAAGGCTAAGCAAACGGATAATGAGTTTACCATTACCGGTAAGAGTAGCTATGAGATTAACCTTAAAGGCTTAATCCAAAGTGCCGACAATCAATCTATCTTAGTTCAAGGCAAAAAGCTTACAGGTAGAAATATTTCTAACGACGGCAAATTTGATAACGAAGAAATTACTAAATATACTCCGGATCTAAGCAATGGTGCTAATATTAACGTAGGAAAAACTCCGGGGGCTAATAAAGATTTTGAAGGACTCGACATCGATACTTCAAATACCCCTGGCGTTAAATCTAAAGTTACTTTAGTAGATGGTAAAAACATAGGCACTATCAAAGGAGATGCTGACGATACCGTAAACGTAGGCAAAGAAGATGGCTCCTTAGTACCGGGCACTATCGAAGCTAAAAATATCGTAGGCGTTGGTAAGTTAAATTTCAATATGCCTAATGGTTACAATGGCGATCCGGCTCTTAAACTAACTGGCAATACCCCTACAAATCTAATCGGTACCGACGTTAAGATAAATAATGCTCAAAAAGATAAGGACTATGCCCTAATCAAAGGTAACTCTGCTATAGCTTTCCAAGATAGAAGTACCCAAAAAGATCAAGTCTATAACATTATAGACAACGCTCACTATCAGTATGACGGCGAGACTTTTAGAAAGCAAAATAACGATAAAGAGCTTATCTATAGAGAAGGCACCATTACCGATGCTTGGAACGACAACGACTTTGATAGCAACGAGCTAACTAAGAATAAAGCAGATAATGCAGCTCAAGGCGGAACGCCTTTATTTGATAATAAAGGCAACACCGTAAATATCGTATCTACTGCAGGCGATCTAAGCACTAAATCCGTTTACGGCGGTGCGACACTAAGCGGCAGCACGGATGACGTATTTAACAATACCGTAAACATTAACGGTGCTGATACTAAAGAAATTTTCGCCGGTGCTTCTAAAGGTAGTGGCAAAGTTTACGACAACGTAGTAAATTTCAATGCAGGAAGCGTAGTAAATGCTATTAGCGGCTCTGATGATGCATCTAACGCAAGAGGCAATAATAGTGGCAACACCCTAAACGTAAATAACGCTTCCACCCAAAAAACCGCAGGCGATATTAAGAATTTCAATAACCTTAACTTCGACGGGGTTACCGCAGCTACTAACGGAGCTATCGATAAGGCTGCTTTAAATTTAACTACTAATGCCAATACGGACATTAATAATGCTAAATTTAAACTTGGCGGTGAAGAGTATGACGTAGATAGAGATACCTATGGCTCTTTAAATATCGAAGAGGGTAAAGAGTATCACCTTATCCGCAATACGGGCAATACCTTTACAGGCTTCACCGAGAAGGCTAAGCAAACAACCAGTGAGTTTACGCTTAAAAACTCTACCACCTACGATATAATGCTAAAAGGCTTGATTA
>CAUQPS010000002.1:0-112797 GCA_963520005.1 uncultured Campylobacter sp.
ACGCCAAATACAACCGCCTGCTTGAGATCGAGCGCGAGACGGACGAGTTTTTGGGAAATCAAATTTAAAATGTTTTTTAAAAAAAGGCCCAAGCGGGGCTTAAAAGGCGGCGCGCAGCGCACCTATACGGACGGAGCGGATTACGCAGATACGCAAAGTAGATATTCAGACGCAGACTTTGACGAGGACGATTTTTTTGACGATGAAGAATTTTATAGCGATGAAAATTTTGGCGGAGGTTTTAGCGCAGTAGGGGCTGGCTTCCGCCAAAATAGTAGCGGCCCTTCGCGTAGTATAGATGAAACAGGCTCTGCCTCTGATGCCGCAGGCGGCGGCTCTAATGTAAATGGTAAAAGCTCCGCTGCAAGCGAAAACTACGAAAGCAGCGTGCAAGCAGATTCGAGCTTTTACGGCGCAGAATTTATTGGGGGCGGCGATTTAAAGAATGCAGAGTTATACGCTAAAGAAAACTACTTCCCAAACGACGTGGGTTTTGCGGCTCAAAGTGCAGACTACAGCTCTCAAGGCACAGGCTTTGCGGCGCAAGACATAAATCCTGCCGCGCAAGGATTTTCTTTTACACCGCAGAACGCAGATCCTGCCGCTAAAAAAGCTTTAAAGAAGCGTAAAAATTTAAAAGAACGGCTGAATTTTATCAATCCGTTTTCGCCGCTTAAGCAGATTTTTGCAGCTCTTGCGCTGATCGTCTGCGTTGTTTTTGCGGGCATCTTTGTGGGTGACGTGCTATTTGGCAAGCGATCGTTTGAGGTGCTGCGCCAGCTGCAAAAAGAAAAGGCGTTTTTATTCACCGACGTTGAGCGGTTGAAAGAGGAAAACGCCGAGCTGCAAAAGCTTTATTTAGAGCGTCGCTCGCTCGATCCGGACCTTAAAAAATGAAAAAAATTTTGCTAATTTTAGGTCTCTGCGCTTTTTTAAACGCAGAGAATTTAAATGGCGCAAATTCAAACGCTACGAAACCTAGCATCGCCGCGGTAAAAGAGCAAAATTCTACCGATTTGGCGATTAAAGAGCCAAAAACAGGTACGCAAAGCCCAAACGCTAAAAAGCAAGCTATAATGAAACCTGAAACATCTAAAAGCCTTACCGCAGCAATGCAAAAAAGCGCCGCAGAAGCAAATTCCAGCGTCAAAGCAAGCGTCGTCAAAAAAGCCGTGAGCGCTCAGCTCTCGCAAACCGAAAAAAAAGCCCCTGCGCCCAAAGCTGGCATCGGCGCTCCTTTGCAGATTATAAAAATGGAACGAAACTCTTCTGCGCAGTATTCAGCTACGATGCTTCCGCCTCCTGATGAGTTACCGATCGTGCCGGAAGTAAGCGAGCCAAATTCTACGATAGCGCAAAATTTCAAGGCGGCACAGAATTCTACAGCTCAAAATTCTACGGTGCAAAACTCCACTATGCAACAAAACGCGCAATCTGCTCCGCAAAATTCCAATCCGGCACAAAGCTCCGCCGCCACGTCGCAAAATACTCCCACGCCTAAAAATTTCACGCAGCAAACCTTTGCGCTTCCTTCAGACGCTCTTACGATCGAAAGCCTGATCGTGCGATATAGGGACGACGATGGGGCTCTACACGAAAAGATCGTTGATATCAATCGCTCGATTGATTGGCACGATGATTTCGTGCTAAGCGCGAGTGCCAAACCCGCGCTACATAGGGCGCTAGATGTCTCGGTTACTTCGACTGATCCAAATTTACAAAAGCAGGTCTCGCAAAGTGGCATCGCGCCTAGCTTCGCGCCGCGCCTGGAGCTGCCGTTAGAGACGCTTAAATTTGACGATGGACTAAAATTCGTCATTCGCAAAAACAGCGTGCAGCTCATCACCGCAGATGATTTTAAAAGCTCCGACGCAAATGCTTCTGGCGCGCTTGAAGCGGAGTTTTGGCGCCAAGAGATCCCGCTTAGCGGCGCGAGCTTTGCTGTAAATATCGGCGGCTTTAGCGACATCAATGTCACCAAAGAGGACGGCTACTACCGCATAGGCGTGCGCTCGCATGAGGGCAACCTTAGCATCAGACGCAAAGATGGCGGGTATTTGATCTACAAAAATTCTAATTAAGGAGAGACTATGACACATTTAGAGATTATGAAATTTCGCCATGCGTGCAAAATTTTTGACGAGAACAAAAAAATTGGTAAAGCCGATTTTGACGCCATTTTGCAGGCGGGCATCCTAGCGCCTAGTTCTACGGGGCTAGAGCAATGGGACTTTTTGGTTGTGCAAAACAAGGCGTTGCGCGAGCAGATCCGCGAAAAATCGTGGAATCAGCCGCAGATCACCTCTTGCTCACATTTGGTCGTGATTTTAGCAAAGATCAAGGACATAAAGCTAGGAAGTGATTATATCGAGCGAATGATTACGCGTAAAAAAGATGAAGCGCCCAAATATATCGGCGACAGGCATAAATTTTATCAAGATTTTTTAAGCGGTTATTTTCACAACGACGATGAGGAGTTATTTAATTGGTCTCACTCGCAGTGCATGTTCCCAGCTTTAGCGATGATGAACGAGGCCGCAAGTCGCGGCATCGACAGCTGCCCGATGGAGGGGTTTGATCGCGCAGCGCTAAATAAAATTTTAGGCATTGATTGGGACGATCGCCGCGTGGCGCTGCTCGTGCCTTTCGGCTACCGCGTAAACCCGCAGCCGCAAAAGATCCGCCGCAGCATGGATGACGTGGTAAAGTGGATCGAATAAGCTAGCAAGCGCTTTTGAATCGCTAAGTTTGAGGCGCAATAAATTCTAAAGTCTAGTGCGCGAAGCGGTACGCGCATTTTTTAGAAATTTACCGCGCTTTAGCCTTTTTCTCGCCCGCAAATCTTGTGCAGCGAGATTTAAAATTTTATAAAATCACTGAAAATCTAAACGAAGGAGCGAGCGTGAAAAAAATGTGGGAAGGGCGCTTTAGCGAGGCGAGTTCGGCGCTTTTGGAGGAGTTTAACGCCTCGATCGGCTTTGATAGGGCGCTTTGGCGGGAGGATATCGCAGGCAGCAAGGCGCACGCAAGAATGCTCGGCGCCTGCGGGATATTAAAGCCTGACGAGAGCGAAAAAATCGTTGCGGGGCTTGACGCCGTGTTTGAAGAGATAAAAAACGGAAAATTTGAGTTTAAAACCGCCGATGAAGACATCCACATGGCGGTCGAAAAGCGCCTAAGCGAGCTCATCGGAAGCGATCTTGGCGGTAGGCTGCACACCGCGCGTAGCAGAAACGATCAGGTCGCGCTTGACTTTCGCCTCTACGTGCTTAAAAGCGGGGCTTCAATAGCCGAAAAAACTCGCGAGCTAGTCGCCGCGCTACGAGATATAGCTAGCGAGCATATAGACACGCTTATGCCCGGCTACACGCACCTTCAGCACGCTCAGCCAGTGAGCCTTGCCTATCATTTGCTAGCTTACGCGTTTATGTTTCGCCGCGACTACGAGCGCTTTACGAGCTCGCGCGAGCGAAACAACCTCTGTCCGCTGGGCTCTGCCGCACTTGCGGGCACGCCGCATCCTATAAACCGCGAGCTGGTTGCGCAGCAGCTAGGCTTTGCGGGAGCGACGCCAAACGCGATGGATAGCGTCAGCGACCGCGATTTTGCGCTGGAGATTTTGTTTAACGTAAGCGTGCTGATGACGCATGCGTCGCGCTTGTGCGAGGAGCTCATCTTGTGGAGCTCGCAGGAGTTCGGCTTCATCACGATCAGCGACGCGTACAGCACGGGCAGCTCGATCATGCCGCAGAAGAAAAATCCCGACGTCGCCGAGCTCATCCGCGGCAAAACGGGGCGCGTAAACGGCAATCTCGTCGCGCTGCTAACGGTGATGAAGGGCTTGCCGCTAGCCTACAACAAGGACATGCAAGAGGACAAGGAGGGCGTGTTTGATAGCGTCGCCACCGCGCTTGCGAGCCTTGAAATTTTAAAACAGATGCTAAAAACGGCTAAATTTAACGAGCAAAATATGCTAGCAATGACGCGCCGCGGGCACCTCACGGCAACCGATCTGGCGGACTATCTCGTGCGGGAGAAAAACGTGCCGTTTCGCCAGGCGCATTTCATCACGGGCAAGGCGGTGGCGTATGCGGAAAATTTGGGCTTGGATTTAAGCGAGCTAAATGCGCAGCAGCTTGCAAGCGTGGATAAAAGCTTGGGCAGTGATGCGGTTAAATTTCTTGATCTAAACGCTTCTAAAGAGGCGCGCAAGTCGCAAGGAGGCACGGCAAATGAGAGCGTTGCCGAACAGATCGGAATTCTAAACGAGTGGCTGAAAAATTTGAATTCTTTTGCTTAAATATGGTAGCATAAGATTTTTATAAAAAGGTATTTTATGCTTGAGTATTTTAAAGCGCATATAGTTCCCATTATCATAGGGGTATCCGGTTTTTTATCAGCTATGGTTACTTTGTTTATTAATGTAGATGACTCAATAAGTATCAAGTGGCTTATTCTAGTTATTTTTATTTTTTTAATTGTGACTACGATGCTTGTTGGTTACTTGTATAATGTCAAACAGAATACGGTGGATTATAGCTTTATTAAAAAACTTAAGCTTCAACCTTTATACAAAAATGTAAAAGGCAATGACCTTTTTTTAAATAATTCATCTATTAAATTAACATACAATGATATTATAAAACTTTATTTTATAGATAGTGAAAATGTTGAAGTGTTTGTTGGTATAGGTATTATAAGACATATTCAGAGTGATAATCGGATATGTCATATTGAGTTTTTGTATCGAATTGATAAGACTATTCCAAGGCAATATAATAGTAGTCTGTATTTTAGTTTGCAACTAAAAGAAAGCGATATTAAAGATCTTTTAAATTTACAAGGAGAAAATTAACTATGGAAGCGCGAATCGTAAAAATAATAGATAGCCATAAGGTAGCTATAAACAAAGGTAGTTTAGATGGTGTTAAAGTTGGAGATATATTTATTATTTTTAAAAAAGATGATGAAATCTTTGATCCTGATACAAACGAGAGCTTGGGAATTTTGGAAATTCCGAAATTAAGAATGAAGGCTGTTAGCACTCAAGATAGATTATCAATATTGGATAGTAATGAAATAGAAATTGTAAAGCCAAGTATAAAAAAAATCATAGTAAAAACATCCGATAGTTATAATAGAAACGCCCACTCCATGAGTCATTTGCTGCGCGCTATCCATGATGGGCAAAAAGAACATATTGAAGAAAAAACTGAAACTTCAGAACCTGAAAATAAAAAAGTTGGAATTAAAGAAAGAGGAATAACTGAAAAAGATTTTGCAAGAAAAATAAGTTGATTCGAAATTTTACCATTGTTAGGTAAAATTTTATTCTATTTTATGAAAAAATAATGAAGTAGAAAATCGGAGAATAATTATAAAAAAGAGGTTAGGAGGTAAAAGAAGCCTTTAATATATGAAACTAAGATATAAAAACGCAAAAGTATCTTCAACCAAACGCTATAATTAACTTTTTAAAGATGGAAATATACTAGTTGTATAAAATTAAAATTAGAGGAGGCGTTTTGATATATTTGGTGTCTAATACGAGATTTGATCATCCGCAGGTGAGGCAGCTTGCGGTCTGTGAGATAAAATTTCTCAAATTTAGCCTGCCCGTGCAGACGGGCGCGCTAATTTTTACCTCCAAAAATGCGGTGGCGGCGATAAAATTTAATGAAATTTTGCCTGATTTAGATACGCCCGTTTACGCTATCGGCGAGCCGTGTGCGGCGGCTGCGCGCGAGTTTGGATTTCGCGACATTTATACGGCGCAGCACGGGCACGGAAATGAGTTTGCCGCGGAGATCGCGCCGCTCTTGCAAGGCGCAGACGCGCTGTATCTGCGCGCGAGGCAGACGGTATCGAAACTGGAGCAAATTCTATCTAGCGCCGGCGTGCGGCTGCAAAGCGTGATCGCCTACGAAAATTCCATTATCAGCCTGCCTGCCGCCGCAAAGCCGCCGCAAGGCAGCACGCTGATTTTTACCTCTCCTAAAAACGTCCGCGGCTTTACCGCAAATTTCGGCTGGGACGGGGGCTACAAGGCGATCTGTATCGGTAGGACGACGGCGAGCGTTTTGAGCGAGTTTTGCGAGCCGATAATCTGCGAAAGAAGGTCGATAAAATCCTGCGTCGATCTGGCGCTTTTGCCATAGTTTAAGCAAATTTTGACTATAATTTTGCCCAAGCCTGGGTGAAGCGAGAGCGTTTTATATGAGGGTTCAACATATTTGTATAAGCGACGACGTGAAAGGTCCGTGTGACGCGGCTCGGCTCGAGCTTTTTTAAAGTTACGGGTTGCGACCTAGAGATTTTTCCTAGTTGCAAGATTGGCTTTGTTTGAGCCGATTCTTTTTACGCAACGCTCACTTGGGTTTTTTACGTTACGGAGGCTTCATTGAATATCCTAATAATCGGTAGCGGCGGTAGAGAATACGCGATCGGGCTAAGACTTCGCGAGGATAAAAACGTTTTAAATCTGTATTTTGCTCCGGGAAACGGCGCTACAAAGGCGCTCGGTAAAAATTTAGATTTAAAAGATTTTAATGAACTTGCGCTCTTTGCCAAAAATAACGACGTAGCCCTTACCGTCGTAGGCGCCGAAGAACCGCTTACAAAAGGCATCGTGGATATTTTTAAAGCACAAGGTCTCGCGATATTCGGCCCCAGCGCTGCTGCGGCGAAGCTTGAGGGCTCTAAAGCCTATATGAAGGACTTTCTGGCGCGAAATCATATCAAAACCGCAAAATTTCTAAGCAGCGACGATCTATCCGAAATTTCAAAATTTATCGACACTCTAAACGGCCGCGTAGTCGTCAAAGCGGACGGCCTGTGCGCGGGCAAGGGCGTCATCATCGCAAATTCCAAAGATGAAGCTAAAAAAGCCGCTGCGGATATGCTAAGCGGCGAAAGCTTCGGCGAAGCAGGCAAGCGCGTCGTCGTGGAGGAGTTTTTAGAGGGATTCGAGCTGAGCTTTTTTGCGATCTGCGACGGGGAGAATTTCGTAAGTCTGCCCGTAGCGCAGGATCACAAAAAATTGCTTGACGGCGATCTTGGCCCGAACACCGGCGGCATGGGAGCTTATGCGCCAAGCCCGCTAGCGGATGCCGCGCTGATAAAAAGAGTAGAAAGCGAGATCGTAGCACCCACGCTAAAAGGGATGCGACAGCAGGGCGCGCCCTTTTGCGGCGTGCTATTCGTGGGGCTTATGATCGTGGGCGGCGAGCCTTACGTGCTGGAGTACAACGTCCGCTTCGGCGATCCGGAGTGCGAGGTTTTGATGCCGCTAATTGACGGAAATTTGAGCGAAATTTTATACAACGCCGCCGTAGGCAAGCTAAGTAGTATAAGCTTAAAAGAGCGATTCGCGGTGGGCGTCGTGATGGCTAGCGAGCGCTACCCTTACGGCTCTTCGCAGCCTGAGCCGATCAAGACGGGCGAAATTCCTGCGGGCGCACATATCTGCTACGCAGGCGTGAGTGAGCGAGAGGGGCAAATTTATGCTAGCGGCGGGCGCGTTTTGGTAAGCGTGGGCGTCGCACAGAGCTTAAAGCAGGCGCGCGATGCGGCTTACGCGCTGTGCGAAAATATAAAATTTAGCGGCGCGCAGTATAGGCGCGATATCGCGCACCAAGCCTTAAGAGATAAAATTTGATCGTCGCTCCGCTTAGCAAGCGCGTAATTGCGTTTAGTATCGACGAAGCGGTGAGCGTAACGCTTTTTGTGGTCGTGCTATTTGCTATCGACGAGCCAGAGCTTGTTGCAGCGGCGCAGAGCGGAAGCAATCTTGAGGTACAAAAGATCGCGTCAAAATTCATTTTGCATTACGCGATAATAAAATTTTTATATCAGGCGATTTTTGTCTATCTATACGGCGCGACGCTAGGCAAGCTTGCGGTTAAAATTTATTGCGTCCGCGCTGACGGCAGCTCTATGGATATCGCTACTGCAGCGATCCGCGCGGCGGTTAGGTTGATAAGCGAGATGATCTTTTATATGGGATTTTTGGTGGCGCTTTTTACGAACTCGCGTCAGAGCCTGCATGATATGGCGGCGAAAACATTGGTGGTAGAGATTGAAAAAGAGTAAAAAATTTAAAATTCTAGCGCTTAGTTTTAGCGCTCTTTTAGCAAGTAGTGCGAGCGCAAAGGTCCAAGACGTCGAGCTTATAGCAGATAATGTCGAGAAAAACGGCTTTGTGACGGAGGCGAGTGGCAACGTAACGGTGTATTCGCAGGACTACTTCATCACCGCCGATCGCGCTACATACGACGAGCAAAACGGCATCATCGAGCTTTTTGGTAACGTCAATGCGATGCGCGGTAGCAGCGAAACTACGCGTGCGCAGCATGTCAAAATCGATCTGAAAAACGATAAGCAGGAAGCCGACGTAAATTTTATGATGGACAAGGACTCCGAGCTTTGGATGCAAAACGACGCCAGCTGCAGCGACAGCGAATATTACCGCGTGGAGGGCTCCAGCGTATCTAGCTGCAACGTCACCGATCCTGATTGGCGCATCAAATTTAGTAGCGGCATGCTCAATAAAGAGAGCAAATTCCTCCATCTTTTCAATCCGAGATTTTACGTGGGCGACGTGCCGGTACTCTATCTGCCGTATTTCGGCTTCCCGACTGATCGCACGCGCCGCACGGGCTTGCTGCCTCCAGAGGCCGGTTACATTAGCAAGGAAGGAATTTATTACAAGCAGCCGATCTATTTTGCGCCTTACGATAGCTGGGATTTTCAGCTCGATCCGCAGGTGCGCAGTAGAAGGGGCTTTGGCGTATACGGGACATTTCGATTTACGGAGTCGCCGTATTCTTACGGCGAGATTAGAGGTGGAGTTTTCGATAACTTTTCGCGAGCGCAAAAACGTCTCGAATATAAAAACGAGCGCCATCACGGCTTTGAAGTGCAATACGATCGCAGCAAGCTTGTGACCTATTTGCTAGACGGCGATCTGCGCGAAAATTTATGGATTGATTTTACTCAGCTAAACGACCTTGAATACTACGATCTGAAGGAAAAGGGCGGTCTTGGCAACGATGCGGATAACTCGCTCGTAACTTCGCGGCTGAATTATTATTTGACTGGTGACGAGCACTATTTCGGCGCTTACGGACGCTACTACATCGATACGAGCAAGCTAAACGCCGATAATACCTTCCGCAACGAAGATACCGTCCAAGAGCTTCCGACACTGCAATATCATAAATTTAGCAATGATTTGGGACTGCCAAATTTGATCTATTCGCTTGATGCGAAGGCGCGTAATTATACTAGATGGGAGGGCGCGACTGCTCGCCAATATGAGTTTGACGTACCGATTAGTATAAGCACGCCGCTACTGGCGGATTATTTAAATTTCGCCTTTACCGAGCGAGTGTATATGACTAATATCGATTGGCACGATAAATTCTACTACGCAAACGGAGATCTTGGCGAGGATAAAAGCACTTTCTACGCTAATCAATACACCGAGCTTTCGCTCTACACCGATGTAGCCAGGGCTTATGATAGCTTATATCATACGATGAGCTGGAGGGCGGATTTTAGAATTCCCGGATGGCAGCAAGGCGACATCGAGGATAGAATTTTAAAGTATCATCAGTATAAATACGACCTTGCTCGCGGCGCAGTAGATCGCTCGCGGCTAGGTAACTTGCAAGACTCGCTTTATTGGGAGGATAACTTCTTAAGCGAGCTTAGTGACGAATACACCCACGAAAATGCAGCTTTAAGTATGACGCAGTTTTTTTATAATGAAGACGGACGTAAATTCTTACGCCATAGCGTCAAGCAGCGATATGACTTCGACGATCACGAGTTCGACGATTTAGAACACCGCATCGATGCGTATTTTGCAAATGGGCTAAATATCGGAAACCGCTTTACCTACTCACATAAATATAAAAGCTTCGATAAGGTCTATACCTACGCCAACTACTCCAACGACGATTTTAGCTTTGGACTCAGCCACGCTTACGAATATGAAAAACTTAGCATGGAGCCTAAACGCTATACGAAAGATAACTACGGCATCGTAAACGCTTCGGTAAATTTGCCTAGGAATAATAAAATTTTCGGTCGTTGGGATTACGACTTGGAGCGATCTTATTCTAAAATGTGGCGCGTGGGACTTTCTCATACGCGCAAATGCTGGAATTACTCTTTTGTGTATCAAGAGGATATCGAGCCTAAAAATACCAGTACGACGGGCTACAGCAAAGCAAGCAAGGAGCGCGGAATTTACTTTCTCGTAAATTTCTATCCGTTCGGCGGAGTAGGGTATGATTTTTCGGTCGATAGCGAATACGGAAGCGAAAAATAATGACGCCTAGAGCTGAGCTGATGTTTGAAAACCAAATCGACGCCGCGATGAAACTCGCAGAAATTTTACCCGCTACCGTGATAAAAAACGAAAATTTTCTAATAATCGCTCAGTCTCTAGAGTCGCTTCCTATCGCAAACCATCTTGCTCTAAAACTAGGGCTTGCTTATGAGTTTTTATTCACAGAACCCGTTTTAGCGCCAAATAATCCTGAATGCGTGATCGCGTGCGTAAGCGAAACCCAAGAGATCGTGATGGTAGATGAGCTCGTGCGAAGCTTTGGCATCAGCCTGGATTACGTTTACGGGCAGGCGAATAGACTTTATGAGGAGAAAATTTTAAAAAACATGTATAAATTTCGCAAGGGCGAGCTTTTGGGAAATTTAGAGAAAAAAAACATCATTTTGGTAGACGAAGGGTGTGAGAGCGGGCTGACCGCACTTACTTGCATAAAGACGCTCGTAAGCTTAAACGCCAAAGCGATCTTTTATGCCACTCCCGTTATCGGCAGCGATAATGCAGATGAGATCGCCATGCTAGTAGATGGAATTTATGCTGTTCATAAGATCAGAGATTTTGTGAATGTGGATTTTTATTACAAAGAAAAAACGCTCTCAAGCGCGGAGGAGATAATGCAAATTTTAAACAAATGCCCGCTTTATCTGCCGTTTCACGAGACCAACAAAAATAAGGAGAAAATTAATGCAGTGCAAAATTGAAGTAAATGGCAATACCGAAATTTTCGATATCAATAAGGTCGCAAAGCAAGCCGCGGGTGCGGCGCTTTTGCGTGTAAAAAATACCGTCGTGCTAGCTACCGTAGCGCGCGAAGAGACGCAGGTGCAGGAGGACTTTTTGCCCCTTACCGTGCAATATATCGAAAAGATGTACGCAGCAGGTAGAATCCCTGGAGGCTACATCAAGCGCGAGACCAAGCCGGGCGATTTTGAGACGCTAACGAGCCGCATCATAGACCGCTCGCTGCGCCCGCTCTTTCCAAAGGGATACGCGTATCCGACGCAGATCGTGGTTTACGTGCTATCGGCAGATCCGGAGGTCGATTTGCAAGTCGTCGCTCTTAATGCGGCGTCTGCGGCGCTGTATCTTAGCGACATCCCGATTAAAGCGCCCGTTTGCGGCGTGCGCGTAGGCTATCAAAATGGAAATTTCATCTTAAATCCGAGCAACTCCGCGCTTAAAGCTAGCACGCTCGATCTTTACGTAGCAGGCGTCGGCGAAGAGCTTTTGATGATCGAGATGCGCTCCCTGCCACAGATTAGAGGCGGCGCGCAGCAGATGAACGAATTTAGCGAAAATTTAATGGTAGATGCGATTGATTTTGCCGCAAAGGCGATAAGTGCGGGCTCAAACGCTTACGAAGAGGCTTTTTTGCCGCTTAAAAAACCGGATGCGAGCCTGGAATACAAGCCCGAGATCGAGGATGAGGATATCGCGGATTTCATCGACGCAAACTACAAAGACGCCGTTAAAGCTGCGATCAATCAGATGGCAAAAAGCGAGCGCACTACCGAGCTGAATAAGATCGTGGATCAAATTTTAACGACCGAGGCTGCGGCGCAAAACGAGTGGAGTAAAGAGGTGATCTCCAGCGTTATCGGCAAGTATAAGCGCGGCATCATCCGCACGCAGATCATAGAGGATCGCCGCAGAGCCGACGGACGCGCGCTTGATGAGGTGCGCCCGATCAGTATCGAGACAAATATTCTGCCGTGCGCGCATGGAAGCTGCCTATTTACGCGCGGGCAGACGCAGGCTTTAGTCGTCACTACACTAGGCGGCGATAGCGACGCGCAGCTAAGTGACAGCCTAACGCAGCTCGAGCCGATCAGCGATAGATTTATGTTTAACTACAACTTCCCGGGCTTTTGCGTCGGCGAAGCAAGCCCGCTCAAAAGCCCAGGCAGACGCGAGTTGGGACATGGAAATTTAGCCAAAAGAGCGCTATATCCGAGTATAGATCTAAACTCACCGCAGTCCATCCGCGTAGTGAGCGAAATTTTAGAGAGCAACGGCTCAAGCTCGATGGCTTCGGTCTGCGGCGGCGCACTTTCTCTCCGAGCAGCGGGCGTACCTACGCTAAAGCTAGTTGCGGGCGTCGCGATGGGCTTGATTTTTGAGGGCGAAAAACACGCCGTGCTAACCGACATAATGGGGCTTGAGGATCACGACGGCGATATGGATTTCAAGGTCGCGGGCACTTATGAGGGTATCACCGCGCTTCAGATGGATATCAAGCTCGGCGGCATTAGCTTAGAGGTTTTAAAAGAAGCTCTAGCGCAGGCAAAGCAGGCTCGCGCGCATATTTTGGGCCTTATGGAGCAGGCGGATGCGGCGATCGTTATAAACGAGGATGTGCTTCCGAAGCTTGAAATTTTTAGCGTCGAGGCGAGCAAAATCCCCGACATCATCGGTCAGGGCGGCAAGGTCATCAAAGAGATCACCGAAAGCTTCGGCGTAAATATCGATCTGGATCGCGAAAAGGGTGAGGTCAAGATCCAAGGCGCCAAAGCTAGCGGCGTATCGGGCGCAAAAGAGAAAATTTTATCGATAGTTTCAAATTCTCGCGATTTTCGCAAGCCGCGCGGTGAACGCAAAGAGGTAAAATTTCAGATCGGCGAGGAGTTTGACGGTGTGGTGCAAAGCGTACTGGATTTCGGCACTTTCATCTCACTACGAGACGGCGTGGACGGGCTGCTGCGCGCTAAATTTATCACGACGCCTTACAAGGCGGGCGATGTGGTGCGAGTGCGCGTGACCGATCAGAAAGGCACTAAAATTTCACTGGAATTAGCTTAAAATTTTAATAGGAGCGTAAAGATGCAGCTTAAAAAGATATTTTTCCCTATCGGCGGCGGCGAGGAGCTGGCAGAGCGCATACACGGAGCGCTGCTAGTGAATAAATTTTTCGGTACGCACATAAACATAATGGCGTGCCAGCTCGATCCTAAGATGATCTACAACGTCCGCATGACGCTAAAAGGCGGCGTGTTGATGGAGGAGTTTTTAAAATCTGCGGGCGATGAAATGCAGGCCGAGCGCGAGGTGATCAAAGCGATCTTCGATGCTGAATGCGCCAAGCTTGGCTTAGATCAAAATGACGACGATCACGTCCCAAATAGCGCCGCTTTGAGGCATATGGTAGGTATCCGCTCCGAGCTGGTCGAGAAATACTCCAAATATTGCGATTTGGTGCTGGTCTCCGTGCCGCCTACGGGCTCTATCACGGGCACGTTCGAGGCGGCGGTCACCAAAAGCGGCAAGCCTTGCATCGTCATACCGCGCAAGCTGCAGGAGTTTAAGGCGGATAAAATTTTAGTTTCGCTTACCGGCACTGCGGCATCTGCGCGAGCGCTTGATAATTGGCTGGAGCTTTTGCAGCGTGCCAAATCTATCACCGTCATCACAGCAAACCACTACCTTCAAGATGATCTTGCCGAAACGAAGCGTCGCATAAGCGATTATCTAGCTCTTCACGATATTAAAATCGATGTTTTCGAGGCACTAAACGCTGAGGGCAAGATCCCCGGGCAGGTGCTGCTAGAGTATGCCGACGCGGGCGACTTCGACCTTATCGTCGCGGGCTTGCATTCAGACAGCGGCATAAAGGAGATCTTCTTAGGTGGCGCGTCGAAATACTTCCTACAAAAGACCAAAATTCCGGTATTAATGTAGAGCTTAAAGCTTAGACGCCGCGTCGCGGTACACCGCCCGCACCGCGTCTAAGCTTAAGTCGGCTTTTAAGCGTCGCAAGTTAAAGCTTAAATTTTAATCGACTCGCTTTGGCTTTATTAGCCTGCCCGCAGATCGTGCAGTTATGCTTCTTGCGGATGGGTTACCGCAATTAATTTTATCGCTAGCTTTGCTGATGAGCCGCGCTTGCTTTGCTACGGCTAGAGGGAGCAAATATATCCGCGGCGAGTTGGCGATAGCGGCAAGCGCGCCGGTCTATCTTTAAGCGCGCGAGTTTGGAATTTCCATGCCTGCCGTTTCGGCTGCGTCGCGGAATTCTGCATAAAATTTGCACTTGAAATTTCCGCTTGTACGCTAAATTTTAAATTCCAAGGAGCGCAGATGGCGTTTGAAAATGCGATCATCACCAAAGAGGATGATGAGAAGTATGGATTAAGTGAAATTTACTACAAATATAATCCGAAACGCGAAGTTTTTATCAATAAACAAGATTGGGTGATAAACAGAGAGCTTGATTGTTGGCTATGGGATATTTTTTATTTCCCCGATCCCGAATATGAACATGGAACTCTTGTTAAAGCTATTTGGATTTTATATTATAAAGGTGAAATTATTGAAGTTGTCCTTGATTATGACATCAATAGGGCGCTAAGACCTAAGCAATTTCATAGAATTTGGCAGCTACTTGATCTAAATTCAAAACAGACCAAATTGATTTCAAGGGATGAAATAATTATACTTCTAGACAATGCTTTGCAAGCATATGGATATGATGGTGTATGGGAACAAATCCCAAATTACACCATGGAACTCCAAGATCTAACCGATCGTAAAATCTAAAATTATTAAAATTTCTTGAGGAGGAGAGAGTGGCATTTGAAAATGCAATCATCACCAAAGAGGATGATGAGAAGTATGGATTAAGTGCGCTATATAGTAAGTATAATTATGGAGCAAAGTTGCCAAATCTAAATTTTACAATAGATAGGCAATTAGATTGTTGGCTTTTAAAAATTTATAGCTTTCCAGATCCTAATTACAATAGAGCGTTGCTTGCAAAAGCAATTTGGATCATGTATTGCGACAACGAACTATTGAAATTAACTATTGATTATAGCTTTGATATAAATTCCACCGAGAACAAATTTCATAGAATTTGGAAGCTTTTAGATTTAAAGCCAAATTGTACTGCAAATTTAAAGTTACAAGATATTTTAAATTTACTGAAAGAAATGTTAGAAGTATACAGGGACTATGATGCTTGGAAACCAGATATAAACTACACTATGGAGCTACAAGACCTAACCGATCGTAAAATCTAAAATTATTAAAATTTCTTGAGGAGGAGAGAGTGGCATTTGAAAATGCAATCATCACTAAAGAGGATGATGAAAAGTATGGATTGAGTGAAATTTACTACAAATATAATCCATACTATGAGACTTTTATTAACGAGCTGCGATGGACTATTGATCGAGATGCGGATTGTTGGCTGTGGAAAATTTATAGTTTTCCTGATCCAGACTATGACCATGGCACTGATTCTAAAGGAATTTGGATTTTATATTATAATGGTGAAGTTATTGAAGTTACCCTTGATTATGATATCGACGAAGCATTGAGACCCGAAGAATTCCATAGAATTTGGAAACTGCTCAATCTAAATCCAAAGCAAACACCTCTTTTGTCGGCAAGCGATATAACGAAGCTGTTGAATGTAATATTAAAAGCATATGGTTATTCTACTCGGGAGCAAATTCCAAACTACACTATGGAACTACAAGACTTAACCAATCGCGGTGCAAAATAGAGCTTTAAATTTAACTTCATTTTAGTCCCGCATAAAATCAAATTTCATAGAATTCTAGAATTTCGCGAAATTTTGAAATTCTAAAATTCCAAAATCCTATAATTTCAAAATTTTAAATTCCCGTCCTAAAATTTCTTGTAAATAAAATTTATCAAAATCATTGATGCGAGCGCCTCTATGAGCGAGGCGATGATCATCGCGAAGTATATCTCTTGCGAGATCGCGGCGGTGGAGTAAAAAAGCGTCGCCGTGGCGATGACGAGGGTTAGCGGCATAGATAGCGATAGTGCGAAAAGCGCCGCGCCTTTGCGCCCCAGGGTGCTTAAAAACATAGCACTCGCAAGCAGCCTGATGCCAAACATCAGCGCCGCTAGACTCGCGGCAAAGCTCATCACTCCGGGCATAAGGAGCGCTTCAAGCTTGATCACGGCTCCGGTGTGTATGAAAAATATCGGCACCAAAAAGCCGAAGCCGAACGACGATAGCTTCTCGATGAGGTCGTCCTTGTGCGAGAAAAAGGTCGGCAGAAAGGTGCCTGCGATGAAGGCGCCGATGACGACCTCAAGCCCCAAAAGCATTACTCCGGCGCAGATGAGGCAAAACAGCGCCATCGCAAATCGCACGTCCTTTTCGTTTTTATCGTATTTGGGCATGATGACCGTTTTTAGCGCAGGAAACCACCAAAATAGAATTTCAAGCCCTTTAAAAACCGCCAAGGCGGCCGCCGAAAAGCCCAAAAGCGCGCCGATGTGAAGCGCCATCTCCACGCCGAAGCCGTTTTTAAGGTAGATGCCGCCCACCGTGAGGACGGCGATGCTGATGAGCTCGCCGATCACGCCCGCGGGCATTGCGAGATTGAGCCACGCTTGGTCCTTGCCGTATTCCTTATACAGCGCCGAAAGCAGCCCGACGCTCATCAGAGGCGCTGCGATGATAAGCATCTGCGGCAGCTCAAACACCCAAACCGCAAGCGCGCTTAGGATATAAAGCAGCGCCAAAAAGATTATGATCAGCCGCAAAATTTTGCGCGGCATCGCAAGCAACGCGCGGAAATCCACCTCGCAGCCCGCCAAAAACATAAGGTAGCAAAAGCCGATCTGCGCGGCTAGATCGAAGGTCGCGCTTGGCGGCAAAAGCCCTAAATTTGCGGCTATGATGCCAAGCATGATCTCCATGGGCGAGAGCGGAATTCGTGCAAGGCTAGCCAAAAAGGGCGAAGCAAAGATCAAAAACGATAGCGCGATTAGGACGTAAATTTCATTCATATGCTTTGGCCTCGCATCCTTTTAGATTTTCTCCGCACTGCTTTAGAATTTTTTCGCATCTTTCTAGCATTTTCTCTGGCTGCCCAGGGGCTTTTCGTATCATTTTAAGACTTCCTTTCGGTCGCTTTATAGTTCTTTGCGCTGCGAACGGAGACGAAATATGCGCAATTTTTGCTCTTGCACCACAATACAGGCAAACCGGAAAGTCGCTTTTTGCGCCCGCAAATCTCGCCCAGATTTAGCACGAGCGCGCCGTTTTTATCCACCGCCGTGGCGAAATAGTGGGGGTGGCCGTAAATTTTGATAGTTGAAATTTTATCCGCGCCGCACCCGCACAGACCCCGATTTTTACTTTCGCTGCTTGCATTGGGGTCAGAATTCGCAGTCAAATTTGAGTCCAAGCTCAGCGCGGCTAAATTTACGCATGAGTTTGGTGCGGGTAAATTCGCGTTTAAGCTCGGCGTCGTTAAATTTACTGTGCGATCCGCACTCGAGCTTGCTTTAGAGTTCATATCCGAGAATGTATTCACGCCCAAGTTCACATTTAGACTTGCGGGTTGCCCGCTTTTTAAATTCGCGCTCGCGCTACGTATGTTTTTAAAATTTTCATCTGCACCGCGCACGCCGTTTAAAATTTTATCAACGCCCGCAGCATTAAAATTTGAGTTTAAATTTACCGAGCGATCCGCCGCTTTAGAATTTGCGATTAAAATTTCCCCGCGATCTGCTCTGCAGTTTGAGCCTAAATTTGTGCCGCGACTTACTTCGTCGCTAAAGCTAAAATTTTTGACTAGGCCTGCGCCGAAATCCCTGCGAAAATTTACCGAGCGATCCGCGCCCGCACCTAAATCAGCGTTTAAATTTAATCCGCCAGCTTCATTTTGCGCTGCGGGCTTCTCGTCAAAGAGATAAAACGGATGGTGCATGATTTTTAGTCGCAGCCCGGCAAACTCCGTGCAGAAGGGCTCACCCCGTAGGTCGAACTCATTTTTAAACTCGGTAAGCGCTTCGTCGTTGTTCTTTAAAACCGCGAAGTAGGGCTTGCCGCTTTGTCGCAAAAGCCGCAGCGTCTCGATCGCGACGATGTCGCCCGCGTGCACGAGCAGATCCGCTCCGCGCGCGAGCAGCCACTCTATGGCGCTGGCAGCGACCCCCGTTTCAGGGTGGGAGTCCGAGATGACGCCTATTATCAATCGATCTCTTCTTTAAGCTTGCACTGCGGGCACTCGGCGAAGTTGCCTATTTTCAGCTCTTTTCGGAGCATGTATGAGTTGCCGCACTGCGGGCACGCGCGCGCAATCGGCGCGTAGTTGCTCACAAAGCCGCATTTTGGGTAGTTCGTGCAGCCGTAGAATTTGCCGCGTCTGGAGAAGCGCTCTACGATCTCGCCCGTACCGCAGCTCGGGCACTTAACGCCCGTGGAGATGAGCGGCTTTTTCTCCTTTGCCGCGCCCTCGATTTTGCGCGAGTACTTGCACTTCGGATAGCCCTCGCAAGCGATGAACTCGCCGTATCTGCCCTTGCGCTTGATCAAATTTTTACCGCACTGCGGGCATTTCTCATCTAGCACTTCGGGCGCCGCCTTTTCCTCGCTCGCCCCTTCGGCGCTAGCGTCCGCGTTGCGGGAGTATTTGCACTTCGGATAGTTCGAGCAAGCGATGAACTCGCCGAATCTGCCCTGCCTCTTAAGTAGCTCGCCGCCGCAGTTCGGGCATGCTTCGCCGATCTTTTCTGCTAGCTTTTGGCTTGCGATCGAGGTTTTTCCTTTGGCGATCTCGTCCATAAAAGGGTAGTAAAAATCCGCCAAAATTTGCTGCCAGTCCGCTTTGTTTTCGGCGATGTCGTCGAGCTTCTCTTCCATTTTTGAGGTAAACTCGCTATCGACGATGTTTTTAAAATTTTGCTCTAGCATCTCGGTTATCTTAAAGGCGATCTCGCTCGGCACCAGATGCTTTTGCTCGATATTTACGTAGTTGCGCACAGTAAGCAGCGAGATGGTAGGCGCATAGGTCGAGGGCCTGCCGATGCCGAGGCTTTCGAGCTTTTTGATGAGGCTTGCTTCCGAATAGCGCGCCGGCGGCTCGGTGAAGTGCTGCTGTGAGCTTAGACTTTGCAGGCTCATCGCGTCGCCCGCGCTAAGGCTCGGTAAAATTTTATCTTTATCCAGATCGCCGTAAGCTTTGTAAAATCCGTCAAATTCCACCTTACGTCCGCTGATCTTAAACGCGCCCTCTTCGCCGCGCACGATGATCGTTTGGATCTGCGAGACGCTAGGGCTCATCTGCGAGGCTACGAAGCGGTTGTAGATGAGCGCGTAAAGGCGGTATTCGTCGCGAGGCAGGATTTTTTGCGCGAGCTCAGGGGTAAGCTTTAGATCGGTAGGTCTTATCGCTTCGTGCGCTTCCTGCGCGCCTTTGCTTTTAGTGGCGTATAAATTCGCGCTTTTGGGCAGATATTTTTCGCCGAAGCGCTCGCCGATTAGCTCGCGAGCCGCCGCGATCGCTTCTTTAGCGATATTTAGCGAGTCGGTTCGCATGTAGGTGATCGCGCCGCCGTTTTTGGTATTGACGCCCTCGTAAAGGCTTTGCGCGAGGCTCATCGTCTTGCGCGGATTAAAGCCCAGAGCCGTGCTTGCCGCCTGTTGTAGCGTCGAGGTCATAAACGGCGGGTAGGGATTCGTCTTGCGCGATTTGCTCTCGATACTCTCTACGCTAAATTTGTCTTTTTGCAGCGCCGCGATGATTTCGCTAGCTTGCGCCGCGTTTTTGACCGAGAGCTTTTCCATCTTCTCGCCGCGAAATTCCACAAGCTCGGCTTCCAAGTCCTTTTTAAAAACCGCGTCGATGCTGTGAAATTCTACCGGCTTAAAATTTAAAATTTCACGCTCGCGATCGACGACGATCTTAAGCGCGGCGCTTTGGACACGACCCGCGCTTAAGCCGCGCTGGATCTTTAAATTTAAAAGCGGACTTAGTTTATAGCCCACGATGCGATCGAGCAGGCGGCGCGCTTGTTGGGCGTTTACGCTTGCGATATTGAGCTTGCGCGGCGAGCTTAGCGCGTTTGAGATCGCGCTTTTGGTGATCTCGTGAAATACGATGCGCGGCAGATCCTCCGCTTGTTTGCCGATCGAAGCTGCGATGTGATAGGCGATCGCCTCACCCTCGCGGTCCTCGTCCGTCGCGAGGTAAATTTGATCCGCTTTTTTGGCGAGCGTCTTTATCTGCTTTACGATCTGATCGTGATCGGCGCTGATTTCGTATTCGGGCTCGAAGCTTTTGTCTTTGATTTTAATGCCGAATTTTTTCTGCGGCAGATCGCGGATATGGCCTTTAGACGCGATTACGTCGTAATCGGCGCCTAAGAAATTTTTGATCGTTTTGGCTTTTGCTGGGGATTCTACGATGATTAAATTTTTCATTGTTTAATCCTTTAGAATTCTAGGCAGCGTGATGCCCTTTTGGCTTTGGTATTTGCCCTTTTTATCGCAGTAGCTCACCTCGCACGGCTCATCTCCTTGCAAAAACAAAACCTGCGCGATGCCTTCGTTCGCGTAAATTTTTGCAGGCAGCGGCGTGGTGTTGGAGATTTCAATCGTGATGTGCCCCTCAAAACCGGGCTCAAAGGGCGTTACGTTTACGATGATGCCGCAGCGCGCGTAGGTGCTTTTGCCCAGACAGATCGCAAGCACGTCGCGCGGCATTTTGAAGTATTCGATGGTGCGCGCTAGCGCGAAGGAATTCGGCGGCACGATGCAGACGTCGCCCTCAAAATCCACGACGTTTTTTGCGTCGAAATTTTTAGGATCGACGACCGTTCCGCCGACGTTTGTAAAAATTTTAAATTCGCGCGCTACGCGTATGTCGTATCCGTAGCTGGAAAGTCCGTAGCTAACGACGCCGCGACCGATATTCTCCTCGCAAAAGGGCGCTATCATATCGTGCTGCTGCGACATCTGTCTGATCCATTTATCGCTTTTCAGTCCCATAAAATTTCCTTAAAATAATCAAAATTTTTCGCGCATTATAGCAGCAAAATAAAATATAATAAAAATTTTATGCTAGAATTTTGCTTAAATTATAAAAATTTTATCACTTTTTAAGGAGCAACTATGGGGCTACTCAAGAAATTTGCGTTTATTACGTTTTTTATCGCGTCATCTTTGGCTGCTGCGAAGCCAAATATTTATATTTTAGCTACCGGCGGTACGATCGCGGGAAGCAGCGCAAGTGCCACGGAGGGCAACTATACCGCAGGCTCTAAGGGCATAGAAGATATCTTATCGGCAGTACCGCAGCTGGGGGATTTAGCTACGATTAAAAGCGAGCAAATTTCAAATATCGGCTCGCAGGAGATGAATGATGAAATTTGGCTCAAGCTTGCAAACCGCGTAAGCGAGCTGCTTACCAAAAACGACGTCGACGGCGTCGTCATCGTGCACGGAACCGATACGATGGAGGAGACGGCGTATTTTTTAAGCCTGGTAGTAAAATCTAAAAAACCGATCGTTTTGGTGGGCGCGATGCGAAACGCTGATTCGATGAGCGCGGATGGACCGCTTAATCTATACAACGCTGTTGCCGTCGCGGCAGATAAAAACGCTCGCGAAAAAGGCGCTCTTGTAGTGATGAATGACGAGATCCACGCCGCGCGCGAGGTTACGAAAACAAATACCGTGAGCGTCGCTGCCTTTGCCTCGCCGAATTCCGGCAAAATCGGCACCGTAAATTATGGCGTCGTAAATTTTTATATGGCGCCGCTTCGCAAACATACCGTCGCAAGCGAGTTTAATATCAAGGATCTCAAAGCTTTGCCGCGCGTCGATATCATCTATGGACACGCGCAAGATAGCGGCGATTTGGTCGATGCAGCGGTGCAAAAGGGCGCTAAGGGCATTATCGTAGCGGGCGTAGGTAATGGAAATTTATATCCGGATCTGCAGGCTGCGCTCGCAAAAGCTAGCGAAGCGGGCGTGATCGTCGTGCGCTCAAGCCGCACGGGCAGCGGCAGCACTAGCGTGGGCGCCGAAGTGGACGACGCAAAGCTCGGCTTTTTAACCGCAGACAATCTAAACCCGCAAAAAGCGCGCATGCTGCTGATGTTAGCCCTTGGCAAAACGAGCGATAAAGCGAAAATTCAGAGCTTTTTTGCGACACATTAACGCATAGGGCTTCGCGCGGATAGAATTTCGGCGCGAGGCTTTAAAGAAAAGCAAGGCGCGGGATTTTAATATGAGCTCGGAAGCGAGATTTTAAAGCAAAGCGCGGAATTTAACGTTTAAAGCGTAGAATTTTAGTCGTAAAATTAAGCGTTAAATTTTTAAAGGATTTAAAATCATCCTGCGCTCTTGCGGCAAAATTTCGTGTTTCGTTTGCGAAGTTCGAGCTTAAAATGAACGAGGCAAATCGCAGCCTATAAATCCTTAAAATCAGTCCGCAAATTCTGTCGTAAATTTTGCTTTGCACTTCTTAAAAGTCCCGCAAAAATCCATTTAAAGAAACAATTATAAAAATTTAGCTAAAATTTCGCAAATTTTTTCAGGAGAAATTTATGACAAAAGCAGAAATCAAAGAGTTAATGGACTTTTTCGGCGAAAAGCAAGGCATTAACGAGCTAAAAATTAAAGATAAAGATTTTGAGATCGAGATAAAAAAATATGGCCCATGCGGTGGGAGCACGCCTCAGCTCGCCGCACCGGCACCCGCTCCGCAGCTTGCTGCGCCTGCGGTAAACGTGCTCGTGGGCGATAAGCCCGCCTCAAAAGGCGCGATGGATACGATCGATAGCCCGATGGTAGGTACTTTTTATAAAGCGCCGAGCCCCGGTGCGGCAGAGTTCGTAAGCGTAGGCCAGGTCGTGCATAAGGGCGATACAATCGGCATAATAGAAGCAATGAAGATTATGAACGAGATCGAGGCGGAATTCGACTGCCGCATCAAAAAAGCTCTCGTCGAGGACGGACAGCCCGTCGAATACGCTATGGCGCTGTTTGAGGTCGAGAAGCTATGAGGGAGCTTAAAAAAATTCTAATCGCAAATCGTGGTGAGATCGCCCTGCGCGCGCTTCGCACGATCCAAGAGATGGGCAAGCAAGCCATCGTCG
Source organism: uncultured Campylobacter sp. (assembly GCA_963520005.1). Taxonomy (GTDB): domain Bacteria; phylum Campylobacterota; class Campylobacteria; order Campylobacterales; family Campylobacteraceae; genus Campylobacter_B. Next base: position 23,225 of record CAUQPS010000002.1, read on the forward strand.
TGCACTCCACCGCCGATCAAGACGCGCTTTACGTCAAATACGCCGACGCATCGGTCTGCATAGGCGGACCGCGCAGCAGCGATAGCTATCTAAATATCCCCGCGATCATCACAGCTTGCGAGCTAACAGAAGCTGACGCGATATTTCCGGGATACGGCTTTTTGAGCGAAAGTCAAAATTTCGTCGAAATTTGCGCCAAGCACGGCATTAAATTTATCGGTCCGAGCGTCGAGGCGATGACTTTAATGAGTGATAAGAGCAAGGCCAAGCAAGTGATGATGCGCGCGGGCATCCCCGTAGTGCCGGGCAGCGACGGCGCGATCGCAAGTGTCGAAGAGGCGCGCAAACTAGCCGCCGAAATCGGCTATCCGGTCATCATTAAAGCCGCAGCCGGTGGCGGTGGGCGCGGAATGCGCGTGGTCGAGCGCGAAGAGGATATCGAAAAGCTCTTTTGGTCGGCAGAGAGCGAAGCGATGAGCGCATTCGGCGACGGCACGATGTATATGGAAAAATATATCACAAACCCCCGCCACATCGAGGTTCAAGTATTAGGCGACGAGCATGGACACGTCGTGCATATCGGCGAGCGCGACTGCTCGATGCAGCGCCGCCACCAAAAGCTAATCGAAGAAAGTCCAGCCGTAATCTTGGACGAGCCGACGCGAAAAAGCCTGCACGAAACGGCGGTTCGCGCCGCTAAGGCGATCGGATACGCAAGTGCGGGAACGTTTGAGTTTTTGTACGACAGCAAGGATAAAAAATTCTATTTCATCGAGATGAATACCCGTCTGCAGGTCGAACACACCGTAAGCGAGATGAGAAGCGGGCTCGATCTGATCGAGTGGATGATCCGCATCGCGCAGGGCGAGAAGCTGCTGCCTCAAAGCGAGATAAAATTTAGCGGGCACGCGCTTGAGTGCCGTATCACCGCCGAGGACTCCAAAAGCTTTATGCCAAACCCGGGCAAAATCACAAAATACGTCGCTCCGGGCGGCAGAAACGTGCGTATGGATAGCCACGTCTATGAGGGCTACTCGGTGCCGCCTTACTACGACAGCATGATCGGCAAGCTCATCGTTTATGACAAGGACCGTGCGCGTGCGATCGCAAAGATGAAGGTCGCGCTAGACGAGCTCATCATTGGCGGCATAAAATCGACGCGCGATTTTCATCTTAGGATGATGAACAACCCCGATTTCGTGGATAATAACTACGATACAAATTACCTAGCCAAGCATTAAATTTAAAATTCCAAGGGATGATACTCTTGGAATTTTAAAATTTATTTGAAATTCTGCATTCGAGATTCCGTTTGAAATTTTATATTTAAAAATCTACTTGAAATTTTGTTTTAAAATTTTATCGCGCCACGCTTTAAATTTTGCTATTAAATTTACCGCTAAATCTTGGTGACGATGCTAGATACGTCGTCGCGCGTGTTTTATAGCGAGATAAATGTTAAGTCCGGAAAAAGAGATGAGAATAAACGGTGAAACTCGAGGTGAGGTTCGCGGCTTAAAGGTTTTTTGAGGCGAAGGAGAAAATATTTTTCAACTACTTTCGATATAATATGTGTATAAAATATTAAAGGATTATTATGAGTAAAGATTTGGAAGTTGAATTATCAAAAGATGGTGTGAAGCTCTCTGCCGGCAAAGAGCCAACGCAGGCATTAACAAGCGTTTTAGGTGATATTTTTGGCCCGATAACTGAATCTCTTGGAATTGTTGCGGATGAGATAAAAGCAAGAAGAAAAATAAATCAACTAAAACTTGCTAAGAAAATACAAGAAGAAGCAAAGAGTTTAAATTTTACAAAGGAGCAACTTACCAATATAGGTCTAAAAGAACTTGCAGTTATTGAACAGCATGCTATTTTAGAAGAAGACGAAACATTGCAAAGTATGTGGGCAAAACTTATTGTGGATTCTGTAAGCAATAATGAAGATAAAGATAATTTGATTTTTATGAATATATTAAAAGAGATAACTCCTGTGCAAGCAAAAATATTAAAATTTTACTATGAAGTTATAATCAATAAAAGAGAAATACCTAGCTTAGACAGAGTTCTTAAAGCGGTAGTCGTAAAAAATGAAATTTTAAAACATTTAGGTATAGATAAAGATCGCTTTGTTTTCAACATAAGCTCTCTTATGAGATTAGGATTAATAACACAATCAGACATCCCTAGCCAAGTTTTAATAGGTACCGGTACTATACCGATCGGATATAATAAAACAACGCTTACGCCACTTGGTTTTGAGTTTGTGAAAAAATGTATAGGCAATGTTTAGAGTCAAAGTATAACGGTCTCAATGCCTTTTCTTGCTTAATTACTGCTTTGAATTTTTCTACATGCTAACGCTAAAGCTTAAAATTCCAGAGAGTGAAATTCTCTTGAAATTTTAAAGCTTTATTTGAATCCCTGAATTTTAAATTCTATTCGAAATTTTACTTTAAAATTTCGTCGTACCGCGCTTTTAAACCCACTATTAAATTTGCCGCTAAATTGAGTATTAGCATGAGATACGCTGCGATTTATGCGTGTTTTCACTGCGAGATCAGCGTTAGGCCGGGTTTAAATTTAGATTTTACGTCGACCAAGGCGGCTAAATTTAGAACGCACATCCTGCCGCCGCAGATATTTGCTTCCGTCCGCGCGGTTTAGCGGATGATGTGGGCTGCTGCGGCATTTTTGTTCTCATCCCACCAAATAAAATTTTAAGATTTATGCCATATGTGTGTTGTGTCGCATATCTTGACGACCGACTGCCAATGTACGCGAGTAAGCGGTATAAAATTTACTGCACGAGCTGCTCGCGTCCGTTTGGCGTAAATTTTATCACGCTCGCTGTTGCGAGCGTGAAGTAGTGTCAAGCCGCAAATTTTAAACTATCTCGCTGTGCGCGCCAGAGGCGGTGATTTGCTTTATGAGTAGAGCATTTCAGATTCTCAAATCGTCAAAATTTCAAACTCCAAATTCCTCGTAAAATTTATTCAGATAATCGGCGTAGTAGAAGTTCTGATTTCTAGCGTCAAATTTACCCGCCAGTTCCAAAGCCGTTTTGTAGTCGCTCTCATCGCCGAACGCGCTAACAGCGATGAAAAATCGCAGGTCGTTTAGATCGTCGTTGCCGTCAAGGATCGCCGCGGAGTGCTTGCGAGCTAAGTTTAGCGCCATCTCGCGCTCATCCAGCCTAACGGCGATCTCGATTAGCGGCGCGATCTGATTTACGACGCGAGGATTTGTCTCGATCGTCGCCGCGGCCTTGGGTAGCAGGGTTTTCGCCTCCCAGGTCCTGCCTAGCGCTATCATGCTAAAAAGTATCGGCGCGTAGGTCGTGTGAGGCACTTCGCCGCAGGTTAGCTCGCCTGATAGTATCGGCGCGGCAAGCTCTAGCGCGACCTCATGCTCGCCGACAAAGCACAGATATGCGATCTCGTCCGATGCCTCGCACGCCTCGCAGTCGGCCATATCGTCTTTGGCGAGCTTTTTCCACAGCTCGTAGTTCGCCTTCGCCTCTCTAGCATCGCCCATGTCGATGTTTTGATTCATCAAAGCCTTGTAGTATGAGGCCAGCGAGAGCTTCATGCGCTCGTAGTAAAACAGCATCGCTTCGTTTACCTCGTCTATGAGCTCCTTTTCGATTATAGAGCTTTTGGCGACGCCCGAGACTATCCATTTAAATTTCCACAGGCAGTCCGTAAAGTCGTCGAAATTTGGGTATTCGCTTTCTTTTAAATTTTGCGCGATGTAGTTCGTGAGCCATAAGAGCGCTCTGGTTCTTAAAAACGCGCCGAATTTTTCAAAATCGTCGTTTAGCACAAAGTCGCAAATTTGCGCGGCAAATTCGAAATTTTCCGCTTCTACGGCGTCTCTTATTGCGTCAAACAGACACTCCTCCTTATCTATCACGCTTTTAAGCCCATTTAGCTTTTCATAAAGCCCCTCTAGCGAGCCCTGTTCCATCCTTGCTCCTCATTAAATTTTTGCGATAATTATATCCGTTTAGTCTGAAGTTAAGCGGGCTCGTCGAGATTTTAAAGCCCAAAAGGCAAAATGAAATTTAAACATTATTTTAAAACAGCTCTGCTCGCGTGCCGTTTTGGCGCCCTATTTGCCGCCACGATAGGTAAATTTCAGCTTTGTTATATAAATTTAATATTAAAATATCGTATTCATAAATTTTTTAAGAAAAGGGGAATTTATGGAGATAAACATACAGCGCCTTAAAAGCGAGTTCGAGCAGATAAGCCGCTTCGGGGCTTTGGCGGGCGGTGGGCTCACGCGACTTGCATTTTCGCGCGAGGACAAAGAGGCGCGCGACTTCCTCATATCACTACTTCAAAAAGAAAATTTCAAGATTAAAATCGACGATACGGGCAATATTTTCGCTAAATTTATGGACGTTAAAAATCCCGATCTGCCGCCCGTCAGCGCGGGTTCGCATATCGATAGCGTGCCGCAGGGCGGCTTTTACGACGGCACGCTAGGCGTCATGGCGGCCTTAGAGGCGATACGCACTGTGCGAGATAGCGGAGAGAGGCTTGCGCGACCGCTGGAGCTCATCGTCTTTGTTTGCGAGGAATCAAGCCGCTTTAAAATGGCGACCGTAGGCAGCAAGATAATCAGCGGCAAGCTCTCGCAAAAGCGGCTGGGCGAGCTAAAGGATAAAGACGGAATTTCGCTGTTTGACGCTATGGAGGGTTTCGGGCTAAATCCCGCAAATTTAAAAAACTGCGTCCTGCCAAAATCCAGCTTTCATAGCTACATCGAGCTTCATATCGAGCAGGGGCCGGTATTGCAGCGACGCGGCATCCCCGTGGGCATCGTCACGGGCATCGCCGCGCCCGTGCGATACGAGCTGCGGATCGAGGGCAGAGCCGATCACAGCGGCGCTACGCCGATGGATATGCGCTGCGACGCCCTGGCTTGCGCTAGCGAGATCGTTTTAAGCGCGGAGAGGATCGCAAAAGCGGGCAAAACCACGGTAGCGACGACGGGCTATGCAAATGCGCTACCCGGCGTGCTAAACGTGATCCCCGGCTCCTGCACGCTAGGTCTTGATATACGCGATATAGACGAGGATGCGCTTAGGGCGGCAGACGATAAAATTTGCGCCGCGATAGATGAAATTTGCGCTCGCAGAGGGTGCAAATTTGAACTAAAAAATCTCATCAAGGATCGCCCCGTAAAACTAAGCGAGGAGATGATAGATCTGCTTGAAAGCTGTGCCGGCGAGCTTAAAATTCCAAGCCTAAGGCTTCCTAGCGGCGCAGGACACGACGCGATGAATATGACGGGGCTTGTGGATCGCGTGGGGATGCTTTTCGTGCCGTGCAAGGACGGCATCAGCCACAACGTAAATGAAAGCATAAACTGGAACGACGCGTTTGCCGCTACGAAGGTTCTAGCTGCGACGATGTTAAGCTTAGCTAAAAAATAAAGGAGAAAAAATGGATGCTATCGCACAAAAAGTAGAGGCGCTAAAAAGCGAGATGATCGGGGATCGCAGGTTTTTTCACTCGCATCCCGAGACGGGCTGGTTTACCTTTTTTACGACCGCCGTTATCGCAGATCGTATGCAGCGCTTGGGCTATGAGATAAAGCTCGGTCGCGAAGTGGTGAAAGCTGAAGCCAGACAGGGCGTAGGCAGCAAGGATGCCTGCGAGAAGGCGAAGCAGCGCGCCGAAGAGCTGCTAAATGCAGATCAGATAAAATTTCTTGATGCGATGGAGGATGGACTAACGGGTCTCGTGGCCGAAATAGACACGGGGCGCGCGGGCAAGACGGTCGCTTTTAGATTTGACATAGACGGCGTGGACGTGACCGAGAGCACGGACGCGGATCACCGCCCTTTTAAGGAGGGCTTTCGCTCCGACATTAACGGCATCACGCACGCGTGCGGGCACGACGGGCATATCACGATGGGACTTGCTCTAGCGAAGCTGATCGCGCAGAGCCTAGACGATTTTAGCGGTAAATTTAGATTTATCTTTCAAACCGCCGAGGAGGGCACCAGAGGCGCCGTAGGCATGGAAGCTGCGGGCGTCACTAAGGGCGTGGATTATCTGCTGGGCGGTCATATCGGCTTTCAGGCTACCACCATGAGAGGCATCATCTGCGGTACCAAGAAGCTGCTTGCGACCACTAAATTTGACGTAAATTTACAAGGCAAGTCCGCTCACGCCGCGGGCGCGCCGCAAAACGGAGCCAACGCCCTGCTCGCCGCAGCCGAGATGGCGCTTGATATGCACGGCATCACTAGACACGCAGACGGCGTCACGCGTATCAACGTAGGCGTGCTGCGCGCGGGCGAAGGGCGCAACGTCATTGCGCCTAACGGCTATCTCGCGTGCGAGACACGCGGCGAGAGCACGAAACTGAATGAGTTTATGAAGGCCAAATGCATGGACATAGTGGAGGGCGTTTCTAAAATTTACGGCGTTAGCTACGACGTGCAGGTTACGGGCGGTACCGCAGGCGGCGATAGCGACGAGGCCACCACGCAGCTTTACGAGGATGCGGCGAAGGCATCGCCGTTTATCGACGATGATAAAATCGTAAGGGAGCTAAGCTTCGGTGCATGCGAGGACTTCGCGCATTTTATGCGCTCGGTACAAGATGCGGGCGGCAAAAGCGGATATCTGATGATTGGCACGACGCTTGCGGCAGGACATCACAACGCCAAATTCGACTTCGACGAGGATTCGTTGCTTGCGGGGGTGGACGTGTATCTGCGCTGCGCGTATAAGCTAAACGGCAAAGTTTAAAGGAGATGAGATGAAAAGAGCACTACTTCTAAGCGCTTCCAGTTACAAAGACAGCGGCTATCTGAACCACTGCAAGGGGTGGATCAAGGAATTTTTAGGAGATCTTTGGGAGGATGAAATTTTATTCATTCCGTTTGCGGGAGTTAGGCGCACAAACGAACAATACGAGCAGAAGGTCGCAGACTGCTTGGAGAGCAACAATATCAGATCGATCCACCGATTCGCCGATATGAAAGCCGCCGTTAAAAATGCCAAATCGATCTGCATCGGCGGCGGCAATACCTTCGTGCTGCTAAATGAGCTTTATAAATTTGATCTCTTAGGCGCGATCAAAGACGTCGTAGATAGCGGTACGCCGTATTTCGGCTGGTCTGCGGGCGCAAACGTCGCGGGCAAGACGATGATGACCACCAACGACATGCCGATCGTCTTTCCGCCCTCGCCGGTAGCTTTGGGGATCTTTCCGTATCAGATCAATCCGCACTTCATAAGCGGTAAAATTTCAAATCACAACGGCGAGAGCAGGGAGGAGCGGCTGGAGGAGTTTTTGATCGTCAATCAAAACGACAGCGTCTATGCTATGCCCGAGGGCAGCGCGTTTTTGATAAACGGAAACGAGTGCGAGGTGATGGGGCATGCGGACGTGCTGAAATTCGAGTACAAAAAAGAGATCTCGCGCATCGCCGTGGGAAGTAAATTTAAAATTTAAAAGGAGTTATCGTGCAGACGTTTAGGCTATTTTTGGCGCTTGCGGGTATCGTCGCAGTCGTCGCTTTACTGATCATGAAAAAGGATACTAAAACCGTGCTTATCGGCGTGGGTTTGGTGCTGTGTGCGCTTTGTCTAAAGCCCCTGGACGGGCTGGGCGCCTTTACCTCGTATATGACTAAGGCGGGGCTTATTAAAGCGATATGCGCCAGTATGGGTTTTGCTTTTGTGATGAAATTTACCGGCTGCGACCGCGCGCTCGTAAATTTACTCACCAGGCCCCTCGGCAATATCGGATTTTTACTAATCCCGCTCGTCGTGGCGCTTACGTATTTCATAAATATCGCGATCCCCTCCGCTGCGGGCTGTTCCGCTGCGGTCGGCGCTACGTTGATCCCCGTGATGATGGCTGCGGGCGTTAAGCCAGAAATGGCGGGAGCTGCGGTGTTTGCTGGCACTTTCGGCGGTGTTTTGAGCCCAGGCTCGGCGCACAACGTATTCGTAGCCGATATGGTAAAGGCGCACAATCCCTCCTACACGGTTCAAGACGTCATCGGGGTGCAGTTTTCCAGCGCTATCACCGCTTTGATCGTAGTTTTAATCGTAATGAGTATAACGGCGATAGTTTGCAAAGACTACACCAAGGGAGTGAATTATCTAGCGCAAAGAGAAAATTCCGCAGGTGCAGACGGCGCAAGCTCCGCCGCATCCGCCGCCGGTTCAAATTTAGACGCGCAGCCTCAAAAAATAAACGTCTTATACGCGCTTATGCCGCTAGTACCTTTGGTGATTTTAATCATCGGTGGTACGTCCAAGCTCAACACGATCTCCTTTCTTAAATGGACCAAAATGGGCGTTGCCGAGGCGATGCTACTGGGCGCTATCGTCACCATCGTCATTACTCTGAGCAACCCTCAAAAGATCACGAAGGAATTTTTCAAAGGCATGGGTAGCGCGTATGCCGATATCATGGGTATCATCATCGCAGCGGGCGTCTTCGTCGCGGGTCTTAGCGCGTGCGGGGCGATCGATTTCGTAATCGAGTGGCTAAAGGGCGAGCAGGGCTACGTAAAATTCGGCGGAACCTTCGTGCCGTTTTTTATGGGCGTCGTGACAGGCTCGGGAGATGCGGCGTCGATGGCGTTCAACACCGCCGTGACCGTGCACGCCGACGCGTTAGGTTTTGAGCAAGATAAGCTCGGTATGGCGGTTGCAATAAGCGGCGCGCTAGGCAGGAGCGCATCGCCGATTGCAGGCGCTTGCATCGTTTGCGCGGGACTTGCGATGGTAAGCCCTATTCAGATAGCTAAAAGAACGGCTCTAGGTATGTTTCTATCTGTCTGCATCATCGCATTTTTCATTTTGTAAAAAGGTTATTTTGTGGATATCGTGCAGAGGTTTTTAAACTACACCAAGATCAACACCACCACAAATAGAGCCGCGGGCGCGGCGGGTATAATGCCCTCAAGTCCCAAGGAGCTTGAGCTCGCAGGCCTCATAAAAGGCGAGCTCGAAGCTCTAGGTATAAAAAATATCAGCCTTAGCGAGAAATCGATTTTGATCGCTAAAATTCCCTCAAATTTAGACGCGCCCGCTGCGAGCATAGCGTTTTTCGCCCATCTTGATACCAGTGCCGAACAGACGAATGATACCAAAGCTCAGATCGTAAGATATGAAGGCGGCGATATCTGCCTGAATAAAGAGCTAGAGATCTATCTTAAAGAGAGCGAAAATGAGGAGCTGCAGGATTATAAAGGAGATGAGATCATCGTAACGGACGGCACTAGCTTGCTAGGCGCCGACGATAAGGCGGCGATCGCCGCGATCGTGAATGCGCTAGAATTTTTCGTCCAAAATCCGCAGATCAAGCACGGCGAGATAATCGCTTGCTTCGTACCGGACGAGGAGCAGGGCTTGCGGGGCGCAAAGGCACTGGATGTAAGCGAGATAGGTGCAGACTTCGGTTACTGCCTTGATTGCTGCGGCATCGGCGAGTTTATCTACGAGAATTGGAACGCGGGCGATTGCGTCGTTACTTTCAAAGGCCAGTCCGCTCATCCGATGAACGCCAAGGGCAAGCTCGTAAATTCCTTGCTTTTGGCGCATAAGTTTATCTCGCTGCTGCCTGCGGGCGAGGCGCCCGAATACACCGAGGGCAAGGAGGGCTACTTTTGGGTCAAGGAGCTTAGCGGCAACAGCGCAAAGACCATCCTAAAGATCGACGTGAGGGAATTTGACGAGAAAAAATACGAGCAGCGTATGGAATTTTTGCAAAAAACGGCAGACGGGCTTCGCGCGATCTGGGGCGATCGGATCGAAATTTCGCTAAACGACCGCTATAAAAACGTCTATAACTTTTTGAAAAACGACGACGCGCCGGCGATACGCTTTGCGAAGCAGGCTTTTAAAAGCCTAAACATCGAGCCCAAGATCAAGCCTATGCGAGGCGGCTACGACGGCGCCGTCATCTCCGCAAAGGGGTTGCCGTGCCCGAACCTCTTTACCGGCGGGCATAATTTCCACTCGATCTACGAATACCTGCCCGTAGGCTCTTTAAAAGCGGCGAGCGAGGTGGTTAAGCGGATCATAATGCTGGCGGCGGCGCGAGCCTAGCTCGGCCGCTTTCTACTCTGCGTGCAGATTTGATTTTAATTTAGCTCGTTCATTCCGCCGCGAAATTTTACCCTGCAGGACGTAATTTTTGGCTCCGTGGCGACGGACGACACGGGCTACGATTACGACGCGGCTTTTGCGCGCTATCATTCAAGCGGGGAGATGGCGGAATTTCTGCTCGCGCTTTACGATAGCGACGCGTGCGTGGGCGCGGTGGATCGAAACAACTTTGAGTTCAGCTTGCAAGCCCCGCGATTTGACTACGCGGGCAGATGCTAATTTTTACGCTTTTAGCGCGTCGCGACTAAACGGCGGTTTCTAGACCGCGCATAGTCTTATAAAATTTAAGCTGATTTGATGTGCATTTCGCGCCGAACGCGGCTTTAAAATTTAACGCGTGAGCTATGTATTTGACTTGCGATGTGAGCTCAAGCGCGCAATTTTCGGGCCCTATTTGCAAACTAGACGAAATTTTTGGCACGGTAAAAGTAAAATTTAACCACACAACGCGTTAAAATTTAAAGAAATTTAAGGAGTGAAAATGGGAAAAACTGCCTTAGTGCTAGGCGCTACGGGCGTTGTAGGCAGGGAGCTGGTGCGCGAGCTTTGCGAGAGCCCGGGTTACGATGAGGTAGAAGTATGGACGCGCCGCGAGATAGGCTTTTGCTGTCCTAAGCTCCGCGCGCAGATCATTGATTTTGAGAGCATTTCGGATATCGCGCCACATAAATTTGACGAAATTTTTTGCGCGTTGGGCACGACGATGAAGCAGGCGGGTTCGTGCGAGGCGTTTTTGCGCGTGGATGTGGACTACGTCTATGCAGCGGCGAAGTGGGGCAAAGCAGCGGGCGTGCGGCGCTTCGTGCTCGTATCAGCTCCGGGTGCGAGCGAAGGTTCGCTAAGCTTTTATCTGCGCGCTAAAGGGCAGATCGAGCGGCGCGTGAGCGAGCTCGGCTTTGACAGCCTTCAGATCGTCCGTCCGCCGATAATCTTGGGCGAGAGACTTGATGCTCGCCCGCTAGAGCGGCTTGCGGCGGCGGTTTTTAAACTGCTGCCCGCCTGCATGTTCGGTAAATTTAGACCGCTTAGCGGCGCAAGTACCGCCCGCGCGATGATAAATACGGCTAGCAGCGACGCGCGCGGCGTGCAAATCTACGAGCCGCGGGAATTTTTATAAATCGCGAGTAAAATTTCAGCGCAAGAGCAGGATTAAATTTAAAATTAAAGTTTTAGGCAGTGTGGATAAAATTTTATAAATTGACCTGCTTAAATTAAATTTTAAATTTAATAGAATTTTATAGTAAAATTTCTCGCTTGAAATTTTAAGCGTGGAATCTTGCGTACTGTGTTGTTGCAAAATTTTTGTTATAAAACCCTATGCTAAAATTTTAGGACTAAATTTGCGGTGTATTTAGTTTAGCCGCGAATAAAGCCTCCTAGGGCTTCAAGCTCGCATGCGGTTATAGCAACTTCAAACCCCGAAACAATCGTAAGTTTTACAAGTTTTATAAATCTGCGACATTAAATTCTAAAAATTATGAGCTACTTAGGAGGCGAAAATGGTCTATTTTTTCGCTTCTTTCGGCGCGGTCGGCGGGTCAAGCTGCATGATCTTATCGCCTAAGCGCTGAAAATTTGCAAGGCTTTTTAAGTGGAAATACGCTAGCTCTAGATATCCGCGGCGCGCGAAATCCGCGAGTTTTTTATCGCTTAACTTCAAAAGCTTTTCGCGATTTACGACCGAAAAGCCGTTTAACAGGGACGATTCCTTGCCGCTAGAGTTGATACCGAGCTCTTTGGCTTCTAAAATCCCCGCCTTTTGAAATTCCGCCGCCGCAACGCGCGTGCGCATATCCAAATCGGCGTAATTTTTCATCACCTCTTTTAAATTTTCCAAAAACGGCGTCGGCTTGCCGTCTTTAAAAAGCGCCTCACCGTCGCCTTTGATCTGCTGTGCGTCTTTGTCGAAGCAGATCGCGGTCTGCTCGCCGATCTGGGCTAGGAAAAATGGATAATTCTGCACCGAAGAAGGCACCGTTCCTTTATAATCCTTATCGATTAGAACGTTTTTGGTGCGCCCTAGCAGCGCCACCATTTTGGGCTCCTTTTCGATGGTAAATACGATAACGAGGTTGTCTGCGCAAAACGGGATCTCCGGCGCGATCACCGGCACGAAAGGTGCGGTAGGGAATGCATCCGCGTGATACTGTAAATCCGCGTGTTTAACGCTATCTAATACGACTGGGGTCATGTTGATCCTTTAAAAAATTTTAGCAATTATATAAAAAAGAATATTAAAATTCTAAAGGGTTTTGAAATTTTGCCTGTTTTTTTATTTGCGTAAATTTAGACGTTTAGAATTTTAAATTTGATAGAATCACCGTTAAATTTAAGGAGCAAAAGTGGGCTTGGATGAGCTTTTGGCGCTTGCAATAGATGCCGCAAAAAAGGCAAATGCCGCGATAATGCAAAATTACGACAAATTCGATGTTTTCGTTAAAGCGGACAAATCGCCACTTACGAATGCCGATCTTGCGGCAAATGATGCGATAACGCGCACTCTAGAGCCCAGCGGCATCGCGATCTGCTCGGAAGAGTGCGTACTAGATAGCAAACAGCGTATTAGCGAGGAGAGATTTTGGCTCATAGATCCGCTGGACGGCACGAAGGAGTTTATCGCGCGCAACGGCGAGTTTTGCGTCTGCATCGCGTTGATCGAGCATGGGCGTCCGATTTTAGCGGTAATCGGCATACCCGTAAGCGGTGACATATATAGCTCAAATGGCGGCGGAGTTTATAAAAACGGCGTACTGCTCGCTCGTCCCACTAGCGCGCCGCAAATTTTCATGCACGGCCGACATAGCAAATCCGAAAAATATCCGCAATTTGCGCAAAAATTTGGAATGCAGCTCGTGCGCAAAGGCTCTGCGATAAAATTTTGTATTTTAGCCGAGGGGGGTGCGAGCGCGTATGCGAGATTTAGCGACTGTTCGCTTTGGGACATCGCCGCAGGAGATTTTTTGCTGCATCAAAGCGGCGGAGCGGTAGTAGATCTAAAGACGATGAAGGCGCCGCTTTACAACGGAAAAAGCCTGATAAATAACCATTATTTAGCGGTTGGCGCGAGTGCGATGAAAAATTTATCTGAAATGTTAGAATTCGCAAAGAACTTTTAAGTTAAATTTATAGTAAACACTCTATAATATAGGTCCAAAAATTTTTTATCAAAGGATAAAAACATGAAGGGCTTTACTATGATCGAATTAATTTTCGTGATCGTGATTTTAGGTGTTTTGGCGGCAATTGCCATTCCAAGACTAGCAGCTACACGCGACGATGCGGAGGTGGTGAGGACGGCGCATAACGTAGCTACGTCACTCAACGATTTAATGGGTTACTATACGGCACAAGGTGAATATAACCAGGATTTTTCACAAATGATGAATGTGCCAAATCCTATAAAGGTTAAAGGTCATATCTGCGCTACATACACATATGATAACAAGGAGCAAGTGACTTTAACTAAAGGCAGAGATGGCTTATGTGATCGGGTATGGAGTATGCCGGGACTTAAAAATATAGATAATATCTATAGCTCAAATGCTCTTATTATAGTCCAATGACCTATTTTGCGTGGGGTTTTAAATCCCACGCCTTCTTATTCAAAAATCCAAGAAAAATTCCAATCATCCAAACAATTGCGAAAAATATAAAGATAAAGCTCCAAAATTGCGTCAGATCCACGCTTTTGCTTGCCGGGAAAAGATACCAACCTCCGCTATAAAGTGCCGTTAGTTTGGCTTGCAGTCCGTCTAGCGTTGTATTGGTCGGCACCGCCGGTACATCGAATGCGCAGCTGTTAAACGGCTTAAAAATCGGCACCGCGCTTAGATCGAAATTTAAAAATTTCACCGCTCCGCCGCAGCCGCTTATCCCTCCCATTTCGCTGTCTTCGCGCAGTACGACGCGGATTTTGGCTAAATTTAACGACGAGGCAAATCCTAGCGCCGCGCCGTAAAACCATACCGCATATCCGCAAACCGCGCCGTAAACGTCCTTGCCACAAACCGCTAAAATCACCGCTCCTAGCGCTATGGCGCAAAGCGCGAATCTCACGTGAATACTAAAGCTTTCCGGATAGATAAAAAGGAATTTTTGCAAGAAAAAATATGAAAATGCTAGCCAACAAAGCGCCCAAATAGCGCAAAAGGCGAGAAATCTTTTAGAGTATCTGTTTTGAAATTTTAAAATCATAAAAATCCTTTCCGCGCATAATTTTATAATAAATTGCAGATATTTTTGCTAAAATCCCAGCTTTCATAGCAAAAATTTCAAGCAAAGGGTAAAATTTTGAGGAATTTTTTACGCAAATTAGAAAGGGCTTTTGATGCGTTCGCAAATATCTTAGGCGTATTAAGTATCGTATTTTTGGCGCTTTTAGTTATAGTTGTTTTTTACAATGTTGTGGCGCGTTATCTTTTTCCAGCCGCAAATTCCGTCGCTATGCAAGAACTTACGTGGTGGCTATATTCGGCGATGTTTTTATTTGGTGTGACCTACGCACTCAAAGAAAACGCCCACGTTCGCGTGGATATTTTTTACGAAAAATTTAGTCCCACTGCAAAAGCGCTCATAAATATCTTAGGCACGATATTTTTCATTTTGCCTTTCGTAGTGCTAGTGGCGTTTTTTTCGATCGATTATGTAAGCGAGGCTTATACGAGCCATGAGGCCAGTGCTAATCCCGGTGGTATGCAGCATCTTTGGATCATCAAGTCCGTAATCACGCTTAGCTATGCGTTTTTATTTATCTACGCATTTGGATTTTTGATTAAAAATATTAACGCCCTGCTTGATGTTAGGGAAAACAAAGGCTCGGAATTTCTTAGTGGGAATTCTTCGGGCGCACAGAGTGTGTGAGGGCAGAATGAGCTTAAATTTAAAATTCTATAAATTTTACGCTTTTCGCTCTTGGGCGGAATTTTGCCACGGCAAGATAAAAGGTGGCGAGTTATGATAGGCATAGTGATGTTTGGGGCAGCGCTTTTTATGCTGCTACTGGGATTTCCCGTTGCGTTTACGTTCGGCGCCGTGGCTGTGATTTTCGGCTTTATCTACGGACTTAGTGAGGCGTGGGATTACGCGCAGGGCTTTGAAATTTTAACCGAAGCTTTCGAGGATATGAGTAGGCAGTTTTTTTCACTGATGCCTAATAGAATTTACTCGATTATGGAAAATCAACTGCTAATTTCGGTGCCGCTTTTTATTTTGATGGGTATGATTTTGCAAAAGACTCGCCTTGCGGAGCGCTTATTAGAGTCGATGGCATTTTTATTCGGCGGCGTACGAGGCGGCGTGGCGATCAGCACCGTTTTGGTGGGCGCGCTACTTGCGGCTACGACGGGCATAGTGGGCGCGACTGTCATCGCTATGGGCGTCATCAGCCTGCCCGTGATGATGAAATACGGCTATGATAAGCCGCTGGCTACCGGCACTATCGCTGCTGCAGGCACGCTTGGGCAGATTATCCCGCCTTCGATCGTGCTGATTATTTTAGGCGATATACTTTCTGTTTCGGTGGGCGATCTTTTCTCTGCAGCAGTTATTCCGGGGCTCGTGCTAGTTGGTTTTTACGTGATTTATATTGCGATTATTTCATATATTTGCAAAGATTATGCGCCGCCTGTTCCGCCGATAGAGGGGCTTAGCAAATCAAAGCAAATTTTTATCGCGCTTAAAAACGTCGTGCCGGTGCTCGTGCTGATTTTGCTCGTCTTAGGATCTATTTTTGCTGGCATCGCTACGCCTACGGAGAGCTCGTCGGTAGGCTGCTTGGGTGCGATAGCACTAGCTGTTTTATACCACACTTTTTCATTTAGGCTGATCTATGACGCGCTAAAAAATACCGCTAAAATTTCGGGCATGGTTTTTATGATTTTGATGGGCGCCACGGCATTTTCGATGATTTTTTCTTACACGGGCGGAGATGAGGTCGTAAAAAATTTTATGGAGAATCTGCCCGGTCAAGCATGGGGATTTATCGCGCTTACGATGGTAGTTATCATAGTGCTTGGATTTTTTCTCGATTATGTCGAAATTTCATATATCATTTTGCCGATACTTTTGCCAATAGTAGAGTCTTTGCATATCAATCCCGTGTGGTTTGCGATCTTAATCGCTGTAAATTTACAAACGTCGTTTATGACGCCGCCATTTGGATTTTCGATATTTTTCTTAAAGGGCGTGACGCCTCCGCAAATCCATACCACGGATATTTACAAGGGCGTACTGCCTTTTATTTTATTGCAAATTCTAGTGCTATTAACGCTCGCAATCTTTCCGGGGGTTTTTGGTTTAAAAGCTTTTTTAGGCTAGAAATATTAAAATTCACGCTAAATTTAACCTAGGAGCTAAAAATGGCTAAAAAGCTTATCGACGTTATGGATACGACCTTTCGCGACGGATTTCAGTCTGTTTTCGGCGCGCGCGTGGCGATGGAGGATTTTCTGCCCGCCGTTAGCGCGGCCAAAGACGCGGGCATCACGCACTTTGAGTTCGGTGGCGGCGCGCGGTTTCAGAGCCTGTATTTTTACCTAAACGAAGACGCCTTTGAGATGATGGATAAATTTAGAAGCATCGTGGGGCCTGAGGCGAACCTGCAAACTCTTAGCCGCGGCGTAAATACCGTCACGCTCGATACCGGCAGCCGCGAGATCATCGATCTGCACGCCAAGCTTTTTGCCAAACATGGCACGACGACGATTCGAAATTTCGACGCGCTAAACGATGTGGAAAATTTAAAATTTAGCGGCGAGTGCATACATCGCCATGGCCTTAAACACGAAGTTGTGGTTACGATGATGGATCTGCCGCCGGGATGCAGCGGCGCGCACGATGCTGCGTTTTATGAGAGAATTCTGCGTCAAATTTTAGACGCGCAGATCCCGTTTGACAGCGTCTGCTTCAAAGACGCAAGCGGCACTAGCAGCCCGCAGAAGGTCTATGAGACGATCAAGCGCGCGCGTAAAATTTTAGGCGACGGCGTGCATATCCGCCTGCACACTCACGAGACGGCGGGTGTTAGCGTCGCATGCTACCAGGCTGCGCTCGTTGCGGGCGTAGACGGCATCGACCTTGCCGCGTATCCCGTAAGCGGCGGCACGAGCCAGCCGGACATCCTCACGCTGCTGCACGCGACGAAGGGGCAAAATTTCGACCTGGGCCTGGATGCAGAGAAAATTTTAAAATACGAAGAGGTTTTGGGCGAGTGCTTGAAGGATTATTTCATGCCGCCCGAGGCTACGCAGGTAAGCCCACTCATTCCGTTTAGCCCAATGCCTGGAGGCGCGCTTACCGCAAACACTCAGATGATGCGCGATAATAAAATTTTAGACAAATTCCCAGCCGTCATCAAGGCTATGCGCGAAGTCGTCGAAAAGGGCGGTTTCGGCACGAGCGTAACGCCGGTTAGTCAGTTTTATTTCCAGCAGGCGTTTAACAACGTAATGTTTGGTCCGTGGAAAAAGATCGCCGAAGGCTACGGCAAGATGGTGTTAGGTTATTTCGGCAAAACGCCCGTTAAACCCGATGACGGCGTGATTAAGCTCGCCGCCGAGCAGCTGGGACTACAGCCTACGACTAAACACGCCGTAGATATAGCCGATGCCGACGAGAACAAGAGCGTCGCGTATGCGCAGAAGATTCTACGCGAGCAGGGCATCGAACCTAACGAGGAGAACATATTTATCGCGCTTGCGTGCAAAGAAAAGGGCATCGCGTTTTTGAAGGGCGAGGGCAAGGTGATGAGTCGTAAAAAAGAGGACGTAGCACCTGCCGCAAGTCATCAAAGCGGTATTTCTAAAAACGGCAAATTTGACGTTAAAATTAACGGCAAAATTTACAGCGTAGAATTCGCCGGGCAAAATGTGCTCGTAAACGGCGATCGATACGACGTCAGCTTCGATACCTCAGCGCCCGCGAAGCCGCAGCCGCAAAGCTCCGCCGGCGAGCAGCCCACTGCTAACGCGCGAGGTGGTGCGGACGATAACGATATAAAAGCGACGCTTCCTAGCAACGTATTTAAAATTTTAATAAAGGAAGGCGACGCTGTTAAGGCGGGACAGAATGTCATCGTTCTTGAAGCGATGAAGATGGAGATAAATATCGAAAGCCCGCGTGATGGCGTAATCGATAAAATTTTGATCGCTCAAGGCGATACGGTCGATGCCGATCAAGTGCTCGCGATTTTAAGATAAGCTCTAAAATTTAGGTGGGCGCTCCCGCCTAAATTTCATGGCGATCATCCTCGGCGCTTAAGCGAGCTCACCTAAATTTTAAGCTATAATAGCGCAATCTTTTATCAAAATTTAATTTAAAAAGGATGCAAAATGACAACTCCGAACGATCTGGATAAACTAGGTCTTAAAAATATCAAAAAAATCAACCACAACCTAAGCTACGACGAGCTTTTCGAGCTTGAAAAGGTAAGAGGCGAGGGACGCGTATCAAGCAACGGTACCTTTATGGTGGACACGGGCATCTTTACGGGTCGCAGCCCCAAGGATAAGTACTTCGTAAAACAAGATCCGAGCCAAAAATACATCGCTTGGGGCAAGATAAATCAGCCCATCTCAAAAGAGCTTTTCGATAAGCTTTTAGCCAAAGCCAAAGCCCAGCTAAGCGGCAAGGAAATTTTTATCCAAGACGCATTTTGCGGCGCTAGCAAATCCAGCCGCAAAAACGTGCGTTTCGTAACCGAAGTCGCGTGGCAGGCGCATTTTGTAAAAAATATGTTCATCCGCCCAAGCGAGAGCGAGCTAGCGGAATTTCATCCCGATTTCGTCGTCTATAACGCGTGCAAATGCAAAAACGAAGATTACGCGAGCGACGGGCTGCACTCCGACGTTTTCGTTATCTTTAACGTCGAGGAAAACGTCGCTGTTATCGGCGGCACGTGGTACGGCGGCGAGATGAAAAAGGGCATTTTCTCGATGATGAACTACTGGCTGCCGCTTGCGGGCAAGATGTCGATGCACTGCTCGGCAAACGTCGGCAAAGATGGCGACACGGCGCTGTTTTTCGGCCTAAGCGGTACGGGCAAAACGACGCTCTCTACAGATCCAAACCGCAAGCTAATAGGCGACGACGAGCACGGCTGGGATGATGAGGGGATATTTAACTTCGAGGGCGGCTGCTACGCGAAGTGCATAAATTTAGACCCGAGCAGCGAGCCTGAAATTTACGCCGCGATCAAACGCGACGCGCTGCTTGAAAACGTAGTCGCCAACGAAGCTGGCGTCGTGGACTATAAAGACGGCAGCAAGACCGAAAACACCCGCGTCAGCTACCCGATCTATCACATCGATAACTACGAGCCAAGCTCTGCGGGCGGTCATCCGAAAAACATCATCTTCCTAACAGCCGACGCATTCGGCGTTTTGCCGCCGGTTGCAAAGCTAACCAAAGAGCAGGCGATGTATTATTTCCTAAGCGGCTATACGGCCAAAGTTGCAGGCACCGAGCGCGGTATCACCGAGCCCGTGGCGACTTTTAGCGCGTGCTTTGGCGAGCCGTTTATGCCGCTACATCCGACCGTTTACGCTAAGCTTCTAGGCGAAAAGATCGATAAGCATAATGTCAGCGTCTATCTCGTAAACACCGGCTGGAGCGGCGGCGCGTACGGCGTGGGCAAGCGAATGAGCATCAAAGCCACGCGCGCGTGCATAAACGCGATCCTAGACGGCAGTATCAAAAAGTGCGAATTTGAAAATTTCGAGAAATTTAACCTAGCGATCCCAAAAGAGCTCGCAGGCGTCGAGACGAAGCTGCTAAATCCGATCAATACGTGGACGCACCCGGCGGAATATAAAATCACGCGCGATAAGCTAGCAAAGATGTTTGAAGAGAATTTTAAACGCTACGAGGACGTAAAAGAGGGGGTCGAGTTTGCCAAAGCGGGCCCTGCGGCTTAGGCTCCTGGGCCTTGGGGCGATCTGCGCGCTTTTTGCTGCATGCGAAAACACTCCCTCAAATTTAAAACAGCCGCTCGTTGCAATGAGCGGCTTTTCCTTTTACGACGATCCGCTAAGCTACATCAACAATGTGCGCGCAAAATCGGGGCTAAATCAGCTTTCGCAGAATGAAATTTTAAATATCTCCGCGCTTAATCACGCAAAATATGTCGTCGCAAACGAGGCGATGTCGCACGACGAGAGCCCGGGCAAGCCAAATTTTACGGGCGAAAATCCGTCAAAGCGCGCTTTTTATGCAGGCTATAATGCCGTCGTGAGGGAAAATTTATCCTATAACTCAAGCGATCTTAAAAGCGCGATCGACGGGCTTTTAAGCGCGATTTACCATAGATTTGCATTTTTGGATTTTGCTTCGGATGAGATCGGCATCGGCTATTTTGAGCACGGCAAAAAAAGTAGCTACGTTTTTGAGATGGGAAATTCGCGCTTAAATGCCTTTTGTTTGCGGAATTTAAACGACGAAGGAAGCGGCAAATTTCTACTGGGGATGTGTAAAAACGAAACGCTACGGATGAGGGAGGATAAGTTCAAAAGCGCCACCGCACTGAACTCGCGAGCTTATGTCTACTACCCGAACGACGAGCCCGCGCTTGCGTTTTTCAGCAATGAAATTCCAGACCCCATGCCAGAGTGCAAAATCACCGCAAATCCTGTAAGCGTGGAATTTAATGCCGAGGAACCGCCCGTAGCGATGAAAAGTTTTAAAATTTACGAAGGCGGCAGGGAGCTTCAAAACGTTAAAATTTTAGATAAAAACTCCGATCCTAACGCCATTTTAAGCGATAGGCAGTTCGTGCTTTTCAGCAGAGAGGTTTTTAAATTTGACGCTAAATACGGCGCGGAGTTTAATTACGAGCAGGGCGGGAAGCAAAAAACGCTGCGGTGGGAGTTTATCACGCAAGCGCCTAAATTTAGATACTTCGTCGTGCAAGGCGGAGAAAATTTGAGCGTGAAAAATGGCGCGTTTTACGACATATTCGTAGCCCCCAAAGACTGCAACGATTTGATGAAAAGCTACAAAACTAGCTACTCCTTTATGGATAAGCCCGAAATTTCAAGCCCCGCGGCAAATATGTTGCGCGTAAAACTAAACGGCGCAAAGGGCGCGAAGCTTGAAATTTCAACGGGTAACGGCGCGGTAATAAATCTGTATTTAAGCGACAGCTCCAAAAGCTACGGCGGCATGGGTAAAATTTACGCCGCAATCGCGGCGGTTTTGGCGGCGATTATTTTGTTTTATCTTTTGTCAAGGCGTAGAGGGCGATAGGCGAGACCTATTTTCGCGACTTCTGCTTTTGCCTGCGCGCACAGGGGCGCATAATGCCTGTTTAGCGTAAAATTTAATGCAGAGCTCGGCTTTTAAATTTCGTCCCCGTTTATCTCATCCGCAAGTTTTAAAATTTTAGCCTGCACGGCACCTGGCGCATAGATATCCATCCACTCTATCCCATTCGAAGCACTAAAAAGCACGGCAATCTGCCCCTCGCTCATCGCGCGCTTGGCAAGCTTGGTCGCTGCAGGGCTGTTGCCCATATTTGGCGTTTCGTCTATGCTTATCTCGGCGCAGCAGCGTAAAATAGGTGCCAAATCAAACTCTCCCTCGAGCAAAATAATAACCGAGCCGCGTCTAAAGCTGCAGGCGTTCCAAAAGATCTCGGCGCCGTTTACGCATTCGCAAGAGGTATCGAGGCGAAATTTGCCCCGCTCGCGCACGAGAAAACTAAACTCGCTTAAGTTTAGCGGGTGCTCCACGCTGCCGAATGCCCCCACGATGCTATCTTTGCGGCCGTTATAGACATAGGCGGCGAGCGCATTTTGCAGTAGCGGCGCGATGATCTGCTCATGCGCGCTCGTGTGATCGTCATCTCTAGCGCGGCCTGCGATCTTTACGAAAAACGGCTTGAAATACTCCATAAACGCTCCTTAAGCTTATAAAATTTGCTCGCTTTCGTTTTTAAATTTAACGGCTTGCACTTTTAAATTTATGCCTATTTGGCTCTTGCGATAGCCGAATTTAGTTCGCGGCGCCCGCTTTTTCGGCTCGTTTTTCAGACGCCGCCGTTTTAAATTTTACTCTTGTATCTGCTATCGCAGCTTCTTGCGCTTATATATCGTTTTTACGCCTATCAAATACAACCTGGATGGCGGTTTAGATTTTACACAAAATACTCGCGGGCGGTATCCTTGCTTTCAAATGGGCTTGCGCTCAGCTCGCTGCCGTCTATGAGCAGGGCGTAGCGGCGCGCGGCGTCCGTTTTGGCGTAGGTCAGCGCCAGCCTTGCCGCAAGTTCTCTATCCGCCTCGCTCGCGCCCTTGCTTAGCAGGCTTAGCGCGCCCACGACGTCATCTTTAAATTTTATCTCGCTAAATTTCGGATTTTGCACGGCGGCAAGCTTTTTGTTATCGCTCTCATCCCGCCCGATTATAAGCTTGGCGCCGCCCGGCAGGCGCAGATGACGCCCGAATTTTAAAATTTCAGCGTCCTCAGGCGTTTCGATCTTTTCAAATTTTACCGCATCCTTGATCCGTTCGCTGAAGCTCTGCACGGTTAGCAGACAGCCTCCTGCGGGCGTTTCGTAATCCTCAAAACCAAACTCTGCCGCTAGCTGCATCTGTCTAGCCCGCCCGCGCCCGCTGATGTCAAGCAGCGCGCCGCGATCTACCCAGCTCTTGATCTCGGGCGTCGTGGGCGGCAGCAGCTTCGCACACAACGGACGCAGGATCAACCCCTCCTCATCGCCGCTAAGCCCGCCGACCTGAGCTAGAGCTTGCGCGCGCTGGCTCATCGGGCGCTGTCCGAGCACCTCGCCCGTGATGATGAAGCTCGCCCCTTCGCTTTGCAGCATCGCAAGCGCGGTCTTAAACATATATCCGTGGCAGTCGATACAGGGGTTGAAGTGCTTGCCGTAGCCGTATTTGGGCTCGAAAAGCACCTGCCGCAGATATTCGCTTCTGATATCGACGCTTTTAAAATCCGCTCCCGCGGCTGCGGCTCTGCGGCGCATGATCTCGCTCTTATCGTCCTTGCCGCCAAATCCGATATCCATATTCAGCGCGAGCACCTTGATGCCTTGCGAGACGATGAGTTTGACCGCGAGCATGGAGTCAAGCCCGCCGCTAAAGAGCGCCAATGCCTTCATTTCGTTCCTTTATTTGAGTTGATTGATCTTTTTTTGATACTCCAAGATTCGCTCGATCTTGTCGGGCGCGTCGGAGTTTTTGAGCTTTTGCATCAGATCTTGCAGGGCGTTGCGGCGTAAAATTTTGCACGCGTCATTAAAAAGCGCCGCGCCGCCGATCGGCAAAATTTCATCATCCAGCGCGAGCGCGCGCAGATTTTCGCGGGCTTCGGTTTCGGCGTTTTGAGTATTTTGGACGCTTTGAGCGCTTAGAACATTTTGAGCTGCGGCTTCCCTCTCGCCCTGCTTTGCGACGTTGTTTACGTCTTGCTTCTCGCCGCCGTTTACGCCCTGCTGCGCGGAGGAGCCTTTTAAATTTACGGCGCCTGCGGAGCCTTGCCCGATAAAATTTTGCTCGATAGAATTCTCACCGCTTTTTAAATTCACGCTCTCGCTACGGATAAAATTTTCTCCCGCGCCGCCTGCGGTAAAATTCTCGCTTACATTACTATTCGCATTGATGCCCTCGCCTGCGATGAAATTTTTAAAATTCCCGCCGCTGCGAGAGAAAGCCAAAAACGCCTCAAAAATATCGCCGTGCATGCGAAAATCGCGCCGCTCCAAGCAGCCGAGCCCAAGCTCTGCCATCTCGCCATCAAGCAGCATCGATTTTATGATCTGAAGCTCCGCGATCTCCTTGCGGCGCAGTAGCGTCCGCCCGCCCCTCGCCGAAGTCGCAGGCGGCGCAGAGCTCTCATAGCGCGCCGTATTTTGCGCGCGAACAAAATTTCCGACGTTTAAGTTCCCGCTCGCACCGAAATCGCGAGAGCCAAAATTCCCGCCATCGTTAAAATTTTGCCCCTCAAAGCCCGCGCCGAAATTTTTACCGCCGTCGGCGAGATTGAACGAGCCGGGCGAGACGTTTAAAATTTGCGCTACCAGGCTCTGATAGGACTCGGCGAGCACGGGGCCGAGCGCTGCGGTAAATTCTTTGATCTCATTTAGCGCCGCTTCTTTTTGCACGGGGCGGGCGAGGTCGTATTTTTTAGCGATTCTTCGGATCAGAAACTCCCCGCTCTCCATGCCGCTAGCATAAATTTGCTCTAGCTCGCGCACCTTGCCCGCCGCAATCATATCCGCAGGATCGGCACCGCCGCCGATTATAGCGACGCTTGAGTCGATCTTATTCAGACACAAAAGCCGCGCCGATTTTATCGCCGCATTGATGCCCGCGGCGTCGCCGTCGAAGCTAAGCACGACGTTAAGCTCCGCGCGCTTTATAAGCGGCAGATGAGCGGGCGTCAGCGCCGTGCCGAGCACCGCTACGGCGTTATCGATGCCCGCTTGATGCAGCATGATGACGTCCATGTAGCCCTCGGTGATGATGAGGGTTTTTTTAGCGATCGCGCTTTTTTTCGCAAGATCGAATGCGTAGAAAATTTTAGATTTATCAAACAGCGCGCACTGCGGCGAATTGACGTATTTAGCCAGGTTGCCGCTTATCGTGCGGCCGCCGAAGCCCACGAGCTTGCTTGCGTGGTTGTAGATCGGAAAGGTGATCCGCTCGATGAAGCTTGCGTAGAGCCCACGCTCGTTTTGCTTCACTGCGCCCGCACTTAGCGCATCTTGCGGCGGAATTTCTTCGTTTTGCAAAACCCTGATCGTCTGCGCGCTAGCTCCTGCGTAGCCAAGGCCGAATTTGCGAATGCTTTGATCGCTTAGACCGCGATCGTGCAGGTATTTTACGGCGGCAGGATTTTGATAAAGGCAGCTTTGGTAGTAGGCGTTTAAAATCCCGAGCACCTTCTTCTCTTCGCTGCGCTCCTGGACTTTGGCGCCGGTGTATTGCAGCGCGAAATTATACATCCCCGCAAGCTTTTCGACCGCTTCTGGGAAGCTTATCTTTTCGTAATCTTGGATAAATTTAATCGCGTTACCGCCCGCTTTGCACGAAAAGCAGTGAAAAATTCCAAGCTTGGAGCTCACGCTCATGCTCGGGTGCGAATCGTCGTGGAAAGGGCAGACGCCTACAAAATTTGCGCCGCTGCGCTTAAGCGGGACATATTTTTCTACGACGTCTACGATATCTACGGTGGCCAGCAGATTTTCTATGCTTTCGTTTTTAATCATAAGCGAAATTATACCCGCACTTTGCTATAATTGCCCTTTATTTTTGCGACGAGGTTTGATTTGGATAATTTTTTCTTAGACGATCGCGACCCGATTTTCGGGCTCATCATGCTGATAAGCATAATCTTGCTGGTGTCGATTCTAAGCTACATTTGGGGAGTTTTTTCTAAAAAAAACGAGAGGCAGAGCCTAGAGAATTTCATCAAAAAATTTGACACCCTAGACGCGCTTAGCACCGAGCACAGACAGCTTTTGGCAAGTCCGCAAATAGACATCCCGACGCTTGGAATTTTAGCTAGCTCTTTCGTCAAAAGCGGCGACTTCGAGCGTGCGATAGAAATTTATCTAATCGCGCTAAGTAAGGCTAGCGGTGGCGTACAGAGGGAGTTTATCCTCACCAATCTCGGTATCGTATATTTCAAAGCGGGTTTTTTAGGGCGCGCCGAAGAGGTGTTTTTGCAGGCGCTGAAGCTGCGCCCGAGAAACAAAGAGGCTCTTACGCATCTTACGGTGATTTATGAGCGGCTAAAGCGCTTTAATGAGGCGCTTGAGGTGCTTGACGCGCTGCGCGAACAGGACGCCGAAGTATATGCTCAAAGCCAATTCGAGCGCGCTCAGATCATTGCAAACGACGCCAATACGCCGTTTAATAAAAAGATCGCTAAAATTTCAAAGCTAAACTTCAAAGGTGCGGGGCGGTTCTGCATGGAGCTTTTTATCAAAAACAAAGAGCCTATGGAGGGCTTTGACCGCTTCCCGCCGATCGAGCAGGCTATCGATCTGATCTATGATTTCCCTGCGGCGGTAAATACGCAGGATGCGGAGTATAACGCGCTTTTTTACGCGCTTGGAAGAAGCGATCAAAAGCCGCAGCGCGCGAGTAAAATTTTTGAGATCAACGCGCTTATAGCTATGAAAGACGCGGGCTTTGAGGACGCGGGGCTTAGCTTTAGCTACACCTGCGCGAAGTGCAAAAGCTCGGTGGGGCTTTTTTCGCACCGCTGCCCGGTCTGCTACGAGCTAGGCAGCATGGAGATCAGAGCGCAAATTTCGGAGAAAACCGGTGAAATCGGTCAAACTTTTTAGCGACGGCAGCTGCCTCGGAAACCCTGGAGCTGGCGGCTGGGCTTACATACTGCAATACGGCAACGCAGTAAAAAAGGCAAGCGGCGCAGAAGCGATGACGACCAATAATCAAATGGAGCTAACAGCCGCTATAATGGGGCTTAGCGCGCTTAAGCAGCCCTGCCGCGTCGAGCTTTTTACCGATAGCGAATATGTCGTTAAAGCGATAAGCTCCTGGCTCGCAAAGTGGGTTGTTACCGATTTTAAGGGCAAAAAAAACGCGGATCTGTGGCGCAGATACCTTGCGGCAGCAGCACCTCACGAGATCAGGGCCTCGTGGGTCAAGGGGCATGCAGGTCATCCGCAAAATGAGGAGTGCGATGCTATGGCTCGCGCGGCGGCGGAAGCGATAAAGGGCTGAAATTCTGCAGCGAAGCTTGCGGTTGCGCGGATTAAGCATGGATTTACCCGCGTTTACTTTGCACGCAGAGCCGCTTCGGCGTAAATTTATTGCACGAAGCCGGTTTTAGCGCATTTCGTTCACTCAATCAAGCTCTTGTATTTGAGGGCAGGTGCGTTTTTGGCGAAGATTAAATTTGCGGCAAGTGGGCTTCGGCGCGGTTTAGCTTTGATGCACCCTATTCGTTCGCATCGTTTGCGTAAGATCGCACTTATTTATGCGAGGATTTAGTCTAATGGCGGGCAAATTTAGCGCATGCGGATTGCTTTGCTGCGAGCAGGCTTTAGCGCGATCCTATTTGCGGCGAGCGCGTTTTTGGCGAGGATTATATGTGCGGCAAGTGTGCTTCGGCGCGGTTTGCGTTAGGATTAGCAGGCACGTTTAAATTTTTATTCGTCGCAGATCGTAGCTAGTGCGCTTCATTCGCTGCGTTGGTGCAAATTCAGTGCTGGCTGCGCTCGCGTTCGTTTCGTTTGCGCAGCTTTTGTTCGCACCGGATGCCGTTTGCGTACGAGCCGACGCGGATTTCGTAAAATTTTATAATAAAGGGCAAAGATGCAAAATTTAGAAAAATTGCAAGAAAAACTGGGCTATAAATTTAAAAACCCGACCCACCTCAAGATCGCTCTTACGCACAAAAGCGCCAAAAACGGGCACAACAACGAGAGACTGGAATTTTTAGGCGATGCGGTGATGGATCTGATCGTGGGAGAGTATCTTTTCAAAAAATTTAGCAGCGACGAAGGCGATCTGAGCAAGCTGCGCGCCGCACTCGTGAACGAAAGCAGCTTTTCTAAATTTGCAAAATTTTTGGGCATCGGCGAGAACCTGAATATGTCGCTGTCCGAGGAGCGCAACGGCGGGCGCGAGAAGCCATCGTTACTTTCGGACGCGTTTGAGGCGATAATGGGCGCCGTCTATCTTGAGAGCGGGCTGCAAAACACCGCCCGCATCGCGACTGCAATCTTAGAAATCCTCTATCCGCGCATCAGCTTTAACGAGCTCGTGCGAGACTACAAAACCGCGTTGCAAGAGCTCACGCAGGCAAAATTCGGCGTCACGCCCGAATATATCCTTTTAGGCTCGAGCGGCCCCGATCATAAAAAAAGCTTCGAAATGGCTGCGCTTGTTGGCGGCAAGCGACTCTCATCCGCCGTGGGAGCTAGCAAAAAGGAAGCCGAGCAAAAATGCGCGCAAATCGCGATTGATCTTTTACAAAATGGCGCCTCGCGCGGCACTGAAGCGCAAAATGGCAAGCAAACGGCATGCGGCGACGCACAAAGCGGCGCAAATCGCGCTCAGGACGACAAAAAAGGCTCGCGAAATGGCGACGGACGGGCGCAGGGTAGCAAAAAGAGCGACCGCGCCGGCGTACCTAGCGGCACGCCGAGCGCTAAAAGAAGCAATGAACGAAATAAAAACGCCGAACAAAACGGACGTGATAGCGATCAAGGAGGCGCGCTATGAATACTTTCGGCGAAAAATTGCGCCTTAGCACCTTCGGTGAGAGCCACGGCGCGGCGATCGGCGGCGTTTTGGACGGCTTTCCGGCTGGCGTGGCGATCGAGCCTTCAAATATCCAAAGCGAGCTTGACCGCCGCAAACCGGGCGGCAAATACGCTACGCCGCGCAAAGAAGCCGACGAGATCGAAATTTTAAGCGGAATTTTTGACGGTCGCAGCACCGGCGCGCCGATCGG
The DNA here is from genome assembly GCA_963520005.1 of uncultured Campylobacter sp. GTDB lineage: Bacteria > Campylobacterota > Campylobacteria > Campylobacterales > Campylobacteraceae > Campylobacter_B. The sequence goes on from CAUQPS010000002.1 coordinate 51,823, forward strand.
ATTTATCATCCGCAATGCAAACCAGCACTCAAAGGACTACGAAAATCTAAAGGATATTTTCCGCCCCGCACACGCCGATTTTTCGTATTTCGCCAAATACGGACTGCGCGATTACCGAGGCGGCGGGCGGGCAAGCGCGCGCGAAACCGCCATACGCGTGGCTGCGGGAGCGTTTGCGCAAATCCTGCTAAATCACTTTAAAATTTCCGTAAAAAGCGGAGTTTGCGGCGTGGGCGAAATTTACGCGGGAAATTTAGACTTCGACTTTGCGCAAAACAGCGAGATTTTCGCACTCGATCCCGCTGTGGAGGGCGCGCAGAAGGAGCTAATTCTAAGCGCCAAAAATGCGGGCGATAGTATCGGCGGCTGCGTGCTAACGCGCGTCACGGGCGTGCCTGCGGGGCTCGGCGAGCCGCTGTACGGCAAGCTGGATGCGGCGCTTGCGGGCGCGATGATGGGCATAAACGGCGTAAAGGCCGTGCAGATCGGCGCTGGAGTGAAAGCAAGCACGCTAAAAGGCAGCGAAAATAACGATTTTATGCGCGCTAGCAAAAATTCAATCCGCACCAACGGCGGCAAGATCGGCGTAAATTTCGCAAGCAACAACGCAGGCGGGATCTTAGGCGGTATAAGTAGCGGCGCGCCGATCGAGATTGCGACGCATTTTAAGCCCACTCCGAGCATTTTCATGGCGCAGCATAGCGCGGACGTGTGCGGCGCAGACGCGGTCTGCGAGCTGCGTGGGCGGCACGATCCGTGTATTGCCGTGCGCGGCAGCGTCGTAGCCACCGCGATGGCGCGGCTGGTGGTCGCCGATGCGCTGCTACTAAACGCGAGCGCGACGCTAGGGAATTTAAAACTAATTTACGGCGAGGATTAAATTTAGACGAGCGGTCCTTTAAATTTTGCGAAATTTCATGAAATTTTAGGAGCGAGCGATGAAATTCCCGCGAGCGAGGCGAGCAAATTTTAAATTTACGCGGTAGGCCTATCGCGACAAGGAGGGCAAATGAGACTTGAGCGTATCGGCGAGGATTCGGCACTGATCGCGCGCATAGAGGCGATCAACGTCGCGGCGTTCCCCGAAATCGAGCGTATCAGCATAAAAAATTTCTTAAAAATGTCGCGTAAAGGACAGCTTGAAATCGCGGCGATTTTTGAGGATTTTAGCGCCTTGGGTGCTGGCGGCGCGCCTGATAAACATCACGCGGCGGCGAGTGAAAATTTATGCGCGCCGAAACAAGATTTTTGCGCGGCAAAACGGGATTGCGGCGAAGCGAGCCAAGATCGCGATGCTGCGAGTAAAAATTTCGATGCGAGCGACTGCGGCGCGGCAGAATTAGCCTCTTTGAGTTCCGAAAATGGCGGCGCAGCTGATAAAAAATCTAATGCGACGAGTAAAAAATCCAGCTTGAAAAGTAAAAATTCCAGCGCGGCGACAGGCGAAAATTCAAACGCGGCGGCGCAAAATTTAAGCGGCGAGGAGCTGGTTGGCTTTTTCGTCTATAGAACCGAGCAAACCTACAAGCGCGCGATTTTGCACCACAAACAGCCGCCGCCTCGCCTCAATGCGGATAAAATTTTAAGATCCAAAGCCCATAGCGGTGCGGAATTTGACGGCGCAGAGGATGAAATCTCAAGCGGTAAAGCGGAATTTTCAAAGGCAAAATTTTTTAGCGTTGTAAGCGGCAAAAACCCGAGCCAAAAAACGCAGCCTCTTAGCGGCGATGAAATTTTAAACGCGAGCGCAGATAGTAAAATTCCGATCGACGCAGACCGTTCGATTTGCGGTGCGAGCGGCAAAATTTCATCAAGCGCCGCAGAGGGTAAAATTTCGTCAGGTACCGCAGAAAGCGGAATTTTGCGCTACGATAAGGACGAAATTCCAAGCGGCGGGGAGAGCAGGATTTTTTACGTGGCTTACCTCGGTATCGATGCGAAATTTCGCGGACTGGGGATCGGCTCAAGGCTGCTCGCGCTCATCGTCACGCAAAATCCGAGCGCGCAAATCGTCCTTGACGTCGAGCCGCCGCACGAGGATGCGCCCAACCTCGCGCAGCGCCTGCGCCGCATAGAATTCTACGGCAGGCACGGCTTTAGACGCTGCGGCAAGTTTTTCAACTACGCGGGGCTAAGCTTCGAGATCCTTGCCAAGCCGCCGCTAAGCGCGCCGCAGCAGGACTTTGACGTAGCGAGCTTCGTGAGATTTATCGGCGCGGGCAATAAATTTAGATTTAAAATCACCGACGCGCCGCTATACAAAAACTGATGCAAAAGCCCGAATTCAACCTCATCTGCGACGATACATTTTATAAAATTTTCTCCGCCTCTATCCTTGCGTTTTTTTGTATTTTTATCTCTTTGGACATCGGCGGATCGGGGGAGCTGTTTTATACGGATAGCTCGCTACGCTCGCAGCAAGCCAAACCTAGTCTGACGATCGTTTTTATGTTTTTAGCGTTACTTTATCTGCGAAGCGGTAGCAAAGAGGCGGCGCGCGTGGAATTTGACGAACTTAAAATATCCTTTCGCAGAGGGCTAGACAAATACGATCTTATGCTTGGATGCGTCGATCTGATAGAGCCGTCGCTCGGCTTCGTGCGGACGTTTCGCGTGCCGTTTCTAAGCTACGAGCGGTTTTTGAAACTGCAAGAAATTTTAAAATTCTTGCTTCTTTTCGCATACGTCGCGGGCGTGTTTTTGACGATCAAATTCGGCTTTGCCGAAGCTGCGATCTATGCAGCGGCGGGCGTTTTTGCGATTTTGATCGCTTCAAAGCTCGTCGTTGCGCGAAGGCTAGACGGACGAGCGGGGCTACGACTGCGCGATTGCTTGCTACTGCGCGGGAGGGACGATACGGGCGCGGCGGTATTTTTTTGCATCCGTCCCAGCCGCGCCGAGCGCGAGGCTTTATGCATATATTTTTTGAAAAATTTCAGCTACGACATTAAGGCGTGAAATTTTTCGGTTTTCAGCGTAAAATTTAGACCCGTGGGGTAGCCTGGATAAAGCTAAACGTAAACGAAGCTCAAAGGCGGATGCTGCGAAAGTATTTCGCGGCGAGATTGGGGTTAGGTTTCGAGCAAAATTCCGTCCGCGATAGTCGCAGATGAGATCGCTCGGTACTCGCAGTAGTCCTCTAAATAGTCGCAAACAAGCTCGCTCTGTGTCTAAAAAGCCTCATAATTAGTCGCAAGGATTCACATTGTCCGTCCGCTTAACGAGGATGATCGCCGCTCGTCGCAACTCGCCTCGCCGCAAGCACCTCCGCAAATATCCTACGCTCTTAAACGCGTCGAAAGCGAGGCGGTGATAAAATGCGCTTCGTCAAAAATCATACCGAAAAGGAATTTTATGAGGGATTACGACAAAGAGCCGATCAAAATCATAGACAGAGCGGTTTACTTTCAAGAAAAAAGCCTATTTTTATCCATAGTGCTTTTTTGCTTTGCATATACGACTAATGCCACTTTTATGGATATTATAAAAGGCGACGATTTGTTTATAGTATTGTGCGCCGTAGTGCTATTCATCGCACAGATATGGTGGTACGTAAAATGCAATTTCCGAGCCTCTTATTTTACGTTTTATAATGACAAGCTATTTTATAATTTCATGCAAGGTACAGAGCCCAATAAAATATGCAATCTTACGGATATAGAGAAAATAAGCTTTTGCGTGGTTTCAGAACTTATGGATAGCTTCGGTAGATTTCACTACTTTACCTCCTACGAGCTTTATAAAAAATCATCTATTGGGGTGCGTATCGGAAAACTGGCGCTGTTTTTATACTATACGATAAATTTTATCTTGCTTGTTTTGCCGTTTAAAATTTTTATGCTGATTAAAAATAAAGAGCCGCTAAGTCTGCTAAATAAAAATGTCGTGATTAAATTTAAAAATCGCAACTATTTTTTGATAAACATCTACTCAAAGCGCGAACTGGATGAAATTTTGCAGTATTGCAAAGACAAAAATATAACCGTAGAGCAGAAAACAAATTTCATCCCGCATTGGCAAAATTTTACCTATTTTACTGATAAAAACGAAATTTGGAGCGATGATTTCGACGATACGAAAATTCCAAAAGACACGTTTAAGCGAAAGCTTAGGCGGTTTTTTAGCTTGGATTAAAGAGCGATTCCGCCCGTTTCAGCGTAAAATTTAGACCCGCGGGGTAGAATTACAAAAATTTTTACACGGAGCAAACAATGAAAAATTTATTTCTAGCCGCAATAGTTTGCGCGCTATTTAGCGGTTGCGCATATGAAGCGCAGTTTAATCAAAACGCCGATGTAGCGCCGTTTGACGACACTATAAGCGCGACTAACGCCATGCAAAGCGCGCTCATTTACATCCCTGGCGAGCTAATGGGGACGAAAAGCTACGTCGCAAGCTCGAAGCTAGGCAGAGACGATGAGCTTAAAATCGACGTCGGCGAGTTCGTCGCAGGCGAGGCAAAGCGCTTCTTCGGCACCTACCTAAGGCGCGTAAGCGTTACTGACGACGAAAAAGCGTTGCAAGGCAAAGGGCTCGTAATCGCGCCCGAGCTTAGCTCATTCGGCTTTGGCTTTTACAGCTCCGACGGCATCGACGTTTCGGCAAAGCCCTATGTGCGCTACAATCTACGTCTAAAAATGTTTAAAAACGGAAAGCCGATCTACAACCAAAATATCGCCGTAAACGAGCGCAACTTCGGCGAGGAGGAATTCTTCGGCGGCGGTCAGGGCTCGTACGCGCAGATCGGCGGGATCTTTCAAAAATCTATGGCGAATGATTACGCCGTACACGCTAGAGAGATTTTGGACGTAATCAACGACAACTAATCGCGCTTGCGCCTTTGTGCGTGGTAAGCGGCATCTGGTCGATTATTTTTGCCCGCCGTCTTGTGGTAGAATTTGTCGCGGCGATCTTGCGGCACGCGCTTGCGAATCGTTGCGCCTAAGCTCTGTGATATAATTAGCATGGCTTTAAAATACTCAAATGCGCGCTTGCTTGTAAGATTTATCCCGCCTGCGACATTAAATCATTTTGGTACCGAGTTTGCTGGTGCTCTAGGCATCAAATTTAATCCCGCAAGCTGGGTAAATTCCGTAAAAATCACGTTATGAAATTTAACTCAGCAGTTCGTATTTAAGTGCGGCGAGCCGATAAATTCCTCACCTTGACATACCGCCTAATTCCGTTTTTTAGGGCTAATCTCCGCAAATAAACTTTTCGCGTTCGCTTGCTACGCTTGCATAAAATTCCATATTCGCAGCACCAAAAAATTCGCCCTAAATTTAAAGCACCGATTAATATTAATTTTTATATCATTACTAAATTTTTTAAGGAGAGAATTATGAAAAAATTTTTATTGCTTCCGTTCGCTTTCGCGGCGCTTTTTGCGGCACCAAGCTGCGATAATGTCCAACTCAAAGCGGCTGTGGAAGGTATCAATAAGAGTGCGCCGATGCGAGTCGACGAGATTACCACGTTAACGGGCGCTGAGTGCAAGGATGGCAGCTTCATCTACAACTACGAGTTAAATGACGGCATGGGGATGAAATTTGACAGTGTCGGAAATGATCAAAAAACCGTGATACAAAATGTCATAGATAGCCAAAATAAGCAAATTTTTTGCAACCAGATGAAGGTAATGCATCCGCTAATAAACAGCGCGATATGGAGCTATAAGATAAAAAGTGGCGAAGAATTTATAAGGGTAGAATTTAAGCCTAGCGACTGCAAATAGCGCTTGTGCGGGATTTAAAATTTAGCGCGGCGTGAGCCTTTGCCTGCTTGCCCGCACCGAATTCGCTTAAAATTTATCCGCTCTGCTTTTGATTTCGCCTGCGCAAAAGTAACATGCTAAAATCTCTGTTTAACTTTTACCGCGCCGTCGCGTATAGCATGACGCATATCAGCGTGTATTTCGCCACCACAAAGCGTTAAAACGCGCGAGTCCTTTTTAAGCCACGATCTAATTTCGTGCTAGGTTCTGTCAGTGGCGTTTTTCATTAAAATTTTACTATTTCACGCGGAATTATATCTGTGCAGCAGTGCAAACACCGCATAAAGCTTTAACGCGAAATTCTATAAATTGCGCGGAATTTTATTTGAAACAGCATCGTAGATTTTGAGTCAAAATTTTAGGATTTATTGCGATGCTGCACCTGCTGCGATGAAATCTTGCTAAATTTTATCCGCGACCTGCTCGCATAAAATTTTGCGTAAAGCATGAGCTTGCTTGCGAGCTTACAGGGGTGCCAGCCGCCAATGCGTCGCCACACAAAACACGGCCCATCAAATGCCTCGCTTGGGTTTTAAAATTCACCGCGCACAACTGCTTTTATCCAGTGCGATTTTTATCGGCGGCAAGCCCTCTATCTCGTAATTTAACACCATCGTTTTGCCGAGCTCCCGCAGGCGTCGCGAAAATTCCGCGCTGCAAAAGCCGGCCTTCGCCTTGGCAAACAGCATCTCTTTTAAAATTTCCGCATCGCCCGCATCCAGCGCGCTAAGGTCTAAATTTGACGAACTATTTAGCGCGTAATCGTATATGAAGCTACCCTCTTCGCATGCGGCGCCTTTTAAAGTAGTAGCATCGTCGATCCTGCGCGGCGCGCCCTCGTTTATCCGCGCTAGCGCATCTAGCACCTGCTTACTTTCGCAGAAATTTCGCTCTAGCTCGCCGCGTTTTTTCTCCGCATAAAATTCCATCGCCACATTTGCCAAAATTCCGATTCCAAAGAGCACTAGCAAAATTTTAATCGGCTTATTTAGCCGCGCGCTTAAGCTTTGCGCGTCCATCAGCGCGCCCTTTCGCAACAAAGCAGCGTGTGTCCGACGCCGAGTCCGTCGTGAATTTGCGAAATTTTAAGCCCTGCGCGCTGCGCAAATTTAATCATATCGTCCGAGTGATAAATTTTACTATTGCCATTTGCCATCGCGGCGAAATACACGCTGATCTGCGTCATGCTATACGCGGCGGTTTCGTAGCGCTGCCTGTCCCAAAATGGCTCCAAAATATAAAGCCGCGCCTTCGCGCTCATCGACTCCGCCGCGTGCGCGAGGATGCTTACGATCTGCTCCTCTGCAAAGCAGTCCAAAAACTGACTGAGCCAGATCGCATCAAAGCCGCGCGGAAAGCGCGTAGCGGGATCTAGCAGATCGGCCGCAAGCCCGTCTATGCGCTCTGCACCCTTCGCGCCTGCGACGGCGTCTTTCATCATCGAAATTTGCCCCGCAAGATCCATTATCGTGACGCGCACATTTTCGTCGTAGCCTACGCACCGCTTGGCAAAGCGCCCCGTGTTGCCGCCTACGTCTAAAATTTTATCCGTCTTGCGCGAGAAAATAATCTTTAGCGCAGGCTCAAACGCCAAATCCGAATAAAAATGATCAAACGCGAGCCAGCTCTTGCGCACGTGCGGCGGCAGATGCGAAAGCGCCTCGTAGATCGTAGCCCACTGCCCAAAAACCTTTAGCCCCTCTGGTTTGCCAGATTTTAGCGTCTCTTCGAGCCTAAAGAGCCCCTCGTAGCACACGTCGTGGATGAAGTCCATATCAACGTCCACCATCTCGTCGGTGAGCAGAAAATACCCCGCCTTACTGAGCCGAAATTTCTCGCCGCACAGCAGCACCGTGCCGATGCTAAGCGAGCTTTCCAAAAGCAGCTTTACGGCGTATTCGCTAAGCGAGAGTTTCTGCGCGATCTCGCTTATGCTTAGCCCGCCCTCCGCCTCATGAAGCGCGCTTAAAATTCCAAATTTTTTCATCAGTCGCGAGACCTGAAAGACCACCGGCGCGAAGGCGATCGCGTTCGCCGTCCGCTGCGCCTCGCCCGCGCTTTGATGCTCGGTGCCGTAGCGGTCTAAAAGCTGTTTGGGAAGATTCATTTTTGATCCTGCTTATGTAAATTTCGCAAAATTTTAGCAAAAAATTCTAACTTTTCTTGCGCCCGCTAAGAATTTACGCGCATCTTATAATTTTGCGATGAAATTTTAAAATTCCGTCTTAAAATTTATGGAATTTTAGTTAAAATCCTTTCATCAAAATTTCGCGTAAAAGCTCTGCGAAAATGTCAAATTTAGGAGAATCTTTGAAGCTTCAAATGTCCTTGATGTCGGTTGCTTGTGTCGTAATCATCCTGGCTGGTCTTAAAGCCGCGCAGGCTATCGTCGTGCCATTTTTGCTAGCTATTTTCATTACGGTGCTCGTCTCGCCGCTGGTGCTTTATGTCCAAAAGATCCGCGTCGGGCGCGTTTTTAGCTTCCTCATCATTACCTTTGCCTTCGTGGCGATTATAGTGTTTTTCGGTGCGGTCATCTTTGATGCGATCAAGGAATTTTCAGCGCGCCTGCCCGAGCTTCAAGCAAAATTTGAAGAGGTGCTAGGAGGCGTGAGTGCGAAGCTCTCTCGATTCGGCATAGAGCTTAACGCCGCAAGCCTGGGCATCGATCCAAGCGAAGCCGCCGCGCAGCTATCGGCATTACTGCGTAAGACAGGCTCGATAGTTTCGACGGGATTTTTCATTTTTATAATGGTTTCATTTATGGTCTTTGAAAGCTCCGTGATCGACGAAAAAATCCGCTATTTTTCGCAAAGTAGCCGCGCGACACACACTTTCGTGAAGAAATTCGCCTCCAGCCTCAAAAAATATCTACTAATCAAAACTATCGCTTCAGCTTGCACCGGTGCGCTCATCGGGCTCGGGCTGTGGGCTCTTGGTGTCCCATATGCCGCGCTGTGGGGGATTTTAGCTTTCGTACTAAATTTCATCCCTACCATTGGTTCGATCGTAGCGGTCTTTCCGACGCTTTTCGTGACATTAGCTACGATGGATATAGGCTCTAGCATCTGGACTATCGCAATTTATTTGGTCGTAAACGTAGCGATCGGAAATATCATCGAGCCACGATTTTTAGGACAAGGACTCGGGCTTTCAACGATCAGCGTACTTGCAGGGCTACTACTGTGGGGCTTTGTGCTTGGTATCGGCGGGCTATTTTTGGCTGTACCGCTTACGATGAGCTTGCAAATCGCGCTTGCCTCAAACGACAAAACACGCTTCATCGCGACTCTATTAAGCAACAAAGTAGAAAGATAAAGCGAAATTCCGCGGAATTTTAAAATTCTATAAATTCTAGCTTGAGCGCGCTCAAGAGTATTTTTGTCTCTTTTAGATAAAATCCGCCTCAAAGGATCAAATATGACGAGCGAAAAATTTATTTACGAAGTAACCACGGTAACGAAATTTATCCAAATTTACTGCGATGGCAAGCATGCGGATGCGCCTAAAAAAGACGGTGCTGTGCTTCATGACTACAAAGACGATAAGGGGCTAGTGCAGACACAATTTCATCTGTGCGCGGACTGCGAGCGGATGCTGCGTTACGCTTATGCGCGACTAGGCGCCTGCCCACATATCGAAAAACCGCGTTGTCACCACTGCCCGCATCCGTGCTACGAGCGTGAAATGTGGGTAAATATGGCTAAGATGATGAAATATAGCGGCATGAAGCTTGGGCTTACGAAGATAAAAAAGCTTTTTTCGTTTAGAAAAAGCTAACCTGTACTTACAATTTAGCTTGAGTTTGCGGGTAAAATTTATATCTGCAAACCCGCTTCATCTCTACACAAAAAAGTATAAAAAAGCAGCGTGAGAACAAGCGCAAAAAAGATATAAAAATCAATCAAAATACTAAATCTTAGCGCCTAAAATTCTGCCTTGCAAACGCAAATCCTCCGCAATCCTTGATAATAAATAATTAAATTTGAGTTTATAGTTTTAAGTTAGAATTGTGCCCAATCAAAGGAGAAAATATGAAGGTCATTACCATCGCGGTCGTTAACGGCAGGGTCGTAAACGAAAAGGAATTAATCGCGTCTATCGCCGATTATGACGATTTTACCGCGGTTGCCGAACAACTCCGCAAAGGGCTAAAATCGAGGTATTTTACATCTAGAGAGCATGCGAGGATCTACAAAAAAATCAGCGTCGAGACGGGCTTTAGGCGCGTGCGATTCGACTACAAGCCATATAAAGATAAAATTTCAAACCTTATCGCCGAGGGCTACACCGTCAAGGCGATCTTAAAAAAGATCGGCGAGGAGGACGAAGCGTTCAAAAACGCCGTTACTGCGCCCGGGCTTACGCACTTTATCTCGGTAACGTTCAAAGATGAGAAAACAAGACTTCGCGCAACCGCCAAAAAAAGCGAGGATTTCTTATACGCATATCGCTTCGAGATCAAGAAAATGCACTTCCAAGGCGTTAGCAATAAAGAAATTTTAAAATATATGAAAGCTCGTTACGAAAAGGATTTTGCCAAAGTAAGCGAGCGCGATCTAGCCGCTTTTATCGAGGCAAACGCGGTGCTAGATACCGACCGCAAACTCTCGCTGTATAAAAAGCCGAGCCTTTATGATCCGCATTTTAGCGAGATTATGAAGCTTTACGCAAGCGGCATGCGCGTCTATGACATATGGAAGACGCTTAAAGCCAAATACCCCGAGCTAGCCAAGCTTCAGGCGCCGAGCCTTTATCAGTTCATCGCAAACAACGCCCTTGGCAAAGCCAAATATATGCAAAAAGACTGATATGTCCGCGCTTCTTTCAAATTTTACTTTCAAATTTAAAATTTCGCCGCGATAAAGATCGATGAAAGCCGGTGAAATTTCTATGAAAATCTGCGTCATTCTCTGCGGCGGCAAAAGCTCGCGTTTCGGCAGCGACAAAACGCTGTTTCCATTTCGCGAGCATCCCAGCATGACGCACTTTCTTTTTTCGCGCTTAAACCGCGAGTTTGAGCGGGTTTTCGCCTGCGCCAAAAGCTCTAAATTTAACCCGCCGCTTCCTATGATCTACGACGAATTTGAGGAATTTTCGCCGATGGGCGCGCTGTATTCGGCACTGAAACCATTTAGTGGGGAGCGCATTTTTATCATCCCCGCCGATATGCCATTTGTAGAAATTTCCACCATCCGCGCCCTTAGCGAGCAGGAGGGGCAAATTTGCGTGGCGGGCGACGAGGCGCACAGACATAGCCTGTGTGGATTTTTTGACGCGGATCTCGCGCCGCGCGCGCTTGAGCTCTACCGCGCAGGAGAGCATAAGATCGGCGCCCTCATCGGATCTGCAAATTCCAAAGTGCTAAATTTCAAAAACAAAGAGCAGTTTTTAAATATAAATTATCAAAACGATTTAAAGGGCGTAGATGAAATTTAAAGCTTTAGCGCTCGCGCTTTGCGCCATGAGTCTAGCCGCGCAAGACCTGATCGAGCTGTACGCAAAGGCTAGCGAATACGAGGCCAAGGGCGATTACAAAAACGCGATGATCTATTACAAAAAGATCGCCGCGGCAAGTCTAGCGGATAAAGGCGATAAACCGCGCCGAAAAATCGCAGAAAATCCTACCTCGTCCGCAGAAAACCGCGCTTCGCACGATGATGTCGTCGTTTTAAGCTCTGCGGTGCCGCAAAATTCTTTAGCACAAAATTCCGCCATGGCGGAATCCAGCGCGCTAAATTCCACTGCATCAAATTTCGCAGACGCAGGCTCGGCTGCATCAGGCTCTGCGTCAAATTTAGAATCATCGAATTCCGCCTCGCTCTCGCAAAATTCCGCCGCGCCGGATTCCGCGCCGCAAGGCGAGCAAAATGGTCGAAATTTTGGATTTTTGGGGCTTAAATACTACGAGCCGATCTACATGCTCTTTACTCACGATTTTAGCAAAAAATCCGATCGCAAGGCGGATGAGCTGCATTTTGAGTTTAGCTTCGAGCGCCCGATTACCTACGACGCGCTGGGGTTTGGAGAGAAAATTTCATTTGCTTACGCGCAAAATTCCTGGTGGCAGATCACGCAGGATAGCGCCCCTTTCCGCGAAAGCAACTATCGCCCCGAGCTCTACGTTAGCGCGCCGGTGCCGTTTGCGGACGAGCTAAAGATAGGCGCCATGCACGAGTCAAACGGCAAGGGCGGCGAGGAATCGCGCTCATGGAATAGGCTCTACGCCCAAAGCACGTGGAGCGCGGACGGATTTTCGATCACCCCCAGAGCATGGTATGCGTTTTGGTTGGACCGCACGAACGAGGACATCGCGGATTATATGGGCTACGGCGATCTGCGCGCGTCATACACCTTCGGCAAGCAGCGACTTAGCGCTCTGTGGCGAAACAACCTTCATTTTGACGGCAGCAACCGCGGCGCAATCGAGCTGAACTACAGCTTCCCGATCTTTAACAGCGGGTTTTACGGCTATCTGCGCTACTTTAACGGCTACGGCGAGAGCCTCGCGGACTACAAACGCAGCGTCAATAAGATCGACATCGGGCTTTCTTTCGTGGAATTTTAATGCCATCTGCACCGAGTTGCGAGCTAAATTTGAACTCACGACTCGTTGTGCGTCTTAAAATCGCACCAAATTTCAACCGCTTTTAAATTTCTTAGAAATTAATATTGTTTTAGCTAAAATCGTAGATTAAATTTTAAACAAAAGGATCAAAAAATGGCACAAATTCAAGAGGCCGAGCTCATCTGGAAAGACGGCAAGCTAATCCCATGGGCGGAGGCCACTACCCACGTTTTGACGCACTCTTTGCACTACGGAAACGCCGTATTTGAGGGCGTACGCGCCTATAAGACCGACAAAGGCTACGCGATTTTTCGCCTGGACGAGCACACTCGCAGGCTTGAAATTTCGGCAAAACTCTGCCTGATCAAGCTTCCGTTTAGCTTCGAGCAGCTTCGTCAGGCTCAGATCGACGTCGTCGCAAAAAACCGCTTCGATCAGACCGTCTATATCCGCCCGCTAGCGTACTTCGGCTACGGCTCGATGGGCGTTTCGTCCAAGGACTGCTCGGTAAACGTCATCGTCGCAGCATGGCAATGGGGCGCGTATATGGGCGAAGAGGCGCTACGCAAGGGCATCAAAGCCAAAATTTCATCGTGGATAAAGCCGGCGCAATTTTCGATGATGGCAAAAGCCAAGGCGAGTGCGAATTATTTCAACTCGCAGATGGCAAATTTTGAGGCGGTCGATGCGGGATACGATGAAGCGATACTGCTCGATCCGCAGGGCTTCGTCGCGGAGGGCCCTGGTGAGTGCCTATTTATCGTAAAAGAGGGCGTCATCATCACTCCGCCGAACGACACCAGCCTAGAGAGCATCACTCAAAATTCAGTCATAGAAATCGCGCGCAGCCTGGGCTACGAAGTCCGCAGAGAGCGCATCGCTCGCGATCAGCTCTATGCCGCGAACGAAGCGTTTTTTACCGGCACCGCCGCAGAGGTCACGCCGATTAGCAACATTGACGGCAGGATCATCGGCAAGGGCGAGATGGGCGAGATCACGAGCCGCTTGCAAAAGGCGTATTTCGCCGTCGTTATGGGCAAAGACCCAAAATTTGAGCACTGGCTCACTTACGTTAAATAAGGACGCGCATGCCTGCGGATTTGAATGATTATTTTAATAAGAAAAATGGCGACAAAAAAGGCGGGAATTTAAATTTTAAAATTCCTAATTTTGGAGGAATGGGCAAGTTTAGCGGCGTGATTTACGCAATAATCGCGATAATAGCGCTGCTCGTGATCTCAAAACCCTTCGTCACGATCCAATCCGGCGAAGTGGGGATCAAGTCAAATTTAGGCAAATACGATCCGACGCCTCTTGGCGCGGGACTTCACTTTTTTGTGCCGTTTATACAGGACGTATTCGTCGTAGATACTCGCACGCGTATCATCAACTACACCAGCAGCGAAGATATGAGCGCGGGTATCGCTACTAAAAGCGGCACCGCGGGCGGTATCATCAGCAAAAACTCGCTCTCGGTTTTGGATTCGCGAAATTTGCCCGTCAGCATCGACATCACCGTGCAATACAGGCTCAATGAAGCCACGGCGCCCAACACGATCGCTGAGTGGGGCTTTTTATGGGAGGATAAGATCATCGATCCTCGCGTAAAGGACGTCGTGCGTAGCGTCATCGGCAACTATGCCGCCGAGGAGCTGCCTACCAAACGCGACGAGATCGCCAAATCGATCGACGACGGCATCCGCAAGAATATCGAAGCACTGCCGAATTCGCCCGTAGATCTGCTAGCCGTGCAGCTTCGCGAGATCATCCTACCGGCAAAGGTAAAGGAGCAGATCGAGAGCGTGCAGATCGCCAAACAGGAGGCTGAGCGCACCAAATACGAGGTCGAGCGCGCAAATCAAGAGGCGCTTAAAAAGGCTGCTCTTGCCAAAGGTAACGCAGATGCCGTCAAAATCGAGGCTCAAGGTCGCGCCGACGCCGCTAAGATCGAAGCCGACGCGCAAGCTTACGCCAACAAAGAGATCGCAAAGAGCTTGGATGCAAATCTTTTAAGCCTTAAGCAGATCGAGACGCAAGCTAAATTTAACGAGGCATTACGCGAAAACAGCGACGCGAAAATTTTCCTAACGCCGGGCGGCGCGGTGCCTAATATCTGGGTCGATACGAAAGATAAGGCGAAGCAAAGCGCCATCGAGCGGGAAAATTAAAATTTCAGGCGGTTATGCGCCCCGATTTCGCGAACTAAATTTAATAGCGAATTGCTCTGGGCGCATAAGCTTAACTCTCGATTTTGCGAGCTAAACTTAACAGCTAGCGCGAAAGCTCGTGACGAGCAGAACTCGCGCCCGTCGCAGCTTAAACCTAGCGGTCGCTTAAATTTAGCCGCTAGGCTTGTCCTTTAAATTTACGAGGCGCGCCGCTTCGTAAATTCATAACTCAAATTCCGCGTGCGGCGGCTAAATTTAAGGCGCGCGACTTCGCAAACTAAGGATCAAAGATGAAGGTAGATTGGCAAAAATTAGGCGGGCTGCTCCCCGCGATCGTGCAAGATGCGGGCGATGGCGCGGTTTTGATGCTCGCGTATATAAACGAGGAGGCGCTAAGCCTGACGCTGCAAACCGGCTACGCGCACTACTTCTCGCGCAGCAAGGGGCGCATCTGGAAAAAGGGGGAGGAGAGCGGGCACGTTCAGCTCGTAAAATCCGCATTTTTGGACTGCGACAACGACGCGCTGCTGCTTAAAGTCGAGCAATGCGGCGGATCCGCCTGCCACACGGGCGCGCGAAGCTGTTTTTTCAAAGAGATTTCGCTGCAAAAACGCGGCGAAAATATTCAGAGCTCGAGCGCTTGCGGCGCGATAAATTTTGCAGAGCACGGCTCCGCAACCTCTCTCGCGCAAAAAAATTCCGCGAATTCCCGCGCAGGGCAAAATTCCGCTTCCTGCGACGGCTTGCAGAATTTAACACCCAAAAATTCCACTACCTCCTACAGCAATCAGAACTCCGCAATGCAAAGCCCCACTGCGACGAATTCCGCGTTCACAAATTCCGCCGCAGAGTGCAGCGAGCAAAATTTAGACGCATCCTCGCAAAATTCTACGCTCGAAAACTTCGCAGAAAAAAGCCCGTACGGCATTTTGGACAAAATTTATCACGTCTGCTTGGATCGCAAGCTAAACGGCGAGTCCGCGCTCTCCTACGTCGCCTCGCTCTACGGCAAGGGCGAAAACGCCTATCTCAAAAAGATTGCCGAGGAGGCGTGCGAGTTCGCGCTGGCGTGCAAGGACCTCTCGCGCAGCGAGCTTTACGCAGACGTCGCGCGCGAGGGCTTCGGCGAACACAGAGCGGGCGAGCCGCGATACGACGTGATTTATGAGGGGGCGGATCTATTATTTCACCTTCTGCTCGCACTTGCAGCGCACAATATCCACCCGGACGCCCTACTTGACGAGCTAGCGCGCAGGCAAGGGCAAAACGGCATCGAAGAAAAGCGCAGCCGTGGAAAATGATGCGTAAAATTTAATCACAAAAGTACCTTTACCGCTCGCCCGCTCTGCGCGACGAGCGAAATTTAAAAAGAATTGCCAAAATTCTACGCCGAATTTCAACGCCGAAAGTACATTTCAACCGCGCTGTTTCCGCAAAATTTAATCGCGCTGCGCGAGTAAATCCGCGCGTAAATTTAAGCGCCTTGCGCAAATCATAAAATTTCACTAAAATTTTAAAATCAAATTTAAAGGACAGATGATGAGGCAGATCACGATGCAGGAGGCTTTGGACGCGGTTAGCGAGCGCTACTGCAAAGGCCATCACTACAAAAACGTAGCACTCACCGATGAGATGGTGCGCCGCATCTGCGAGGTAAAAAGCCTCGTAAATATGGGCTTTATAGCCACGGCGATTACGGATGCGGCGCTGCAGCATCTAGCCACGCTGCCGAAGCTTGCGTATCTGTTTTTGCAAGATAGCGATAAGATAAGCGGCGAGGGGTTTAGATACTTTGCGGAACACGCCAAGCTCGAACACATCGGTATCGAAAACGTCAGCATCACGGACGAGGGGCTAAAAGCGATCGTGCAAATCCCAAAGCTAAAATCGCTGCGCCTGGTCAATTCACGCGTGAGCTTTACGGGGCTGCTAGCCGCGGCGGATACCAAAATCCAGTTTTATCTAGACGGCGGGTGCTTCAGTAAGGAACAAATTGCAGAATTCGAACAGGCGCAAAGAGACGCCGCAAAGAGCAAAAAGAAGCTTGATCCAGATGACCTGGCGGCAGCACGCGATACGCTACTCGCATTTTTTGCGGCGATGAGCGAATGGGAGAAATTTGCCACATCGCGAATTGATGATGCGGACGACGGCGAGGTGCAGCGTAGATGCGACGAACTCTTTGCGCGCTACTGCACGCCCGTTAGGCGCAGCGGCTTCCGCCCCGAGGGCATTTCGTTTTCGATGATGGAGGGCGGCACCTACGGCGGATACGAGCTAACGGACGCCGAATGCGAGAGCAAAAATAAAATTTACATCTACGCCAAGGACAAACACGGCTTTGCGCGCCGCTTCCTGCTCGTGCGCAAGGACGGGCGCCGGCTTGTAGATAAGTGCCAAGGCATGGACGGCAAAAACCGTGGGCTGTAAAATTTGAGCGCAAAATGGGATTTAAATTTCATCTGCGGCGCGATCCCAGAGATAAAATTTAGCCTGCCGCGGGCACTGTGATAAAATTTCATCGGCGCTGCAAAAACAAAGATAAAGAGGGCGAATGAGCGGCAAAATTTCTGCGTACGACGTGCACGGCGATCAAAGAAAGGCGCAAATGAAAAGGCAAATTTTCTCTGAGCTGGGCGGCTTCGTAATATACGAGCCCGCGCTGCTCGCGCGTTATCTGGATGAGCACGGGCTTGCGAACGGGGACGTTCTTGCCTATTTTACGCAGACCGAGCACGGGGGCGCGGTCACAAGAGAGGGTATCGCGGTGCCGATATTGGGCGTTCATAGCGATTATTACGATTTTGCGGTTACCGTGGGCGAGGCGGATGAGGAGATATTCGCACAAAACGAAGCGAAAATCATCTCTCGCGGCTGGATTTTTCACTCATCAGGCACGCTAAAGATCGTAGGCATCGGTTATTTTAAAGATATGAGCCGCATCGGCGAGCAAAACAGCCTGAGCTTTCGCCTAGAGCGCGGTCGGTACCGCTTGGAAATTTTAGGCGGATACCGAAGCGCAAATTTTAGCGGCTCGCCCGCCTCCTGCGACGATACGCCTATTTTAAGCGATACGCCCGTTTTTCATCTGCGGCTTACGCCTTCTGCTGAGCCTAAATTTAGCGGCGATTTGGAAACGCCATTTTGTTTTTAGCCGAATTGATAAAATTTCGCGTAAAATTTCTCTTTTTATGCGCGGCGGGCAGGCAAAATTTTATAAATTTAGCCGCATTTAACCGCTGCGCCGAGCAAAATGCTATAATCGGCGCCAAATTACGGGAGGGCGAGATGATTTTTGACAAACTTATGGGCGCCTGGCGCAAAACGGCTGGTAGATACGGCGTAGAGATGAAATTTGCCCGCCGCAAAGCGAATTTTTGGGTGGCAGATTTAAAAATTTAAGCGAAGATTTTTACCGCTTCGTTTGCTCTTTTGAGAGCTTGCATGACGCTGCGGACGCCGTTTGATTCGTGTCCGCTAGGGATTATGTGTCACCGAGCGCGGACGAGGCGGAATTTTGCTACGAAGATTTTGAAAAAGACAGCCTGGAATGCGCGGCTAACGATGCGCAAAGAGCCGCCGTGAGCGCGTTTTGGAGCGGGTGCTTGCCGTTTTTATTTTCGGTCAGGGGCGAACGCTACTTCGCGGGCATCCTCACGCAGGGCGCGGACGTGGGCAAGATCGTATTCGGCGCGGAACCGATCTATGAGGATGCCCTGGTCATTGCGTAAAACTTCGAGGAATTTATCGCTCTTTTCCTCGCCGCGCTCACGGACAAAAGCGCCGCGAAATATCCGCTTTCTTGCTTTGTGTAGCGGCATGCGATGCGAGCAAAGCGGTACTGCGAGCGCGAATAAAACAGCGCGGCAGGGTACGGTTAGAGTCGCTGAACGCCGATAAAGAAACGGGGCGGGGTGCGAGTGAATTTTAGCCTCGCGCAAAATCTACGCCGCGGATCACATTGGAGAGTAAAATTTCGCCCGATGTTTAGAGCAGGTCGTGAAAAACAGCGCTGCTACAATTATACGAGTCACAGAAGTCTGTCCGCGCGGCTCTGCCCCTCTATCACCTTTAGCGCTTCAAGAATGTCCTCGCTTTGAAATTTAATGCTTACCGATAGAAACGGGCAGTGCTCTACTCGCCCCAAAAGCGGCAGGTCGCTTGCGCGAAGTAGGAATTTTTGCGTGTCGTAGCGATACTGTTTGCCGCTAAATTCCACCATTTTACCGCCGCGCAGGCACAAGCGCGCGCTGGGCTTATAGATCGTCGCGATGAAGTCGGGGGCTTTCTGACGATAAAAGCTAAGCGCCCTATAGGCGTCTGAACGTGTCCGTAGGTGGGATATAGTTCGTCTGCGATCTTTGCGGAGTCTTTTAAAATTTTATCTACTTCGTTCATGTTCTCTTCTTTAAATTTACTCGGGTTATATTTACATTTGCACGATTAGGCAATGAATTTGGATTATCGTGCTACCGCAAAATTTTAAAAAAGGCTATAATTTAGCCAACTTTATTTAAAGGAGAGAAGATGACAAATTTTAGTTTTTGCAACCCCGTGAGGATAGAATTCGGCAGGGATAAAGAAAAGCATATCGGGCAGTATATGAAGGAAGCGGGCGCGAAAAAAGCTCTCGTGCTATATGGCAGCGAGCGCGTGCGAAAGAGCGGTCTGATGGACATCGTGGAGAGCAGCTTAAAGGCAAACGGTATAGAATTTGCGCAGCTTGGCGGCATAAAATCAAATCCTGTGCTAAGCAAGGTAAACGAAGCGATCAAGCTCGCTAAAGAATTTGGCGCCGATAGCGTGCTCGCTGTGGGCGGCGGAAGCGTGCTGGACTCCGCAAAAGCCGTAGCTGCAGGCGCCTGCTATGAAGGCGACGTGTGGGATTTTTTCACCGGCAAAAATCCTAGCGCCGCGCTTAAAATTTTTGACATCATCACCCTTGCTGCGACGGGCTCGGAGATGAACTGCGGCGGCGTGGTGACCAAGGAGCAGACCAAACAAAAATACGCGATCAGCGCGCTATGTCTATACCCGAAGGTCTCGGTCATAAACCCGCAGCTACAAGCAACCGTCAGCCGCGAGTATCTTGTATATAGCGCGAGCGACATCATCGCACACAGCATCGAGGGGTATTTTACCGCTAGCGTCCATCCGGACATCGTGCGAGCCTATATCGAAGCTAACATCAAAACCGTCATCCGCACGACTGAAGCTCTGCTTGCAGATCCGAGTGATTACGACGCGCGCGCCGAGTTTGCGTGGGCTGCGACGATGGCGCTAAACGGGCTAACTTACGTGGGCGTGGGCGGCTTCGGCTATCCGAATCATATGATTGAGCATGCGATGAGCGCGGTCGTGGACTGCGCGCACGGAGCCGGTCTTAGCGTGGTAATGCCTGCGTGGATGAGGTGGTATAAGGATAGGAATTTAAGCGCGTTTGAGCGTTTCGCTCGTGAAATTTTTGGCCTTAAAAGCGCAGACGAAGGTATCACGGCGCTTAAAGTGTGGTTTGATAAGATCGGCACGCCGACTAGCCTGGCACAGCTAGGCATCGAAGGCAAGGTGCTAGACGAGGTCATAGACGTAGCCGCGACAAACGCCAAAGCATGGAATATGGCGGAGGTCTACAGCCGCGAAAATATCGCTAAAATTTTAGATTTTGCAAAATAAGGCGCGAGTGCATAGATAAAATTTTAAACCGAAGGGGCGAGCGATCGCCCTTTTCCGAAAAAGCAGGCGGCAGCATAGACGCACTAGCGATCGACGTTTCTTTAAAAAAGTAAGGAATAACGCAGATAGTAGCGAGATGATTGTATTGCACCCCTTAAGTCCGCGAGGCTCACTGTGAGATGGTAGAGACGACAAGCGGTGTGCCTAAATTTAAAGCTCGGACGGCTGCGGATCGAGCGTGAAATTTAGCTATGTTTGTAAGGGTAAATTTTGTCGCATAATACTTGCGTCGAATTTGATGCGTAAATCCCGCAATAAATTTTACTCCGGCGCGAAGTTTTGTCGCGTTTAATAGCTTTGCTTAAACTCTCTTATCTCGCGCTATTTAAAATTCGCTCGTTAAATTTTAATCTGGGCTTTATATTTGTGATTGCGAAATTTGCTTTTGCGTGCCGCTGGTGCATTTAAATTTTATCCCTCGATGCTAAGCAGATCGCCGAAAATTTCTTTACAATACTGAATGAAGCGCTTGGGAATTTTGACGCCGCGGATATCCACAGTGATGACGCTGTCTTGGACTTCAAAAACGATAAGCTCGCTAGTGATTTTCACAGCCTTACAGCCGTTATAGCATATATCGCCATTGCACTCTGCGTATAAGCCGTTATGCGGTGCGTCTGCGTCCTCATACCGCCCAAGCTTGATCGGTCTTTGGAAAAGCAGATAGTTTTTATAGTCGTACTTATCGTCCGCAAGGCCTATCATATAATAATTCTCGGCGCTGTTTTTGGAAGTGGTCACGATACCTGCTTTAAAATTTAGTCTAAACATAAACTCTACTTTGGCAAAAAGCGACAAATTTTACTACTTCAAATTTACACGAGCTGCACGCCCCTGCCCTTTACAACCTTGCCGATAACGTAGCCGTCGGTATTTGCTAATACAAAGTCCGCGTTTTCTTTCGGAGCAATGACGATCATGCCAACGCCCATGTTAAACGTCCTCATCATTTCGGCCGGCTCCACCTTTTGCGCGATGATTTTAAAGATCTCAGGCGTGCGGATTGCGGCATGCTCGATCTTCGCACCCAGCCCCTCCGGAAATACGCGCGGTAGATTTTCCACGATGCCTCCGCCCGTGATGTGCGCGAGCGCGTGGATCTTGTCTTTTAAATTTAAAAAGTCGCCGACGTAAATCCTGGTCGGTTCCAAAAGCACGTCGATGAGTGAGCGACCGTCCACTTTGTCGTCAAATTTTAGCCCAAGCTCGGCGACTACTTTGCGTGCGAGCGAGAAGCCGTTGGAGTGCAGGCCGCTGCTAGGAAGCGCGATGAGCACGTCGCCCTCACGCACAAATTTGCTGCGGTCGATCTCGTCCTCCTCGGCGATACCCACGGCAAAGCCTGCAAGGTCGAAGTCGCCATTTTCATACATCGAGGGCATCTCCGCCGTCTCACCGCCGATAAGCGCGCACCGGGCGAGTTTGCAGCCCTCGGCGATACTTTTTACGACCTCTTTGGCGTCACGGGTCTCAAGCTTTGCCGTCGCGTAGTAGTCGAGGAAAAACAGCGGCTCGGCGAAGTTGCAGATGAGGTCGTTCACGCACATCGCGACGAGGTCTTGGCCGACGCCCTCAAATTTGCGCGCGTCGATCGCAAGTCGCAGCTTTGTGCCCACGCCGTCGGTGGCGCCTAGGATCGCGGGATTTTTGTAGCCTGCGGGCAGCCTCACCGCACCCGAAAACGAGCCGATACCGCCTAAAACGTGCGGAGTTTGCGTCGCTTTTACGAACGGTTTTATCGCATTTACGAAGTCATTTCCCGCGTCTATATCGACGCCCGCGTCTTTGTAGCTTATCAAATTTTATCCTCCAAGATGGTATAATTTCGTAGATTTTAGCTAAAATCGAATAAAAACGCTATAAAGGCTCACCTTGAAATTTAAACATGCCGTCGTCATCACGGGCAGTATCGGCAGCGGCAAGAGCGCGGTTTGCGAGCTGCTTGCTGATCGTGGATTTGAGATCATCGATGCCGATAAGATTTCGCACTGCGTTCTCGATCGCTACGCCGCGCAGGTGGCTGAAATTTTCGGCGCGCAATACGTCGTGCAAAAAGACGCGCAGGCTAAAAATTTGAGTTCGTACGCGAAATTTGACGCTAGCGGCGATGAGGAAAATTTGACCGATTCGTGCGCCTCGGTAGATCGCAAAAAACTAGGCGAGCTGGTGTTTAAAGACCCTACGAAGCTTGCAAAGCTCGAAGCGCTACTGCATCCAAAGATAACGGCTGAAATTTTATCGCAGGCGCAGGCTTTGGAGGCGAAAGGAAGGCTTTATTTCGTTGATATTCCGCTGTTTTTCGAGGGCAAGAGATATGAGTTTTTCGGTAAAGTGGCGGTCGTTTATGCGCCTAAAGATACGCTGATCGTGCGCGTGATGAAGCGAAATGGGCTGGATCGCGCCGCTGCAACGCGCCGCGTGGAGCTACAAGCGGATATCGAGCAAAAGCGCGCTATGGCGGACTTTGTGATAGACAATAGTGGCGATCTTGCCGCGCTTAAGGCCGCGGTGGAGAGATTTTTAAAAGAGTTAAAAGATAAAATTTAGCCCTTTGCGCGAGAGCTCGTAAAATTTCTATGCGAATTAAGATGAATTTTAAAATAAAGGATAAAACAATGAGGATCAGCAGTCGCGCCCAAAGTGGCACTAAATTTCAAAATTTTAAAAGTATGCCGTTTAAAGAGCGGTTGAAATTTACAGCGCAAGCGGTTTTGCTCTCCGCGCTGTTTGCGACGGGCGCTGCGGCGGAGATCGACGATCTAAGAAAGGGCTGCGCCGCGGGGAGCGAGATGGATTGTAAAAAACTAAACCGCGTGATAAATGAGCTACAGCGCAACTGCGACGCAGGCGGGGAGGAAAACGCGCTAGACTGCGCAAATTTGGGCTATGCATACGACTCAAATAGAAGCTTCAGGCAGGCCGCGCGCTATTACGACAAGGCGTGCAAGCTCGGCGAGCAGAAGGGCTGCGTCTATTTGGGGCTGCTCTACAACGACGGGCAGGGGGTGGCGCAGGATCGCAAGAGGGCGAATGAGCTTTTTAGCGACGCTTGCAAGAAAAACAGCAGCGAGGGGTGTGCGAGCCTCGCATACAACTATAAAAAGGGGCTCGGCGTCTATCCCGACGTGAAAAAGGCGATCGAGCTTTTGATCAAGGCTTGCAAGATGGGGCAGGTAGAGGCGTGCCATAACCTAGGGCTTAGCTATGTTCTCGGCGACGGCGTGAAAAAAGATGCGGACAGGGCTAGGATATTTTTTACGAGGGCTTGTGAGCAAGGACACGTGGATTCGTGCGTAAATTTGGGCGTTACGTATTTCAAAGGCGACGGCGGGCAAAAGGATCACGCGCTTGCTGCGAAGTATTTTAGCGAAGCGTGCGAGAAAAGCGATGAGCCGCTAGCCTGCTCAAATTTGGCGTATCAATACGAAAAGGGCTGGGGCGTAGCGAAAGATAAAAAGAGGGCGCGCGAGCTTTATGAAAAGGCTTGCAAGCTCGGTAGATTTGATGCTTGCGAGCATTTAAAGGCTATGAGGTAGGCTCTAACATCAAGCGTGAAAGGCTTACGATAAACCAGCTAACCAATGGGGGCGAGTTAGTAAAATATGTCTCAAAAGGGTCTAAAATAAGCGATGCGCTTAAATTTAGATAGAAGTAAAATTTCAATAAAGCGTTAGTGAGCGTTAGTGATTTTAAAAATTTGCGAGGTAGATTATGAAAATTTCAAAATATAATGCGAGCGGAAATGATTTCGTAATATTTACGGATTCAGTTAAGGCGGATAGATCCAAGCTAGCGCGTGAGCTATGCGATAGGCGCGATGGAGTAGGCGCCGACGGGCTCATCGTCGTACTGCCGAAGTTTAACGGTATCGAGGGGATAAACTTTGAGTGGGAATTTTACAATAGCGACGGCAGTAGCGCCGATATGTGTGGAAATGGCTCTCGAGCGGTATGCATGTATGCGTATGAGAATTTTTTGGCTGCGCAGAGTATGAAATTCCTAAGCGGCGCAGGCGTAATTAGCGGCGAGATTTTCGGTATTTTCGGCGGAAATTTGAGCGAGAGTATGCGCGGCGAGCTACGTAATGTAAGCTTCGGCGAGATTTTCAATCTGCGTCCTAACGCTCACGCGTTAGTAGCCAATGTCGAGGTAATGTTAACTCGTCCTAAACGCCTTGGTGAGAGCTTTGAGGAGGCTGGGCTAACGTGGTATTTTTATAACACAGGAGTGCCGCATTTGGTAACTTTTGTTAGCGATCTAAATAAGTTCGACGCCGCATTGGCCCGCGACCTGCGTGAAAAGTATAACGCTAACGTTAATTATGCGTTAGTTCAAAGCCGTCTCGCAAGCAAAATTTTAAAGGTGCGCACCTTTGAGCGTGGCGTAGAGGCAGAAACTCTCGCGTGCGGTACGGGGATGGCGGCATGCTTCATCGCAGGCGTCGAAAATATGGGGCTAGCTCCCGATATCCGCGTGATACCTGCAAGCGGCGAAACGCTAAATTTGCGCTTGGGAGATAGAGGCAAAATTTACTTTCGCGGCGACGTTAGGCATACTTTCGATGGCGAATTTATCGGATACGTGGAGTAGGCAGAGCGGAATTTTGAACCGGTTTGCGCGAGAATCCGTGAAATTTTCGAGTGCGATTTATGCAAGATTTCGCTTTTCGCTCCGTTTTATAAAATAATAGATTTGCAATACGGCATTGGAATTTTAAAATTTTATGATGATGAAATTTTAGAATTTTCGGGGATGGTTTGCGTGAAAATTTTAATTTTGAGGTAAAATTTGGCGCTTCACTGCAAAATTTAATTCCTAAATTTCGGAATTTTATGAAATAAAATTTTAAGATTTTAGCGTGCGGAATTTTGCTACTAAATTTAAAATTTTTGCTTGAATTTCATATTTGTATCGCATTAATTTGGGCTTTTGTGGAATTTAGCATTATAAATTTACGCTCTAGCCCGCTCGTTCGGTTTATAATTTTTACTGCCGCCGCAAAAAATCCGCCTTGTTCGCACGAGTGAAATTCTGTCGTATTTGCGCGAGTAAAATCCGCCACTAATAGCAGAAAGCGCGGTATCAAGCGCAAATCCTCGGCGCGGATAAAATCTGTCATTGACGATAAAGGCTGGATTTATAGATGCGGCAATTCTTGAAGTGCGGTAGAATTTACTAACGACGATAAAAGCATAGTGTAGTTACGGCGAAATTTAAAATTTGCGCCCGCCGAATTCCGCCGCGCCGTCATTTTGTCGTTTAAATTTTTAAATTCCATCCGTGTCGGTTTCGCCGAAACTAGGCGTAAAGCCTAATGATTAACTCTCTGGCGAGCGCTAAAATCACGACGAAAATTATAAATTTTAATAAAGATTTTTGTCGCATCGTGGCGAGCATAGCGATGCCGAATAAAACGAGCGCAATGTCTAAAAATGTATCTTTCATGAGCTTAATTGAAATTTAATCAAAATGCTAAGTATGATAAGAAGTATTATAAAGCGCAAGATTGAGCGCATGGAGGATAGATCGCCAAATTCTTTGTCATATTCCTTTTTTACCTCCCACTCAGCTTTCCAGGCGAACATTTTTACTATAAAATCCAGCATTTTCACTTCCTTTTTTTTAAGGCGAGTCACATAAAAACGAAATTTTGTCGCGCCATGTGAAATTAAAGAATTCTATCTAATCGGCGCTTAAAATTTTTAATTTTGGGCTATTTGTCGGCGTTTTGAACGAGCGTTTTTTCGTATTTTTCGATAAAGCTTCGCCCTGCCTCGCATAGGCGGTAGATGAAAATCTTCGATGCCTTGCCCGCATCAAGCCCCGTATCCTTAATGCTTTCGCGCTGCAGATAGCCCCAGTTTTTATGAATTATGTCAAGAGTCGATTTGATCGAGGTGTAGTTGCGCCCACTCGCAGCTGCGAATTCGTTCACGGGCCTCATAAACTCTGCATCGCTTTGCTTATTGCGACACAAAAGCCCATCTTCGCCTTGCGATTCGACCAGTTTTAGCGTTTCATAAATGAGTTTATCTTTTAATTTGATCATCGGCTTTCCCTTGCATAATTGATATGGGCTTGTCAAAATTATATCATAAAATTTGTATTTTTATGATATAAAATTTCAAATATCTAAAAGCTGAGTGCGAATTCGTGAAAGGGTATGACATCACAGCGGATGCCCTCAATCTCGAGCCTACCGGAGTTTGCCATAGACACAACTTTTAAACTTGTGATGCCAAGCTTTTTGAGTACGCTTAAGATTTTGCGGAATTTTAAAAAGATAATATCCGCGTCGCTGAATGGGATGACGAGAATCCCCATTTTTAGCTTTGGTAGATAAAAATCCAGCTCTTTTGTGTAAGAAATCGGCGTATTTAGCCCCAAAAGCTCGCAGAACAGGACGTTGGCAAATTTTTTCGAGAAGTCCTTTTTACTCGTTAAAATTTCGCGCATATTAAAATGCGAAAAATATAGCTTTTTTGCGCGCGCAGGCTCGCCCGCCTTGCTTAAAAATCTGATGAAATTTTCCCGCTCAAGCTTGGCGATGGTGCCGTAGACGGCGTCTTTGGAGATCTTGATGCGCGGCTTTAGCGCGGTGTAAATTTTATTTGCGCTAAATGCGGCGTGGACGAAGCTTAGGCACTCTTTGAGGATTAAAATCTCCGTGCGGCTAAAGTTCGCTGTAAGCAGCCTCTGCTCGAATTCTAAAATTTCAGCGGGGATCATGAAGGGATTTTTTGCGCCGCCGCCTTGGGCTAAAAACGCCGAAATCATCGAGTTTATCTCGTTGTGGCGCTTGTCGAAGGCGATAAATTCTTCAAACGAAAGCGGCAAAAGCTCAAGCCGCTCAAAGCCAGGCAGGATCAACTCTTTATCGCGAGTAGAGATGATGAAACGCTTTAAATCTAGCCCCTCGGCGAAGCTTTGAAGCGATGAAATTTCAAAATCGGCGCTACTAAAATTATCTAAAAAAAGCGATGAAATTTGCTCGTTTGCCGCTAAAAATTCTTTGATCTCGCGGAAGAAATTCTCGCTCCTGCTTTTTGCGCCGTAGAACTCCATATTTTTTGCATTGTTTGAGCCATTTGCGCTTGCGTTTTTTGTATCTGTATTTTTTACGGCGGCGCAATAAAATTCTTCTATATCCGAAATATCCGCGCCAAGCGTAGCTTCTCTGCTTATTTTGTGCTCATCCGCTTCGCTAGCCTTTGTATCGCCTGCGCTATTTCTAGTCGCAAAAATTGCATCACTCGCTACCGCCTCTTCAAGGCGTAGATCGGCTAAATTCAGGTACAAAATTTCATCTTTTTTAAGCTCTGAAATTTCATTTTTCAGCACGGCGCTTTTGCCGGAATTTAACACTCCATAGATTATGGCTCTAGGCGAGCCGATACCTCTTTTACGCGGGATAAAGCCCATAAATTCCGGCGGATTTTCATAAAAAAATTTTAGATCATTCATAGCGAGCATTTTAAAATTTTCCTTATTAAAAGGAAATAAATCTGAAAAATCCTATGAAATTTTTATATCTATTTTAAATTTGTCCAAAATTTTTATATTGGAAATTTTCGACAACCTGGAAATTTCCAAAATTTTACATATTTTTCCTTATTAAAAGGAAATATTTCCATAAAATTTGGTTATTTTCTTGACAAAAAGGGAGCGCTTTTATATAATGTGCGTCTTTTGTTTGAAACAAAGGGTCGCGCGTTGCGACAAGTTCTTTATTAAGGAAAAGTGATGCAAAAAATTAGGTTAAAACTCAAGGCTTATGACCATCGAGTTTTAGATCGCACAGTTTCGGCTATCGTTGAAGCCGTAAAAAGAACAGGTGCGGACGTCAGAGGTCCCGTGCCGATGCCTACGAAGATTAAGCGCTACACCGTTTTAAGATCTCCGCACGTAAATAAAGACTCCAGAGAGCAGTTTGAGATGAAAATTCACGCTCGTATGCTAGACATCGTAGCGGCTACGCCAGATACGGTTGATTCGCTAACTAAGCTTGATTTGGCTCCGGAAGTCAACGTCGAAGTTCACGCGATGGGCAAATAAGGGGTAAAACAATGGAATATATTGTAGAAAAAATAGGTATGAGTAGGACGATCGACACGAGCAGCACGCCCGTGACGCTTTTACGACTTATCAATACCAAAATTTGCGAAGTTTGCGATGAGAAAAAAGCTATCGTAGCCTACGCAGAGGGGAAAGCGTATAATAAAGCTATAGCCGGCATTCAAAAGAAATATAGCCTAAGCAAGGAATTTAATAAATTTGCGACTCTAAGCTTAGAAAATGTCAAGCTTGGCGATCAAAATTTAGATGTTTTGAGCGAAGCCAAGATCGTCAAAGTAAGCTTCAGATCAAAAGGCAAAGGCTATCAAGGCGTCATTAAACGCCATGGCTTTGCAGGCGGTCCTGCAGCGCACGGTAGCCGCTTTCACCGAAGACCGGGCTCGATCGGCAACTGCGAGTGGCCGGGTCGCGTTCAGCCTGGTATGAGGATGGCGGGACGCACTGGAAATGAAACGATCACTGCCAAAAACGAAGTCGTAAGCTTTGATGCCGAGAATAAAATTTTAGTGCTTAAAGGCTCGGTTCCTGGATTTAACGGCGCAATGGGCAGAATAAGGATAGTAAAATGAGTAAAGTAAGCGTGCTTAACGAAAAACTGGAAAAAGCAAGCGAAATTGAAATTCCTGCGAAATTTTCGGAGGTTAATTCCCACAATCTATATTTGTACGTCAAATCTTACCTTGCTTCGCTTCGCGCAAATACGGCTAACGCTAAAACTCGCGCCGAAGTTAGCGGCGGCGGCAAAAAACCATGGCGACAAAAGGGTCGCGGCGGCGCACGTGCGGGCTCAACCAGAACTAACGTCTGGGTAGGCGGCGCGGTCGCATTCGGTCCGACTAACGAGCGAAATTACGAGCAGAAGGTCAATAAAAAGCAAAAACGCCTTGCGCTGGAATTTGCTATCAATGAGAAAGCAAACGAGGGTAAAATTTTTATCTTCGACGATTTGGAGCTAAAAAGCGGCAAAACTAAAGATGCGGCAAATTTTATTAAAAAATTAGGCGTTAGAGATGCGCTGATCGTTAAAAACGAGCTGGATGCACAAACTCTTTTGGCCTATAGAAATCTTAAGAATTGCTATGTCATCGATGCAAGCGAGGTCAATGCTTACCTAATCGCAGTTTACGGCTCAGTCGTATTCGAAAAAGTGGCATTTGAATCAATAGTGAAAGAGGACTAAAATGGCAGATATAACAGATATCAAAACGATCCTTTATACGGAAAAGTCTCTCGGTCTTCAAGAAAACGGCGTGGTCGTTATCCAAACTAGCCCGTCGGTTACAAAAAACGGACTAAAGAGCGTTTTAAAAAACTATTTCGGGATTACTCCGCTAAAGATAAATTCTTTAAGACAGGATGGCAAAGTAAAAAGATTTAAAGGCAGAACTGGCGCTAGAAATGATGTGAAGAAATTCTACGTCAAACTACCTGAGGGCGCAAGCCTAGAAAGCGTGGAGGCGTAAAATGGCGATTAAAACTTATAAACCGTATACTCCAAGTAGAAGATTTATGACCGGTCTTAGCAGCGAGGATATCACTGCAAAAGCTAGCGTTAGAGGCTTGCTTGTTAAAATTCCTGCCGCAGCCGGAAGGAACAATAACGGTCGCATTACCAGCCGCCATAAACAAGCCGGAGCCACTAAACTTTATAGAATTATCGATTTTAAGCGAAATAAATTCGGCGTTGCTGGCAAGGTCGAGGCAATCGAATACGATCCGAATCGCAACTGCCGTATCGCACTGATCTCATACGCAGACGGCGAGAAACGCTACATAATCAAGCCTAACGATCTTAAAGTGGGCGACGTAGTAGCCGCTGCCGAGGGCGGATTAGATATTAAACCCGGCAACGCGATGAAGATGAAAAACATCCCTGTAGGTACCATCCTGCACAATATCGAGTTAAAGCCAGGCAAAGGTGCTCAAATGGCACGTAGCGCCGGAGGTTATGCTCAGCTTATGGGTAAAGAGGAAAAATACGTCATTTTACGTCTGCCTAGCGGTGAGATGAGAAGAGTACTTGCAGAGTGCATGGCTAGTATCGGCGTAGTGGGTAACGAAGAGTGGGCAAACGTCGTCATCGGTAAAGCCGGACGTAATCGCCATAGAGGTATCCGCCCTCAAACCAGAGGTTCTGCGATGAACCCGATCGATCACCCGCACGGCGGTGGCGAGGGTAAGAAAAACTCCGGTCGTCATCCGGTAACTCCGTGGGGCAAACCGACGAAGGGCTATAAAACTCGCCATAAAAAAGCGAGCGATAAGCTTATAATTTCAAGAAGGAAAGGAAAATAAAAATGGCTAGATCGCTAAAAAAAGGTCCTTTCGTAGATGATCACGTAATAAAAAAAGTCGTTGCGGCAAAGAAAGCCGGCGATAACAAACCGATCAAGACTTGGTCGAGACGAAGCACGATCGTGCCGGAGATGATCGGACTTACGTTTAACGTTCATAACGGAAAGAATTTTATCCCGGTTTACGTCACCGAGCATCATATCGGTTATAAATTAGGCGAGTTCGCTCCTACGCGCACTTTCAAGGGTCACAAAGGCTCCGTGCAGAAAAAGATCGGCAAGTAAGGATAGAATATGAGTAAATCAACTATTAAATTTGTTCGCCTTTCGCCGACAAAAGCAAGACTTATCGCGAAGCAAATTCAAGGCATGAATGCTGAATTCGCCCTTGCTACTTTGGAATTTACGCCTAATCGCGGCGCGAAATATATCGCTACGGCGATTTCAAGCGCGGTCGCAAACGGCGGCTTTGAGCCTGAAGAGGTCGTAGTTACCAGCTGCCGAGTGGATGCAGGTCCGGTGCTTAAGAGATTTCGTCCGCGCGCCAGAGGTACGGCTAGCCGTATCCGCAAGCCTACTTCGCACATTATCGTCGAAGTAGCAAAACCAAGTAAGAAGGAAGCGTAAATGGGACAGAAAGTAAATCCGATCGGTTTAAGATTAGGAATTAATCGAAATTGGGAGTCTAGATGGTTTCCTTCTAAAGCGACGCTTTCCGAGAGTATCGGCGAGGACTATAAGATCCGCAAATTTTTAAAAGCTAAGCTTTACTATGCGGGAATTAGCCAAATTCTTATCGAAAGAACGGCTAAGAAAATTCGCGTAACGATCGTAGCCGCAAGACCGGGTATCATCATTGGCAAAAAAGGCGGCGAGGTCGAAAATTTAAGAAGCGAAGTCGTTAAGCTAGTCAATAAAGACATAGCCATTAATATCAAAGAGGAGCGCAAAGTAGGCTCGAACGCACTTTTGGCTGCGGAAAATGTAGCCATGCAGCTAGAGCGCCGCGTTGCATTCCGTCGCGCTATGAAAAAAGTCATCCAAGGCGCTCAAAAAGCAGGCGCAAAGGGAATTAAAATTTGCGTCGCAGGTCGCTTGGGCGGTGCGGAGATGGCTAGAACTGAATGGTATTTGGAGGGACGCGTTCCGCTTCATACTCTAAGGGCTAGGATCGATTACGGCTTTGCCGAAGCGCATACGACCTACGGTAATATCGGCATTAAGGTTTGGATCTTTAAGGGTGAAATTTTACAAAAAGGCATCCAGGCTGAAAAGACCGATGATGCGCCTAAAAAAACACGCAGACCAAGAAGAGGTAAATAGTTATGTTGATGCCAAAAAGAACAAAATACCGCAAGATGATGAAAGGTCGCAATCGCGGCTACGCAACGAGAGGAAATTCCTTGACGTTCGGCGATTTCGGTATCAAAGCGGTAGAGGCGGGTAGGGTAAATTCTCGCCAGATCGAAGCGGCTCGTGTCGCGATGACGCGCTTCGTAAATCGTCAAGCTAAAATTTGGATTAAGGTATTCCCAGACAAGCCGCTTACCAAAAAGCCTCTACAAACTCGTATGGGTAAAGGTAAGAGCGGCGTAGAAGAGTGGGTAATGAATATAAAACCGGGCAGGATCATTTTCGAGATGACCGGCGTTAGCGAAGAGGTTGCTAAAGAGGCGCTTATGCTTTCGATTCATAAACTACCTTTTAAAACGAAAATCGTAAGTAGGGAAAGCGAAAATGAAATATACTGATTTGAAAGATAAAGATTTGGCTGAGCTAAATTCTATGTTGAAACAAAGTAAGTTGCTTTTATTTACGGCTAGACAAAAGCTAAAAACTATGCAGCTAAGCAATCCTAACGAGATTCGCGCTATCAAAAAAGATATCGCTAGAATCAACACCGCTATTAAAGCGAAATAAGGATAGATTATGGCATTTAAAAGAGAAATTCAAGGCGTAGTCGTAAAGAAGGCGGGCGATAAAACAGCTACCGTTTTGGTAGAGCGAAGGGTTATGCACCCTAGATATAGAAAGATCGTAAAAAGATTTAAAAAATATCTGATCCACGATGAAAACAACGTCGTAAAGATCGGCGACACCATATCTGCGATCGAGTGCAGACCGCTAAGCGCTAGAAAATCGTTTCGCTTAAAAGCGGTTTTGAAAACAGGAGTTGAATAATGATACAGAGTTTTACCAGACTTGCGGTAGCTGATAATAGCGGCGCAAAAGAACTTATGTGTATTAAAGTTTTGGGCGGCAGCAAAAGAAGATACGCCACAATCGGCGATATCATCGTTTGCTCTGTAAAAAAAGCGCTCCCTAACGGCAAGATTAAGCGCGGTCAAGTAGTAAAAGCCGTAGTCGTTCGTACGACTAAAGAGTTGCACAGAGGCAACGGTTCGCTAATTAGATTCGACGAGAACGCAGCCGTTATTTTGGATTCAAAAAAAGAGCCGATTGGCACTCGTATTTTCGGTCCTATCGGTAGAGAGGTCAGATACGGCGGTTTTATGAAGATCGTTTCGCTGGCTCCGGAGGTTTTATAATGGCAGTAAAATTTAAGATTAAAAAGGGCGATCAAGTAAAGATCATCGCAGGTGACGATAAGGGCAAAACAGGCACCGTTAAGGCAGTGTTTCCTAAAAAAGCTCAAATTATCGTCGAGGGTTGTAAAATGGCTAAAAAGGCTATCAAACCAACCGAGCAAAATCCAAAAGGCGGCTTTACGAGCAAAGAGATGCCTATGGATATTTCAAATGTTGCGTTGGTAGAGGGTTGATTATGAGCAGACTAAAAGATAAATATGTAAATTCCATCAGAGCTGCTTTGCAGGAAGAATTTGATATAAAAAATCCTATGCTTATCCCGGCGCTTGAAAAGATCGTTATCAGCGTAGGAACTGGCGAATCGAGCAAAGATCAAAAGGTGCTTCAAAATATGGCCGATACTATCTCGCTGATCGCAGGTCAAAAAGCGCTTATCGTCAATGCAAAAAAATCGGTCGCCGGCTTTAAAGTGCGCGAAGGTTTCCCGGTAGGTATAATGGTTACGTTACGAAAAGAGCAGATGTTTGCCTTCCTGGACAAACTGATCTCTATTGCGCTCCCTAGAGTTAAGGATTTCCGCGGACTACCTAGAGCGGGCTTTGACGGACGCGGCAATTATAACTTCGGCTTGCAAGAGCAGCTGATGTTCCCTGAGGTCGAATACGATCAAATTTTAAGAACTCACGGTATGAATATAACCGTTGTAACGACTACAAATAACGATAAAGAGGCATTTAAATTGCTAGAGCTATTCGGCATGCCTTTTGCAAAAGGAAAATGATATGGCAAAAAAATCAATGGTAGCCAAGGCGAAACGCCCCGCTAAATTTAGCACTCGCGCATATACCAGATGTCAAATTTGCGGTCGTCCGCACTCTGTTTATAAGGATTTTGGAATTTGTCGCGTTTGCCTTCGCAAGATGGCAAACGAGGGCTTGATCCCGGGTCTAAAAAAAGCAAGCTGGTAAGGAGAAGAGATGATTAACGATCTTATTTCAGATGGACTAACTCGCATCAGAAATGCTGCGATGCGAAGGCTAGATACGACTAAACTTTTTCACTCAAACGTAGTCGAGGCTATGCTTAAAATTTTAGCCGAGAAGGGCTATATCGAGAGCTACAACGTAGTAGAGGAAAACAATAAAAAGATCATCAACGTAGTGCTTAAATACGACGAAAAGGGCAGGAGCGTGATAAACGAAGTTAAAAGAATTTCAACTCCGGGTCGCCGCGTATATCAGGGCAAAGATGAGATCAAGCGCTTCAAGAACGGCTATGGAACCGTCGTCGTTAGCACAAGCAAAGGCGTTATGAGCGGTATCGACGCGCACAAAGCGGGCGTCGGCGGCGAAGTGCTTTGCACGATCTGGTAAAAAGTTTCTACTTTTTATGGCATTGTGGTATCCATTCGTAAAAGTAGACATACCCTAGACAAATAAAAAGGAAAATTATGTCAAGAATTGGTAAAAAACCGATCTCTATTCCAAACGGCTTAGAGGTCAAAATCGACGGCTCGTCGTTAAAATTTAAAAAATCGAATAACGAAAAAGAGCTTGATTTAAAAGGTCATGTCGATGTAAAAATCGAAGACGGAAAGATAGAATTCTCACCTAAGGGCGAGGATAGACAGAGTAGAGCGTATTGGGGAACATACCGCGCTTTAGCTAACAATATCGTCCTTGGTCTTACCGAGGGCTTTTCGAAGCAGCTTGAAATCAACGGCGTAGGCTATAGAGCCGCGATGAAGGGCAAAGTACTTGAGCTAAATTTGGGCTTTTCGCATCCGATAAATTTTGAATCTCCAAAGGGAATCGAAATTTCCGTAGATAAAAATGTCGTAACCATCAAAGGCGACGACAAGCAGCAAGTAGGTCAAGTAGCAGCCGAGATCAGAGGATTCAGACCGCCTGAGCCGTATAAGGGTAAAGGCATCAAGTATCTTGAAGAGCATATCATCCGCAAAGCCGGAAAAACAGCTAAGAAATAAGGGTTGAGAAATGACACAGAACGTATTAAAAAGAAAGATCTCTTTACGAATCAAGAGAAAAAGAAGAATTCGCGCTAAAATTTCAGGCGTCGCATCTTGCCCTAGAATTTCTATTTTCAAATCCAATAGGACAGTTTACGCTCAGGCTATCGACGACGCGGCGAGCGCGACTTTGTGCGCCAGCAGCGGTAAGGTTTTAAATTTAAAGGCGAACAAAGAGGGCGCGGCTAGCCTAGCTAAAGATTTGGCTTCCAAGCTAAAGGATAAAGGCATTTCTGAAGCGATTTTCGATCGCAATGGCTATTTGTATCATGGCGTAATCGCAAGCTTTGCCGAGTCGCTACGCCAAAACGGCATCAAACTATAACCCAAAGGAATTATTGTGGAAAAGTATAATAGAGAAGAATTCGAAGAGGTAATCGTCAATATCGGTAGGGTTACGAAGGTCGTTAAAGGCGGTAGAAGGTTTAGGTTTACGGCTCTTATCGTAGTAGGCAATAGAAACGGCTTGGTAGGCTTTGGCTTCGGCAAATCCAAAGAGGTTCCCGACGCGATTAAAAAAGCGGTAGACGATGCGTTTAAAAATATCATCAAGGTAAATTTAAACGGCTCTACTATCACTCACGATATCGAAGTTAAATACAATGCAAGCAAAATTTTACTTAAGCCGGCGAGCGAAGGTACCGGCGTTATCGCAGGCGGCTCCGTGCGCCCGGTTTTAGAACTTGCGGGTGTTAAAGATATCCTCACTAAATCGCTAGGTTCGAACAACTCCTCAAATGTCGTAAGAGCTACAATGAAAGCTCTTAGTATGTTAAAACACTAACAAGGATAAAAGATGGGATTAGAAAATCTTAAAAAAGCCCCAGGCTCGACTCACGCTACTAAGCGCTTGGGTCGCGGTCAAGGAAGCGGCCTAGGTAAAACTGCGGGTCGCGGCGGCAAGGGTCAGACCGCACGCACTGGCTCTCACGAAAAAAGAGGCTTCGAGGGCGGTCAGCAGCCGATTCAACGAAGGCTTCCAAAGGTAGGTTTTACTTCTAAATTTGAAAAGCCTTACGTGATTAATGTCGATAAAATCGAAGCTATCAAAGATCTTAGCGAGATTACGATTGAAAGCATCAAATCCGTTCATAAAATTTCGAATTCCGTTAAAAAGATCAAGCTGATCGGCGTAGGCGCAAAAGCGCTTGCTAGCAAGATCAAAGACGAGAACGTAAAGTCTAGCGGACAAAAATAATGAATAAATCGCTACGCAACAAAATTCTCATTACTTTGGGCTTTCTTTTTGCCTATAGGTTGCTAGCTTACGTGCCGGTTCCGGGAGTGGACGTTGAGGTTATAAAGCAATTTTTTCAAAACAATAGCAACAACGCTTTTGGAATGTTTAATATGTTTAGCGGTAACGCGGCGGAGCGATTCAGCGTTATCTCGCTAGGCATTATGCCTTATATTACCGCTTCTATCATTATGGAGCTGCTCGCCGCAACCTTTCCAAATTTAGGTAAACTCAAAAAAGAGCGCGACGGTATGCAGAAATATATGCAGATCATCCGATACGCTACCATAGCGATTGCTATGGTTCAATCCATCGGTGTTAGCATCGGCTTGCAGGGCATCCACGGACAAACCGGAGCGCCTGCGATAATGGCAGAGAATACCAACGAGTTTGTTTTCATCTCGTGCATTTCGATGCTGGCAGGCACCATGCTTTTGATGTGGATCGGCGAGCAGATTACGCAGCGCGGCGTCGGTAACGGCACCAGCCTTATTATTTTTGCAGGTATCGTAAGCGCCATCCCTAGAGCGATCGGAAGTACCGTAAATTTAGTAAATACCGGCGAAATGAACGTTTTAAAGCTAATCGCGATCGTGCTAATTATCCTGGCTACTATCGGAGCAATTTTATATGTGGAGCTAGGTGAACGCAGAATTCCGGTATCGTTTTCGCGCAAGGTATTGATGGCGAATCAAAACAAGCGCATTATGAATTACGTGCCGATCAAGCTAAATTTAAGTGGCGTCATTCCGCCTATTTTTGCAAGCGCGATTTTGATGTTTCCGACTACAATTTTACAGGCAAGCACCAATCCGATCATCCAAAAGATCCATGATTTCCTAAGCCCTAGCAATTACTTCTTTAACTTTTTGACCTTTGTGTTGGTTATATTTTTTGCGTATTTTTATGCGTCAATTGCTTTTAATTCCAAGGACATTAGTGAAAATTTAAAGAAGCAGGGCGGATTTATCCCGGGTATTCGTCCGGGCGAGGGAACGGCGAGCTTTTTAAACGAAGTTGCTAGCCGGCTTACATTCTGGGGCTCGATCTATCTCGGGCTCGTAACCGTCATCCCGTGGTTGCTCGTTAAATTTATGGGCGTGCCGTTTTATTTCGGCGGTACCAGCGTGCTGATCGTCGTCTCCGTAGCTCTTGATACGATGAGACGCATCGAAGCGCAGATCTATATGAACAAATATCAGACCCTAAGCGCGGTCGGGCTATAAATGGCAATTTTGCTTAAAACAAAAAAAGATTTAGAAGGGCTGCGTGCAGCGAATAGGATCGTCGCGCAGGCCCTTGATTACGCAGCTTCTTTCATAAAGCCGGGTCTTAGCCTGCTCGAAGTCGATAAAAAGATCGACGATTTCATCACCTCCAAAGGCGCATATCCTGCTTTTAAAGGGCTATACGGCTTTCCAAACGCCGCCTGCCTCTCGTTAAATGAAGTCATCATCCACGGCATCCCCGACGAGACGATCTTACAAGAGGGCGATATCTTAGGCGTCGATTTGGGCTCGAAGCTAAACGGATATTTCGGCGACAGCGCACGCACTCTGCCCGTCGGTAAAATTTCAAAAGCCGACGAAGATCTCATCGCATGCAGCAAGGACACGCTAGAGTTCGCCATAAAAACGATCAGAGTAGGGATGCACTTCAAAGAGCTAAGCTTCGAGATCGAGAAATTTATCCGCGCGCGCGGCTTCGTGCCGCTATATGGCTTCTGTGGCCACGGCATCGGCAAGCACCCGCACGAAGAGCCTGAGATCCCAAACTATCTGGAGGGCAACAATCCAAAATCGGGCCCCAAAATCAAAAACGGCATGGTCTTTTGCATTGAGCCGATGATCTGCCAAAAGGACGGCACTCCGGTCATCGCCGAGGATAAATGGAGCACGAGGAGCAAGGATGGGCTTCGCACTAGCCACTACGAGCATTGCATGGCGGTTTTCGACGGTAAGGTGGAAGTGCTAAGCGTTGCGTAGAATTTCCGCGCAAAAAGCTGGTTCAGTCTAGTTAAAATTTTTTCACTTTGTCGGTGCGAAATTTTGCCCGCAATCGGTCTTTGATAATTTTACCCTGCTCGTGTCGTAGAATTTTACTCCAGTCGCTTAATGCATAAATTTTATCCAAAGACCGTTTGAAGCTTATCGCACTAGAAATTTTAAAATCTATTGCGACGGTTTGTAACCTAGCCGTAAATTTTAAAAAATATCGCGTCGCGGTCGCTTCATCTGCTCTAGCCTCGTAGCCGGCTTTATGAGGCATGCAAGCGTTATAAAACGCGCCATTTGCCGCGTATCTTATTAAAATTTTTGCCCGAGCGTTTTGACCGCGGCAATATTACTTCGAAATTTCAATTAGCTAAATTTTTTGAAATTACGTTTTAATAATTTTATACCGGAGCTTCTGTCTCATAACCTCACTCATAAATCCGTTTTAAATTAGAACTTCGTCTCAAAAGTCCGTCGCCCAATTCTATCCCCCCCCCGTATCTTTAAAATTTAGCTGTAAAATTTGAAGCGTAAAGGCGCGCAAGTAAGCAAGCTCAAAGCTTTAAGCGGCTAAGATTGCGCCTTAATTTTTAACAAAATATGTCGCGCTACGCAGAGTGCGCGTCATCGTGTCTTTGTAAAGCTAAGGAAGATGAAATGAGAGAAAAATTTTATGTAGCGCTAGCAAATATAGGCGGGCTTATGGCGCGGACGAAAGCGGGTAGGCTCATAGCGCGCTTGCTTATGAAAATCGACTGCGGCTTTTTTACCGCACTGCGCGAACGTCCCATATGGAGAGTGTTTTGGCTCAGCACGGTGCTATGTCTGCTCGCGTGCTGGGCTAAAATACATTATCAGATCAATGGGTATCATTTTTCGCATGTATTTAAAGGCTTTTCTGCGGTACTCATCACAAATTTGCTCATCTTTCACCTCTGCTATCTGCTTAGCGGCCGATTTTTTAAGCTCGTTTCGTTCGTGTTACTAGCGCTAATTGCGCTGATTGCGAGCGTGGCTTTATTTTTGATCGTAAATTTCGACTCAAGCTTCAACGTCGTGGCAATCGACGCGCTTGTGCATACCGACGCAGCCGAGACGCGCGAGTTCGTTTTGCAGTTTCTTAACCCCGCAACGATCTTGTATCTAGCGGTGCTGCTTGGCTGCATCTTTGCAGCGCTAAGAGCAGGGCAGAGAAAGAGGGAGCAAACGCATAGCCGCCTAAGATTGCTGCTAGCGGCGATTTATCTCATTTGCGGAACGATCTTTTGCGTAGATATCGCCGTCAAAGCTTCCCAGGGCAAGCAGGGCTATATAACCAAGCTATCGCAATATGCCCCGCTGGAGTTTGCATTTACGATAAAAGACTATCTGGGCGATAAAAATTTCATCACCGATATGCGCGAAGTGCAGCTCGGATATGACGAGGCCAAGCGCGCGAACGAAAGCGTTTTAAAAGGCGGCGCAAATTTAGATCCGCAAAGCTCCGCCTTGGATTCTGCGTCTGAAAATTCTGCGCCCGCATCAAGCGCCCAGGCGCGAAATTCCAGCGCAAATTTCAATTCTACTTCCGTCTCTGGCGCTGAGTCGCAGAGCTCCGGCGAAACTTTAAATTCTGCACCACAAAGCCCCAATGCAACTTCAAATTCCAAAGACCCTGACGCCGCTGCAAGCTCCGTCACGCGAAAGTCTCGTGTCAAAAATATCATCCTAATAATCGGCGAGAGCTTACAGCGCGGGCATATGTCGCTCTATGGCTACGGCGTTAAAAATACGCCGCTTTTAGAGAAACTCGAAGCAAGCGGTAATCTGATAAAATTTAGCGATACAATCTCACCTTATGGCACGACTAATCAGGTGCTGATGCGGCTTTTAAATTTCAGCGATTACGAAAGCGAGCGCAAAAGGGCTTGGTTTCGCAATCTTAGCATCATTGATATGTTTAAGCTAAGTGGCTACCGCACCTTTTGGATCAGCAATCAAGAGGCTTTCGGCGCGCATGCGCTAAGTGCCAAAAGCGCTGCCGATCGCGCGGACGCGGAATCCTTCCTCTCAAAGAGCAATCTTTATGAAACCGTCCGCATCAAGCCTGACGGAGTGCTGCTTCCACTCATAAATCAGGCGAAAGCGGGGCAGAGCGAGCGAAATTTCTACGTGATCCATCTCATCGGCAGCCATATGGATTACAGCCTGCGCTATCCCGAGGGATTTGGCAAGTTTAGCGCGGCGGATGTAAAGGCAAAACTTACTTCCAAGCAGAAAGATGTCGTCGCGTATTACGACAACAGCGTGCTTTACAACGATTTTGTCATAAATGAAATTTTTAAAATTTTCTCCGGCGATGACAGCCTCATCGTTTATCTTAGCGATCACGGCGAGAATTTATACGAAAATGGACGCCTTGGGCACGGCATGGAAAGCCGCTTTACTTACGAAATTCCGCTAATTTTCATAGGCTCTCGCGAGTTTTTGAGCGATCACGCTAAGCTATGGCAGAGGCTAGCTGCGGCGAAAGATAAGCCTTTTATGAGCGATGATTTGGCGCATTTGCTAGCAGATATCATCGGTGTCGCGCCACTTGAGTTTGACGAGCGCAAAAGCCCGATACGAGCGGATTTCAATGCTTCGCGCAAGCGAATTGCTAACGGAGTCGATTATGATGAGAAATTAAAAAGTGCAAAGGGCTACGAACTCGAGTAATAGATGGGTTTTGCTTTTATCCTGTTACATGCTGTATGAACTAGGAATTGGCGCATCACACTTTTGATCGGTTCATCAATTCAGATTAAAATTTGCGCCACTCCATATGGCTACGCTGATAGTAAGGCGCGCAACGCTTATTAAATTTTAGATCAAATTTATGCACCGCGGTTAGCTCTCCTTTTTTACCTCATCCATATACGAGTAAATCGTGACTTTCTGCGTCTTAAGCGCCTTTGCGACGAGCTCTACGGCGCCTTTTACCTCAAAAATCCCTTTTTGCGAGAGGAATTTCACGATACGCTTTCGATCCTCTTTCTTCATCCCCTCCATATCCAGATCGTGCGTAGCCGATGCGATCAGATCTTGGACGATATCAAGGATATTTTGCTGCAAATCGTTAGAGCTTTGCGTTTCTAAATTTACGCCGTCATTGAAGTTCGCTTCATCTAATGCCGCGTTATTACAGCTTCCGTTGGTAAAATTTGCGCCCTGCAGCTGCTTGCTATCGAGCTTTGCATTCGGCAGCAGATTTTTTATTACTTTGTATGCCGCGATGGCGCTTGAAGTATCGATATTTACGCATAGCGCGCCTACTACTTTGCCGTCTGCGCCGCGGATTAGCGAAGTTGAGGAGCGTATGAGCTTGCCGTTTTTCGCGGTGAAGTAGTAGTTCGCGGTGCAGTCGTTTTCAAAATTTTTGCTTAGCAGCACGTCTTTTACCAGATGATCGAAGCTTTGACCGATCCTCCTACCCGTTACGTCGCCGAGGACGAAAACGACGGAGTTTTGCGGCGTGCTCATATCGTGGATAACCACCTCGCAATCGCCGATCGTATTTTTAATGAGGTGCGCGGTCGGTATAAAGGTCTGCAAAAGTTGGTTCAATTCGAGCTCCTGAAATTTCATATAAAAAAATCTATAAATTTAGATTAAATTTTAAAATTTTTGCAAATTTATAGAAATACTTATATATTTTTAATAAATTTAGAGTAAAATTATATAATATTTTATATGCAAAGGAGCTTAAATGAAAGAAATTTATCCAAGCGGTTTCGCGCCGAAAAAGGCGCATTATGCGCCGGGCATCTTAGACGACGACGGCACGCTCTACGTCTCGGGGCAGCTAAGCGTGGATCCGCGTACGGGGGCCATCGCGGAGGGTCTTGCTGCGCAGACCGCGCAGGCTTTAAGCAACGTCGCGGCAGTGCTCGCCGCCGCGGGCGCGGATAAAAACGACGTGCGAATGTGCCGCGTCTATACGCCCGATGTCGCGAACTGGGATGTGATCGACGAGCAGTACGCGCTGTTTTTTGGCGCGCACAAGCCCGCTCGCGTCGTGGTGCCGACTACGGCTCTACATTTCGGCTGTCTCGTAGAGATCGAGGCCGTCGCAAAAATCAAAGAAAGAAAATAGGAGCGAAAATGAGCGATTTCATCTGCACTGGCTGCGGTAAGCACGCGCCCATCAATACTTTGAGCTATAAATGCGACTGCGGCGGGTTGTATAAACTAAACTCCGACGCGCCTAAATTTAACCCCGCGCTCGTAGATCAAAGTGAGTTTAGCATCTTTAGATACCGCAGGTTTATGGGTATCGACACGGCTAAATTTAGAGAAATTTCGATGGGCGAGGGGCTTACGGCGAGCGTGAAATTTGGCGAAAATCTCTATCTCAAGCTCGATTACACGATGCCTACGCTTTCGTTCAAAGATCGCGGTGCGGCGGTTTTGGTGCTGCATGCCAAAAATATCGGCGTTAAAAAGGTGCTGCAAGACTCCAGCGGCAACGCAGGCAATGCCGTGGCGGCGTACTGCGCTCGCGCGGGCATCGAGTGTGAAATTTACGTCCCGAAGGGCACGTCGCCTAAAAAGATCGATATGATCAAAAGCCACGGCGCGCACGTCACGGTCTTTGACGGCAGCCGCGACGAGACGGCGGACGCGTGCCGCAAAAAGGCTGCGCAGGAGCAGATATATTACGCCAACCACGTTTATAATCCGATCTTTTACGAGGGCACGAAGAGTTACATTTATGAGATCTACGAGCAGCTGGGCAGGGTGCCGCGCAATATCTTTATCCCCGTAGGCAACGGTACGCTACTGCTGGGCGCTCAAGCGGCGCTAGGCGAGCTATATGAGGGCGGCCTTATCGAGGCTCTGCCGAAAATTTTCATCGTTCAGGGCGAGCGTTGCGCTCCGCTTTTTGACGCTAAAGGTACGGCGCGCGAGATAGAGCCGCAGCCGACGCTAGCGGAGGGCATCGCGATTGCAAGACCGATGCGTGCGGGCGAAATTCTTGGCTCTAGCTACGCGGGCGAGCGCGAGGTGATCTTGGCAAGCGAGAGCGACATACTGCCTGCCAGAGCGGCTCTTGCGCGCGGCGGATTTTACGTCGAGCACACGACTGCGGCTACCTACGCGGCGTATCTGCGCTACAAAGAAAGCCGCGATCTACAAGAAGATAGCATCATCCCGCTTTGCGGCGCGGGGCTGAAGAGCGATCATTAAATTTAAGCGCTCGGCGCGTAATTTATGCGGCTAGCTAGCGTCGAGGAATTTTAAAATTTTGCAGCTTTAAATTTAGCGGATTTAAGAGCCCATATTTTTGTGGAATGTTTAAAATTTATGACGCGTAGGTTTTTAAATTTAAACTTGTACCGAGGCGCGGAGATACCTTTGTTTGGTATGATGTGGTGATGCGGCTCGTTTTATGA
This sequence comes from uncultured Campylobacter sp., assembly GCA_963520005.1. GTDB lineage: Bacteria > Campylobacterota > Campylobacteria > Campylobacterales > Campylobacteraceae > Campylobacter_B. The sequence continues at coordinate 95,658 of CAUQPS010000002.1, forward strand.
GAGCGACTTTGCTGCTGGCGGAATTTGTAAAATTTTATCTACCGATAGCCGGGCGGTCGCTCTTTAAATTTGAAATTACGGTCAAAATTTTATAAAAATAAGCTCACAAGGCGCAGCGCAAGCCCTCCGTTTTGTTTGTGAAATTTAGTCATTTTTATTGCTTTTAGCGAGCAAGCTTCTGTATAGATCGGCGGGGTGGAATTTTACCGCAGTCGCGGCAAAGAGCAGCCATTATAGATATGATTTGATACGCCTGTCAGATGGCGTAATATGTGCGCAAGCAAAGGATATACGGCGCTAGAGATAGGGAGCTACCTCGCGGTCATTGACTTGGCTTCTAGCGGCGCGATATACAAACGCTCAAATCGATTGCGGGTATGGAATTTTAAAGGACGCAATGGTACAGAGGCACGCAATAAAATTTAAGGGAAACAAAACCGAATCGATGCCGTACTGGCTTAAATGAGGTGAAAAGATACGCGATAAAATTCCAAGCCGCGATTAAAATTCTACGCGAAAGCCTCATGCGCGGTATGATTCGAAACCATTTTAAACGCCAAATCCTTATCAAAATTCTACGCAGAGGATCAAATTTGCGCGGCTATTTCGAGTTTTCTTTAGCGATGCGTGTAAGCTTAAGCACGAATTCGCTTTTTGCCGCAGTATAGGCGTCGCGGTCGAACTCGAATCGCTTGCAAAGCCCTAATTTAAGCGCTTCGTACCGCTCAGCGATATCCGCATTCGCTCGCAAAAAATCTCTAAAAAATATCTCGTCCGCATCGCCGAAATTTCGCAGATGCACGTGAAAAACGCGCTCGGCAAATCCCGCTTCGGTGTAGCCCTTATTTAGGCTACAGCGGCTCCCCTTTTCGCTCATTAGCAGATAGCCCGCGTCTATCAGGCGCCGTTTGGCGGCGGTTATATCCGAGCACTCGATCAAAATATCTACGATCGGCTTCGCCCAGATCCCGTTTACTGCGGTGCTGCCGATATGGTGGATCTTGATCTTGCCATGATCTCGCAGCAGCCCGCGCAAAATTTTGCGCTCCTGCCTAAAGTATTCGCTCCAGCGCGGATCGTGCGGCACGAGACGTATCGGAAAGAGCCGCCACAGCTCCTGCAGGCTCATCGAAAGGAGTTTATTGCTCATCTTAACTCCAAAGTATTGGGTGAAATTTGAATGAATGGCGGGTAGATAGGGATTCGAACCCTAGAAGGCTGACGCCTTACGCGCTTTCGAGGCGCGCTCCTTCGACCGCTCGGACATCTACCCGAATGAAAATGTAATTTAAGCCAAAAATCGCTTAATAACAGATTTAAAAATGAAATTCCGCGTGAAATTTCGCCTGATTTTGCGGGCGGGGGTTGAAATTTAACGGCGCAAATTTAGATTTCGTTTTAAATCCATGGCTTAAGGTACGACCCGGCGCGGCTTTGGGCATAAAATTTGCTTTCGTGCGCGTAGTTTTGGGCACGGAATTTACCGCTTTATGGATGAAATTTTACGCAAAAGCTCATCGTCGCGGCGTCGAAAAATCACTCGCCGTTTATAAATTTCATACGCCGCCCTACAAAACCGAGATAAAAATTTTGATCTCGTCTCCGCCGTAAAACTCAAAATCCGTTCCAAACGCTCTTTTTAGTTCGCTAGCCTCAAAAAAGCTCCAAATTTTACTCCAAAACTTTGCTACGTTTTGCGGCTCATTTGGGAATCTAAAAACGGCGTATTTGCCGCTTTTGATCTCCAAGGCTTCGTCGCTGCGGGGCGCTTTGGTGCCGATAAAGATATCGTAAAGCCCGTCGGCGCCGTCTTTGTAATCGTAATAGACGCCGTAGATCTCGCTCTGCCCGTCATAGCACTCTTTCATAAATTTCGCCCACAGCGCGGGAATTTTGCCGCTCCCGCCTAGCTCGTCCGCGTTTTTTGTACGGGCTTTTAATCCGTAAATTTTAAATCCGTCTAAATATGAAATTTTGATTTTTTCGCTCAAATTTCGCCCTTTCCGTTACTGTTCTAAAAGCTCTCTCGCCTCTTTTGCGATCGCTACGTCGGTAAAACCGAAAAGCTTAAATAGCTCGCTCGCGTTGCCGCTTTCGCCGAAGCTTTGCATGCCGTGTACCGCGTCTGCAAATTTATACCACTCAAGCGCGCTTGCGGCTTCGACGGCTAAAATTTTAGTTTGCGCCTGCAGGATTTGCGCCAGATAATCAGCGTCCTGTTCGCACAAAAGCTCGAAGCACGGCGCGCTTACGACGTTTGCGCCGATACCTTGCTCTTGCAGGATCGCTGCCGCTTTTAGGCAGAGCGAAACCTCGCTGCCGCTTGCGATGAGCGTGATACGTGCCTCTTTGCTTTGCCTTAGCAGATACGCGCCGTTTTGCACGTCGCCCAAAACCGCCTTAGGTAGCGGCTCAAGCCCTTGACGCGAGCAGACGAACGCCGCGGGCGCATTCAGAGTAAGCGCCGTACGCCAGCATTTTACGTTTTCGTTGCCGTCTGCGGGGCGGAAGGTGTAGAAGTCTGGCATCGCGCGGAAGGTGCTAAGCTGCTCGATAGGCTCGTGCGTAGGTCCATCCTCGCCCACGCCGATGCTGTCGTGTGTGAAGACGAAATAGTGGCGCAAACCCATCAGCGCCGCAAGTCTAGCGCCCGTCTTGAGATAGTCGCTAAAGATAAAAAACGTCGCGCTAAACGGGATGAAAAGCCCGTATCTCGCAAAGGCGTTGCCGATCGCCGCCATCGCGTGCTCGCGGATGCCGAAGTGTAAATTTTTGCCGCACGGAAAATCGCCGCCGCCTTTTAGCTCGGTCTTATTAGACGCCGCCAAATCGGCACTTCCGCCCAAAAAGCCGGGCACTGCGTCTGCGATGGCGTTTAAAATTTTACCGTTACTATCGCGCGTAGCGACCTTAAGCCCGCTAAAATCGGGAAATTCTATCTTGCTAAAATCGGGATTTAAAAGCTCGTTTAGAAGCGCTCTTTTTTCATCGCTTAGCTTTGCGAGCTTCTCCTTCCAAAGCCGCTCCTCTAAATCGCCCCTCTCAACCGCGGCGCGCGTCGCAAAAAGCACGTCCTCGCTTACGACGAAGCTTTGGGCTGGATCAAAGCCCAGGCTTTGTTTAGCGCGTGCAAGCAGCTCCTCTCCAAGCGGCGCGCCGTGCGTTTTGGCCGTGCCCTCAAGTTCTAGCGCGCCCTTGCCGATCGTGGTATTTGCGATAATGAGGTAGGGTTTGGTTTTATTTTTGACCTCGTCAAGGACGAATTCTATCTGATCGAAATTATGCCCGTCGATGCGCGCGACCTCAAAGCCCTGCGCTTCAAATCGCACCTTCACGTCCTCAAACCAGGCGATATCGGTGCTACCGTCGATCGTAATGCCATTGGAATCATAAATTATCGTGAGATTATCGAGGTTGTGTCTGCCCGCGAGCGCGCATGCTTCGTAGCTGATACCCTCCTGCAGATCGCCGTCGCCGCAGAAACAGTAGACGCGATGATCGATGATCTCGTTTCCTTCCTCGTTTAGTAGATGCGCGGCGTATTTCGCAGCCATCGCAAATCCGACTGCGTTTGCGACGCCCTGTCCGAGCGGTCCGGTAGCGATCTCGACGCCGGGAGTGGTGATCTCCGGGTGGCCGGGGGTTTTGGAGTGTAGGCGCCTGAAGCTTTTCAGATCGTCCATGCTCAAATCGTATCCGCTAAGATAGAGGTAGCTATACACGAGCGCGCTTGCGTGTCCGCCCGAGAATACGACGCGGTCGCGGTTCAGCCACGCGGGATTTTTAGGATTGTGGCGGACCTTGCTCATAAAGACGCTCATTACGTCGCTTAGCCCCATCGGCGTGCCGGGATGGCCTGAGTTAGCGCTTTGGATCATATCCGCGCTTAGAAATTTGATCGTGTTTGAAATTTTACTTAGCTGCTCGCTCGACATTTTTCATCCTTTCAGGTATTTTTCTATCAAATTTAAAACCAAATCGCGCAGGCTTTCGTCATAGCCGCTCATCGCGCCGCTTACCTCGTCTATTAGGCGCTGCTTGTAGCTCCTCGCACCCGCAAGACCTAGTAAATTTACGAAGGAATTTTTCGCGCCGTCCGCTCCTACGGGCTTACCTGCGCTTGCCTCGTCGCCCGTGGCGTCGATTATGTCATCCTCGATCTGAAATATGAGACCTAGCTTTAGTCCGATCTTATAAAGCTCATGCGCGAGCTCGTCCTTTAGCTCGCCGATTATGGCGCCTAGCTCAAACGCCGCTGCGATGAGCGCGCCCGTTTTATGCAGATGCAAAAACTCAAGTTCGCTTTGCTTTAGCGGGCTATTTTCAAAATGGCAATCGATCGCCTGACCCAGCACCATGCCGCTACTGCCTGCATTTCGCGCTAGAGTTTTAATGCATTTTATCTTGATTTCGTCGCTTAGGTTCGCGCTCGCGGCGATCAAAAATGCGTCTGTATTTAGCGCATCGCCCACTAAAATCGCCGTGACCTCGTCGTATTTTTTGTGCAGGCTCGGCCGTCCGCGGCGCAGATCCGCATCGTCCATCGCGGGCAGATCGTCGTGGATAAGCGAGTAGGTGTGGATCATCTCAAGCGCCATCGCGATCGCCAGCGCGCCCTCAAAGCGCCGCTCATCCACCGCCGAGACGACGCCTAGTAGCAGCTGCGCGCGAAAGTGCTTGCCGCCCGCTTGCAGCATGTAATTGAGCGCCTCCTCGAAGTACGGATGAAAGCTCGGCGCCTTCAGTTCGTTGTGCTTCAAGTAATCTTTAAATTTTTCTAAAATATCCATCGATCCTACCTTGCGGTTTTGATTTGCTCTGCTTGGGCGCGCCCTTGACGAATGCAAATTCGCGCCCTTCGAATGCCTTTTCGTCGCGCAGCTTAGACTTTGCTGTCGCGAGCCGTTTGTACGTCGCGTAGAAGTAATCATGCCGCTTAAAATTTTAAATTTTAATTTCCCTAGCTTTACGCAGTGCGTGCGGTGCAGAACGCTCCTCTTTTTTTGAGCCGCATCTTGTGCTCATTTACTCGCGGATGCTGCACAACGGCTCGCCTTGCTTTGCATTTAAGCCGTGCGAGTTAAATTTTACTTTGTACTGTAACGTAGCAGCCTGCTGAAATTTTAGAATTTACCCTCGTGCGCCCGTTAAATTTGACCGATTTGCTAAGGTTGAAATTTAATAACCTAGCGTCAAATCAAACAAGTTTCACTTTATGTAAGCTACACCGCCACAAAAATCTAAATTTAACTTGTCGCCTTATAAAATCGGACTTCATTTAGTTCGCTACAGAAGCCGCTCGCTCCAAAAATCCAAACCGCTCGCTAGGCGGAAGTAGCCACCCTCTCTAAAAGCCTACCTTCGCCATTCCTAAATTTTACTTCAGCCCTTATTGCCGAGCAGATCGCCTAGGCTGCCGAGCCCTCCTAGCATGGATGCTGCGGCGCCTTTCTTTTCATTTTCGACGAGTTTTATCGCGTCATTGATCGCCGAGATCAGCAGGATCTGCAAGCTCTCTTTGTCGCTAAAAAGGCTGTCGTCGATGCTCAGATCAAGCACCTCGCCCGCGCCGTTCAGTCTGATGGCGACCATGCCCGCACCCGATTTTACGGTGAATTCCTTGCGCGCATTCTCCTCCTCGATCTGCTTAGCCTTGGCCTGCATCTGATCGAGCATCTGCCCCATTTTTGAAAAATCCATTCCCTCAAACATTTTTACTCCGTTATTTGGTTTTTTTCGTTTACCTGCACGATTTTAGGCTTGAAGTTTCTTGCTTTTTTGGCGCTCATCTGTGCGTAAGCCACGATGATGACGATGTCGCCGATGCAGACTTTGCGTGCGGCCGCGCCGTTTAGACAGATCTCGCCCTTTTTCTCGCCGCAGATCACGTATGTAGCGAAGCGCTCGCCGTTATTTACGTTTAGGATCTCTACTTTTTGGTACTCGCAAAGCCCCGCAGCCTCGATGAGCTCGGGCCCGATCGTAATGGAACCTACGTAGTTTAGGTTGGCGTCCGTCACGCGCGCGCGGTGGATTTTGCTTGATAAAATTTCGATTTTCATCGACCGTCCTTTAAAATTTAGTCTAAATTTGACTCGCCTCGCGCCGCGACGAGCTCGCTTACGACCTGTTTATCGCTGAAAGGATGCTTCACGCCCTTGATCTCTTGGTAGGTCTCGTCGCCTTTGCCCAAAATAGCGATGATCTCGCCGTTTTTGGCAAGATCTAGCGCGCGCGCAATCGCCTCCTTGCGATCCGCGATCTTTAAAATTTTATCTTTTCGGCGCATGCCGGCGCAAATTTGTTCGATGATCTCGTCTGGATCCTCGCTGCGCGGGTTATCGCTCGTAACGATACAGATTTTAGCAAAGTGCTCCGCGATGGCGCCCATTTTCGGACGCTTGCCGTGGTCGCGATCGCCTCCTGCGCCGAAAACCGCGATAATCTCGCCGCTTGCGCGTAGCGCGTTTAGCACCTTTTCGATGCCGTCCGGGGTATGAGCGAAATCGACGATTACAAGCGGATTTTTATTTACGATCTGCGCGCGACCCTCGACGCCGCCGAAGTTTGCCAGAGCTTTTGCGATCTCCTCGTTCGGCAGCTTGGTTAGAATTTTAACCGCCGCAAACGCCGCGGTAAGGTTGTAGAGATTAAACTCGCCGATGAGATCGCTTTGCAGCTGCGCATTATCGCCGTTTGGAGTGCGCACGAGCGCGTCGATGCCGCCCTTTAGCCCGTATCCGCTCACGCCGAAGCTCGCGGCGTTTTTGATACCGTAAGTAAGGGCGTTTGCGGGGTTAAATTTAATATGTCCGTCATCGGCGTTTATGAGCTTTGGCGCGTCGTCTGCGAAAAACGAGCTCTTGACTGCCGTGTATTCTTGCATGCTGCCGTGATAATCGAGATGATCTTGACTTAAATTCGTAAAAATTTTAAGCGCAAATTCTAATCCTTCGATACGATTTTGCGCTATCGCATGCGAGCTAACTTCCATAACGAAATACTCGCAGCCCTGCTTGCCGGCTTCATAAAGATAGCTCATCGTCTTAAAAACCGAGCTCGTCGTAAGCCCCTTCTCATCGATCCTGCGCTCGTTTATAAAGGCGCCGCGCGTGCCGCTTAGACCGCAGCTAAAGCCCAGATCCAGCAGCGTCGAATAGATCGCCGCCGCGGTCGTGGTCTTGCCGTTCGTACCGGTGATGCCTACGATTTTGATGCGCGGATTAATATTTAAAAGTTCCTTTGCTTGCGTGATAGAGATGATCTGCGCGCCTTTTTGCGCCGCTTCGGCTTGGAATTTAGCGTTCGCGCTCGTGCGCATAAAAAAGCAGCCCGCCTCGCACTCGGCGGAGTTATCGGTGATGAAATTATTTTCGAGTCGTATTTTCATGATTTTTGATTTTTTGCATTAGCGCTTCGAAGCGCTCATCGCCTGCATACGCGGCAGCCGAGCTCTCGACGTAATTAAGCCCCATTTCGTAGTAGCCGTTTTCTATCAAATTTTCTAAAAATTCTATCATCTCGGTTTTGTCCGAAATGGCGATTTTGGAGGAAAAAATGATCGATTCGAAGGCGTCTTTAAAGCCTCTTTGGCCTACCGCGCGCATAAAATCGGCATAGGCAATGACCGCAATCTCGTCCTCGGCGCCGGGTTCGGAAGCCGCTTCATTCGCGATCTTTTCGTTGATGGAGTTTAAAATTTTAAAAAGCTCCGCGGTTTGAGTTTTTGGGCTGAGGTTGTAAAAATCAAATAGCATAAGCGCCTCTTCGCGGTCTGCCAGCGCGGTCTGGCAAAGCTCGAGCAAAAATAGAATTTCCTCCTCGCCGCTTTTTTCGTATGCGAGCGAAAAATACAGCTTCGCAAGCTCGAATTCTCCGCGCGAAAATGCCTTTAGCCCCAGTTTTTTATAGTTCAAACTCTTCGCCTTCGGGGATATTTACGACGCTAAGCTCGGGGTGAATATCCATGCGAAGCTGGCGCTCGACGCCGTATTTTAGGGTCTGCGCACTTGCGGCGCAACCGTGGCAATGCCCGGTAAGGCGGACATAGACGACGCCGTTTTTTATGCCTAAAAGCTTCATATCGCCGCCGTCGTTTTGCAGCATCGGTCGGATTAGCTCCAAGCTATCCTGTACCGGGGCTAGAAGCTCTTCATCGCTAAATGGTATCATTAAAATTCCTTGTTTTGATTTTGGCGAATTATATCTAAAAGCGATAAAAAAAGGCTTATCGGGGATGAAATTTAATCTGAAATTTTGCGCGAGGATGCGAATTTTGCGTAATGGCTCGCAAAGAATTTTATACGGCGCGAACGGCGAGCCGCGATTTTAAAATTTTATCGATTCGGCAAGGACGAAACTCGCAAATCATCGGGCTTGCGTATATTTAAATTTAGGCTATTTGCGCCATAAATTTGGGATGAAATTTCAGCCAGACCGAGGGCTAAATTTGAAAAGGAATTTTGTTTGAGCGGTAGGTAAAATTTAAAGCGGAACTGTCTAAATTTAATTAGGACAGACGCCGATACGATTAAATTTTTTAGAAAAACAATCCTGCTTTTAATTGCAAATTTGCGATTACGAAAGCCTGCGCGGTAAACATTATTTTAAAGCTCGTAGATGAAATTTACGCTACGTTTTATATCGATCGCGGCTGTGAAATTTTAGCGCAGGCGCGTGCAATCACGGCAAAATTTCTATCGGCGTGCCGATTTTTACGTGCTCGAAAAGCTCGTCCATATCGTCATTGACGAGCGCTATGCAGCCCTCCGTCCAGTCGCCGAATGCCGCGATACTCTGTCCTAGGTAGCTAAATTTATTCGGTAGCCCGTGGATTTTGATATCGCCGCCTGCGCTCTTGCCGAGGGATTTTGCGTGCGCTACGTCGGCTTTGTTTGGATAGGAGATGCCTAAATTTAGATGATACGCCGAGTTTGGATTTTTGCCGTTTATGGTGTAGTTGCCCTCCGGGGTTTTGCCGTCGCCTTGAACTTCTTTGTGTCCTTCGGGCTCGCGTCCGAGGGCGATTTTGTAGCTTTTCGCGACGCCTTTTGAGGTTAAAATTTCAAGAATTCGTTTGGATTTATAGACGCGGATTTTAGAAATTTGCTCGCCGTCCAATGCTTGCTTTAGCGGAATTCCTGGGTTGATCGTTTCGATATTTTTATAGCTAAGATAATTGTCCAATGCCCATGCTAAGCCCGCAGCGATGATAATAAGCGGAAGTAAAATTTTAAATTTCATAGAAGAAATTTCGGGAGTGATCCCGAAATTTTATTTGCTGATTAGCTCGATATAAGCCATCTCTGCGGCATCGCCCTTGCGAAGGCGGGTTTTGATGATGCGAGTGTAGCCGCCGTTTACGCCTGCGTATTTTGGAGCGATCTCGGTGACCAGCTTATTTGTCGCAGCTTTATCCTGAAGCGCTGCAAAAACGAATCTATGCGCCTCGCTGTCGCCTTTGCGCGCGCGAGTGATTAGCTTCTCGGCATAGCTTCTTAGCTCTTTTGCTTTAGGAAGCGTAGTTTCGATCTTGCCGCTAGTAACTAAAGCGATGGTTAAATTTTTAAGCAGGGCGGCACGGTGAGACGAAGTGCGCCCTAGCTTCCTATATCCGTGATTATGTCTCATTTATTGTCCTTCATTCTTTTGTCTTTGAGCCTTTAGCTCGTCAAGCTTGCGTTTTAGCTGCTCTTTTTTATCGCCGAGCTCTTGGTTGCCGATAGGATAACCGATCTCCTCCATTACGGCCTTGATCTCCTCAAGCGATTTTTTGCCTAAATTTTTAAGGTCTTTAAGCTCGCTCTCCTCCATAATCGCTAGCTCGCCGATAAATCTAATATCCGCACGATCCAGGCAGTTAAAGCTTCGCGCGCTTAAGCTTAGATTGCTAACGCTCTCAAAAAGCTTTGCAAACTCGGAATTTGCGGGGATCGCTCTACCGAAAGTATCTGCAGCGCTGATATTTACGATACCTTTGAAAACCGCCAGCTGCTGATACATCGCTTCAAGCGCGTTTTTAAACGCATCTATCGCGCTGATCTGACCGTCGGTAGTGATCGTAAAGACTACTTTCTCGTAGTCGGGATTATCCTCTACAAAGACATTTTCGATGTCGTAAACAGCCTTGGTTACCGGGGTAAAAAACGCATCCAGCGCGATAAAATCAGCGTCTAAATTTTCTCTGATCTCTTCGCTTGGGACGTAGCCGATGCCCTTTTCGATGATGAGCGTAAATTTAAGATCGGCATCCTCGTTTATCGTAGCCAGATAAGCACTTGGATTTACGATCTCTACGGCGTCGTTATTTAGGTCGCTGCCGTAAATTTCTTTAGATCCTTTAAAGCTGTATTCTACGACCTCGCGTAGGGAATCGCCTTTGATTTTAAATCTTAAGCCCTTTAAATTTATGATAAAAGCCGCCATATCCTCGAGCATACCGCGCATGCTGTCGAATTCGTGGCTTACGCCTTCGATTTTAACCGCAGTCGGCGCAAAACCGACCGTGCTGGTATAAAGCAATCTCCTTAAAGGGTGAGCGAGCGTAACGGCGTATCCTGTTTCGAACGGATAAGCTATGATCTTAGCAACATTTTCGCTGACATTCTCAACCTTTATTTCGGTCGGCATATGAGCTGATGTTGTGATTTTTCTCATAATCTGCTCCTAATTACTTCGAGTAAAGCTCTACGATAAATCTTTCCTCGACAGGAATAACAACTTCTTCTCTCTCCGGAACTCTAGAAAAAATTCCGTATCTTTTCTCTTTTTCTACGTCTACCCACGCTACGATGCCGGTCTGTGCCGTAAGATCCAGCGCTCTTGAAATTTGCGGGTTATTTTTGCTCTTTTCGATCACTTCGATCTTTTGTCCTGCGCGGACGCTGTATGAAGGGATATCGACGCGCTTGCCGTCTACTAAAATGTGTCCGTGCGTAACGAGCTGGCGCGCAAAGCGTCTAGTCGTAGCAAAGCCCATGCGGTAAACGACGTTATCCAGCCTCTGCTCTAAAAGCTGAACCAAGATCGCTCCGGTGTTACCCTCTCTGCGAGCCGCTTCGGCAAATAGCCTACGGAACTGCTTCTCGCTTACGCCGTACATAAATTTAGCCTTTTGTTTCTCGCGAAGCTGTGAGCCGTATTCGCTTAGTTTGGCGCGTCTTTGTCCGTGCTGACCCGGAGCGTAAGGGCGTTTTAAAAGTGCGCTCTTGCCCGCAAGTCTTCTCTCGCCTTTCATAAATAGATCGACGCCGAGCCTTCTTTCTAATTTTTCAACCGGTCCTGTATATCTAGCCATAAATTTCTCCTTTTATAATTACACGCGACGTCGTTTAGGCGGTCTGCAACCGTTGTGCGCAAGAGGAGTGATATCTTTGAAATATGTAACTTTAATTCCTTCTACGCTACCTACGCTTTTAACGGCAGTCTCGCGTCCGCTTCCCGGACCCTGAACCTTGACGCCTACTTCTTTAATGCCGTGCTCTTTGGCTTTGTTTAGCGCGTCCTCGACGGCTTGCTGCGCCGCATAAGGGGTGGATTTTTTGCTGCCTTTAAAATTTAAGGCGCCCGCACTGCTCCACGCGATCGCGTTACCCATCTCGTCCGTTACGGTTATCATAGTGTTGTTAAATGTAGCGGAGATGTAAACTATACCTTTGGCGATATTTTTTCTGACGGTTTTTTTCTTAACTACTTTTTTTTGTGCCATATCTCAATCCTTATTTAGCTGCCGCGCCGACGGTTTTGCGTTTGCCTTTTCTGGTTCTGGCGTTCGTTTTTGTTTTTTGACCGCGAACCGGAAGGCCCTTTCTGTGTCTTAAGCCGCGATAGCCGCCCAAGTCCATAAGCGCTTTTATATTCATAGCCACTTGTTTGCGAAGATCGCCTTCGACCATATAGTGCTCTTGGATCTCTTTTCTGATAGCGGCGGCTTCATCTTCGCTCAGATCGGCGACTCTTTTATCGTAAGAAATTCCTGCCGCATCGAGAATTTTTCTCGATGTAAATAAACCTATACCGTAGATATAAGTTAGTCCGTATTCAATCCTTTTTTTCTTTGGTAGATCTACACCTGCGATACGAGCCATAACTTATCCTTGTCTTTGTTTATGTTTTGGATTTTCACAAATAACGTGAACAACACCTTTGCGCTTGACAATTTTACATTTGTCGCACATTTTCTTAACGGATGGACGAACTTTCATTCCACTCTCCTAAAATTTTCTCCACTTTAAATGCAAACTGCACCTAGGTTTAATGAAATTTCAAAAGCGAAAGTATCAAACCAACTGTTTTCAAAATAGTGGGGATTTTGAAAACACTTCTTCCTACAGTTTAGTCGCAAAATCGCGAGTATATCTAAATTTAACTTTATCCTTACTTATAGCGGTAGGTGATCCTGCCTTTATCGAGGCTGTAAGGGGTCAGCTCGACTTTTACGCGATCGCCCGGCATTATCTTGATGTAGTGCATCCGCATCTTGCCCGCGATATGGCATAAAATCACGTGTTTGTTGTCCAGCTCGACCTTAAAAGTTGCGTTCGGCAGCGCTTCTATGACGTTGCCGTCGATCTCTATGACGTCGTCTTTTGCCACAAATTCTCCTTTCTTTTAAATTTAAAGAGGGCGATTATATAGAATTTAAAATTTTAAACAGCTTAAAAGAAATTTAAAATAAGCAAAATTTCAGATTTATTTCGCTACGCGTGCACCGTTTTTGTAAATGCAAGACGGCGCTCTTTTTAAAATTTTAGTATAATGGCTCAAAAATTTTAAAGGAAAAACATGAAATGGCAAGACGGCAGACGAAGCTCAAATATAGAGGATGACCGCGCAAGCAGCATGCGCACGAGCTCCGGCTCGCTTGGGATGCTGATCCCGATCATCAGATTTTTGCTCGGTTCAAAGATCGGACGCATAGTGCTCGTAATCGGCGTCGTAGCGTATTTTATGGGCTACAACCCTTTGGCGCTTTTAGACGGGGGTGCCAGCACGCAAAGAGAGCCGACCGATAGCCCGCAGGAGCAGGAAAAGCTCGCCTTCGTCTCGGCGGTGCTAGCCCAAACCGAAGACGTCTGGGGCGAGATATTTAAAAGTGCGGGCGCGCGCTACGAGGAGCCCGGGCTTCGGCTTTTCCGCGATCAGATCGCAAGCGGCTGCGGCTTTGCGAGCGCGCAGACGGGGCCTTTTTATTGCCCGAGGGACCGTAAAATTTATCTCGATCTCGGCTTTTTCGACGAGCTTGCGAATAAATACAAAGCTGGCGGCGACTTCGCGCAGGCCTACGTCATCGCGCACGAAGTAGGGCATCACGTTCAAAATTTAATCGGCACGCTGGAGCAGGTCGCCGCTCTAAAAAGGCGCGCTCGCAGCGAAGCCGAGCAAAACGCGCTTCAGGTCAAAGTCGAGCTACAAGCGGACTGCTACGCTGGGGTCTGGGCGCATTATCTCGCAAAAACAGGGCGCGTGCTTGAAGCGGGCGACATCGACGAGGCGCTAAATGCCGCCAGCGCGATCGGCGACGATACGCTGCAGCGCAAATTTAGCGGCCGCGTCGTGCCCGATTCCTTCACGCACGGCACCTCGGCACAGCGCAAAGAGTGGTTTAAAAAGGGCTTAACGGGCGGAAACCTAAAAGCCTGCTCGTTTGAGCCGTAAGGCGCGGACTTTGAGCTAGCTTACGAGCTAGATTGGGAGCAGCCTAAATTTTAAAATTTAACGCTGAGTTTGGAGGCGGAATTTTAGAATTTTAATGATCGGCGATTAAAAAGCTCGGACGGCGCGCTCGGCTAGCGCGACGACGGCTTGTTTGAGCGCAGGCTTGACTACGGCACAAGAAACCAAAATAGATATGTTAAATTTATGGAGGCTAAAATGAACAAAGTAACGTGCATCTGCCTAGGCGTGCGAAGCATGCAAAGGGCGCTGAAATTTTACAGAGACGGCCTAGGATTTAAGACGGATTGCAAAGACGACGACCCGCCGGTATGCTTTTTTAATACGCCCGGAACCAAATTTGAGCTCTATCCCTTGGACGCGCTGGCGCGAGATATCGACGAGAACGATCCGCCCAGAGGCAGAGGATTTGGCGGCATCACGCTAGCCTATAACGTAAAAAATAAAGAGGACGTAGCTAGCGTCATAGAGCTCGTAAAAAAGGCGGGCGGCACCATCGTCAAGGAGCCTCAAGATACGTTTTGGGGCGGATATCACGCGTATTTTGCCGATCCGGACGGATACTACTGGGAGGTGGCTTGGGGGCCTGATTTTAAATTTGACGAGGACGGGCTGCTTAAATTTTAGATCAAAATTTTTGCGGCCGAGGCTTGTTTGGAGGCTCCGAAGCCTTTGGCCTAAGCGTGTAAAATTTAAACTCAAAATTTATTACAAATCATCGGGCGGGTTTTTGGCTTGTATAATTTGCGGCGCCGTTTTTTCCCGCGTCTTGCTCTAAATATCGAGCGAAATTTTACTTTCCGATGTGATCCGCGGTGCAGATTTTCACGAGACTAAAATTTACCCGCACCCCGCCCCGTTTCTTTATCAGCGTTCAGCGACTCTAACCGTACCCGCCGCGCTGTTTTACTCGCACTCGTAGTACAGCTTTGTTCGCATCGCATGCCGCTACACAAAGCAAGAAAGCTGATATTTCGCAGCGTTTTTGCCCGTGAGCGCGGCAAGGAAAATAGCGATAAGCTCCTCGAAATTTTGTGCGGCGGCTCTTTCAAAAACCGCTTGTTTATGAGCGAATTTTCGATGTCGGGGTGAGCTAGAATGATTAAGTTTTTATATTTTTCCTTTAAAATTTTGGTTTGGGCGATAAATTTGCCGCTAAAATCGCAGATAGAACTCCGCTTTGAAATTTTATTTTCAAATGAGCGGCGGAATTCTAAGGCAAAATTTCAAGACCAAATTTTAATGCCGAAGCTTCGACGCTTAAATTTGACGCCGAAATTCCGTAGCAAATTTCAGTGCATAAATTTCATAATTAAAGCTTAGCGCCCAAATGCGCCGGGGTCCTATTTCAAAACGATGGCTTGGCGCTTTATTTCCCCGCAGCTAGCAGATCTGCAAGCACCTTTGCGGCGTGATCTTTCGCCTTGACGCTTTTATAGACCTTTAAAATTTTGCCGTCCGCACCGATCAGAAAGGTCGAGCGCACGATGCCCAGATACTCGCGCCCGTAGTTTTTGCGCACCTGCCACGCGCCGTATAGCTTGGCTACCTCGTGCTGCGGATCGCTCAGCAGGATGTGCTTTAGGCTCTGCTTGGCGATG
Organism: uncultured Campylobacter sp.; assembly: GCA_963520005.1. Taxonomy (GTDB): domain Bacteria; phylum Campylobacterota; class Campylobacteria; order Campylobacterales; family Campylobacteraceae; genus Campylobacter_B. The sequence goes on from CAUQPS010000002.1 coordinate 110,933, forward strand.
AAGCCTGCGTGGGATTTGGCGCTGTCGGGGCTGATGCCTACGATCACGCAGTCTGCAGCGATAAAGTCATCGTACGCGGCGCTAAATTCGCACGCTTCGGTCGTGCAGCCGGGAGTGTTATCCTTGGGGTAAAAATACAGCGCGATCCTCTTGCCTGCGAAATCCTTTAGCGCGACGCTCGCTCCGTCGGCGTTTTGCAGCGTAAAAGCGGGCGCTACGTCTCCTGCTTGCAGCGTGATTTTGCGCTCGCGATCCTCTGCGCTAAACTCGTCTTCGATCTGTGTTTTTCTCTGCATATCGTGTCCTTTTTTTTGAAATTTTCGGGCTCGTAGCCCAAATCGCGGCTAAATTTTAATCTTTTTTCATAAATTTATCCTTGCTTGGATGAAATTTTGCCCCGCGCCGCAGCTGTACGTACATCGGGCGAATGGTAAGCGAGATCGTTCTAGACGAGACTAATCCTAGAAGCTTACTTTGCGGCACACGTAAAAACATCTTGTTGCACATGCTTTGAGGTAGTATGGTATGAGAGCGCCTCGTATCTATCGTGCCACGCAAACTCCGGTTCCTCACAAGAAAAAATAACTCTTCATTTTTACAACCCCTCTTAATCTACTTTTAGCTTTTTAACGATATGATTCTGCAAATTTTAACAAAGGAAATAACATGAAAACGTTCGTGATCTTATCGCATCCCAATTTCGCCGCCTCGCGCGTGAACAAAGCCCTATCGCAGGTCGCAAAGGGCGCTGCCGGCGTAGAGGTGCGTCATTTGGAGGGACTTTACGGCACCGATACTACGCGCATCGACGCCCGCGCAGAGCAAGACGCGCTACGCGGCGCGGATCGCATCGTATTTTTGTACCCGATGTACTGGCTAAACGTGCCGCCTATGCTAAAGCTTATATCGACATCGTCTTTTCGCACGAGCTGGTGGGCTCCGGCGCACTTAAGGGCAAGGTCCTGCAGCTCGTGCTAAGCGCCAGTACGTCGCTTAGCGAGTACTCCAAACAGGGCGCGATCGGCTATAGCATGGATGAAATTTTAACTCCGCTTAAGATCGCGGCAAACTACTGCGGGATGGAGTTTGCTGTGCCGTTTGTCAGCAGCGGGTTTGAGCCTGGAGAGTTTGGTGACGATGCCGTAGAGGCCGCGGCCGCACGCTTCGGCAAACTTTTACGAGGCGAACTAAGTCCCGGCGAGTATCAAATTTAGCAAAGCAAATGCTTGCTATCTGCGGCTACGAGCTGAAATTTTACAAGAGTGATTTTATTCGAGAAATCTACGCCTTTTAACGAGCCGATCGGCAAAAGCTCAAAGTGGATCGAAACACGCTATGGGCTGCTGCGACTAACTAATACGTGTATGCACTCGTTGTAGTCGGTGTTTATTGCCTGCAGGTACAAGCGTATTTAAACGCGCGCATCAGCTGGCTAATGTTGTCATCTATGGAGGCACGAATGCGTTCGGCTCGAAGTCATCGACATAAAAACTCACCATGTTTTATTTGCGCAAGAGTGGTTAAATTTCGCAGCAAGTGGCAAAGTAGGGGGAAATGAAGTGCGTGTCGTGGATCTTTGGATCGGGTCTGGGTTTTGTGAAGCAGTCTCTGTCGTGCTTGGAGAGTTTAAATTTCAAAATTTACCGCATCGCGTAGTATTTTGCAAAACATCGCACCATCACCGCGAAAAGATATGTCGAGCCTGCCGCTGTAAAAGTGTGGTGATCGGTCACTACCGAGCAAAGTAGCGCCGTAGCGAGCGCGCAAAATATGAAAGTACATCGTTATAAGCGAGCGGGCAGAGTGAAGAGGGGTCTGCGTTTCATAAATATCTCGCGTGAGTGGGCTTGCGTGCTGCATGTATG
>CAUQPS010000003.1:0-100737 GCA_963520005.1 uncultured Campylobacter sp.
TATCTGCGTAGCGTTTCTTGTCCTCTTTGGCGAAGCGATACGTAGTGCCCTCGGCAGGCGTGGCTTCGAGATTGTATAAATTTCCGGTCTGCTCCTGAAACGAGCGGATCTTCTCGCGCAGATACTCAACCATTTTAAGGGCAAATTTACGCCCGAATTCCGTCGTAATATCTTCTTTGTTACCGCTGAAATTTCGGATCATCTCGTTTGCGCCGTTGATACCGATGGTGCTGAAATGGTTGTTAAATCCCGGCAGATAACGCTTCGTGTATGGATACAAGCCGCGCTCGAACATTTCGGTAACAAATTTTCGCTTCTTCTCAAGCGTCGATTTGGCAAGCTCTAAAAGCTCATCCAGCCTCGCATACAGCGCCTCTTCGTTATTTTTATACAGATAGCCTAGGCGGGCTAAATTTATCGTTACGACGCCGATGCTTCCCGTCATCTCCGCGCTTCCAAAAAGTCCGCCGCCGCGTTTAAGAAGCTCGCGCAGATCAAGCTGCAAGCGGCAGCACATCGAGCGCACGGCGCCAGGCTTATACGCCTTTGGATTGGGTACGCGCTCGCCCTTTTCATTCGTGATATATTGCGAGCCGATAAAATTTTGAAAATAGCTTGAGCCTACCTTAGCGGTGTTTTCAAATACCGCATCGGCCGCAGGCGTATCCCAATCAAACTCCTCCGTTAAATTTACCGTAGGAATCGGAAAGGTAAAGGGCTGGCCGCACTTATCGCCCGTGGTTAAAACCTCGTAAAACGCAATCACGATGCGGTTCATCTCAGGCTCGAAATCGCCGTAAGTCATCGCCTCAAGCGAGTCCTTACCGCGCCTTTTAGCCTCAGCCAAAAGCTCCTCGTCGCGCAAATTTTTAAATAGATGCTCGTTATTATGCGTAGGGATCTGCGTTTTTAGATCATCCGGGCAGGTCATATCGATGGTAACGTTGGTAAACGGGCTCTGACCCCAGCGCGCCGGGACGTTTAAGTTAAACACAAAGCTCGTGATCGCCTTTTTGACCTCATCGTCGCTTAATTTATCGCGGAAAACGTATGGCGCCAGATAGGTGTCAAAGCTGCTAAACGCCTGCGCGCCCGCCCATTCGCTCTGTAAAATTCCAAGGAAATTCGCCATCTGATACAGCGCTTCGCGGAAATGCTTCGGTGCCTTGCTCTCGACTCTGCCGCGCACGCCGTTAAAACCCTCGTTTAGAAGCACGCGCAAGCTCCAGCCCGCGCAATACGCCGTAAGGCAGTCCAGATCGTGGATATGATAGTCGCCGTTTCGGTGCGCTGCACCCTCCTCTCGAGAGTAAATTTTATCGAGCCAGTAGTTTGCGATGACCTTGCCGGCGGTGTTGTTTATCAGGCCTGCGTTTGAGTAGCTAGTATTGGAATTTGCTAAAATTCGCCAATCCTGCTTGCTGATATATTCATTGACCGTCTGGGTGCAGTTGATGTAGGTCGTATCCTCCTCAAGCCCCAAAATGTGCTCGCGCTGCATCTTATGTGTGTGGCGGTAGATCATAAAACTTTTCAAAACGGCGAAATCGCCCGCTTCGAAGAGCTTTTTCTCGATGAGATCTTGAATATCTTCGACGCTTAATTTATCTTTAAAAACGATAGCGCTCATTACATTATCAAAGACTTTTTCGTCAAACTCGCTACCCACGCTTTTGTAGGCTTTTTTGATAGCATCTTTTATTTTGTAGGATTGAAATTCTTGAAAACTTCCGTCTCTTTTAATGATTTTTTTCATAAGCACCCCGAGAATTTTCTGAATAAATTGGCAGAAAGTATATCAAGGAATCTTTAACTCAAAATTAAAGGAACGAGCGGAATATCCGTTACAAATTTTGCTTATAAAAAACGAAATTTAACCAAATCTCGCTATAATCGCAGAGTTTATTTTATAAAATTTGGAAATGCTATGAAAAATTTTAAAATAAGTTTTTTTGTGATCTTACTGTGTGCCTTTTTAGCGGGCTGCGCTGCGCTTAAAGGCTCTAAAAGCACGGATAATTCGGCACTTGCAGGAGGCATCGACCACGCAGGATATCCAAACGCATATCTGGAGCGCATCGCAGGCGAAAGCATCGCCGATCTACTCTCAAAGCGTATCGTCGGGAAAAAAGGCGGTAGATTCAGCGTCGTCGGCATCGAACCGCTGGACGGGACGAACGCGCACGGCGTGGATGCAGAATTTTTGAGCAAAAAAATTAGAATTTCACTGCTGCATTCAGGCAAAGCGGTCGTCACAGACGCTCCAAGCAAAGACGAACTCGTATTTAGCAACGATGGCGTAAGCCGTGGCTATCACGCCGTAGAAAGCGGCTCGATCTACGCGCCGGATTACATCTTGGTAGGTAAAATTTTACCGCAAAGTCCCGCTGCGACAAACGATGGTAAGACAGGATCTAAAAAATCAAAAAGTTTAAATTCTGCAGCTAAAAATTCTACCGCGCAAGCAAGCGAAAGCCTACTTTTAGAGCTTTCGATGATAGATACTCGCAACAACAAAAGCGTGTGGAAGTATAAAAAAGCGCTTCAAAAGCAAATTTAAGGAATTTTTCGCTAAACTCACGATTCATTTTTTTGAAAGGCGGTGAGGAAAGTGCCTGGAGTAAAGGTATATCCGAACGAATCATTTGACGAAGCTTACAGACGCTTTAAGAAGCAAACCGATCGTAACCTAGTCGTTACTGAGGTTCGCGCGAGACGATTTTTTGAGCCGATGACGGAAGTCCGCAAAAAGCAAAAAATCTCAGCTCGCAAAAAGATGCTTAAACGTCTTTACACGCTACGTCGCTACGAGTCACGCTTGTAGCAGTTTGCGCGGATTTGCGGATTTTAAATTTGTAGATCTGCGCGAAATCTATCTCAAATCTTTATTAAATTTACAGCCTGTTTAAAATTTATCCACCGCGTCAGCGCCGAAATTCCAATCTAAATTTTAAAATTTATCTCTTAAATTTATCCGCCCTTATACGGCACTTGCCTTGTACCACGCCTGTGAGCCGTTAAATTTTGAAATTTATTTTTACCTATTCGTTTTTTAGATATACTTTTGCTAAATTTTAAAGGAGCAACCATGGACTTAAACGACTACCTCCACACTCAAGATCAGCAGCCCTCAAACCCTCAAGAAAAAGAAGTAGCACTCATCAAATACACCTTCATCGCAGCCTGCGCCTTAAAAGCTATAGCTGAACTGGTGCTGTTGCTATTAGGAATTTATGGCGGATTGGGAGTATTACTAAGCGCAGCGGCATTCGTGCTTTTTATCTTTAGCATTTATAATATCTCTAAACTTACCGCAAGCCGCAGCCTTTTGCGCAACGCAGCCATTGCCTTTGCAGCAATATTTATAGGCGTATTGTTATTTATATTTTTAGCGGGCGGCATCATCGCTCAAATACTACTTGCATTGGGATTTATCGCATCGTTTCTGTTTTTTTATAGATTTTATCAGGAGCTTGCCGATACTAGCGGAGTCGCGATATTTTCATATTGCTTTATCGCGCTTGTACTTGCTGCTATTGCAAATGCGTTTTTGGCGCGCTTTTCACTGCCCGCTACGGTGCTACTAAGCTTAGCAGCTCTTGCACTTAATGCTTTTGCTATGTTCAGCGTAGAGGGTTTTTCTCGTTCGTATTATTCTTATGATCTTAGAGGCAAGAGATAAATTTTGATTGCTTGATCGGTTGTGGAAAGACCAGCAAAGAGCTAAATTTTTAAAATTTCAAATCAAGGAGCAAGCCGTGGTCTATTTTAAACACATATTTCTCGCGCTATTTTGCGGAGCGCTGTTTTGCGGCGCGCTTTACGGCGAAAATCCAAATAAAATTTCAAAGCAAAATTCTAAATCCGACTTCATCTGGGGCGTTACGATCGACGACGGCTGGTACGATGACGCGCAAGACGCCTCGGGCGCGAAGCTGCAAAGCATCGTGCGCGCCCTGCAAGCCCTACCCGCAAAGCCCACCGTGCGCGTCGTGATGTCAAAAGAAATTAGCCCGCGCGAGTACGAGCCCCTTTTTAGGCGACTTAGCGAGGTTTCGTACGTGATGGCTTGTCCCGTAGACTCCTACGAGATGAGCTCTTACAAAAGCGTGAAAAGCTACGAAAAGAGGTTCGCGGATGCCTTCGCCGCGCTCGCGCCCTACGTTGCGGTCTGGGAGATCGGCAACGAAATAAACGGCGAGGGCTGGCTCGGGGACGATGCGAATTTTATCGCTGCCAAGATGATCTCGGCATTCGAGCTCATCCACAAAAAGGGCGCCAAGACGGCGCTTACGGCGTATTATACGCCGAGTGGAGCGCAGAAAATGCAGATGCGCGAGTGGCTGCGAAAATTCGTACCGCAGGATATGAAAGAGGGGCTGGATTATCTTTTCGTAAGCTACTACGAGGACGATAACGAGGGCTTTGCGCCTGATTGGAGCGAAATTTTTACCGATCTGCAAAGCGCCTTCCCCGCTTCGAAGCTTGGCATCGGCGAGTGCGGAAACACGGCGGCGGACGCCACGCAGGCGAGCAAAAAGGCGATGATGAGGCGATATTATACGATGCCGCGCTACGTGAAAAACTACGTAGGCGGGTATTTTTGGTGGTATTTCGTGCAAGACTGCGCCAGCGGCGCCGAATCCGGCGCTTCAAACAGCAAAAATCGCGGCGCGCGCGACAAAGTAGAAGCCGAGGACGAACTGCTAAAAAGCCTTAGCGAAGCTATAAACGAAACTCGTCGCGAGAAAGATTAAATTTATAAAGACCAAATTTAACCATTCAGGTCTGCAAGCCTAAATTTAAGGTAATGCAAACTTGCTTTAATATAGAATTCTTTTCAATAAATTTTTAAACAAAGGGGCGCAAAATGAAAATCCTACTGATCCTGGCAAATCAGCCGTATAACGGCTCGGACAACGCCTACAACGCATTGAGGCTAGCGGACAGCCTGCATAAAAAAGGCGAGGAGGTAAGAATTTTTCTTATGAATGACGCGGTCGATCTCGTAAGAGATAGCACTGAAAAACCGGGGAATTACGACATTGATCTGGTAGCCAAACTAAAGGAGCTATATCGCGGCGGCGTGGCGCTAAAAGTATGCGGCAGCTGCCAAAGCAGATGCGGCTTGCACGCAGGAGAGCCCTACTTTAGCGACGAAATAAAAGGCAGTATGGATATACTTGCGACCTGGGTTTGCGAATGCGACAGGACGCTTGCATTTTAGTTTAAATTTGCAAATCGATAGATGAGATAAAACCTTTAAAAACGATCTTATCGAAATTTAAAATTTAGGCGGATGCGACAAGCGGCGCGAGCTTTTAGATAACGAAGTCATCTTGCTAAAAGGCAAAAGAAAGACTAGCCGCTAAAAGCCTTAGCGAAGCAATAGGCGAAGCGTACAGATAATGCGCAGGGATTTCAAATTTAAAGCAAAATTTTACGCTTTTTAGGTGTAATGAGGTAAAATAAAATTTAGATATGAAAACTTTTATAAAAATTTTAAAAATTACCGCCTTGGTCGTGAGCGTTGCGTGCGTGCTTTTTGTGCTGTATATATTTGTGATTTTAATTTGCTTTTTTCATCCGATACGCCCGAGGGTTGCGATCCTAGTATGCCCACTAGCGCTTGCGATTATATCGATGAAAAATTTGAAAAAGAGCTACAAAATTTGCCTCCCGTCGCCGCTCTGCCAAGCCTAGAAAAAAGACCCGTATTTTGGCTAGGCGAGAAAAAATTCGCAGGAGGCGCGAAGTTTGATTATCTATACATTAAGGACGATTTTGGGGTCTGGCTTAGGTATGAGGACAGCGATAGCGACGACTTTTTGCTACAAAAAGATATGCCAGAGCGCTACTATGGATACGACGAGATCGATCGTTCGCCGGACGAAAGGTGGGTGAGTAGAGAGCTTGGATATTATAGCTACGGCATCTACGATATTTCGCTTTTTGAAAACGAAGCCAAGATATTTTCTCAAACGGCGCATAAGGTCGTGAGAAAATTTATCGGTTTTTTTAATATACACTCTATGAGGGGCACCTCTTTTGCGGCTCCACAAGGCACCGAGGAAAATTTAAACGCTATAAGCGAGCTTCAAACTCCGCTTGCGGATTTTCCGCAAAAGCAGAACTACTCCGCGCTCGGCTCAGCTTATAAATCTGAAGCTGAAGGTTATGTCGGAGATGAAATAGCCAAAAAGCTCGCTCGCAATATCTTTGAGATCAAAGGCGAGGGATGGCAACAAACCATACGTATAAACAGCAGCGCCAAAGATATAAAGGTAATCTGCGGCGATGAAATTTGCCTCGCGCTTGCCTTCGATGAAAGCAAATTTAATCGTTGCGATAACGATACGCCTCATACGGCAATTTATACGCTAAATTTAAAGCAAAAATTTAGCAATTTTCATATGCTTACTAGTAGTAATTTTAACTACGTTAAGCTCGGCGATAAATACACTTTAGATGACGTGGAATCCTTTAAAATAGTTTTATCTAGATTCAGATATATCAAGGGGTATAACAAAGATCGCGAAATCACGGACTACGAGGTTATCTTGCGAAATAGCGAGGGCGAGCAGGTCAATGAAATTTGCAGAAACGAAATTAAGAGGGCTCGTAGCCGCTTGCGATAAATCTAAGATAGCGCCACAGGATTTGACGCATAAGATCGTGATTTCGGCGCGCTTTAATTTAGCTTTTAAAATTTACGCAAGAATTTTAAAAATTCGATGCTTCAAGCTTTAAAATTTGCCCGCGGAGCTTTTAAAATTTATCGCGCGGCTTAGGTTTAATTTTATCCGCGCCAAGACGACGAAATTTTTAGGACGTCGCGATAACTAAGCGCAAAATAGCGAAATTTTACAAAGCTGCGGCGAACAAGATTCGCAGAGAATGCACGCAAATTTCAAATTTATCTGGATTTTGCCCGCCTGCCCGACGCCTAGCACAATTATTTAGCCACAATTCCTCTTGCTCGCTTTATAATTCCTACTTGATATTGCACTTTGCCGAGGCTACTGCGCGCCCTTTCGCAAAACTGCACGGCATGTGGGATTGTGCCCATCGCTCGCAGATTTTTCAGCACATGCGCGCGATAAAATTCTGTAGCGCAGATATTTTAAATAAATTTTGATTTAAAAGCGCAAGCTTAGAGGCGATTTAAATTTAAAGCTCACGTGCTCCACGGCTAGCTTGCAAGCGCTCTGCCCGCAAGCAGCCCAGCGTAGCAAAACAGCATACAAACGCATACGCTTAAGACCGCGTTTAGCACACCGATAGCAAATTCTCGCGCCAGCAATAATTGCAGCGTATCGTAGCTGAACGTAGAAAATGTCGTAAAGCCGCCCAGCGCGCCTGCGACAAAAAATGCCCGCAGGCTCTGCGTTAAATTTAGCGCGAGCAAAAACCCTATCAGCAAGCTTCCCAGCGCATTCACGCAAAAAGTAGCGATCGGAAACGCGCTCCAAAATCCGGCGCGATCCATTGCGCGCGCGATCGCTCCACTTAGGCCTACTCGCGCCATCGCGCCTACACAGCCGCCTAGCCCAGCTAAAATCAAGTTCGTCAATCCAAGTCCTTTTAAAATTTGTAAATTTTATTTCGCTATCTAGCCTCCATAGGACGAAAGATGTGCGACTTCGCTATTTTAACGCGGCTAGTTAAAATTCAGCTTTTAAAATTTGCTCGCGCTTTTTGAAATTTCGTTTTAAAATTTTACTCGCGCGACGAAATGCGACGTTTTACGTGCCGCGGCAAAACGGAGATCAAACGCGCGCAGTGTAAGAGGACGGCAAAGCAAAAACTACGAGACGCAAAAGGGCGGCGTAGCAAACAGCGCACATAGAATCGCTCTGACGCGCCCGTAGCAGGCACTTAAATCGCGCTTATAGTGGAACGACGGCAAGGCAAAACGTAGCGTGGCAATCGCTGCAGCGCTACTGAAGCACCTTTTTTAGCGCCAGCGCAAATAGCACGACGTAGAGGACGAGCAGCCATTTTTTTTGCGTTTCGCGCCTTGCGCGGTGAGCCTGAGAGGTACCGAAATACACGCCCAAAAGCCCGCCCACGGCTAGCAGCGCACCGCGTTCGTAATCCACGTGGCCGTTGTACGAAAGGCTCAAAAGCGCGCTAAATGAGCCGAAAACGATGAAAAATAGCCCCATGCAGACCGCTCTTTTGATATCGACGCCCAAAAATCCGACCAATACGGGCGTCAAAAATACCGCGCCGCCCACGCCCATGCTAAGCGCGATCGCGCCGATAGCAAAGCCGATAAAAAACAGCACCGCGCCGTGGGGATTGGCGTTGCCGCCGCTTGCTACGTTCGTGCTAAAGAGCTTGAGAAATGAGATCGCAAGCGTCAGCAAAAGGCCGATCTCAAGCACGATTTCTGGCGAGTATTTTACGATGAAGCCCGATAGGCTCGCGCCGCACAGCCCTCCGAGCCCCACCGCGATGCCGCTATCTAGGCGGAGTCTGCCCGCGCGGTAGTTCAGATATGAGCCGAAAAGCGAGACGATGAACATCTGCATCACCGAGATGCCCGCGGCGGTCTTGATATCGTATCCCAGAGCCATCATCACGGGCATTACGACCGTGCCGCCGCCGATACCGAAAAAGCCCGATATGAAGCCCACGACGACGCCGACAAAGGGGAGTTCTAGCATTTATAATCCTTGAAATTTGAAGTGAAGTTTATAGCTTTAAAATTTAAAGCTTGCTAAATTTGCGGAATTTTTAGATTTGGAAGCGGGGATTTGCGTGATTTTGAGGCAGGGGGAATTTTGATAGTAGGATTTCGGTTTAAAATTTTATGTGTGGGATTTGTGAAATTTGGAAATTCACGGGATTTTAAAGCGCGAGATTTTAGAGCACAGAATTTTAATTGCAGATTTCGGCTAGAAACTTTATGCGCTGGGTTACTAGAGTTTGTAGCGACGGCGTATTTTTAATGCGTTTGCGGATTTTTGGAATTTCAAAGCGTGAAATTTTGGCTCAAAATTTTATTGTAACGGAACGTAAGCCATAATTTTGGCTTAAAATTTTATACGGAGCTAGCCCGCTTACGTCCACTTTTTTGCGGATTTGCGGCATAAATTTAGATCAGATTTTGCGCCTAGACTGCGGCGATTCAGTTTAAATTTTAGATAAAATTTCACGTTTTAATCGCGACGCAGTATTTTTGCCGCGATTAAATTTTAGACAGGATTCTATTGCGGCGAAATTTAATTGCGGCAAAATTTCGCAAAGTAAAATTTTAGACAAAATTTCTGCGGCGAAATTTCCGCGATCTGTATTCTAAAAATCGCCGCAAAATCAGTGCAAAGCCATGCCAGATCGGCGTAAAATTTTATGCAAAGCGCGCAGACGCAAAGAGCGCGAATTTATTGCAAAAATTTATGACGAAATTTCGCCGCCAAAAGCCCGTCCAAAGCTCGCCAAAAGAGTGCAAAAAGACTAAAAGCTGCCGCAAAATCCTCGCGATGAAATTTCGCCCGCAAATTTCTCCCGGTAAAATCGCTTTGGATGGGGCGGGATTTGAACTCGCGGCAAATTTTCTGGGCTAAATTTTACGCAAAAATCCGCATTAAACCTGCAAAATTTATCGTAAATTTCTCCGGACGGAATTTCTTTGCGCTTATGAAATTTCCAGCACGATCTCCTTTTTTAGCCCGATCTGTTTGATCTCGAGCACGGAAGCGCCGCCCAAGCGCAGCGCAAGCACCTCCGCCTCGCTGCAAGCGCCTGCCAGAGCGATTTCGCGCAACACCTTGCCGCGCCAAGCCTTGGCGTAGTGGCTCAGCACCTTGCCGCCTTTGATGAAACTAAAACTCAAATATTCGTGCTTCATCTCATAAAATTTTTTGTAAAATCCCGCGCGCAGATCCACGACGCACTCATCCGCCAGATACCGATCCAGCGCGGCGGAGAAGCTGTCGCGATAAAATTTCGTCGCGTCTATGCCGCCAAATTTTTCGCCCTGCTTGAGCTTGTAGTTCGGCAGCGCGTCGCCGCCCAGCACGGGGCCGAAAAGGTTTGAAAAAATTATCGTGTTTCGCTCCGCAAACTCTCGCGCCGCAGCGCTTAGCGACGCGTAGCCCAGGGCGCGATACGCGGTGCCAGTGTAGCGCAAAAGCGCCTTCGCGCAGCCTTTTTCAAAGATATTTTCGCGCAAAGAGGCATCCCATTTTTTCAGCCCGAAAAGCTTGCAAAGCTCCGCCCCGCTCGCTCCGTCCGTAAAATCCGCGTAGGCGCGCAGCATCTGCAGGCGCTTTTCGTAAAGATCTGCAAAGATGAAATTTTGCTCGCAAATGCGCGTGCCGCCGCTTTGCTCGCTTTTCATCTCGCTTGGGGAAAATAAAATTTTCATACGCTCTCCTTAAAATTTGCTCATTTTACTAAAATTTTGCTTGCATTAAGCCCGCCCAGGCTCGCGCCGCCCGCTCAAATTTAAGCTAAGCGGCGTATAATGGCGCTAAAAATTCCAAGGACGAAAATGCTTTTAGAAGAGCCGCTTTTTTACTACCGCGAAATTTTAAAGACGCATCCGCAAAGCTATCTCGCAGAGGACGACGCTCAGGTCATCATCGGCATCGATTGCGATTATTTCGACGGGTTTAAGATGAGCTTTGAGGCGCTAAAGCTTAAATTTGATGAGGTAAAAAGCGCGAAAGAAGGCGCGAGCGAGTTTAAAAACGCGAGCTTTGCCGGGCTTTTCGGCGTTTTGGGCTACGACATCGTGCGCGCATTCGAAAATATCGGCGCGCCGAAGCAGGCGCTGTATGACTTCCCGCCGTTTTTTTACGCCGATGCCGCAAACTACCTGCACTACGATAAAATCAGCAAAATTTACGATTTTTACGGCAAAGACGCCAAAATTTACGAAAGCCTGCGCGAGCTTAGTTCTCAAGCCTCGCAGCAAAGCTCTGTCGAAGAGGGAGCTGCGCCCCAGAGTGCCGCAAGAACGGATGCCGCGATAAAAAGCGAGGCAAAATCGCAAAACGCGGCGAAACTCGCGCCGCAGAAAAAAGAGCTTAAATTTAAAATTTTAACCGATCTTGGCGCCGAGGAGTCGCATTTTAGCGCGATGGTCGAAGCCGCAAAAGAAAAGATAAAAAGCGGCGACGTGTTTCAGGTCGTGCTGGGCGAAATTTTAAAAATCGGCACGAATCTCGGCAGCTTGGACTTTTACGAGCGACTCAAAAAGAATAATCCAAGCCCCTATATGTTTCACTTCCCGACGCCCTACGGCTGCGTCGCGGGCTCCAGCCCCGAGCTCATTATGGAGATTAAAAAGGACGAAATTTTCGTCGCCCCCATCGCGGGCACCCGCAGCAGAGGCGCGAATGCCGAAGCCGACGCGGCGCTTGAGCGCGAGCTTTTAAGCGACGAAAAGGAGCTTGCGGAGCATCGGATGCTGATCGATCTAGCTCGCAACGACATCGGTAAATTCGCCGCGCCAGCCTCGGTGCGGGTGCAAAACGCGATACGCGTCGTGCGCTACGAAAGCGTGATGCACATCGTAAGCGAGGTCTACGGCAGTAAGCCGCGCGGGGTGAGCGCGTTTGAGGTGCTTAGCACGATCTTTCCTGCGGGCACGCTAAGCGGCAGCCCGAAGATTCGCGCGATGCAGATCATAAATGAGCTGGAGCGCTACGAGCGCGGTATATACGGCGGCGGAATCGGGTTTTGGCGCTTTAGCGGCGACGTGATGCAGGCGATTTTGATTCGCTCGGCGATCTTCGTAAATCGCGACGCGCAAAATTCCTGCTCGGACGAGAATTTTAAACGAAATTCCTGTTTAAATTTAGACGCTACTTGCAGCGGGATAAATTCCCAAGCGACGGAGCTTTGCTACGATGAAAATCCCGAAACGACGAAGCTTCGCGGTGCTGCGGCGCAAAAGGGCAGCGGCGGGGCGCAAAATTTAGCTCGCGCAAGCGAGCGCGACGCGAGATTAAATTTAAAAGCTTGCGCGGGCGGCGGGGCGCTAAATTTAGAACACGGGAGCTTTAACCGCGCGATGCGATTTGAGGCTGCTAAATTTAACGCGGAGAATTTCGGCTGCGAAGGGCTAAGTAATCTCGTATTTATCGGCGCAGGCGCGGGTATCGTTTACGACAGCTCGCCAAAGAGCGAATACGCGGAGATTTGCAAAAAGCGCAAAAGCCCGCTCAAGGCGATTGAGGAGCTATGCGAGGAAGCTTAGACGCTTAAGCTTATCGGCTCAGACGCGCCGTTTGCTTCGGTGCGAGTTTGATTCGGCTAAATTTAAAAGCGTGTTCGCTGCGAAAGCGTTAAAATTTAACGACGAGCTTCATCAAGCGCCGCAAAGCCGTGCAACGTCGCGACAGATGTGGTAATGATGCAGCCGTAGGCGGAATTTTAAATTTAGCCCGCTAGCGGCGTTAAAGCGGCATCGGATTTGTCCGCCGCAAAGCGGTTAAATTTAAACTATTTAGAATTTTAAAGAGGCGCAAATGCCCTAAAAAAGGATAAAATTTTGATTTTAATGATAGATAATTACGACAGCTTCGTTTTTAATATTTATCAATACATTTTGGAGCTAAGCGACGAGGAGGTGCGCTACTTCCGCAACGACGAGATAACGCTGCAGCAGGTGCGCGAACTTGCCCCGTCGCACATAATCCTAAGTCCCGGACCAAATCATCCAAAAGACAGCGGCGTCTGCTTAGAAATTTTGCGCGCGGATTTGGACGTGCCGATTTTGGGCGTGTGCCTTGGGCATCAGGCGATCGGATACGCGGCGGGCGCGCAGATAAAGCAGCTGGAGGTGCCGCTGCACGGCAAGAGCTCGTCGATCGAAATTTTCAATGACGGCGTGCTTTTTAGCGGGCTGCCGCGTAAATTTGAAGTGATGCGCTATCACTCGCTTTATGTGGACGAAGCGACGTTGCCGCGCGAGTTTGAAATTTTAGCAAAGAGCGAAAATGACGGCGTTATAATGGCGATGAAGCACCGAAATAAGCCTGTTTTCGGCATTCAATTTCATCCCGAGAGCTTTTTTACGCAATACGGCAAAAAGATCATCGAAAATTTCATCAATTACGGCAAAAAGATAATTTTAAAGGAGAAACTCGTGGTAAATTTCGCCCCGTTTATGTTGAAGCTACAAAAGGGCTTCCCGCTAGACAGCGACGATTACGCGGTCATTTGCAAGGCGCTTTACGAGCAGGATTACGACATCGTGCAGCTTGCGGGGCTGCTCGTGCTGATCAGCGAAAAATCGCTCTATCCAAGCAGTCTCACGGCGCTCGTGCGCAGTATCTTAAAATACTCGATCACCTACGACGATCCGAGCCCGATGTTTGACATCGTGGGCACGGGCGGCGATAGACTAAAGACGATTAATATCTCTACGACCGTGGCCTTTATCGCGGCAAGCTTCGGCGTACGCGTCGCCAAGCACGGCAACCGCGCCATTACTAGCAGATCGGGCAGCTCCGATGCTCTGGATGCTTTGGGCGTGCCGCTACTTAGCGATCTTGCGCAGATTAGGGCGCTGCTAGATCGCACGGGGCTAGCGTTTTTTCACGCGCCGTTTTTTCACAAGATCACCGCCGAGGTCAAAGAGGTGCGAAACCGCCTAAAAATCGGAACCGTCTTTAATATAATGGGGCCGCTTTTAAATCCAAATTTGAGCCTAAGCAATCAGATCGTAGGCAATTATTTGGAGGAAGTAAACGGGCTCATCGCCGAAACGCTGATGATTTTAGGGCGCAAGCACGCTCTGGTGGTGCACGGCATGGACGGCATGGATGAGATCAGCCTGTGCGACGAGACGCTAATCCACGAGGTCAAGGACGGTAAAATTTTAGAATACCGCGTAAATCCCGAGCAGTTCGGCTTCTCTCGGGCGTTTCACAGCGATATCGAAGGCGGCGACGGCGAGGCTAATGCCGAGATTTTAAAGCAAATTTTAAAAGGCGAGCTGAGCGGGCCGAAATTTGATATCGTAGTGCTAAATGCGATGTTTGCGCTATACTGCGCGGATGTCGCGGCAAGCCCTGCGGAGGCTAAGCCGCTCATTTTAGAGGCGATCAAATCGGGCAAAACGTGGAAATTTTACGAAAACTATGTAGGGGCGAGAGCTTAGATGGATAGCGGCGAAAAGAGGGAGTTTTTAAGCGAGCAGCTCATCAGCTATCTGGGTAACAAGCGCTCGCTGCTAGCGCCTATAGAGCGGGCGATCTGCGAAATCAAAGCGGAGCTTGGGCAGGGCAAGATCAGCTTTGCAGACGTCTTCAGCGGCAGCGGCATCGTCGCACGCCTGGCTAAAGCGCACTCAAACCTCGTTATCGCAAACGATCTGGAGGGCTACTCACGCGCGATAAACTCCTGCTATCTTTCAAATTTTAGCGACGAGCTGTGGCGAGAATTGAGCGAGCTGCACGCTGAAATTTTAAGAAATTTTACGCCGAAGGAGAGCTTTTTTAGCGAGCTGTACGCGCCGAAGGACGATGAGAATATCAAGGCGGACGAGCGCGCTTTTTATACGCGTCAAAACGCCCTAATTTTGGGCGGGCTTTGCGAGCAGATCGGTAAAATCCCGCAAAAATTTCGCGATTTTTTCACCGCGCCGCTACTTAGCGAGGCGAGCATCCACTCAAACACGGGCGGCGTTTTTAAGGGCTTTTACAAGGACAAAGCGGGCGTGGGCAAGTTCGGCGGCAGCGGCGAAAACGCGCTAGCTCGCATAATGGGCGAGATTTCCCTGCGCCTGCCCGTGCTTTCAAATTTCGCTTGCGAAAGCGCGGTCTTTCAAGAGGATGCCGCGCGCTTTGCACAGAGCGCGAGCGAGCGCTTTTCGCAGCTTGACATCGCGTATTTCGATCCCCCTTACAATCAGCACCCCTACGGCTCGAACTATTTTATGCTAAATTTGATCACGGATTTTATAAACGATGGCAAGCGCCCAAATGCTGCGGAGCTTAGCAAGGTCTCTGGAATCCCCGCGGACTGGAACCGCTCGACCTACAACAAAAAATCAAGTGCTGCGGAGGAATTTTTCGCGCTGCTGGAAGGATTTCCGGCGAAATTTTTAATAATCTCTTTTAATTCCGAGGGTTTCATCTCGAAGGCGGAATTTTTAAAAAACCTCGCACACATCGGCTCCGTGCGTACGATAGAGATCCGCTATCCGACCTACCGCGCGAGCAGAAATTTAAGCGCGCGCGAGCTTTACGTGACGGAATTTTTATATGTCGTACAGAAGTAAGATCAAAATTTGCGGCATCAAAAGCGCCGCAGAAGCCCGTGCGGTGCTGGCGTGCAGCTCGGCTTTATGCGCAAATTTAGAGTGCGCGTACGGCGCCAAAAATTTACCGCAATCGGGTAGCGAGAGCTTAATAAAAAATTCTAATTTTTGCGGCGAAAATTCTGAGCGGAATTTTAATTCGGATGCCGAGAATTTTACGCGAAATTTCAATTCTGACGGCCAAAATTTCGCGCAAAATTTTAATCAGGGCGACGAGAATTTTACCTGCCGTGCACAAAATCATGCAAATTTTACGCCCGAGCAAAATTTTGATTGCGATAAAAATTTTGGCGGCGGTTCGCGAAATCTGGGCGACGGCTCGGGTGCGCGCGTGGAATTTTTAGGCGTGATCTTCGTATCAAGCTCCAAACGCCGCGTCAGCATAGAAACGGCTCGCGAGATCGCACGTATCGCGCACCAAAACGGCGCAAAGTGCGTCGGGGTCTTTGCTTTGAGCTACGAAAAACACGGCGCCGCCGCGCGCGAATGTAAAAATTTTAGCAGCAAAACTCGCGGCGAAGAAATTTGTGAAGATAAAATTTACGCGGGCACGAGCGGCAGTATAGAATTTTACGAAAACGAGCGCGAGGATTTGAGCGTAAATTTAAACGCAAACCGCGCCGTGCCTGCTTCTGCAAAGGATCTGAATTCTGGAATTTTTGGCGCGGAAGCTTTAGATGAGGAGCAAATTTTAAAAATTTGCAGCCTTTGCGAGCTGGACTGCGCTCAAATTTATGGACGCATAAGCGCGGATTTCAAAGCGCGGCTTAACGCGGCGGGCATAGAGGCGTGGCAGGTGCTAAGCATTGGCGCTGAGATGCCGCCACTTGAGGGCTTGAGCTTCGATCGGATATTATTCGACGCCAAAGGGGCGAACCTGGGCGGCAACGGCGTAAGCTTCGACTGGGATCTGTTGCGACGCGCAAGGCTTGACTACGAAGGACAATACGGCGGGGTGCGCGATGAAAAATACTGCGCGAGTAGCGCAACTCAAAGTATAGACGACACAAAATACGACTCGGCTAGCGGGCACTGCGATACGCAAAACGACACAGCAAGTAATGAAAAATACTATGTAGCAGGCACAATGCAAGGCGCTGGCGACACAAGGAGCCATATTCAACATAGCGCGATCTGTAACGGATATAGCGAGGGGAATTTAAAGCGCGATAAAAACGGCAGCTGCGGCAATTCTTGCGCGGAGCATAACGAAAACGGAAATTTAAAGCTCGAGATAGTAAGCGACGTCTGCCGTGCCTCTAATAGCAATGAAGCGAGCGAGCGAGCACATGATATTGTTCGATCGAGCAATACGAAACAAGAAGCGAGCGCCGATCGTCGCGCCGCAAAGAATGACGATGAGTGCAAATTTAGTGCGTGTGCTACCGCGCGGCTGAGTGGTGTAAGACCCGCAAGCGAAGGCGTCAATGATCGAGGCACAAGCGACTATGAGGCGAGTGCGCTAAATATTGCGAATGACGGCGGCGAAGTAGGCAAGCTGGATGCCACAAAAGATGATAGCGCGGATAAGCATGACGCTGCTGCTAAAAGCGGGGCGATCTCTTTCATCCTTGCTGGTGGTATCGGCGTGCAAAATATCCGTGAGGCACTCGCGCTGCGCCCCTACGCTATCGATCTAAACAGCCACGTGGAGGATGCGCGAGGCGACAAAGATTCACAAAAGATAAGCGAAATTTTGCAAATTTTAAAAAATGCGCAAGGCTAATCTCTGCGTGCAAACTCGCACGATAGTTATATCTAAATAAAGCGTGTATAAGAAGGAACCAAATGCATAACGACGAAATTGCTAGGTTTGGCATAAGCAAAACAAAGCACAATAAAAATACAAAGGACTTCTTACAAGATAAAAATTGCGATAAGCAAAATTTGGCGGGTGGCGGGCTAAAATTTACGAGCGATGGCGGGCGAAATGCTATAAATAGCGAGCGAAATTTTACGAATGTCGTTGAACAAAAATCGCAAAGCGATTTCTCTTGCGCCGCTGATACACCCTCGCAAAATTTTAAAACTCAAGTAAGAAATTACGACAAAGAGCCGATAATCATAAAAGACAACTCGATAGAGATGATTAAATTTTATTCGCCATTTCTGTATTTTCTTAATTTCATAGATTTTGGAACAAGGCAAGACTTGCCAAGATCCGTTAAACGCTGGCTAGAACTTTCGGATAAATTTGGCGCCTGCTATATAAAATTTAAAAATTCAGTTATCGAATATTATTCAGAGAAAAAGAGGGCGACTTTATACTCTATAAATTTATCCGAAATAATTGCAATAAAACGCACATTTGGACCGTCTACTTTTAAAATGACGAAAAAAGGTAAAATTTCAACATTTTTTGTCGCGTTCGTGTGGATGATCCTTTTATCTTTGGTAGTAACTTTTAAAAATAAAATTTCTTATGGAATTTTAATTGTGCCGAGTTCCTTATTTTTGGCGTTTGCGCCCTTAATCATATTTAGATTTAAGAAAAATTTGGGATTTGACATAGGAAACGACAGCCTTATTTTTATGAGCAACGGTAATTATATCGAAGCAAGCATACTAACAAGTAAAGAATACAGGGAGTTAAAGACCTATTTTCTACTCAAAACAGGGAAAAATTTAGATAAAATTCCGCCGCAAATTTTCGTGTAGACCATAAAGAATAAAAGATGAATAAAAAACAGAGGCTTGAGAAGCTGAATAAAATTCTAAATGAACGGCGTCAAAATTTAGGCAGGGTTCAGGGCGGAATTTTGATGCCGAAAATTTTAACAGTAAGAATTCTAAATTTGAAAAACTCACGGATGACTCTACGATAAATACAAACGAAAAACCTAATAAATTTGAACAAAATCCGAGTTACGCTCGTGATTACAATAAAGAGCCTTTAGCGCTCAAAGATAAGACGAATTTTTATATAGTTCTTGCTACGGTATGTACGCTTGCGATTATGATTTTTATGTATTCATACGAACCCAATCAAACTAGATATAATCAGCTTTTTATAGTATTTCCATTTTTCGGATTGCCTATAATAATGGAATATTTTACAAATTTTTTTAATAAGAAATTTGTAAAATTTTATAATAATTGAGTTACTTATTATACAAATAAAAAGCCCGAAAAAACTATATTCTTAGATGATCTTAAGGATGTAAAAAGAGCCTATTTCGCAAGAGATAATGAGTGGCTTAGGAGGCAAGGCGCTTTTTATAGATTTTTCTTAAAATTTGATCCGTATGCTACGATAATCGCTTTTTTATTGATCTGCATATTAGTATTAGCTATCGGCGTAAGAAAATATATAGAAACAGGTAGTTCCAAAGTAATTTTTATATTAATATTGACGTTTTTGTTTTTATTCATCTCAAAATTTATATATTTTTTGGTTTTTAAATTTCAACTTAGATTTATATTCTACGATAATATAATAATCCGAGGCAAGGATAAAGATATCGCCCTTACGATAGAAACTATGGACGACTACGTTAGGATAAAAGAATTTTTTATGAAGACAAAAGGCATTGATTTGGATAAGACCCAGCGTCACGTATGGCTGGATTTTAATTAGCAATTAAAGAGCTTTAGATGAAAGAAGCCTCAAACGGCGAAGCCTTTAAATTTTAAAATTTAAAGGCGCGACTCTTAAAAATTGATCGTAATCTTTCTTGCGCGGAATATATTTTATCATTTGTTTTATCGCGTTATGAATACGGCTACAAATTTTTAAATTCCACCTCCAGCTGCTTGCGCCAGTCTTACAGCGAGCGCTCTGCGCCGGCAGCGTATTTTTCGATAAGTATAAGTACGCCGCCGAAGCTTGATCAGATACGCCGTCTCTGTATTCGATTGATCTCTGAGATTAAATATCAGCCTTAAACGCTGCGCCTTTGAAAAATCCCCACGTAAAGCGCGAAAACAAAACCGATCGCGACCGCGTAAGGAGCGAACTCGGTGATGCCTTTAGCCGAGCTTGCGAGCAAGAAATTGTGCGCGATCGCGGCGCCCGCCGCCATGCCGATGACGAAGACGCCCGAGCTTAAATTTCCCGTGCCGGCCTGCACCAGATGCTTGCCCGGGCAGCCCTCGCTGAGGCTGAAGCAAAGTCCTGCGAGCACCATGCCTAAGAAATTCCAAACGAAATCGTTATGTGCGATAGGCTGGCCGTCAAAGCCGAGCTTGTATTGCCCAAACGCGATATTTGCGATGCTTGCAAACACGATGACGCTTAGCACGCCCCAAAACATCGAGAAATCGCCGCGGAAAATTCTACCGAATGCGCCGACGCTGCAAAATTTGCTTCTGTGCATCACCGCGCCCACGATAATGCCCGCAGCCAGCGAGATGCCTACCGTGGCGTGTTGTGCGCCGGGGCCTTTAGCGGAGATAAAAAGCGCGCCACCCTCGCCCGTTTTGAGTCCGAAAATCAAGGCCGCAAGCAGCGCAACGCCCAGTAGCACGGGCAAAATTCCGATCGCGCCGCTAAGCCTTACCTCTTTGCTCGCCTCATAGCCGCGCTTTTTAAGCAAAAACCCGATCGCTACGCCGCAGATCAAACCTGCAATGCCCGCCAGTGCGCTCAAATCACCTCCACCTAGGCGCAAAAACGTGCGCCACGGGCATCCCAAAAACACAAGGCAGCCGATCATCGCGAAAATCCCTAGGAAAAATTTCGCAAACGGCGAGCTGCCCGTAACCGGCACAAACTCGCGCGTCCAAAGCACGCTTGCCAAAAAGCCGCCGAACACGAGCCCTATGATCTCCGGGCGGATGTATTGCACCGCGCTAGCTCGGTGAAAACCCAGCGCGCCCGTGGTATCGCGCAAAAAACAAGCGACGCAAACGCCCATATTGCCCGGGTTTCCCAAATGCACCAGCGTCGCACCCAGCACGCCTAGCACGGCGCCTGCGATGATGTACCATTTAACGTTATTCATGAAAAAGTCCTGAAATAATCTAGATCGACCGATCTCTTAGGCGCGATTTTATCCTTTGTAAAATAAAAAGCAAATAAATTCCGATCTAAATTTTAAAAAGCAAGAATCCTATCCATACTTAAAAATGACTAAAAATAGAATTTAAAAAGTAGTTAAAACGGGGTTCGGACATACGAAGCCAGTCTTAACTATAGAATTTTACTTAAATATAAATAAACCAACCTTAATTTCTCGCACGAAGTCGGAAATTATATTTTACATACGGTCGCAAAGCCCGCAAGCTGCGAATTTTCTCGCCTCATCAATCGATAGCGTTGGAGCTTTTTAGTACCACTAGATGTTTTTTGCCCGCGAAGCTTAGCACTACGGCAGCATTATTTTCGTCGATCTCGCGCACCAGCTCTACTCGCACGTCGCTAGGTCTTGCGGTATCCGAGCTAAGCAGCTCATTTTTTAAAATGCTTTTAAATGCCGAAACTTTGGGCTCTTTTGTATCCGATCTTTCTTTTGCTCCCTCGCGAAATTCCATCGTACCACTCTCGGCAGAGCTTACTTTAAGCGGCGAAATTTTATCCGCTGTGCCTATATTCTCGGCGCTCTCAGAGCTTTCGTCCGCCTCCGTAGCTTCCGAACGCTCGGCACGCGCAACTTCATCGTAAAATTTATCGTGTGCACTCTCTTCGCTCACGTTCTCGCCTCTTAAAAAATCTGCGCTATCTACGTTTTTTGAGTCGTTAGAATTTTTTAAATTTAAAGCAAAGGCTTTATCTTTCTTCGCAAACTCCTGCGAGTCAGAATAATTGGTAAAATTTGCGTTCTTTGATCCGCTCTGATTTTTAAAAGAGGAGTCGTTTAAAATTTCATCTATGCCCGCTTCGTCCACGTCAGCGCCCTCTATGCTAGCGTCGTCTTCAAAAACCCGCCATGTCTCGTCGATACTTTTTTGCGGCTTGTGTAATAAAAATTTTCGCACGCCGACGAAAGCTGCAGCCGCAAGCAGTAATGCTACGATTATCGGCATTACAGAAACTCCACTGCTGCTGCTTTGCGCCGTCTCATTCGCCTCACTTTTGACGCTCATCTTGCTTTGGTCGAAAGCGGGATTTTTTACGCGCAAAATGAGCTTTAAATTGCCGTCTTGAGTAAGAGCATCTACCGACAGATCGGCTCCGGTGGGGAAATTTATCTCGATATCCTTGCCTTTGGGCGCTATCGTAAAGCTTTTTAAGACCTTTTGATTGGTGCGCATTTCGTTAAATTTCTCATCGCCACCAAGCCCTTTTAAAATAAGACTCATCGACTGCCCATCGACGCGGCGTACGATATCGGGCTTGTATGCGGAGTCAAATGCCAAGGCGATGTCGACGCTGTCGTCGTGGTTGAAAAGATCGTATTGCATCAGATTGGCGCCGAGGCAAAAATTTGCGATTAAAATCAAAAATATCTTTTTCATGCTCTTTCCGTTAGTTAAAAAGTTCGGCGATCTTGTCTTGCAGCTCGCGCCCGCCGTAATTTGCGCATAAATTTACGATCGCAGTGCCGATGATAGCGCCGTCTGCGTATTCTTTCGTGGCGCGAACATCGCTAGAGCTGCGAATACCAAAGCCGATCGCTACGGGCAGATCGCTCATCTTTTTAAGATCTGCGACCATATTTTTTAGGCGCGAGATCGGAGTTTGCTTGCTTCCTGTCACGCCGATAGCGCCCACGCCGTAGATGAAGCCTCGAGCGCGGCTCAAAACTCGCGTAGCGCGATGTTCGCTCGTAACGCTGATAAGCGGGATGAGCGCGATACCGAACTCCTCGCAAAGCGCGAAAATTTCTTCGTTTTCCTCATACGGCAGATCGGGGATTATTAGCCCGCTGATGCCGTAGCGCACCGCCTTGGATACAAATTCGCGCGCGCCGTAGGCAAAGATCACGTTGTAATATACCAAAAATACAAGCGGCTTGCGCGTTTGCACCCCTTTTAAAATTTCAAATACCTTCTCCGCGTTTACGCCGCTTTGCACCGCGGAAAAGCTCGCTTTAAAAATTTCGGGGCCGTCTGCGAGCGGGTCGGAATAAGGAATGCCGATCTCAAGCAGATCGATCACGCTTTCGTCTAAATTTGACAAAAACTCCTTCGTGTGCACTGGACTCGGGTAGCCCGCCACGATGTAGCCGATATTTGCCTTTTTGCCGGCGAAGGCCGCCTTGATCTTATCCATAAATCGTTCCTTTTTTGTAATTCATCACGGTATCCATATCCTTATCGCCCCTGCCACTTACGTTTACGACGATCGTTTTTCTGCCTTTTAGCTGCGGGCAGAGCTTTTGTAAATACGCTAGCGCGTGCGCACTTTCGATCGCAGGGATGATGCCTTCGAGCCTACAGAGCAGTTTAAGCGCCGTGATGCACTCATCGTCGGTTACCGCTTCGTATTTTGCGCGACTTATCTCGTGCAGATGCGCGTGCTCCGGGCCCACGCCCGGATAATCAAGCCCCGCCGAAATGCTGTGAACAGGCTCGATCATGCCGAATTTATCCTGCAGTACGATCGTTTTCATGCCGTGGATGATGCCCGCGCGTCCGTTAGTGATGGTCGCTGCGTGATAAGGGGTATGCGCGCCCAAGCCGCCCGCTTCGACGCCGATGAGTTGCACGTTAGGATCGTCCACGAACGCGCTAAAAATTCCTATCGCATTGCTTCCGCCTCCTACGCAGGCTAGGACGTAGTCGGCTTTAATCCCCTTGCTTGCGAGCTGCGATCTGGTCTCGGCGCCGATGACGCTTTGAAAATCCCTAACCATCTTCGGATACGGATGCGGTCCGACCGCCGAGCCGATAACGTAAAATACGCTCTCGATCTCGTTCACCCACGCCTGAATCGCCGCGGTGGTCGCCTCTTTGAGCGTTTTTAAACCGGTGCCAATTTTAATCAAATTTGCGCCCAAAAGCTGCATCCTAAAGGCGTTGAGCTGCTGGCGCGCAGCGTCGGTCTCGCCCATATACACGTCGCACTCAAGCCCAAATAGCGCCGCTGCCGTCGCCGTCGCCACGCCGTGCTGACCCGCGCCGGTTTCGGCGATGACCTTTTTTTTGCCCATTTTTTTGGCGAGCAACGCTTGCGCTAGGGCGTTGTTGATCTTATGAGCGCCCGTATGGTTAAGATCCTCGCGCTTTAGATAAATTTCATGCCCGTAGTGCTCACTAAGACGCGCAGCGTAATATAACGGCGTCGGGCGCCCCGCGTATTCGCGCAGCAAGTAACCCAGCTCGTCTTTAAATTCTTTCGTCTGCGCTATGGTGTTGTACGCATCCTCTAGCTCCTCGAGCGCGAACATCGCCGTTTCAGGCACGAACTGCCCGCCGAAACTCCCGAAATACGCCTTTTTATTCATCCTATCTCCTCGCATTAAATCGCAAGATTATATAAAATTTAGCGTTAAATTTCGCTTTTTTGACGGCGTCTTTTGCGGCGCTCTTCTAAATTTATCGGATATGCAGACGCAAAAAACGCGCGGCGCAAGATAGTAAATTTTAAAATTGTAGCTAATATTTTGCTTGATGAGTAGCCTCAACTTCGTAAATTTGAATGATTTGTGAATTTATTTGCTTTCATTGCTAATATCGCTCTTTTTATAATTACCGATAGGACAAATTATATTATCAGTATCCGTAAGCCTTAATTTTTTCCACTCTTCAAAGCTATTAACTCTAATCAAATTATGTGGGATCTTTGACGATCCATCACTGATCTCAAGACACTCGCTCGTCTCTCTTTTAAAATACTGCATAATAAGGTGATTATCGTTATTTTCCAAAGCTTTTCTTATACATTTTGCTTTTAACTCAACATAACCGCTATTGCTTAGAGAATTTTTTGAAAAGAGCCTCATTGGAGCGCACTCGCTAATTATTTCCGTATAAATCATACGAAAAACAAAAAACGAAATAATTAGCATAAACGGCAATAGAATAATATTTTTGTATCGTTTTACAAATTTCATTTTATTTCTTTATTTAGAATTTTTAAATTTTATAGTGCTTGATTTGGATCTAGAGTAGTTGGCGTTTATGCTTGAAAGCTTAGAATTTGAATACCTTACTATGTTGTTGCTTATGTCAGAGGGATTGTCCGGATCGGAGTTTGTTTTAGTTCCGCTTATGCCTATACCTGCCCCTATAGAGCTTGATTTACTATCACTTATACCATTAATATCTATAGAAGCCCAGGCGCTTAGGCATAGTAGCAGAGTAAAGATATGTAGGATAAATTTCATTCTGCCAGGTCTAATATGGGTTTAATCATAGTCGAAGTCTTCCAAATCATATCCGAAAATATGCAATGTCTTTAAAGCCAGTTCTCTAACCTCTACCCATGATTTATTGTGATAAACCAAATACTCGTAGGTATCTCCCTCTAACAAGCTTTGATCTTTAAAGTATTTATAAATAAGCTCTGCAAGCTCTTTTAAGATCTCTCTTTCATAGGGTAAGAAGCAGAATTCAAATTTTTCGTCAAGAGCTCGCCAGCATTCATCGCATAGTAGTTCTGCCATTTCTGACGGGTCTTCGTAGTATTCAGCCGTAGCATGCACTAAATAATTGACTTGATATTCCAAAGAAGCCATTCGACTTAGGCGGCACATAAGAGTGCCTTTCTTAAATATCTCTTTTCCGTTAATTTGCATTTGGGTTTCCTTTTTATTTAAGTGCTTGTTCCGTAAGCTTAATACAGATCGAAGTTGTCCAAATCATATCCGAAAATATGTAAAGTTTTTAAAGCTAATTCTCTGACCTCTATCCATGATTTATTGCGATAGACCAAATAATCGTAGGTATCTCCTTCTAGCAAGCTTTGATCTTTAAAGTATTTATAAATAAGCTCTGCAAGCTCTTTTAAGATCTCTCTTTCATAGGGCAAGAAGCAGAATTTAAATTTTTCGTCAAGGGCTCGCCAGCATTCATCGCATAGTAGTTCCGCCATTTCCGATGGATCTTCATAATATTTAGCCGTGGCATGCACTAGATATTTATCTTGATGTTCCAAAGAAGCCATTCGGCTTAAATAAAACATAAGACCGCCTTTCTCAAATATCTCTTTTCCGTTAATTTGCATTTGGGTTTCCTTTTATTGGGATATAAACTTCATACTCAATCATAGTCAAAGTTATATGGTTTATATCCGAAAATATGCAATGTCTTTAAAGCCAGTTCTCTAACCTCTACCCATGATTTATTGTGATAAACCAAATACTCGTAGGTATCTCCTTCTAGCAAGCTTTGATCTTTAAAGTATCTATCTATAAGCTCCATAAGTTCTCTTAGTGCATCCCTTTCGTATGGTAAAAAACAAAATTTAAATTGCTCCAATAAAGCATTTTTACATTCAGTATATAAAAGTTCTGCCATTTCTGACGGATCTTCGTAATATTCAGCCGTAGCATGCACTAAATATTTGACTTGATATTCCAAAGAAGCCATACGACTTAGAAAGCACATGAGCGCACCTTTCTCAAATATCTCTTTTCCGTCAATTTGCATTTGGGTTTCCTTTTTATTTAAGTGCTGTCTCCGTGAGTTTAATATAGGTCAAAGTCACCTAAATCATATCCAAAAATATGCAAGGTATTTAAGGCTAATTCTCTAACCTCTATCCAAGATTTATTGTGATAGACCAAATACTCATAAGTATCTCTCTTTAATATACTATTGTCTTCAGTATATTATCTATAAGTTCTATAAGCTCTCTTAACGCATCCCTCTCGTATGGCAGGAAGCAAAATTCAAATTGCTCCAATAAAGCGTTCTTGCATTCGGTATATAAAAATTCTACCATTTCTGACGGGCTTTCGTAATATTCAACCGCAGGATGTATCAAATGATCAACTTGATATTCCAAAGATGCCATACGACATAGATTAACCATAAGTCCGCTTTTCCTAAATATCTCTTTTCCGTTAATTTGCATTTGGGTTTCCTTTTATTTAAGTGCTGCTCCGTGAGCTTAATATAGGTCAAAGTCACCTAAATCGTAGCCAAAAATATGGATTGTTTTTAGGGCTAGCTCTCTAACCTCTATCCAAGATTTATTGTGATAAACTAGATAATCGCCATCTTCCTCGCCCTTTAATAAACTCCCGTCTCTAAAGTATTTATAAATAAGCTCTGCAAGCTCTTTTAAGATCTCCCTTTCGTATGGCAAGAAGCAAAATTTAAACTGCTCCAATAAAGCATTTTCGCATTCAGTGCACAGAAGTTCTGCCATTTCTGACGGATCCTCATATGCGTCGATTGTGGGATGAATAATATATTTATCCTGATATTCCAAAGAGGCCATTCGCCATAGATAAAACATAAGACTACCTTTGTAGAATATCTCTCTTCCGTCAATTTGCATTTGGGTTTCCTTTTATTGGTATATAATTCATATTCAATCATAGTTAAAGTTATCTAATTTATATCCGAAAATTTGGATTGTTTTTAGGGCTAGCTCTCTAACTTCTATCCAGGATTTGTTCTGATAGACCAAGTAATAGCCATCTTCTTCCCCCTTTAATATACTGTCATCTTCAGTGTACTTATCTATGAGCCCCTTAAGTTCTCTTAGCGCATCCCTCTCGTATGGTAAAAAACAAAATTTAAATTGCTCCAATAGGGCATTTTTGCAAAAATCATATAGCCAATCTATTATTTCGTCTGCTAATATATAGTAGTCCTTTGTGGGATGAACGATGTATTTGTCCTGATATTCCAAAGAAGCCATTCGCCACAGATGAAACATGAGACCACCTTTGTAGAATATCTCTTTTCCGTTAATTTGCATTTGGGTTTCCTTTTTATTTAAGTGCTAGCTCCATGGGCTTAATATAGGTCAAAGTCACCTAAATCATATCCAAAAATATGCAAGGTATTTAAGGCTAATTCTCTGACCTCTATCCAGGATTTATTTTGATATACCAAATACTCACCTATGCCTTCTAGCAAGCTTTGATCTTTAAAGTATCTATCTATAAGCTCCATAAGCTCTCTTAGCGCATCTCTCTCGTATGGTAAGAAACAAAATTCAAACCGCTCCAATAAAGCATTTTCGCATTCGGTATATAAAATATCTGCCATTTCAGACGGGCTTTCATATTCGTAGATTGTAGGATGAACGATATATTTGTCCTGATATTCAAAAGAGGCCATGCGACATAAATTATACATAAGCCCGCCTTTCTCAAATATCTCTTTTCCGTTAATTTGCATTTGGGTTTCCTTTTATTGGGATGTGGGTTTCGACCTCAATCAGGGTCGTAGTCAAAGTCGTCAAGCTCGTAGCCAAAAATATGGATTGTTTTTAGAGCTAGCTCTCTGACCTCTATCCAAGATTTATTGTGATAGACTAAATATTCATAATCATCTACGTATAATGATCTATCGTCCTTAAAGTTTTTAAGAATAAGAGACCTAAGCTCTCTTAGCGCATCCCTTTCGTATGGCAAGAAGCAAAATTCAAATTCCTCCAATAGGGCATTAGCGCAGGAATCACATAAAAAATATACCATCTCCTTAGGATTTTCGCAATCTTCATCTGTAGCGTGCACAAGATATTTATCTTGATATTCTAAAGAAGCCATTACGCATAGTTTGTACAGAAGCACGCCCTTGCGAAATATATGTTTTCCATCAATTTGCATTTGGGTTTCCTTTTATTGGGATATGAGTTTCGTTAGTCTTCGCTCGTTTAATATTGCCCGCATCATCAAAATACTTATTTTTATTAGCATGAATTCTTAAAACCCATCCGCTATTAGTATTTGCGGTGCTTGGCAATTTTGGATTATTTTCAGGCGCATGTATTCTGACCCTATCTGCACCATCTTTATCGACAAATTTGATGCCTCTGCCATCATCCTGTAGCATTACTTTCCAGTCTTTCGGCGCTCTTGAGAATATTTCTTCAAATGATGCGCCTGTTAGACCTTGCCAATTTCCTACATTTTTTGATGTTCCTTGTAAAGCGAATAGATTTTTAAGATCGCTGACGCTAAATGCAAGCCCTTTTTTGCTAACTATATAATCTGCTTTTGTGTTATTAACTAAAGTAGCTAAATCAGACTTACTATCTACGAATGCCTTATTTACCTGCTCTTTGGATAACGCAGGCTTAACAATTTCTTTTTTAGGTATCTCTTTTAATCCTTGCTTTAAGGCAGCCTTGCCGATAGCCGCAGAGCCTTTTACTATTCCTGCACCGCCGGTAAATACCGTAGTTACACCCTCGGTATCTCTTTCGGTTGCAGTTTTATAGTCTCCTACCATAATGTCCACTTCGCTTTTATCTAAGCCCGTTC
Organism: uncultured Campylobacter sp.; assembly: GCA_963520005.1. Classification (GTDB taxonomy): domain Bacteria; phylum Campylobacterota; class Campylobacteria; order Campylobacterales; family Campylobacteraceae; genus Campylobacter_B. The sequence continues at coordinate 28,552 of CAUQPS010000003.1, forward strand.
CTGCTAAACTAGGGATATTCGGTATGGTGTTTATTATGCCTTTTGTCGTTTCTATCGGGCTGGTGACTAGATTATATGCTCCCTCAACCGAATTAGAAATAAAATTCCATCCTCCAGAAATAAAGCCTTTCCCGAAACCAGCTATATCATCTAGAAAAGGCTTATCTACTTTTAGATTATCACTGTAGAAATTTTTATTCCTATTGAAGCTATCCAAATACATATACCTCTCCGCATACTGGGAAGCAGTAGGATTAAAGGCATTTGTTCCATCTAGGTCTTTATTATAGAAGTCGCTTTGCTTGATATACTCCTTAGCTAAGCCTATATCCGCTAGCTCATCAACGCTCAAGCTTTCTTTATAGGCTTCGTTAAAAGATTCATCGCTTAAAGATATTCCTCCTTTAGCCAGTATCTTTTTTGCTTCATCGTCCGTATATCTCTTAGAGGTAGCTTTTTGAATATAGTCTTTAAATTTAGCTATTTTTTGCTTATCGTTTAGCCACTCTACCTCTTTTTGATGTAACTGCCTATTATTAATCTCTGCGCTGGTTGCTATGTTGTAGCCGGCATTTGCTCCTCTATCGCCTCCACTTATACCTCCTGCTAAAATTCCGCTCAGCTGTGAGGATAGAATTTGATCTTTTTCTGAGAAATTTTTGCTTAACGGGCTTAGCATCTCTCTAAAGCCTGCGCTTATAGCTCCATCTTTAAAGCTTCCTCCACCCATGCTAGAAACTATGCCTCCTGCTAAGGAGTGCATAGCTATTTTAGCTATGGAGCCGTCGCTCATATTAAATGATTGCGCTGCGTCCCCTACTTGTTTAAACAAGCCGTCGCTTGCTTTATATGCTAAAGCTGAGATAAAGGCATCTTTAAAGTTAGTGCCGTATACTCCGCTTGTAATGGCTGCATTTGAAGCAGAACGCGCTATATCGGCATACGAAACGTTAAAATAATCGGTCTTTATAAGATTCTGTTTTAAAGCACTTGAGCCAGATATATATTTTCCGACATAAGCTCCTGCAGCAGACGTAATAGCGGATTTGGCAAGAGAGCTAGGGCTAAATTTAACCTTGCCATCAGATATAGCCATATTGGCTGTCTGAACGGTAAGGTTGGCTATGCTAGCGCAAACCGTAGCATCTACCGCAGCTGAAGTCGCTGCAGTAGTAGTAAGAGCTCCTGCTATGCCAGATCCTGCTCCTGCGGTAAGATATGTTACTACAGCAGTTACTATTAAAGAGCCTACGCCGCTAAGGCTTCTTGTCTTATCGCTCCACTCCTTAGAATTTAAAATAGCCTTGGTTTGGTTTATATTCTTTTCATCTATAGGAGTGGGAGAATTTGAGCTAAGCTCCTTAGTAGTTTGAGCGGGATCTTTAGCAGATGGTGATATTTGGTTATCGCGGTGCTCCTTAGTATCTGTCTGCAAAAGATCACTACTGCTCATAGCAATGTCTTGATTTAAAGTAGAAGCGCTTTCTTGCTTATGCGGCGTAAGCTTATCGGTAATATCTTTATCGTTTAGCTTTAGACTCTCTTTTACGGCTATGAAGCTTGGAATTTCAGTTTCTTTTATGGCTCCTTTATCTTTCATAGTAGCCGTAAGTACGCCTTTGCGATTTGAAGTAGATATTTTTGTATCACTTCTTTTAGACGAGATTAAATTTAACTCACTTGTATTTAAATTTACTCTATCTGCAGTAATATTTGAGGCTAAAAGATTGATAGAGCCTGCCGTCAAATTTATATGCTTTGAAAAGAGGGTTGAGCTTGCTTCGTTATTTGAGGTCTCGATATGGTTTTTCTTTAGCGAAGCTAGAGCTCCAAAAGAATTTTTATGGCTTTCTTTCTCGTAATAAGAGCTATATGGTACAGATACTATATTTATATTATCTCCCGCCTGCATATCTATGGCTTCTTTAGCTTTTAACGCGGAGCCTGCTATATTGATATCAGCTTCTTGCGAGCTAAGCATTATATTTTTAGCGCTTATGCTAGTAGGTACTACGCTTTGATTTAAAGCTTTAGTAGTAGTGCTTTTTTTAGACGCAAAGCCCTTTTCTTTAAATTCGCTCTCGTAGTAGTTGCTATCGATATCCCCACTTAGATTTATGGAGTTCTTTGCCTGCAGCAAAGCATCACCGCTGCGCGCATTAATATCCGCTCCGCTTATGGCTATACCGTCCGCTTTTATTAAGATATTATCTTTGGCGTTAAGCTTGGAGCTTGTATTCTTAACGATATCCTCTTTATAATATCCCCCTTTGCTTTTAAAGTTATAGCTTAGCTTCTCCTTTGCGCTATTTATGTTTACGTCATTTGCAGCGTTTAGGATTAAATTTGCAGCAGAGTCTATGCTTGCTCCGGTTACGGTTATATCGCGAGCCGCATTTAACGCTACGCCGCCTTCGGTAGATTTTATATTTGAGATAGTGCCTATATAGGTGCTACTTTGATCGCCGTAGGCTCTATTTAAGCTTATCTTTTTACTTAGGGTTTTATGTACTATATCTCTGCCCGCATTTAAGCTTACGCTACGTCCTTGTATCAAAGAGGAGGCGTTTATTATATCTTTATTAGCCGATATGCTTAGGGCATTTCCCGCGATAATGGAGGCGGAGTTTAAATTTGATACGCTGCCGGCTTTTAGGTTCATATTTGATCCAGCGTAAATTATCCCTTCGTTTCTAAGATCGCCGTTTACGCTTAAATTTATATTGCCTCCTGCGTATATTAAAGAAGGTGCAGAGCTAAGTAAGGTACCGTCATCTTCCTCCTCCGAAGAGTTCAAGGATGTCCTTTTTTTATCATAAAGCAAGCTTAGCTTATTGTGCATATATGAAAAATCCGGCGTCAGCTCGCTATAAACGTAGAATATATTGTAGAATTTTGCTTTTGTGGGCAAGAAGAGATTATTTATATAGCTAGGCTTAATGATATCTTGCATATCCGCTTCGTTATTAAGGCTAGGCGCGAGATCGTTTTTATTGAGATTTAAAGCGTTAGGATTAAGGAGCCCCTTGCCTATTAGGGAGTAATCTATTTTAGAAAAAGCTTCCTTTATAAGAGTAGGAGCGTTACTAGAGTTTATCTGCCCGTGTGAGTTTAAATTTGAAATATCCCCCGCGTAGCCTTTTATATCTTTTTTGGCTCCTATTATGGAGACAATAGCGGGCTGAGAGTAGTAGATATTCTTTTGGTCGCTATAGCCGCCGTGAATTTTGCTCCTTTTGCCTTTCCATCTATATTCCGCCTGGCTAGTTATACTATGATTTAGACTTAAAGAGCGGTTGTTTAGGCTCTTTACATTTAAAGATAGATCGCTATAGGCATAAATTACGCTCTTATCGTTATTTAGCTCATCTATGTTAAGGTTACTATCCCCTGCGGAGATTATGTTTGAGCCCATAAATTTACTTAGGCTATCTTCACTTATATACTCTTTATCTACGTTGTATCTAATAAGTCTTAGCTGCTCTTTTTTATGCGGTTTGCTTTTATTTACGCTAACGATATCGTTTTGAATGGTAAGGTTATCATAAAGCTTTACATCGTCTTCCCCAGGAAGCCTAGTGTTTTTATATAAGCTTAATACGTATAAATTAATATCTCTTAAGCTAAGCTCCTCTATAAGCTTATCGTTCAGCTCGCTAGGGCTCAAATTCGGATTTTTCTTAATGATTTGTTCTTTTATCTCGCCTACGTTTAGTTTTATTTTGGTGGCATCGCAACCCCAGCCGCCATAATGAGCGCAGTATAGATCGATAGCGCCTGAAATTCTTTGATGCTCTATATTTAGCTCGCTAGAGGAGCGGTTGTTTAACTTTTTAGCGCCGATATTAAGAGTGTTTTTTGCATATATCAAAGAGGAGGCGTTAATGATCTCGTCCGCCTTGCCCTCCCCGCCTCTTTCATTAAAAATATTTAAATTTCTTTGAGAGATGATGTTGGATAGCGCTTCGTTGCTAAGAAAGCTCGTATTTATAACTATATCCCCTCCGCTAAGTATATTGGACACGTCTTGATTGAGGATATTTTTAGCGTTTAAATTTATGCCGTCTTGCGCATAAACGAGGGCTTTTTTATTGATTAGGCTTTCAGAGTTTGTTATCAGCTCGCCGCGCGCGATTAAAGAGCCTAAATTTAAAATTTGCTCCTTTGCTTTTAAAGCCAAATTTCCAAGTGCGGCTATGATGCTTTCGTTTTTGATACCCTTTGCGTTTATGATCAGATCTTTATTGGAGATCAGCCTTTGTAAGGCGATGAAGCTTCCCTGTAAGTTCAAGTATATATCGCCGCCTGCGTAGATTCCTCCGTTATAGCTCAAATCGTCCTTTAGCCCCAGATATAAACTACCGTCCGAGTTTAGCTTACCTAAAGCGCTAAGACTATCTAGGTTTAAAGCGAGATCCCCTTTGGAGCTTATAAGTCCCTCTTCATTATTAAGAGCGCCTTTGTTTATGATTAAATTTCCTCCGCTTAGGATAGAACCCTTAGAATTATCTATGCTGTCGTAGCCTAAAAGAGCGCCTCCTAGGGAGATGATCTTTGAGCTTTCGTTGCGTAGATTGTTGCCGCGCAAACTTAAGCCCTCTTGTACTATAAAGGTAGAACCTGAAAGGTTATAAAAATTTGGAATTTCGGAATCCAACGCCCTTAATACTATTAGGCTATTATCGTTTAAAAGACTCTCTTTTATATCCAAATAGCTTTCGTTTGAAAGTATCGCTCCGCCTATATTTGATATATGATCCGCGCTTATTATGCTAAGCTCGTTTTTGGAAGGAGGAATAACTCCTGTTTTAAAAGAGTCTTTACTCTCATCTAAGCTTAACTCCTTTAGTCTTTCGCTCTTAGCCGCTCCTATTACGGCTATATCTTTGTTGCTTAGGCTTTTCGCCTCTATCTTTAAGGCGGAGCTTGAGCTTATGGTGCCTTTTATATTATCTAGCCTATCCGCTTTTATCTTTAGAGTATTAGCCTGTATATTTCCTCTGTTTTCTACCGAAGAGGCTTTTATACCCAGATTGGAGGCTGAAATTTTAGAGCCTTTTTGGTTGGAGACGGTCTTGGAGCTGATTTGAGTCTGTCCGTTGGAGCCTAGCTTTCCTTCATTTATCAGATCTCCGTTAGCGTCTATCTTTAAAGAGCTGTCCGCCAAGATAGCCCCTTTATTATTGATGCCCGCTCCATCTTTAGTAGATATTATATTTATCTTACCCGCGTACATTCCGCCTAAAGCCGAGGAGTCTATGGATACGCCCTTAGGATGCGATCCTCCTTCTTGCTCGATCTTTAGATTATCCTGCCTCAATCCGGAATTTGTATTTTTTAAAGATACTTTGCCATCAGTCGCTACCACGTTGATCTCGTTTGCGTAAATTTTACCCTCCAGCTTTAGGCTATTAGATATTACGTTTAAATAATCTCCGTTATCGTTTAGGCCGTTCGCTCCTATATTTATAGAGCCATCTTTGCTTATGTTTAGGGATTTAAGATGTCCGTTTTCATAGGAGGGCGTGGCGGTGCTTAACGTAGTAGAGGAGGAATTTATTATGGTAGCGCCGTTTACATTGATGCCACTAGGATTAGCGATGATGAGATCGGCTTTTCTGCCCGCTATCTCTATATTACCCTGCAAATTTGAAGGAAGAGGCGAGTTTACCTGATTAATTATAAGCTTAGCTTCGCCGCGATTGAGCCTCGGATTTGGCGGTATATAGCCTGCAGTTTTACTTATAGCTCCTGCTCGAGAGTTATTAAATACCGTACCCTCTTTAGGAGTGTTAAGCTTGGAGTATTCGTTGATAGAAATCCCCTTATCGTTAGGAGAGGCGATATCTATTTGAGTGGCCGGAGCATTCGGAGTTTGAGACACCGAAGCTCTATGTTCTGCCGCAGCAGAGCTATCGGGGATAATCTCGCAATATGAAAAACAGGGAGCCAGCAAACCAATAAGCAAAAGAGCGGCAAGGCGCTTGCTTACTTGGGTAAAGACGCCGAAATATCCTTTTGTATCAGTAGAAGCGCCAAGTCGCCCCGAGCCATTAAAAATAGAGCTTAAACATAAAATTTGCATACTTATAACCTCCGATTGCGATGGGTTTATATCTTAAATTTCTTGAATACTTTCTTAAAAAAATAGTAAATTTAGGATATTTTATTTAAAATTTATTTGAATTAGCTTTGGAGTTCGGTCTGGGCGCAGGATTGCTATTTCTCGGCTCTTAGTACGGCGTATCTGCGCTAAAATAGTTAGTAAAATTTACTAAGAGTTATATAGTCTTCGTTTATATTAAACGCCGCGGTAAGCGCCGATAAGATTGTGCTAAATTTTTAAAAGATAAATTTAAAAGTCGTAGCTTAAAGAGAAATTTAAAGCAGGACTGTCCGTTTTAAAATTTTCCGGTTTGCTAATAGGAAAAGCTGCCAAAAGATCATAGGTAAAAGAACCTGAAATATTTCCTCTAAGGCCTACGCCTCCTCCGCTAAGCATTTCACCCTCTGCGGGATAATCTTTTCCCTTAGAGCTGAGTTTGCCGACATCAAAGGCCAGGTAGACGCCGTTATTTTTAAAATACTTATATTCCAAAGTATTTCTTATATAAAAACCGCTATCTCCAAGCAGGCTCATCTGCCCGTCAAATCCTCTAACGCTATAGTATCCGCCGATATTTAGCCTATCTATGGGGCTAAGATGGGTGCTGGCTCTTCTTGCGTAAAGTTCCAACTCGTAGCTTAAAGGGATGGCAGAAGATCTGGTTTTAAAATTTAACGCGGCGTTTATCAAATGATATCTAGAGCTTCCGCCGCCGAAGTCTTCATCAGGCGCTCTTAGAGCGTTAAACGCCCCCGTGGATTTTAGGTACGAAAGCATCATCTCTACCGAAGAGTTATCAAAAAATACCTTGGATTTTAGTCCCGCCTCATAGCCCCCTTCGCGCTTTCTTTGGTTGCTAAGCTCATAATCTTGTATATAGTTTTTATACTTCTTTTGCCAAATTCTAAAAAACAGGGAATTTTTGGAGTTTTGATTTCTAAAATATACGTAGTTAAGATCCAGATTTCTTCTAACGCTGCTTCCACTATAGGTATAAAGCTCATAAGCTCCAGGCACTATTTGATCATAAGTGTATCTGTTTTGCCAAAAGGACAGAGAAAAGTATCCAAAAGGTATACTAAAGCCCGCATAATAGTTAGCCGATCTTCCGCTCTTGCTATCATCTCCTAAAGATTTTTTATCTCCTCTTAAAAAATTCCTACCGTAAGAAGCAAATACGCTCTCGTTTAATCCAAGCAAATTTAGACCGTAAAGCATAGCCGCGCCTTGGTATTTGCCGCTAGATTTGGAGCCCAGATTATCCGCGCTTAATCTAAGTAATAAAGGAGAGCTTTGCTGCCTAGAGATATTGATATCGGAGTAGCCCTGCTTTGCGGAAGGGCTTAAGCTTATCTCCGCCTCGCTTCTTGAAGCGGCATTGAAATTTTCCATAGCCTGCTCCAGATCTCTTAAGTTTAAAATCTCTCCCCTCTTATCGCCGCCGAATGCGGTAAAGATACTTCTTTGGTTCTTAGCTTCAGAGCCGGGCTCAAGCGAAATCTCGCCTATGCGTCCGGGATGAAGAGCCAAAAGAAGGGTGCCAGAGGAGATGTTTTGCCGAGGGATGGAAACGGACGTAGTGATAAAGCCTGCGGATATGATTTTATTGTTATACGCTCTTGCCAGAGCTAAAATTTCATCGCTTCCCAAGCAGTCGCCGCTTTTAAATTTAAGCTCTTTTAGGGTGGAGTTTAGAATTCTTTCAAACCCGGGCGGAACGGAATGATCGGAATTCGAGGTAGGACCGATGGACTTAGCGAGAGTTTTTACTTTCGAGCGCCCCAAGTTTTCATCATTCGGCTTAAAGGTAAGAACACCTGAGCCAGCACCGTCTTTAGGGTTGACGGCTAGAGTTTTTAGATCATCTTTGTTTTTAAATTCGTAATCCGCTTCGTTAAATTTAGAATTCGCGCTATTTTTCTGCTCGTTTTGCGCTTCTGCGTTAATCAGTTTGATCTCATAAATTTTAAAGCAAATTCCTGCTTTCTTGGGCTCCGCGGTTGCGCTTGAAGCGGGAGACTCTTCGCTGCGTATCGTTATGAAGGGATCCTCTGTGCCTTGTCTAATTGATCTTATTCTTTGCTCTTCGGAATTTATGGCGCCAGAAATATCGGCAGGAGTAGCCAATAACACTTTAGGAGCTAGGCTTAAGCCTATAAAGATAGAGGCCAGAATAAGCTTGACGCTTTTAACGCCGCGGGGTTGCAAAGAGGCTCCTTTAAATTTACTATCGTAGCGATAAGATAATGGTTTTTGATCAAACATCGATTGCGCCTATTTTTTACGATCGGAATATCGCCGCAAAAGAAAACTTTATAGCTTAAGCATGACAAAAGCATCTATTGACTATATTCGCTTTTTATAAGCCTTAATCTTCCGCTAGAGGCTATCGATTAAAACTGGTAATGATACACTAATTTTTTAAATTTTCGGGCAAGGCTTCTTGGATTTTAGTCTAATTGAGATTTTAAATTTTATTATGCCCATAATTTCGATTTTTAATATAGTAGTTTCTCTTAAACTACCTGTATAATCTAGCGTTTTTAGTATTTGAAATTTTTTTGAAAAAATTTGAAAAACCCGTAATGTAGGGTTTTTAAAAAATTCAAAAAATTAAAAATAGGGATGAAATTTGATAGATGGTGTCCCCGACAGGATTCGAACCTGTGGCCTCAAAATTAGGAATTTTGCGCTCTATCCTACTGAGCTACGAGGACAAAATCGGCAATTTAATCGCCGATAATATTCATAACATCGTCTAGTTTTTTGTGAAGATCTTTATCGTTGATGGGCTTTGTCATAAAGTCATAAGCACCCTTATTTAAAGCCTCTCGTTTAGCGGTCTCGTCCGTCGTAAGGACGATGACGGGGATATGAGCTATACTTTCTCTAGCGTGAAGATTATCTAAAAATTCCAGCCCATTCATCACAGGCATTACGATATCTAATAAAATCAAATCAACAGGCTGAACTTCGAGTACGGCAAGGGCGTCCAAGCCGTTTTTAGCTTGGAGTATGGTTTGGAATTTGCCGTATTTTTTTAGCATAACTTCAAGTAGTTTTAAATTTATAGCGTCGTCATCAACCGTTAAAACTTTCAAATCTCTCATTTAAGACCTCATCCTTATATATATTTTTGTGCAAGTTTCTCAAGACCCGACTTAGTGATATTGTAACTAGCGACTTCACTAAATAGTGGATTTTCATCGTTGTCGTTAGAAAACAACACTAGCTTGGTCGCAGGCGCTTTTTGGCGCAAGCTCTCTAACGCCGCTAAGTCTAGCCCCGCTAGCTTTTTATCAACCAAAACAAGCTTATAGCTGCCCGTAGCCGCCATAGAAATAAGCTGGTCGAAATTGCCCGCAATTTCTACGTCTTTATACTGATGTTTTAATATGCTGGCAAAAATTTTACTTTCCATAATGTTTGCCTTGCATATAAGTATATCTTTTGTCGGCACGCGCGCACCCTTGGCTTTCACTACATCATCGGAAACTATGCTTTTTTTAGGAACTAGCTTCATTATCGTCTTTGGCACTTTGACAGTTTTAATGACAGTCTTAGGCACCTGGCGTTTGACAAGCTTTTTAACCAGCTTCTTTGTAGTTCCACCGGCGGGCGCTGCATCAGATCGTTTATCACCTATAAAATTATCTAGCATTTGGGCTAAGATATCCTTTTTGATCGGCTTGGTGCAGTATTCGTCAAGTCCTGCTGCCATAAATTTCTCTCTATCGCCTTTTAGCGCATTGGCAGTAACAGCTACGATCGGGATGTGGCGGAGATTATTCTCGTGCTCGTATTGCTTGATCTGCTTTGTAGATTCGATACCGTCCATAACAGGCATCGAAATATCCATAAATATGAGATCATAGTCGTTATTGGCTTTTCTGGCTTCCAGCGCCAAAAGTCCGTTTTCGACTATCGTCAAATTCATATTAAAGCTATTTAACGTATGCTTCATAAGCTTTTGATTGATCTCATTATCCTCCGCAATAAGGATTTTGGCGTTATATTTTCTATTGACCAAAGGTACATTTTCATCGGCAGGATTTCGCTCTACCGGCACTTCAACCTCTTCTTCGACTTCGACATCCTCTTCGACCATAATGGTTTCTTCCTGTTGCTCGTCTTCGTATACGGTAACGGGCACCTCGACCATCTCCTCTTCCTCGGGCTGCGGGATAACTACCGGTTCGACTTTTACGCTAACAGGCTCGATCTCAGGCTCTTCGACATGGTCGTTTTGAGTAGCAGGCTCCACCTTCGGAATATCTACAGGCTCCGGCTCAATACTCGGCTCTTCGGCAGGAATATTTTGAGCCGCTGGTTCTACTACTGGCGTTATCGATTCAAACTCGATATTTGAAGGTCCCTGTTTAACCTCTTCAAGTTTTGGCTCGATAGGTTTTAGTTCAGGCTCAATTGCTACCGGCTCTGGCTCAACAGCGATAGGTTCTGGCTCAATTATTTTTTCAGTTGGAATTTCAGGTTCTGAAAGTTTAACATTTGAAATTTCATCTTCATTAGCAGAAACACTTGAAGTATCAGGCTTCGAAGCTTTAGCGATAGGAATTTCAGGCTCGATTTTAATGGCTACCGGAATTTCTTCTTCTACGCTTGGAATTTCAGCCTTTTTGGCAGGCTCTTGCACCTTGGCGCTCGGTTTGATATCCGAAAGATCGATATCTATATCAGGAATTTCAATCTCAGCCTTAGGCGTTTCAACCTTAGCCTTTGAAATTTCTACTTTCGCAGGCTTAGCCTTTACTTCTTCTTCCTCTTTTTTAATCTTAGGAAGCTCTATTTCGATATCGGAAAGATCGATGCTAGGAGTTTCGGCTTTAGGAGCCTGGGTCTGCGTAGCATGTGTTTTGAGCCCCACAAAATCATCAGGAATTTCCAAAGATATAGGCTTATCGATATCGGTCTGGGCATCCTTTGTGCTTGAAGGCTCTACCTTTGGCTTTTCTGCGTGCGGGATTACTATTTCAGGAATATCAATATCGATCTTTGGCGATTCAGGCTCTGTCTTTTCAATCTTAATATCGTTCATAGGCTCGATATCTATAGGCTTAATGACCGGTTCTTCCACCTTAGGAGCTTCTTTTTTGAGCTCTTGAGCGATACTAGACTTACTAACAGCCTCCTCTTTATGCGCAGAATGAGCCTCGGCATCATGCGCACGTCTTCTGCTTTGCAAGATAGCGCGTAGCTCGTCTGCCGACGAAGTAGTAGCATGTCGTAATTCATCGAGTTTGTTGATGATAGGTCTTTCTTTTACTACCGGCTCTTCCATAATCATTTCATCAAGGGCGATAGGCTTTTCTACCTCAGCATCCAGCTTAATCTCATGCGTCTGTGGAGCAAAATCTGATCTACTTAGAGCAATTCCGGATTTTGAAATTTTATCTAGCGTCTTAACGAATTTAGTTAAGTTAAAAGGCTCTGTGAGGGTAAAAATTTTAGAATTTGAAATACTAATACTTTGAAGCTCTTTTGGCTTAAGAGTTAAGATCGTAGGCATACTCAATATATCGCTAACCTCGCCGTAATTCTTAAATCTAGTGATAAGAGCGTCATATTTGTTATTATTTTGCGCTGAGCGGAACTGTGCGTTCGTATTAAATATCGAAATTTTACCACCTAGCTTGCTGATGTAATTCTTAACGATATCGTTATACATCGTATCGGCGCTATCGGCTAAAAGCGCAAAATTTAACCCTTTGATGCTTTCAAATACTGCGTCTGCATCGGTCTTTTGCGTCTCTTTAAAAGCAAGGGTAAAGTAAAATCTAGTACCTTTTCCTACGGTAGATTTGACCTGAAGTTTACCACCCATCATCGCTACGTATTTAGACGAAATCGTAAGTCCAAGACCTGTTCCGCCGTATTTGCGTGTGATCGTAGAGTCGGCCTGAGAGAAGGCGTTAAATACATTTGCGAGCTTGTCTTCAGAAATTCCAATGCCGGTATCTTCGACGCTAAACGTTACAATCGCCTCTCCCGGAGCTTTGCTAGGCTCTCTTAAAATTTCAACTACGATAGTGCCGTGCTCAGGCGTAAATTTGACAGCATTTGACATGAGGTTGATAAGAACCTCTTTGATCTTCGTAATATCGCCGTATAGGTGGTGCACGAGTGTAGGATCGATGTAAAGCAAGATGTCGATATTCTTTTCGGCAGCCTTGGCGACGTAAATTTCAACCGCACTTTCGAAATCTTGGATAGGATTAAATAAGATATCCTCAAGCTCGACCTTATTGCTCTCGATCTTAGAGACATCCAAAATGTTATTAATGATCGTTAGAAGGTTTTCGGACGATTTTTCGATGGTATCAACGTAATCGCGCTTCTCCTCATCCAAATCGGTATTTTTAAGAAGCTCCGTAAAGCCGATGATGCCGTTAAGCGGCGTTCTGATCTCGTGCGACATATTGGCCAAAAAGATCGATTTTGCCTTGTTGGCATCCTCCGCAGCGCCCTTTTGATACGCAATCAGATCGAGCGCGTCCTCGATAAGCGAATACGCTTTGTTAACACCCTCACTAGTCCTAACGTCGATATGTTCGTGCTGATTCGTCAAATCGCCGATTCGGCTAAGCACGTTGCCGAGGTCGGTAACGTTCTGTCTTAAACGTCTTGTAATACCCAAGGCAAAAACAACCAAAATAGCCGCTAAAACCCATATACCAAGAGCAATAAATAGGTTTCTTAGCCTTTGCGCTAGGTAAGTATCAGCATGCGCTGCAAGCTCAGCATTGATCTTTTCAGAAATTTCACTTAACTTTTTATATTTAAGTGTAGTAGAAGCAAACCACTCTTGAAAAGGTACGCTATAGTGTCCCTCGTCCGCTTCTTGCTGCAATGTAGCTGAAATTTTAGCAGTTTCTCTTAATGCGTTTTGAAATTCCTCTCCGTCTAGAATTTTTAAAATCGCGGCTCTAGCATCCGATTCCGGCAAGAAGTAGTAATTAGGAAGCGAACTAGATAGGTTGAAGCTAGCCCAAGTCCTTAGCTGCGCCTGATTCATCGCCTTGCTACCGATGATATATTCGATAATATAGTCGCGCTCCGATGCAGTGGCATCCATCGCCTCATAAGTATTAAGCAATGAAACCGTCCAAACGGTAATATTTGAGCTTACAAGACCCTCTCTTAGCACTCGTTGGATTGTTTTTACATCATCGTCGAATTTTTGAAAATATGAACTGAAAAGCTCACCGAAGCTTTTGCTTTGAGCATCGACATCCCTTCTTACCTGCGGAAGTTTGTCTAATAAACCGTCTATATCGGTCTCGGCAGCCAAAAGCTCGTCATTACCGGTGCCGTAAGCGAAAATATCAAAAATAGTCTTTTTTACGACATTTTCACTGATATTTTTGCTTTCTTTGTACTTTGCAAGCGCATCGTCGGTTTTTTTGCGTTGACCCGATAGAAGGGTTCCCATACCAGGATTTCCTTCGCTACCCAAAAACGCCGAAGTGATACCGCGTTCTTTATCTACCTGCTCCACTAACGCCGCGAGATTGCTGTTTTTAGCAATCTGCTGCTGCAAAATTCCCACCCTGGCGTAATCCTGCAAAGAGATAAACAAGAAATATGATGCAAACGCGAAAATCAAAAGTAACGGGATACCGCTAACAAGTCTCAAAGCACTTGTAGTATTTAAATTCATACAAAATCCTTCAAAGCGCAGCTTACGCGACGTTAAATTTTATTCAACCGGAGAAACGAAGTCGCTTCCGTCACGCTAGGCGGAGACGATTTAGCCGTCCTGCAAAGTTAATGGGTGATTTTACTAAACAAATCTTTAAATATAGCTTTTTGCGTTAGGTTTTCGTTAATGATTGTTTAAAATTTTTTCAGCGGTTTGGATATTCGTAAGTGATCTGATCTCATCGAAGCTCGCCGCATAAATGCTCTCAAAATCGCCGTAAAAGTCCAAAAGCTTCTTCAAGCTCCCCTTGCTAACGCCCAAGTTTAGCAGTTTTGAGCTTTGCAGATCGAGTTTGCGTTTGCTCTTTTGGTGAAACGAGATCGCAAAGCGGTGCGCCTCATCGCGCAGGCGCTGAAAAAACTGCAACTTTTTATCATCCGTTGCTAGCGAAAAAATCCCGCCCTTGGTGCAAATTTTATCTTTCGCAGCTCCCTTTGCGCGGTGAGCTTTAGCGTCGATCTTTTCTTTAGAGATAGCGATTATATCGACGTTTGCTCCGACGCTACAGATTATTTCCTCCGCCAAGTTTAGCATAGCCGTTCCGCCGTCGATGAGCCACAGATCGGGCGCCGCAAGCTCGTCAAATTTAAGCGCGCGGCTAGTTAGATACTCGCGCATCTGATCGTAGTCGTTATTTGAACTAAGGTGCTTGTGGCGGTAGTTTTGCTTGTTAAACTCGCCGTCTTGAAAGCTTATCATAGCTCCCACGGCTGCGGCGCCGAACATATGCGAATTGTCGAAAACTTCGATATTTACGGGCAAATTCGTAAGATTAAAATAATCCTTCAGCTCCTGTAAAAATGCGTAATCGTGCGTTTTTAGATGCTTTTTGATATTGATCTCGCAGTTTTGGTATGCGATCTCGCAAATTTTACGCTTCTCGCCGATTTTCGGCGCGTAAATTTTAAACGCTCTTTCGTGCCGTTTGGATAAAATTTCGCATACCAGATCCGCATCGTCAAACTCGTCGTAAACATAAATTTTAGCGCATGCCACGGGAGCCGCGGCCGGGAAGGCGCTTAAGATCATCTGCTTGTAGGCGTTTGCGATATCATCGGCGCTAGGGGCTTTACAGTTGATTATATGCGAGTTTGAGGCTGAAATTTTACCCTCGCGTATGCTAAAATGCACGGCGCAGACGAGCCCGTCGCGCGCGGCAATCGCAAAGACCTCGAAATCATCGAGCTTTGCCAGATCGACCTCAACCTTGATGTTCATCTGCTTCAAAATTTCGATCGTATCGCGGATCTGCGCGGCTTCCTCGAAATTTTCGCTCTGCGCGAGCCGCGCCATCCGATCCTGAAGCTGCGGCACCATTTTTTGCGGATTTTTCAGAGCCACAAGCGCGCTTTGCACGATACGAGCGTAATCCTGCTTTGAAATTTTATCCTCGCACGGAGCGGCACAGCGCCCGATCTGGTGGAACAAACAGGCCTTTTTGCCCTTGACGCAATTTTTCTTCTGCACGAGCGGAAACTGCATATAAAGCGTCTGTAAAATTTCCTTCGCGCCGTGAAAATAGGGACCGAAGTATCTGATGTTTCTGCCCTTTATGATCTTTCGCGTGATTTCAAAGCGCGGGAAATCGTCGTCTAAATTTACGTAGATATACGGATAGGTCTTATCGTCGCGCAGCAGGATGTTGTATTTGGGCTTAAGCTGCTTGATGAAGGAATTTTCTAGTATCAGTGCGTCGCTCTCGCTGGGCGTTACGATGTATTCTAAATGCACAGCCTCGCTTATCATCTTAGCGATGCGCGCGCTTAGGCGAGGACTCGGCGCGAGAGTGGGCGTGAAAGAGAAGTAGCTTTTGACGCGATTTTTTAAAATTTTAGCCTTGCCGACGTATAGCAGCTTGCCCGCGGCGTCGAAGTACTGATACACGCCGGGTGCGGCAGGCAGGCTCTTAATCTCCTCTATTAGCAAGAATTAGCCCTCTTATCTCTTCAAAAATTTTATAAATTTGCGGATCTTGGATTTTGTTTTTAAACTCCCCCTTTGCGCGCTCCAAAGATAAAGCTTCGCCGTCCTGGCGCAAATGAGCTTTATAAATTTGCGCCCTTCTTCTGCTCATTACTCTATCTGCGACGAAAAATTTTATATCGCGGACGCCGCAAAGCTCCGCCGTCTCTCTAGCGGCTACGAAGCGCTTTAATACGTCTTTTATTAAATTTATATTACTATCGCGTTTTAGTTCGCAAAGCCCCGCCGGGTGTTTCGCGGCTATCATCAAAATGCCATCTTTGACGTAGATAAAAGCGATCAGCCTTTGCCAACTAAGCGGCAAAATCGCCAAAAACTCGCCTCTTTCTCGCATCTTGGCATATAAAGGATCTTTTCTGATATGAGCTATTATTTCTCTTGCATTTTCCATAGACGGATTTTAGCATTTTTTATCTTAGTTTTGCTTAGCGGCTGCGGATACAAAGCGCCGCCTTTTTACTCGGACGCGGATGAGCAAACCGCGAACGCAGAGACATCCGCCGCGGATGGCAACAAAACAAACGACGCGAAAGGCAGCGTTAGAATTTTACGCGATAAATAGCCTACTTTTAGCTTTGCTTTGTTATACTTTTAAAAATTTTTACAAAGGAATTTCATGCAAACGGCAGACATTTTAGTGCTGGACTTCGGCTCTCAATACACCCAGCTGATCGCTAGGCGCTTGCGCGAACAAGGCGTTTACACCGAGCTGATCGCATACGACGCGCCGATCGATAAGATAAAAGCAAAAAACCCCAAAGGCCTTATTTTAAGTGGTGGACCCGCTAGCGTTTACGCCAAGGATGCGTATTTTTGCGACGATAGAATTTTTGAGCTTGGAATTCCGATTTTAGGTATCTGCTACGGCATGCAGCTCATCGCGCATAAATTTGGCGCTAGCGTCGTGCCTGCGGGTAAAAAAGAGTATGGCAAAGCCTCTTTGAAACTGCTTCGTGCCAGCAGGCTATTTGGCGGCGTGGAGGATAACTCGACCGTTTGGATGAGCCACTCGGACAAGGTCGAGAGCCTGCCGGAGGGCTTTGAGGTGATGGCGAGCTCGGACGAGAGTGAGTGGTGCGTATTCGGCGACGAGATCCGTAAAATTTACGCGCTGCAATTTCACCCGGAGGTCTGCCACAGCGAGTTCGGCGATAGAATTTTAAAAAATTTCGCTAAAGAGATCTGTGGAATAACCAGCACTTGGAATATGGGCAGCTTCGCCAAAGAACAGATGATCAAAATAAAAGAGCGCATAGGCACCGCCAAAGTGCTTTGCGCGGTAAGCGGCGGCGTGGATAGCTCGGTCGTAGCGGCACTTTTGGCGCACGCGGTGCCGCAGAGCCTAATAGCGGTTTTCGTCGATAACGGACTACTCCGCACTGGCGAGCGCAAGGCGGTAGAGGAGATGTTTAGACTCAAACTCGGCGTGAGCTTAGACGTGATCGATGCTAGCGAGCTGTTTTTAAGCAGGCTAAAAGGGGTGGTCGATCCGGAGCAAAAACGCAAAATCATCGGCGCTACCTTCATTGAGGTTTTCAGCAAAGAAGCGGCAAAACACAAAAACGTAAAATTTCTAGCCCAAGGCACGCTCTACACCGACATCATCGAAAGCTCGGTCGCAGGCTCAAGCAAAACGATCAAAAGCCACCACAACGTAGGCGGGCTACCTAAAGATATGAAATTTGAACTGATCGAGCCTCTGCGCGAAATTTTCAAAGACGAGGTGCGCCAGCTGGGGCTTGAGCTTGGCCTTTCGCGCGAAGTCGTTTTCCGCCATCCATTCCCCGGCCCGGGCCTTGCGATCCGCATAATGGGCGAAGTAAATACGCCGAGCCTCGAGCTGCTGCGCAAAGCCGACGTGATCCTACGCGACGAGCTAAAATCAAGCGGCTGGTACAACAAAACGTGGCAGGCGTTTTGCGTACTGCTAAACGTGCACTCCGTGGGCGTCATGGGCGATAACCGCACCTACGAAAACGCCGTGTGCGTGCGCGTGGTGGATGCTAGCGACGGAATGACGGCTAGCTTCTCGCGCTTGCCGTACGATCTGCTAGAAAATGTCTCTCGCCGCATCATAAACGAAGTGCCCGGCATCAACCGCGTAGTTTACGACATCTCGAGCAAACCGCCCGCAACGATAGAGTGGGAGTGAAATTTTATAAATCAATTTAATGCAAAGAACCAAAGATATGAAATTTAAATATTGGTTGCCAGACGAAAAAGATGAGAAAAAAGAATACGAAACAAATAAAAATGCAGTTATTATAGTCGGCGCTAACGGTTCTGGCAAAAGTAAGCTAGGAGCATGGATAGAACAGCAGAGTATGGACCTGGTTCATCGTATAGGAGCACAAAGGAATTTAAATTTCAATGAAAATATTCCTTTAAAGAATTATTCCCAATCAGAAGACCTAGTATTATATGGATCCGATGATGATTCTTTCTTTAAGACAGAAAAAGTACATCGATGGGGTTCTAAAAAAGAACGATATACAACAATACTAATAGATGACTTTGAGGCTGTTCTTTCAGCCATGCTTGCATTAAAAAATGAAGAAAATGATGCATTTGTTAGTGAATGCAAGAAAAGTAAAAAATCAAATCAAAACATGCCAGATCCCCCTACAACAACTATTGATAAACTACAGGCTATATGGGATTGCGTATTTCCTCAAAGGAAACTTGATATATGTGATTCAAAATTTTATGCAGTATTGGAGGGTCAGAGATATCCTGCTAATCAAATGAGCGACGGTGAGCGTTCAGTTTTATATTTTGCCTCTCAGGTATTATGCGTTCCTAAAGATAAAATTTTAATCATAGATGAGCCAGAAATTCATTTGCATAAATCTATAATGAATACTTTATGGACTATGCTGGAGCAATATCGTAAAGATTGTTTGTTTATTTATATTACACACGATATAAATTTTGCTACTTTGCATGAGCATGCAGATAAATTTTGGATAAAAAAATACGATGGTGCAAAATGGGTTTTTGAAAAAATAGAAAAAGATATAAATCTTCCTGAAAATTTACTACTGGATATACTTGGAAGTAGGAAAAACGTATTATTCGTCGAGGGCAATAAATTTAGTTATGATATACGACTTTATTCAATATTGTATCCGGACTATTACATAATTCCCTGCGGAAGCTGCGAGCAAGTTATAGCTAGAACGAAAGCATTTAGAAATACCAATATGCTACATCATTTTGAAGTATATGGAATAATAGATAGGGATTTTCGTAGTGAACGCGAACTAAACTCATACAAAGAAAAAAATATATGCACTATTAATGTTGCGGAAATCGAAAATTTGTTTATAACTGAAGAAATTATCCGATTTGTATCTAATCTTTTTAATAAAGATGGGAATGAAGTCTTTGCAAAGATTAAAGAGTATATAGTAGCTAAGAGATTTGAAGGACAAATCAATAAACAGATATCCAAAAGTGTCTTGTATGAGATCAAGTATAGGTTATCAAATTCTGCTATAGATGGTAAAAATAAGGAAGATATAAATAATTCGCTTAATAGTTTTATATCATCCTTAAAATATGAAGATATATGGAAAGAGCAAAATGACAAATTTAAAAATGCTTTATCGGGTGATAAATATAAAGATATTATTAAAATATTTAATGAAAAGAACTTGGCAAGTACGATCGGTCACTATTTTGGAATTGAAAATAAAGAATACATTGCAACAGTCATTGGTTTAGCATCTGCAAATGAAGAAAATAAGAAAAATTTTGTTTTAGCACTGAGACCATACTTACCAGTAGAAATACCAATGAGTTAAAATTGAAAAATATAAAAATAGGAAAAACGATATGAAACAAATCTGCATAATTTTAGCGCATCCTTACAAGAGAAGTCTAAATGCGGCTATTGCGAACGTAGCAGCAGAAAAACTGCAAAATAGCGGCTACGAGGTTAAATTTCATGATCTATATAAAGAGAAATTTAACCCAATCCTTAACGACGCTGAGCTCGTGAGCGACGAAAGCGACGACGAGCTGTTAAAAGTGCATCAAAAAGACATCGCAAACGCCCATGGTATCGTGATCGTCCATCCGAACTGGTGGGGCGAGCCGCCAGCCATCCTCAAGGGCTGGATTGACCGCGTGCTAAGGCAGAGAGTAGCCTACGATTTTGCGCCGGGCGATAACGGCGGTGGGCTTCCGATAGGGCTTTTAAAGGCTAAAGTCGCCGTAGTTTTCAACACCTCCAACACCCCCGAGGCCAGAGAAAACGAGATATTTGGCGATCCGCTGGAAAGAATTTGGAAAAACTGCATTTTTGATTTTTGCTGCGTGAAAACCTTTGAGCGGCTGATGTTTAGAGTGGTCGCAGATAGCGACGAAGTTGAGCGAAAGGTCTGGTTAGAGCAGGTAGCGCAGACGCTGGATAGGTACTTTCCGAAGCAGATATCGCTTTAGATTTAAAATGCGCTGCTCGCAAAATCCGCGTGGCGTAGAATTTTGATTGTCTATTTTAAACAGATACGCGCCGAATTCGCTCGCGCATTTGGCGCAAAATTTATAAAATTTAGGAGGCAATCATGCTTAGATTAATCGCCGTGATGGCGATTTTAGCGGTTCTCATATACTTCGTGATGGGAGGCGGTGGCAAAAAGACGATCAAGGATTACAAAAATTTCAGCCGCGAGGAGCTGGAGACTTTATGCCTCGAAAAAAATGACAAGATCGCCTGCCAGCGTATCGCAGTGGACTATATCAAAGAGAATAAACCGAAAAAATGATCTAAATTTGCGAGGCTAATTTTGCGGTTTCGCTCAAACAGCGCGCGGTTAAATTTCTTTCTAGCCCGATCCAAACTCTGTGCGGATAAATTTGCCCGCAAAGCACGGCTAAATGCCGATTAAGTGGGTACCGAGCGCCGCGCAAATAGCGTAAATTTAAAAGCAATAATTTAAGTATTAGTATGCGCGCCGATAAAACCGCTAGCGCAAATTAAAAGCGATAAATCGCGCTGTGTTCTTTACGCGCAGACAAAAGGAGCGAGGATGAAAATTTTATGGCAAAGCAGGCTTCAAAACAGGCTTCGCGATATCAGCAAAACGTCCTAATAAAGGGCGATTGCGCATGTTACGCAGGCGATAACGACGAGCAAAAGCAGATGAAGCTTAGAAAAATCTCGCTCGAAAGCGGCGAGCAGTTAGCCGGCGCGCCTTTCCGCGATTTTACCCGCGCTGCGAGCTTTGACGATGACGGCCGCACGCTCGTAGTTTTGGGCTTTGTAGACACAATTTATAAATTTAACGCCGCGGATCTCGCACTCATCTCAAAGCACAAAAAGGGCGTGCTAAAATATGGCAACTTTATCGCGCTCAGTAGCAAGGACGGCGAGAAAAAGGCTATTACGGCGACAGACGATACGCTTTTCATTTACGATTTTGAGACGCAGACGGGCACGCGAAAGCGATTAAGGGGCTGCGCGGCGATTTTTAAGCAGGATGAGCTAAATTTCTTGATTTTTACGCGTTTGGGTCAAATTTACGGCTTAAATTTAAGCGGTTGCGAGCTTAAAATCATCGCTAAAACTTGCCCTATGACGCAGGCACAGCGCGTAAAAGGCGGATATTGCATTCGCGCGGGCGAAGCGGGCGAAAACGGCGAAATAGAGGGTGCTAACGAGCTTGTTTTTACGGACGCAAATTTTAACGTTAAATTCCGCGTGAAACTGGACTTTGATTTCGATAAATTCGAGCTTGCGGCGGATGGGCCAGACGGCTGGCGCGGATACTTTATAAACGAACCAAATGAGCTGAGGGTTCTTAATCTCATGCGTAGCGAAGCGGGCGGCTTCGAGCGTGGCGGCTCGGGCGAATTTACGCAGGGCAAGACGAGCAAATCCGGATGCGAAGCGACGGATAAATTTGAGCGCGGCGAGTTCAGTAAATTTAAACTCGGCGAGCTCGTCCAATACCTCGCGGCAAAGTCCGTGCTGGCGCATAAATTTAAACAAAAGGGCGCGAGAATTTTAGGCGTCGTTGCGGCTGCTTCTTGCCGGACTGCGAGCGCAAAATACGAAGCGGAGCAGAAGGGCGCATTTGCCGAGCAAAATTTAGCGCCCAGAGGCGACCGCGGCATCGAAAACCGTGAATATTCACTCCTCGCTCCCGGTAAAAATGAAAAACGCAGACATCGCACGCCCGAGCGTACCCGCGATCTCGTACTAGTCGATAACGCCTACGACGAAGACGCTGAGCAAATTTTAACCTGCTATGAGATCTAAGCCATAGTCCAAGCACATCCATATCCCTGATTTAAAATTTGCAGCTATGATTTTACGCCTTTAATTAAGGCAGGTTTGCTAAAAAAATTTTATATAGAATTCTACCAAGGCGCGGAAATACCCGTTTAAAAATTCTACGACATGCAGGTGAGATCGTTGCAAAACGTCGCGGCTAGCGATAGATAAGTACGGCGCGACGGCAAGGACAAATCTTAACGCCCTAAGTACGAGCAAATTTAAAGTGCTCTTCAAGAGATACGCGCAAAATTTATCCCGAGCAGCGGGCTAAATTTCATGACTCGCACGCCCACACCCTATCAAATTTAAAATTTCAGATCAACGACGATTTGTACGGCGCGACCGCGCCCTTTCGCCGCTATCAGCACTTGACGTTTTTCGCCTTGCTATCTTGCATCGCGCGGAAAAATTCCGCCCTACTTAGCGGGATTTCGTCCGGATGAGCGCTTCTGAAATGACTCAGATAGCCCTCGTAATCGCCGAGCCCGATGAGCGGCGCAAGCGCGGCATCCGCGCGCGCCAGAAACCTCGCCACGGCCTTCGGGGCTGCGAGTGGATTAAATTTAAACTTTTTCATAAACGCCCCTATCTACGTACTCGCTTTCTGCTAGCTTGAAATATCCATCGCTCGCGCCGCCCTTTGAAATTTTAAGACACATTCGGATAGTTTGAGCGATGACGATGATCGTAACGACGACGAAAAGAGCACATAGCACGGCGTCGATGACGTTATTTCTGATGATAGCCTGCGCCTTTTCGATCGCGGTGGGATCGCTCAGGCTAGCGAGCTTGGCGGCGGTATTTTGCGCGATAGCCACGTGGCTTACCGCGTCGTGCACGCGCTCGCCGTTAGCCGGCATCAGCTTTAAGATCGCCGCATAAAGCGTGGTTATAAGCACCCAAATCGCAGGAGCGATCGTGACGAAGGCGTATTTTTGCTTGCCCATTTTAAAAAGCACCACCGTCGCAAGCAGCAGCGCGATGCCCGCGAGCATCTGATTGGACGCGCCGAAAAGCGGCCACAGCGTGTAAATTCCGCCCATAGGATCGGTAACGCCGCTGTAGAGCAGATATCCCCAGCCCGCCACGCAGATCACCGTCGCGATGATGCCGTAGAGGGAATTTTTAGTATCGGAGAATGGCTTATAGACGTTGCCTAAAATTTCTTGCACCATAAAGCGCCCGGTGCGCGTACCTGCATCGACTGCGGTTAGAATAAACAGCGCCTCAAACAAAATCGCGAAATGGTACCAAAACGCCATCAGCTCCTTGCCGCCGATGATTTGATGCAGAAGCATCGTTAGCCCCATCGCAAAGGTAGGAGCGCCGCCCGTGCGGCTCATCATCGTGGTTTCGCCGACGTTTGAAGCCAAGGCGCCGATCTGCTCGGGCGTGATACTAAATCCGATAGAATTTATATACGCCGCGGCGCTTACCGCGTCTTTGCCGAGTACCGCGGCTGGCGAGTTGATGGCGAAGTATTCGCCCGGGCTTAGAATGCACGCCGCTACGAGCGCCATTACGCCCACGAGGCTCTCCATAAGCATCGAGCCATAGCCGATGAAAAGAGTGTGGGTTTCGCGCTCGAGCATCTTCGGCGTCGTACCGCTGGAGATCAGCGCATGAAAGCCCGAGATCGCGCCGCATGCGATCGTGATAAACAAAAACGGAAATATCGGACCTGCAAAAACGGGACCCGTGCCGTCGATAAATTTCGTCGTAGCGGGCATTTTAAGCTCGGGCGCGACAAAGATTATCGCGACCGCCATGCCGATGATAACGCCAAGTTTAAGGAAGGTGCTTAGATAATCGCGCGGCGCCAGCAGCAGCCACACGGGCAAGATCGCCGCGATAAAGCCGTAGCCGATCGTAAGAAGCGCAAGCGTCTCGCCCTTTAGCGAAAAAACGTCGTGCCAGTACGGATCGATCGAGACGTAATGCCCACCCCAAAGCGCAAGCATCAGCAAAACAAAGCCGATGATCGATGCCTCGCTTACCTTGCCCGGGCGCAAAAACCTCATGTAAATTCCCATAAATATGGCGATAGGAATCGTCATCGCGATCGTAAAAAGCCCCCACGGCGAGTTTGCGAGCGCCTTTACGACGACCATCGCCAAAATCGCCACGATGATCAGCATGATGAAAAAAATCCCGATCATCGCGATGCCGCCCGTGAGCTTGCCCATCTCATCTTTTATCATCTCGCCGAGGCTCTTGCCGCCGCGTCGCGTGGAGAGCACGAGCACGATGAAATCATGCACCGCGCCTGCGAGCACGACGCCTACCAAAAGCCAAATAGTGCCGGGCAGATAGCCCATCTGTGCGGCCACTACGGGACCTACGAGCGGTCCTGCGCCAGCGATAGCGGCGAAATGGTGCCCAAAAAGGACGTATTTGTTCGTAGGGACGTAATCGCGTCCATCGTTTCGGATCACCGCAGGAGTTGCGCGGCGATCGTTCAGCTCGAATACGCGATACGCGATAAAGCGCCCGTAGAAGGTGTATCCGATCAGATAGATGCACGCGCTGGCCACTACGAGCCAGACGGCGCTGATGCTCTCGCCCTTATTTAGCGCAAGTACGCCGAAACACCACGCCCCTATGACGGCGACCGCCGCCCAAAGGATCTTTTGCCAAAATTTCATGCTCACTCCTTAAAGCTTAGCGAGCGGCTTTGGCGCAGTTTGACGTTTAATAAAACGGCTTGCACCTTTAAAGCGGGACTCGTTAAATAAAATTTAGTGCGTATTTTATCGGCGTTTTTATAATTTAAAGCTGAATCGCGAAATTAAAAAGAGCTCTTTCGGCGTTTAAATTTAACGCCTAAATTTTGAATTTCAAATTTAAATAGACGGTTTGGCGGCGCGCGAAATTTTAACATTTAATCGCCCTAAATTTAACCCAGCAGCTCCTAGTCGTTATGGAATTTATCGCGGTTTAAGAAATCAAGCGATAAAATCCCATGATAACGATTTTAATTTCTTAATAAAAATCGCGAATACTTTTAGGAGGAAATTTATGCCGGATCAGGTGTGCGGCTATGTACTTTTGCGTGCTGATATCAAAAGCTACGCAAACCGTAAAAACGACGATGCGAGCCGCGAGAATTTCATAAATTCCGCGCGCATAAATTCCTGGCGCCGCTTAAATTTTAAAAATATCCGCCGCGACGAAATCTGCGCGTATAGTTCGCCTGGTGGGCTATGAGCTTTAAATTTTATCTCTTTCTAATCGCAGCTTTCATATTGCTTGCTTTAGTAGCCGTTAGCAGCGGCGGAGCGAGCATTTCGCTAGGCGACATCGTAAAATTTTTCACCTTCGGCGAGATAGACGAGACCAAGCAGCTCATCTTGCTACAAATGCGCCTGCCGCGCCTAGTAATGGGCATCTTGGTGGGCGCGCTACTGGCAACTTCCGGCGTAGTGGTGCAAAGCGTGTTTTTAAACCCGCTCGCAGACCCTTACATCATAGGCATCGCCTCGGCAGCGACTTTTGGCGCGGTCATAGCCTATCTGCTGGGGCTTAGCGACGTTTTTTACGGAATTTTCGCGTTTTTAAGCGCAAGTGCGCTGTCGATCGTGATCTTTAAGCTCGCCGCTCACACTCGCTCGATCTCCACGCTACTGATCGTAGGTATCGCCGTATCGTCGTTTTTGGGCGCATTTACCTCCTTTGCGGTCTATCTAATCGGAGAGGATAGTTTTAGGATTACGGCGTGGATGATGGGCTATCTAGGCGGCGCAAACTGGCAAAAGATCGCGCTTTTGCTGCCGCCGCTGCTGTTTTGCATGGCGTATTTTTACGCAAAGCGCCACGAGCTAAATATCATCTTAAACGGCGACGAGGAGGCGAAGTCGCTGGGGCTCAACGTCGAGAAGTCTAAAAAGAGCTTGCTTATCGTCTCCTCGCTCATCATCGGCTTTTCGGTCGCATTTACGGGGATGATAGGCTTCGTGGGGCTCATCATTCCGCACACGCTTCGCATGGCGCTTCATACGGCAAGCAACGCCGTGCTGATCCCCGCTAGCGCGCTTGCGGGCGGGCTTTTTCTTTTGTTTTGCGACGTCATAGCCAAAAACATCCTCTCGCCGGTAGAAATTCCGATCGGCGTGGTGACTTCGTTTTTCGGCGCGCCGTTTTTCCTATACCTCGCGTTTAGGAAGCACGCATGAAAGTAAGCGAGCTAAACTTCAGCTACGGCAAGCGGGTGATCCTGCAAGACGTCTGTCTAAATTTAGAACGGGGTAAATTTTATGGGATTTTGGGCCCTAACGGCTGCGGCAAGAGTACTTTGCTAAAAAACATATTGCAAATTTTAAAGCCTTCAAGTGGGATCATCGAAATAAACGGCAAAAGAGCGAGCGAATACGGTCTAAAAGAGCTTGCCGCGCTCATCGGCTTCGTACCGCAAAAAACGGCCCTCGCCGCGCCGCTTAGCGTAAAAGAAATTTTACTTGCGGGCAGGTTCTGTCGCCTAAAGAGCGCCTTTAGCGGCTACGATGCGAGCGATCACGCTAAAGTGGAGCAAATGGCAGAGCTTTTGGACGTGAAAAAATTCCTAGAGCGTAGCGCGTTTGAGCTAAGCGGCGGAGAGTTCGGACGCGTGCTGCTTGCTAGAGCGCTCGTTAGCGAGCCTGAAATTTTACTGCTTGACGAGCCCACCGGCGCGCTAGATATGAACTACGCGATCGAGGCGATGAGCATCTGCGAAAACCTAACGCGCTCTTTAAATTTAACGAGCGTCATCGTGCTGCACGATCTAAATTTAGCCTCGCTGTTTTGCGATGAAATTTTTATGCTAAGAGACGGTGCGGTGAGGTATCGCGGCAGTGCGAGCGAGCTTTTTACGCCGCAGATCATAAAAGAAATTTACGGCTTTGAAGCCTTAATAGTAGAAGAAAACGGGGTAAAGTTTATACTACCCAAAAAGGAGAAATTATGAAAAAAATTCTTATAGCTTTGCTCTCGGCGAGCTTTGTATTCGCCAAGGGCCTGGTAGTGCTCGATCCCGCCGCAGTCGAGATCATCTATGCTTTAGGCGCACAGGATCAGATCGCTGCGATCTCGACTACCTCGATGAGCAAAATCCGCCCGGAGGCAGAAACCGCGAAACTGCCTAGCGTTGGCACTTACGTAAAGCCCAATCTAGAAAAAATCGTCGAGCTTAAGCCCGATCTGGTTATCACGAGCTTTCACTCCGCAGGCGTTAGCGAAGATCTGAAAAAACTAGGACTTAAGAGTCTTGCGATGGATGCAAACTCTACCGTAGACATCTGCCAAAACGTAAAGAAGGTCGCGGCGATCGTAAAAAAGGAGGGCGAGGCGGATAAAATTTGCGCGCAGATGGACGGGATTTTTGAGGACAAGCCCGCGCTTCGCGGCAAAAAGGTGGCTATGTTTTTCGGCTCAAACGCCACTATGGCTTTCAACGACAAAACCCTCATCGGCGACATTTTCGCTCGCCTAGGCGCTAAAAACATCGCAGACGGCCTAAAGGGCAGCACGCCCGCGGTATCCGCTGAATACATCTTGGAGCAAAACCCCGATATTATGGTCATCGTAGGCGGCGAGACGGAGGATTTTTTAAAAGCAAATCCGATCCTTAGAAATACCAAAGCGGTAAAATCGGGCAAAATTTTAAAGGCTCCGACGCTTATCTTGCGGGGCAGCCCGCAGATCGGCGAGACGGTGGATGAAATTTACGCAAAGGCGGCCAAATAGATGTTTAAAGAACGCATTAAATCCCACCATCGTTCCAAGCTTTTCGAGAGCGTCTCCGCGAGCGAAAACGAGCTGTTCGACGCGCTAGAGCAGCCCGCGAAAGACAGCGACTGCGTGATCTATCTGCACGTGCCATTTTGCGATAATATCTGCTCGTTTTGTTCGATGATGCGCTCCAAACTCGGCGACGAGCTGGATGAATACGCTAAATTTTTGATTCGCCAGATCAAAGACTACGGCGAGATGCCCTACTTCGACACCAAAAAGATCAAGAGCATCTACTTCGGCGGCGGCACGCCGAGCGTCTTTAGCGAGACGCACTTCGAAAAGGTTCTGGGCGCGCTGCATAAAAATTTCAAGATCGCAGAGGACTGTGAGATCAGCGTAGAGACCACGCTACATAATCTAGATACGCAAAAAGCGCTTGCCTTGCAAAGCTTCGGCGTAAACCGCTTTAGCATCGGCGTGCAGACCTTCAGCAGACAGGGGCGTGCGCTTCTAAATCGCGTGCATAAGCCCGCTCGCGCAATCGAGCGGCTAAAGGATCTTAGAGAAAAATTTGAAGGCATGCTCTGCTGCGACATCATCTACAATTTCCCGGGCGAAAGCGTGGAGGAAGCGCTAGAGGACGCGCGCTATGTAGATGAGCTAGGTCTAGATAGCGCCAGCTTTTACTCGCTGATGTTTTTCGAAGGCTCGGAGTTATCCAAAAAGATCGACACCTCCTACTACGATCTGCCGACCGATAAAAAGCTGCACCACGCTTTCGCGGAGGCGCTGCTTGGAAGCGGGAATTTCGAGGTTTTGGAGCTTACCAAGCTTGCTCGAAAAGGACGCGATAACTACGGCTACATCAAGCTAAGCCACAAGGGCACGGACGTCCTTCCTATCGGCAACGGCGCGGGCGGACACGTAGCGGGCTTTGGAATTTACGGCGTGTCGGGGCACAAAATGATCTCGCGAATCGATGAGCGCGAAGCAAAATACGGCGTGCTAAGCAATCTGTTTCAATACCCGATTGTAAGCTTAAACGAGCTAAAAGAGGCCCTAAGCGCGAGCGTTTATGACGAAGCGCTGCAGAAACTAAAGGAATTTGAGAGCTGGGGGCTTTTGGAGCTTAAGAATGGTAAATCGGTCTTAAATTTGGACGGAATTTTTTGGGGCAACAACATCAACGAAGAGATAGCAAACATCATTAGAAAGGACTTTGTATGAAAAAAATCGTGCTTTACACCTCGCAAACGGGTAACACGAAAAAGGTGGGCGACGCGATCGCCGAGCAACTAGGCTGCGAAAGCTTAAATTTCCGCGACTTTGAAGGCGAGGTCGATGACTACGACTTTATAGCCTTGGGCTTTTACGTCGATAAGGGCGAGGCCGAGGCGAAATTTACGCGCTTTTTACGCAAGATTCACGGCAAGAAGCTGGGCGTTTTCATGACGCTGGGCGCGGAGCCCGACGGCGAGCATTCGCGCAAGTGCCTGGATGCCTTTGAAGAGAGGCTTAAGGCAAACGGCAACGAGATCGTAAGGGAGTTTGCCTGCCAGGGTGCGATCGATCCGAATCTGCTTGAAACGATGCGCAAAATGGCCTCTAGCGGCAACTCGCCCCATCCTATCACCCCCGAGCGACTTGCGCGCTGGGCGGAGGCTGCGAAACACCCCGACGAGAAGGATTTGGTGGATGCGAAGGCGGCATTCGCGGGGATAGAATAAATTTTAATTGCGTTGCGCCGTCTAAATACTGCGCGATACGAACAAAATCAAATCATTAACCGTCCCCTCCCGCGATTTACACGATTTAAAATTTTATCTTTGCTAAATTTGAACGACAAATTTCATTCCTACAAGCAAATTTGCCGCCACGGGCACCGGGTCTTTCTTTGGAATTTAGACGATAAATTTCATCTCACGCATATCATATCGAATAATGCCGCCGACCTTGCGCCCCTAATGCGCACTCTAAACGCGAAAAGCACTTTTGTAAGCAAGTGGGGCCTACGAGAGCTGCGGTCGCGATCATCGGCTACCCCTGTCGTCACGTGTCACAGGTGTTGCTGTCGAGCGCCGTTCTCCCGCCGCTTGACAACCCATACGCCGCTAACCACCTGCGCGACAACCCGTCGCCGCTCATCGCCCCGCCGCTTTGTCGCGGTACAGAATCCAAACCGAACCGCTAAATTTTAAATTCTACAAAAGTCTCATCGCGTGTAAATTTTAATTCGGCAAATGCGTAAAATTTAGGTAAATTCCACCCAAACGCTTTGACGGTCAAAATTTAAAGGGGCGAAAATGACGAATTTCGAGTACGCTAGTCACATTAACGAGGCTGCGGGGCTAGATTTAAGCTTAGATTGCGAAGAGATCGATCTGCAGGATAAGCTTTATGGGCTTTTTCAGTGCTTTATGCCTGAGGGTGCGGGCGTGAGAGCGGTGTTTGCGCCGCTACAAAACGGCGCTGAGCTACAAGCGCGCATAATGCCGATCTATGCAGCCACGGCGCAGTAGACGCAGGAGATCTTCGATCAAGGCGTGGCGCCTGGGTATTTTTGCCCGCCGCAGGATCCGAAATTTGGTGGCGAAGCGCTTAAGAGCTTAGCTTTAGCGCACGTTCGAAATTTAAAAATTTTCGCAGAATTTCTAGGCAAGAGCGAGCTTTTAAAGATGCTTGAGCAGATAAAATCCGCTCGCGTGCAGAAAGGTTTTGATTTTGCGCATAGTAAAGACGAGCTTGCGGACGCCATCTATGAAGCGATCACGGAGTGGATGATAGATTCGCCGAAACTCGATGCGAAGCTATGGGTGCTCGGCGAGGCGTACTATTCGATCAACTGCGACTACCTGCTACCTGCGTACTTGCAGTATCCAAACTACGCGCAAAGGCCGCAGGAGGACTTTTTGAAGCCCTACTTCGAGCCGTATCTAGCGGGACGGCAGATCGCGTTTGAGCGCGGCGAGGTCGTGGTTTTCACGCACTAAATTTACGCGGGCAAGGGAAGCGAATGAGCGCTCACAAGCGACTAAAATTTGAGCCTTTCAAAAAAGGAAGCGAGCGACGTCCACGAACGGCTGAAATTTAAGCTCAGCTACTATGAGCGCAAATGTTTATCGCATATCCAAAAAATCTGCGTCGTAACCGAGCAATCTAGTAGGTTTCCTGCGCGTCGCGTCAAATCGCTTAAAATATTTCTGCTTTGCGTAGCTGCGCCGCTTTCAGTACTTTGCTAGAGCAAAATCTCCACACATCGTTGATATTTGGATAATTGAATTTTTTCCATCACTCTGCTACCATCACTTCGTTTGTAGCGCCCGAGAATTCACTCTCGCCAACGCTTGCTAGTTGAAATTCATCTAAATTTTAAAGCAGAATTTCGCCGCAGAATTTTATGGAATTTCGCTGCCGCAAATCTCGCAAGCAATAAAATTCTATCGATTTACGCTCTTAAATTTGCTCAAATCGCCGCCTGTTTTATAAAATTCTTCAGCGTCGATCATAGTACCGTCGGGCAGCTTACAAACGGTGTAGTCCACGCCGTTGCCGTCTTTGCGAACGATTAACTCACCGCCGTTTTTGATACAAAAATCCCCAGCAGCGCTAGCCTCTGCGCTTACCGAAGCGCAAGCGCCCACCACAAGCGCTACTGCAAAAAATCTCTTAAAACTCATTTAAATCCTTTCGTTTAATTTTGCCCGTTTTTAGGATTAAGCTTAAATTTAGACGCCAGATACGCTAAACCTGCGCCTAAATAAATAAACCGCCCTCCTCGAACACCGATAATAGCGTTTCAATGTTAAATCCTACCTATAAGCCAAGTCCGCTCGCCGATGTAAAATCAAAGCCACCAGACTTCATTCAATGCAAAATTTTAACATCATAAAATTTCATCTTCAATAAAATTCTAGCGGCGAAATCCAAGCCGAATCAAAGCTATTTCTGCCGTAAAATACCGGCTATAAAAGCGAGGGCTATGGCAAATAACTAGCTCAGCAGCAAAGCAGGCGCGGATCCTAAACAATCTCGCCTATAAGCGCGAGCTGCGCTCAAACCCTATAAATTTAACTGCCGCTAGCCGTTTTTGCGCGCAAACTCGCTCATAAAAGCGACTAGTTTTTCCACGTCCTCGTAGTTTATCGCGTTGTAGATCGAGGCGCGGATGCCGCCTAAAACGCGGTGTCCTTTAAGCCCGATCATCCCCTCCGCCTCCGCCTGCGCGACAAAAACGGGCTCAAGCGCGGTATCTGCGATATTAAAGCTCACGTTCATCAGGCTGCGGCTGTCCTTTTGCGCGTGGCCGCGGTAGAAGCCGCCGCTAGCATCGATCGCGCCGTAAAGCAGCGCCGCTTTGCGCTTGTTACGCTCATGCATTGCCGCGAGCCCGCCGATCTCGTCCTTTATCCAGCCGAGCATTAAATTTAGCATGTAAATTCCGAAAGTATTCGGGGTGTTACTCATCGAGTCCGCGTCCGCCTGCGTCTTGTAGCGCAGGATCATCGGCGTCTTGGGGTTTGCGCGGTCCAGCAGATCCTTGCGGATCGCCACCATCGTAACACCCGCGGGGCCGCCATTTTTCTGAATGCCGCCGTAAAACATCCCCACGCTGCTAAGATCCACGGGGCGCGAAAACAGGTCGCTCGAGCTATCGACTACGAGCGGGCAGCTGCACTGCGGCAGCTGCGGATATTGCGTGCCGTAGATAGTGTTGTTCGAGCAGATGTAGCCGTAGTCGGCGTCGTCAGAGAATTTAACCTCGGGGATGCGGTCGAATTTGCTATCCTCGCTGCTTGCGACCACGCGGTAGTTTATGCCGAGCACGCCCGCTTCCTTGATCGCCTTGCTCGTCCAATTGCCCGTGTTGGCGTATTCTGCGACGCCGCCCGCGTATAGGTTCATCGGCACCTGCGCGAACTGAAGGCTCGCGCCGCCTTGTAAAAATAAAATCGTAAAATCGTCCGAAAAGCCGTAGAGATCGCGCACGCGGTCCATCGCGCTATGTAAAACTTCCTCGAAAATTTTTGTGCGGTGCGAGATCTCCATTATCGAAAACCCGCGCCCCGCGTAGTTTAGTAGCTCCTCTTGCGCCTGCTTTAGCACGCCCAGCGGGATGGTGCTGGGTCCTGCGCTAAAATTTAAAACCCTATACATTTTGCCTCCTTTAGATGATTTTTGCGTTTTTGCTGAGCTGCTGCGAGCAAAGGACGAACTCGTCGCCCGCGGCAAGCTCGCCCAAGCTCACCGTTTTGCCGCCCTTTTGGATTTGAACGAGATCTTTTGTAATCTCAAAAAATTTCGCCTTTTGCGCCAAAAGCTCATCTTTGGCACTTAGCGTATGCTCTGCGGCGCTTAGCTTGGAGTCCACGAAGCTTTTAAATTTAAGCTCGAAATTTAAAAGCTTTGCAAGCGAGCCTGAAATTTTTGGCTCGACTGATTTTGATTTAAGCTGTAAAGCTGCAAGGCTCAGCGCGTTTTGTGCGGATGAAATTTTATCTTTTATCAGCCTATGAAGTGCGTCGCTTACGCCGTCTAGGCTCTGAAAGATCGCGCAAATATCGGGCAGCAGATCGATCATCGCGGCGGTGGGCGTGAGGCTTCGGTGATCGGCTACGAAATCGCTGATGCTAAAATCGATCTCGTGCCCGACCGCCGAGATGACGGGCGTTTTGGCTACGTAGATCGCGCGCGCCAGAGCCTCGTCATTGAAGCACCACAAATCCTCGCGCGAGCCGCCGCCGCGAGCGATGACGATCGCATCGTAGCCCTTCTCGTCGGCTACGCGCAATGCGCTTATGATCGAAGCAGGCGCGCCTTCACCTTGCACTAGCGCGTTATACAGATCGACCTTGCAAAGCGCGAAGCGGCCCTGCGCCGTGCGAAGCATATCCGCCTGCGCTGCTGAGCCCGCGCTCGTGATGATCGCGATGCTTTGAGCAAATTTCGGAAGCTGTTTTTTGTGCGCGGCATCGAAGAGCCCCTCTTTGCTAAGCTTTTCTTTTAGCGCGGCAAACGCCGCTTCCAGCTCGCCCTCGCCGCTTTTGCGGATGTTTGAGACCTGGATCTGATATGCGCCCGTGGGGGCGTATAGCGAGACCTTACCACTTACGATGAGTTTATCGCCGACGGCTGGGATAAAATTTATCCGCGCGGCGTTAAATTTAAACATCGCGCAATCAATCGCCGCGCTCGCGTCTTTGATCGTAAAATACCAGTGCCCGCTCGTGCTTTGAATTCTAAACTTAGATATCTCGCCCTCGACCTCGACGAAGCTAAAACTCGTCTCCAAAAGCGCCTTGACTTGGGCGTTGAGCTCGCTTACGCTAAGCATCGTCGCTCTTTTGCGCGATTTTCTCCGCGATGAAAAGCGTGCTGACATCAAAGCTGAAGCCCTTTTGCACGCGCAGCTCAAAGCCCGCGTTTTTGAGCTTTTCGCTAAAACTCGCAGCGTCTAGGAAGCTGCCGATGGAGCTTGGCAGATACTCGTAGGCTTCTTTATTTTTCGAGATAAAGGCGCCGATTTTGGGTAAAATTTTGCTCACGTAAAAGTCTCTGATTTTAAACGCGAGCCCGCCGCTTGCGGCTTTGGTAAATTCCAAAACCACGAGCGAGCCGCCCGGTTTGATGATCCGATTAAACTCCGCAAGCGCCGCGTCCAGTTCCACGACGTTTCTTATGCCATAGCTGATGCTTAAAATATCCACGCTTGCATCATCTAGCGTCGTGGCGTCCGCGGTTGCCTTGATAAACTCGCAGCTAGGGAATTTTTGCCTAGCTACCTCGAGCATTCCTTCGCTAGGATCGATCCCCACGATCCGCTCGATCTGCACGCCGTACTGTGCCGCGCCGTCGCGCCACGAGCTTATCATATCGCCCGTGCCGCACGCGACGTCGGCGATACTCACGAGCCTTCCTTTAAGCTTTTCAAGCATCAGTTTGACCGCTTTTTTGCGCCACGAAACGTCCACGCCGAAGCTGATGGCGCGGTTTGCCAGATCGTAGGTAGGCGCGATCTGATCGAACATCTTTATGATTTTTTCCTGTTTTTGCACGGGTATTCCTTATTCGTATGCTTTGATTTTGCGCAGCGATCTTTTCAGAGCGCGCAAAAGAGGCTCTTTTTCGCTTATGATTTTTTCCTCCAGCTCGGCGCGGCGGTCGTTTAAGCGAGCGTCCAGAGCCAGCAAGTACGCAAACGCGACGCCGCTTTTATCGCTTGCTTTTTGATAGATCGCGATGAAATTTTGCCACACGCTGATATCTTGCAGAGCACCGAAATCCTCGCAGGCAGCCTTGGTGCGCTTAAACAGCCCCCTAACGCAGCCTTCATCAAAGCTTCTTGCAAAAATTTCAAGCGCGTATCGTAGCCTCTTTAACCCTATGCGCGCGTCGTGAAATGCCTGCAGCGATGAACTTTGCTGCAAATTTTTTAGCTCCGCGCGCAAGCTTTTAATCAGCTTGCAAAGGCGGGCGGAGGCGAACTTTTTTGAAATTTTTTCATATTCGCTGCGCGCGTAGATGCCGTCCGCGCCGCTTAAAAAGCCGCTAATAGCGCCGTTTAAATCTATAAATTCCGCGCTAGAAAGAAATTCTAAAATTTTATCCTCCGAGCGCTTCGCGATAAGATTTAGCTGCTGCAAAAAGCTCGCAGGCGCATCGTCAGCTTTTAAAAACTCCGCAAAAACATGAAGGTCTCGCAGCTGATTGCTGCGGCTCATAAATTCTGCGAGCAGTTTTAAAATTTCATCTTTTTTCTCCGCTTCGAAAAGCGGCGTAGATAGCTTCAAAACGGCTCTAAATTTACGTATCTGCACGCGTAGCTCGTGAAGAGCTTCGGGGGCTAGACTTTTTTGATACTCGCTCTTTGCGCCGCACGCCCTCATCCATGCCAGCTCAAGCGCCAAACGCGCGAGCTTAACGCTGTCCGCATAGGGTGGCGCGAAAAATTTAACTCGACTAAATTTTTTAAAAACGTTGCGGGCGTGCGCGAAATCAAGCGAGCGCGGCGGTACGCCGTAGCGCGCCAGATAGCGGCTTTTGTAGCGGTAATCGTCGGTGATCTCGCAAAAATCGGTGCTGCCGAAGGTTTTTACAAAATCAAAATTTGCGCTTGCCGCCTCGCTTTGAAATTTCGCTCGTAAAATCACGAGCTTACTTAGCTCGCCGCCGTAAAGCTCTAGCCAAAACTCCGCCTCATCGTTAACAAAGCCGTAGCGGTTTTTTTGCACGACGCGGGCGATCCTGCTTTTTAATGCTTCTTTGAAGTCATCTTTTGAAATTTTAAAATTTAGAGTTTGTCTGTCGAGATCCTCTTTTTTGTGGTGCAAAGAGCACTCGTCGTTTTGGCGGATGTAGTAAATTTCGGGGTAGAACGAAGTATAAAACCAAGCGATCTTTACCTTGCGACATTTCAGCCCCGCACGCTCTAGCGTCCGCAGAATCGAATCGTCGCTCAGTAAAAATTTACGCTT
This sequence comes from uncultured Campylobacter sp., assembly GCA_963520005.1. GTDB lineage: Bacteria > Campylobacterota > Campylobacteria > Campylobacterales > Campylobacteraceae > Campylobacter_B. Next base: position 64,824 of record CAUQPS010000003.1, read on the forward strand.
AGTTTGCATACCCGCTCCAAAAATAAAGTGGGTAATAATAGCAGAAAATTCTTTAAACTATCTACACTTTTCGCAGTCTTCGACCGTAGCCGTGATATTTAGCTTGCGGATGAAATTGCCCGCTTTGCGCTCGATGTTTTTCAAAACGTCCTTATTAAAGGCATCATCCATGAAAAGATCCGTGACGTTACCACATTTTTCGCATACGACGTGGATGTGCGGCATCTGATAAATGTCGTAGCGACTCTTTTTATTCGGCGCATTGACCTCGACTACGACGCCTTCGTCGAGTAGGGTGTTTAAATTTTTATAAACCGTCGCTAGCGAAATAGATGGATAGTCCTCTTTGATCCCCTCGTATAGGTCATCTATACTTGGATGTTCGTGGCGATCTAGCACCTTTAGGATGCACAATCTTTGAGGAGTTGCTTTCAAACCGCAAGTTTTGAGTAGTTCTACGTGGCTCATTTTTGTCCTTCAAAAAATTTTAAAGTGATATTATCAAATTTTACTTTAAACAAAGTTGATATTAACTAATACTTTTTATCACTTAATATTCGCTCGACCAGAGTTTGCACGTCTAAGCCCAAGCTGCGTTCTACGTCGGCGGTCTTTCCGTGCGGCAAAAAGATATCAGCAAATTCGAAGCTCACGATCTTTACGTCCGAAATTTCATTTTCTTGCAAAAATGCGCTTAAAATTTCACCGACGCCGCCCTTTTTGGCATTGTCGCTAAAGACGTACCAAATTTTATCTTTGCGAGCTAAATTTTGCAAAAACTCGGCGTCTAAAGGCTTTGCAAAGACTAGATCCACGACGTCCGCCTCCATCTGCCCCTCCAGCGCCGCAGCCGTTTTATACGCTCTACCAGCGCCGTTTCCGTAGCCGATGAGCACTATGCGCGCATCCTCGCGCTCTTGCAAAAATACCGATTTGCCAAATTTTACGGCAGGCATAGCGATGGAGCTCTCTAAAATGAAGCTTCCGCGCGGATAGCGGATCGCCAAAACCCCTTCGTGCGTGTAGGAGTATTCGATAATTCGTTTAAAGCTCGTCTCGTCACGCGGCGCGCACATACTGACGTTTGGTATCGCGTTTAAGAAGCTCACGTCAAAGACCCCCTCATGCGTCTCGCCGTCCTCGCCCACTATGCCCGCGCGATCCATCGCAAGGACTAAGCTTAGATTCATAATCGCCGCGTCGTGAACGATCTGATCGAACGCGCGCTGCATAAAGGTCGAATATATCGTAACGTACGGCTTAAAACCCTCTCGCGCCATCGCAGCCATCGAGCTTAGCGCATGCGGCTCGGCGATCGCGACGTCCCAGAAACGGTGCGGAAATTTCTCAATTAGCTTATCCATGCCGGTGCCGCTTGGCATCGCTGCAGTCACGCCCACGACGTTTTCATGTTTGGCGGCTAAGCTTAAAAGCGCCTCGGCGTAAATTTGCGTGGCGCTTTTGGTGGCGGATTTTTTCTTAAATTCTCCGCTTTGAATGTCGAAAGGCCCTACGCCGTGCCAGCTCTCCAAATAGCCCTCGGCCTTGTCATAGCCTTTGCCTTTGATCGTCTGAGCGTGCACGACGACGGGCTTGCGCGCGCTTTTTGCCGTCTTTAGCGCCGATATTAGATCCTCTAGATTATGCCCGTCCACGGGACCGATGTAATCAAGCCCAAGCTCCTCAAAATACATCCCAGGGATGATGAGCTTTAAGGAATTTTCAAAGCGCTTTGCCATATATGTCGCGCTTTGCGGAGCGTGGGAGAGCAGCTCTCTTACGTGGGATTTAAATTTTTGATAGGTTTCGCCCGCCATCGCTTGGCTTAGGTATTTGCTAAAGGCGCCGATAGGCTTGCTAATGCTCATTTTGTTGTCATTTAGGATGATGATGCAGGGCAGGCGTAGATCACCTAACTCGTTCATCGCCTCATAAGTCATGCCGCCGCTCATTGAGCCGTCGCCGATTAAGACCACAGGAATTCTATCCTCGCCTTTGAGCTTGATAGCCTTTGCCGCGCCTACGGCTAAAGAGATCGATGTCGAGGCGTGCCCCGCCACGAAGTAGTCAAATTTGCTCTCGCTAGGCTTCGTGTAGCCGCTAATGCCGCCGAACTGCCTAAGCGATCCGAACTCCTCCCAGCGATCCGTCAGAAGCTTGTGCGCGTAGCTTTGGTGGCTTACGTCGAAGATAAACGGATCGCTCGCGGCATCGAATACGTAGTGCATCGCCACGATGAGCTCGACCGCGCCCATGTTTGAGCTTAGATGACCGCCGTTTTTGCTCACGACTTCGATTATGCGCGCTCTAATCTGCGTGCAGAGCTCCCGTAGCTCCTCTAAGCTTTTATTTTTAATATCCACTCAAAATTTCTCCCAGCGTGCCCAAGACGCGATCGTTTTGCTCAGGCGTGCCGATCGTGATACGTACGGCGTTTAGCCCGTAGCTTTTTAAATTTCGAATGATGATGCCGCGGCGCAGAAGGCTATCGCAAAGCTCGCTACTATCTATCGGCGGGCTAAGTTTAAACGTGATGAAATTTGCGTAGCTAGGGATAAATTCTAAGTTTTGCTCGCGCGCAAGATCCTCAAAGCGGCTCATCTGCGCGGCGTTATTTTGCAGGCTCTTTTGCACGAAAGCCTCGTCTTTTAGCGCCGCAATTGCCGCTGCAAGGCTTAGCGTCGTGATGTTAAAGGGCGGTCGCAGCTTATAAAGCGCGTTTATGATTTGCCGCGGCGCGATGCCGTAGCCTACGCGCATACCGCCTAGGCCGTAGACCTTTGAGAAGGTGCCTAGATAGAGCACGTTTTTAAAATTTTGAATTAAAAGCTTAGGATCAAGCCTCTTGCGCTCATCTTTAAACGCTGCAAATTCGTTGTATGCGGCATCGATCACTAAAAGCGTGTCTTCATCCACGCTGCTGGCGAACTCATACACCGCCTCCGCATCCAAGCATTCGCCCAGCGGGTTGTTCGGCACGCACAAAAAGATGACCGAAATTTCATCCCTGTGCGCGTTATAAATTTTTAAAAGTTCGGCTGGGTCGTGCTCCTGTGCGCTCGTTTTGTAAACTTTAGCCTCGCAGTGGCTTGCGTAGATGCCGTACATCGCGAAAGTGACGCCCGCTTGCAGTATCGCGCGGCGCGAATTGAGCTTGGCGTGCAGCGCAAACTCGATGATCTGATCGCTGCCCGCGCCGATGATGATATTTTGCGGCTCCACGCCGAATTTCGAGGCGAGCGCGCCCTTTAGCTCATACATCGAATCATCGGGGTAAAGATGCGCACAGGCGGCATTTTGCACGATTACCTCCTGCACCGCCTCACTAGTGCCGAAGGGGTTTTCGTTGCTGGCAAGCTTTAGCACGTCCTGCTTGCGGATACCAAACTCCCGCACCACAAGCTCGATCGGCTTGCCCGCTTCGTAATTGCTTAAATTTTCTACAAATTCATTAAATTTCATCACTCCCCTCCGTTTATGTAACTTCCCAGCCATGTGATTTCGTGGCCGTTTTTCTGCGCGTTTTGCAGCACGCGCGCCACTCGCTCGTCGTCGATATGTCCCTCAAAATCGACATAAAAGACACATTTAAAATCCCTAAGCTTGACAGGGCGGCTTTCTAATTTGGTTAAATTTATCCCCTCGTTGCGAAACATCTGCAAAAAGTCCACGAGTCCGCCCGGACGGTCGTCTGTTTTGGCTAGGATGCTCGTTTTGTTGCGGTCGCTCTTTTGGTTTTTAAAGTCGCTCAGCACGAAAAAGCGCGTGCGATTGGCGGAGTTGTCCTCGATCTTTTGAAACATCATCGGCACGCCGTAAAGATCGGCGGCGATCTTGGAGCAGATCGCGGCGGAGTGCGGCGTAGCGGCTGCCATCTGCGCCGCAAGCGCAGTCGATTTGGTCGCGGTAAATTTAACTCCGCTAAGGCCGTGATCGTCTAGAAATTTAAGGCACTGATTATATCCTTGCGGATGCGAGAATATCTGATCCACCGTGCTTACGTCGTCGCAGTGGCTCGCAAAACAGTGGTGGATATCCATATAAATTTCGGCGACGATCTTGACGCCCTCATATTTTCGCAAGCAATCAAGCGTCGCGCCCACCGCGCCTTCGGTGTTGTTTTCGATCGGCACGACGCCGTATTTGGCCTCTCCACTATCAAGCTCCTTAAAGACCGCCTCGATGTTCGATAGCGGCAGATAGGAGCTTACCGCGCCGAAACGGCTCTTGGCGGCTTGGTGCGAATAGGTGCCGAAAGGCCCTAAAAACGCGACGATTTGCGGCTTTTCTAAATTTCGCGAAACCGAAAAAATTTCAAAAAATATCGCCTCGATCGCCTCTTTGCTTAAATTTCGCGCCTTTCCGCCGTCCAGCCTACTGATGATCGAGCGCTCGCGCTCCGGGCGGTAGATCGCGCTGCCAGCGGTCTGCTTCAGCTCGCCGATCTTTTTGACAAACCCCATGCGCTCGTCGATAAGGCGCAAAATTTCATCATCCAGCCTGTCGATACAAACGCGCAGATCATCGATGTTTTGCATCACAACCCTCCTTTTGCTTGCCCTCAAATTTCGGCACGGATTTTAGAAATTTCACGCCGCCTCTTTTGCCGTACGCTTTGAAATTTTTACCGCGCGAACTTAAAATTTCATCGCTTGCGATTACTGTGCCGCAACTTCCGCGCACTAAGAAGGCGCGATAAAATCCGTCGCAGCGAGATCTAAAATTTAAAGAGACGCAGTTAAAATTTAAAACGGGGCTTTGTTTTGCCGTAAAATTTAGAGGCGCATTTTGTTCGGATCTGAAATTTAAAGCGGCGGTGCGTTCAGGCTCGGAATTTAAATCGGCGGTGCATTTAAAATTTAGGATCGCGTTTGCTGCGGCATTGAAATTTAAAGTCTCTGCGCGCTCGGATTTGAAATTTAAGATCGCGCCCTGTTTTGAGCGGCTCGCCACGCGGCTCATACGAAATCCTTTTCGAGCGCAATTAGCTCATCAAAGCTCTCTCGCTTTCTGATCAGGCGATCTTGCCCGTCGTAAACCGCGACTTCTGCGGCGCGGCAGCGGGTGTTGTAGTTGCTAGACATCGAAAAGCCGTAGGCGCCGGCGCTTTTGATCGCGAGCAGATCGCCGCTTTGCAAGCTAGGCAAGTTCACCCCTTTGGCTAGGAAGTCGCCGCTTTCGCAGATCGGGCCCACGACGTCGCAGAGGCTTAAGCTCTCTGCAGAGCTTTGCGGCGCAGAATTATCCACGGCGGAGCTTAGATTATAGGAATTCTGTGGCGCGAAATTTCCTTGCAAGCTTTGTGAAACGCCGTTTTGCGGCGTGGAATTCTGCGGTGCGAAATCCTCTGAAGCGGACTTAGCCTCGATACCGAAAGCTTTGCTATGCGTGGAATTCTGCGCCGTAGAATTCTCGGTGTCGCTTTGGCTCGCGCAGCTTTCGCAGGCGGAATTGCACTCGCTTACAAGCTCGATTTTATGGTGCGCGCCGTAGAGGCTCGGGCGTATGAGATCGTTCATCGCGCCGTCAACGATGACGAAGCGCTTGCCGCAGTTTTGTTTTTCGTAAAGCACGCGGGTAAGAAATACCCCCGCAGCCCCTGTGATGAAGCGCCCCGGCTCGCACACGATCGTGACGTCTAGCCCGCTTAGGCTGCGCAAAATCCCCTGCGCGTAGTCGTAGAGCACGATCTGTTTTTCATCCTCGTAGCGGATGCCGATGCCGCCGCCCACGTCGAAAAATTTTATATCGATCTCAAGAGCTCGCAGCTCTCGCAGCAGATCGCTTACGATCTTTGCCGCGTCGCAGATCGGAGAAATGTCCGTAAGCTGGCTGCCGATGTGAAAGTGGATACCGACGGGATTTAAAAATTTGCTCTTTTTGGCGTAGATATACATCTTGCGCGCGGTCTCGATGCTGACGCCGAATTTGTTTTCGCTAAGCCCCGTGGAGATGTAGGGGTGGGTCTTGGCGTCGACGTTCGGATTTACGCGGATGCTGATGCGAGCGGGCTTATTTAGCTTTTGTGCGATCCGCTCCAGACGCAGCATCTCGGCTTCGCTTTCTAAATTTATCAGCAAGATGTCCGATTGAAGCGCAAACTCAAGCTCGCTGTCTTGCTTGCCGACGCCCGAGAATATGATCTTATAGCTCTTTGCGCCGATATACAGAGCGCGGCGCAGCTCGCCGATGCTGACGCAGTCAAAGCCGCTACCCAGATCTGACAAAAACTTCAAAACGCTAAGGTTGGAATTGGCTTTAATAGCGAAGCAAACGAGTGATTTGCGCGCTGCGAAGGCCTCTTTGAGCGCTATGAAATTCTTTTGTATCTCGTTAAAATCGTAAACATATAAGGGGGTGCCGTATTTGCGGGCTAAGCTTGAATAATCCATAGAATTTCCACCGATAAATTTTGCGTCATTCTAACAAATCAAGGCTTAACGATGCTTAAAAACCAAAAATGCTGCAAAGCCTAATAGCGCTGTTATGGGCACGATAATGCCAAGTTCTGGGATGATGATGCCGTTGAGAGAAAACCTAATTAACACGAAAAGTACGCCCCAAGCGCATAGCGTAGCGATAAAAAATCCGAAGCTTAGTAGCGCAAGATTAAAAAATCGTCCCGTAACGGGCAGGTAATAATACAGCACCAATACCGCTAAAGGCGCAAATAACGGAAAAAATATCATATTATAAAGGCTTGCTTTTATAGTGGAGATATTCACGCCTTGATGCGAAAAGGTGCGGATCGAACGCATAGCATCCCTGATCGAATATACATTACTCGTATCATAAACGCTTGCAATTGAGCTTGGATCAAAGCCTTTAAGCGCCTCGCTCTGCGCGCTAAACTCACTTCTTAATCCACTTCCTCCAAGCTTAAGCTGCGCTGGTAAAATCGTAGTATTTACGTCGCGCAGATGCCAAATTTTGCCTGCGTATTCGCCAGAGCTTGCGTGCGAGCGCGAAGCAACGGAGTTATCACCCATATCAAAGATCGTTATATCATTTGCGTTTTTGCCGTTTAGAGCTTTGATGTAGATATATTTACCCTCAAATTTCAAAAACATATCTCCCCCCGTAGACGATAAATCGGTTAAATTCTTTTGAAATTTTAACGCGTATGCAAACGGGGTGGAATTTAAAGCTATAAAGCCTGCAGTAATCGCAAGTGCGATCAAAAATGGAGGGATTATCAGCGTGTTTTTGCTAACTCCGAGCGCATAAAAGCTCACCAGCTCGTTGCTACGGATCATATTAAAGCCCATCAAAATAAGCGCAAAAATAAGACTTAACGGCAGCGTGTAGCTAAGCGCGACCGCTGCGGTTAGGGCGATATATAAAAGAGCAGTATTCGCGCTTGAGGGAAAATCTTTGAGATTGGTAAGCACATCGATGCCTACGTAAAAGCACTCAAGAGCTATTAGAAGTATAAAAAAATACTTCAGATAGGAAAGAGCCGCGTATTTTACGTATAACTTCACACCCTAGCCTTTTTAATCGTAAATTTTTGCGCGATCTGCTCTATATCCGAGCAAATGAGCTCCTCTACCGCGCGCGCGACGTAGGGTAAAATTTCGCTCAGCTTTTCGCGCTCGCTTTCGTTAAAATTTCCGAGCACGAAATTTGCCGCATCCTGATCCTGCCGTTTTTTGCCCACGCCGATACGCACGCGCTCGTAATCCGCACCGATTAGCGCATCGATCGATTTGATGCCGTTGTGCCCGCCGCTACTGCCGCCTTTTTTAAATTTAACGGCGCCCAGATCCAAATCTATATCGTCGTGCACCACAATGATGCGCTCGGGCTTGTAAAAATCATTCACGGCCTTTACGGAGTTGCCGCTTAAGTTCATAAAAGTTTGGGGTTTTAAAAGAAGCAGCGAGCCCTTTTTAAAGAGCTCGCCTTGAAATTTAGACGCACCAAGCTCGCTAAAGCCGCCCGTCTTTAAAATTTCGTCGATTAGCATAAAACCGACGTTGTGTCTGGTATCTGCGTATTTCTGAGCAGGATTCCCAAGTCCTGCGATCAGTATCATAGGCACCCCTATTTAGCTGAAGTAACTCCGACTACCGCTACCGAGCCGTCTAGGATGATACTGACGCCCTCTTTTACCGGAATGTCTCGGATCAAAAGCGAATCGCCTACGTCAAGATCACTCACATCTAGCGTAAAATCGTTTGGTAGATCTTTGCCTGCGCATTTTACGGCGATACGGCGCTTGGATTGCACCAAAATACCTTTGTTTTTTAGCCCTTTAGCGACGCCAGTTACCTTAACCGGCACTAAATATTTGCTTACGACGTCATCCTGAACTACTCGCAAATCTACGTGAGTTAGGGTATTTGTGACGGGGTGCTTTTGGTATTCTTGCACGATGACGCGATATGTATTACCGCCTACGCTAACCTCGAAAGGAAGGTTCTCTTTCGCGCGCATAGCTTTGATAAAGTCGTTTACTTTAAACGCTGCGTTAATATTTTCAAATCCTTTCGCATAAATATTAGCGATTAGATAACCATCTCGTTTTAAGGACTTTGAAGCCCTTTTACCGATACTATCTCTAACGATACCTTCTAACATTAGGTTTCCTTTGTGAAAAAATGAAGCGTGATAATAGCTAAATGTTGCTTTAAATCTATTTAAGCGCCACGATGAAATTTAGAAGTAAAGCCGCACGGAATTTAGCCGATTAAATTTACGCTAAATCCTGCGAACTCAAGACATACTCGTATATGCACGAGCAAGCGAATAGAATTCCGCCTGCGCGGCGGCAGGCAGAACTCTTTAAAATTTTAAATTGCAAAATTTAGAATTTTAAAATTTACGACTTAGCGGATCTCTTTTAGTTGTACGACTTCGCCTGCGAGCATCTCCTCGGCGCTCTCTCCGGATTCCGCCGCCAAATCCCTTTTTTTGGCAAGATCCACGTTTTTGATCTGCAGATCGAGGTCGTTTCTTTTAGAGGCCTTATCCAGTGCCTCCTCGCGGGTAATGACGCCGTCTCTGTAAAGATCGAGCAGGTGCTGATCGAAGGTCTGCATGCCGTAGGTGTTGCGACCGTCGGCGATCGCGTCTGGAATTTCATCGTCGCGCGCATCAAGTATCATATCCTTAATACGGGTGTTTTTGCGTAAAATTTCGACGACGGCTACGCGCTTGCCCTCGATAGTACGGGCAAGACGCTGAGAGATGACCGCCTCTAGGACGGATGCTAGCGTCATTCGGATACGCTCCTGCTCAGCCTGCTCAAACATCGCGATGATTCGGTTTACCGTCTCTTTTGCATCGATGGTGTGCACCGTCGAAAACACTAAGTGGCCCGTTTCTGCGGCGTGAAGCGCGGTCTCGATCGTCTCTAAATCGCGCATCTCGCCCACAAATATGACGTCTGGATCCTCTCGCAGCGCGGCGCGAAGCGAATCGGCGAAGTTGTTGCAGTCCTCACCGATAGCGCGCTGATTGATGATGCATTTATCGTCTTTAAATACGAACTCTACGGGGTCTTCGATCGTAACGACGTGGCTAGTTCTTTGCCTATTTATGCGATTGATCATGCTTGCGATCGTTGTCGTTTTTCCGCTTCCCGTAGGTCCCGTAAGTAGCACGACGCCGCGCATAGCCGTGTCGCAAATATCTTTGATCGAAGGCGGCAGACCCAGATCGTCGATCTCTGGAATTTTAATCGGGATCGTTCGGAAAACCGCGCTGATACCGTCGATCTGAAAGAAAATATTAACGCGGAAGCGATAATCTTCGTTTAGCTTGTAGGTAAAATCCACGCTCTTTTTCTCGATAAGCTCAGGAAAGCGCGTGATGAGAAGCTCCTTAGCTAGCGTCATCGCGTCTTCTTTCAAAAATGGCGTTTTGCTAAATTTTACTAGCTCGCCGTGGATACGACCTCTGATAACCGCGCCCGATTTTATATGAAGGTCGCTACCGCCATTTTGGATCAAAAATTCCAGATATTTATTTAGCCTATCTCGCTGCTTAAAATCCAGCGTAGAAGCGTCAACTTGATACTGCGAATAATCTATAGAACCCGCCATCATTTCTCCTTTTTAAGTGTTTTTATTATCTCTTTGAATGCCTCTTCAAAGGCCGCCAGTCCGTCATCTAAGAGCTTTTTATACGCCTTTTTCATATCGATCTTTGCCTCCGCTACGCGAGCGAAAAATTCCTCTATCTGCGCGTCGCTAGGCGGCATTTTGGGCTTTTGATCGCCGCTTATAAAAGCCTCTATGGTCTCAAGCGGCGCGGTGTTTACGCAGCCCGGATACATCAGCTCGCTTACGTAATAATCCTTCGGCAGATCATCTCCTTTTACGCCCGTACTCGCAAACAGCGGTTTTACGTAGTTTAAATTTTCTTTAGCGATGATATTGTAGCATTTTGAAGCGTTCATCGTGCCGATTTTGCCGGTAGGAAGGCCCGCCGCGGCCATTTTTTCATCCAGTAACCTATCGAAGCGGCTAACGAAGATGCTAATTACGGTTTTTGGTAAATTTGCTTTCGGGAAGTAGCGGCGAAAGCCTGCGATCCCCTCTTTTATCGCCTCGATACATTTTGCGGTCTGCTCGGGCGAAAAAACCAAGGTCGCGTTTACGCTGATCCCCTTTTTTAGCAGATCGCGCATCGCTTCATAGCCCGCCTTCGTAGCGGGGATTTTTATCATTACGTTTGGCATGCCGATCGTGCTATATAGGTGCTTGCCTTCACGATACATCGCCTCGGCATCGTCTGCAAAACATGGATCAACCTCGATACTCACAAAGCCGTCATCGCCGTTAATAAAATTTTTAAGCAGGCTCTCCGCCGCACTTCTGATGTCCGCAGTGGCTAAAATTTCATACAGCTTTTTAGGCTCTTTTTTTCTAAATTCCTCTTTAGCCGAGTCGTATGCAGAGGAGCTTAGGATCGCGTTTTTAAAGATCGCGGGATTGGAAGTCGCGCCGTTAATTATGCCTTTTTTGATCAGCTCGTCGAAATCTTTATCGATAAAATCGCGCTCCAAAAAGTCGCACCAAAGGCTGAAATTTAGGGCTTTATCATACATATTTCATAATCTCCTTCAAATCCTTTTTTTCAATGCAGACGCTCGCCTCGCTTTTTAAAATTTCATTCGCGCAAAAGGCGATTTTAAATCCCGCCTCGCGAAACATCGAAACATCGTTCGCGCCGTCTCCCACGCACATTACTTCGCTTGTTCTTAGACCCATCAGCGATTTAAGCTGAGCAAGCAACGCGCCTTTTGAGTAGCCAAACATCATCTCGCCGCCAAAAAGCCCGGTTAAAATTCCGTTTTTTTCGTGCAGGTAGTTTGCAAAGCTCGCGTCAAAGCCCAGCTTTTTCTGCGCGGCGTCGGTGGCTAGATGAAATCCGCCGCTAAAGACGATCACCTTTATGCCTTTGCCCTTTAGATACGCGATGATCTCGCTAGCGCCGCAAACGAAAGGCAGGCTTTCCGCGATAGCTTTAGCATCGCTAAGCTTCATCCCCTTTATCAGCGCCACGCGCTCGCTAAGGCTCTCGAAAAAATCAAGCTCTCCCGCCATCGCACGCTTCGTAATTTCGCTAACTTGTCGCTGCGTGCCCATTTTAGCGGCGAAAAAACCTATCGTTTCGCCGTCCATCAGCGTAGAATCAAAGTCGAAAACACAAAGCTTTATCATAAATATCCTCGCAAAAATTTAGGAATTATAGCTAATTTAAGTTTAAGTTTTTTGGAATTAGCATAAATTTTTCGCTTTTTGCGACCTCGTAAATTTTGCTTCCAACCCCGAACGAGCACAAATTTATATATTTTTTCTCGCCGAAATATAAAATTTCATCTTGATGATAGTGTCCCTCGATGATTAAATTTGCCGCGTAAAAATCGATCTTCGGCGCGATTATATCCTTAAAATTTGGCATTTTTTTGTATAAGTTTTTTCCCTCTTGCGATTTTAAGATTACTTTTGAAATTTTAAATTTTAAAGCGCGATCGAGCAGGTCCATAAATTTTAAGAAAGCTCTGTTTCGCAGCGAAAGCAGCGCAAACTGCGTCAGACGCGGCAAAAACAGATCGCCGTGCGCGATCTGCACCGCTTCGCCGCTCTCGCAGATAAATTTCACGGGCTGCGCGGCGTTTGGATAAACTTTTGCGCGGGGGAAAATTTCGCGCAGATTAAAATCGTGGTTGCCCTCGAAGTAAAAAATTTCGCATTTTCGCGACAGCTCGTTTATTAGCGCGATCTCCTCTTCGTAGAAGCGCTGCACGTAGGTCGTGTTTGCCAAAAAATCAAACATGTCGCCCATCATAAAAATTTGAGGCGGCAGGCTTTGTGCAGAACACAGCGCGCGCAAGAATTTCAAAAATTGCGGCCTGCTCGCGCCCGCGTGCGCATCGCCGATAAAGATCGCACCCGGTTTTATCGTCTGAATTTGATCATTTTGCATCTAGGCTCCCGCGCGTAACGGCTTTTGCGAAAAAGTTCATCGCTTAAATTCCGTGTGCGATACGCGGCAACGCCGTAGCTTCGGTAAACCCGCACATTAAATTTGCGTTTGCGATCGCCTGCGACGAGGCTCCGCGCAAAAGATTATCGATCGCCGAGTTGATCCAAATTTTATCGCCCGCAGTTTTTACAAAAATATCGCAAAAGTGCGTCCCTACGACGTTTTTTATACTCACGGGCTCGCTTCGGACGCGCACGAAAGGCTCGTTTTCGTAAAATTCTCGCAGCACCGCCTCTGCGTCCACGCTCTTTTGCAACACGCCAAACGCGCTAACTAACATTCCGCGCGTAATCGGCAGCAAATTCGGCACGAAAAGCGTGCTAAATTCGCCGCCTTTTAAAATTTGCAGCTGCTCTTTGATTTCGTCTGCGTGGCGATGCGAGATCGGCGAGTAGGCATTTGCGTTTTCGTTCGCGCTTACGAAATGGCTGCTCGTTTTAAGAGCCTTGCCCGCGCCGCTTACTCCGCTTTTTGCGTCGATAAATACGCCGATACCCGGATCTAGTAGCTGCACGAACGGCGCAAGCGCCAAAATAGAGCAGGTGGGATAGCAGCCCGGATTTGCCGTAAGCCGCGCGGTGCGGATCTTTTCGCGATTTAACTCGGGCAGTCCGTAAACGGCGTGGGCTAAATTACGAGGGTCTAAATGCGCGGTGTAATTTTTCTCGTAAAGCTCGCGACTTAGGCGGTAATCAGCCGATAGATCGACTACCTTGACACTTTTAAATTTTAAAATTTCGCGGGCAAATTCCATCGCTTTTCCATGCGGCAGCGCCAAAAAAATAAGATCACATCTTTGCGCCGCAACGCGAGCATCCGCGGCTTCTACGTGCATCTCAAACACGCCGCGAAGCTGCAGGAAAATTTCGCTTATCTTGCCCTGCGCCGAAGCGCCCAAATACGAAATTTCAAAGCCCGGGTGGGAAAGTAGAGTCTTAATCAGCTCAAGCCCCGTATAGCCGCTAACGCCGATGATGCCTACTTTTTTCACGCTAATTCTCAAATTTTATCGGCTTGTATTCGACGCTTAAAATTTCCACGTCACGCGTGCCTGATGGTAGCTGAAGCACCACCTCATCGCCCTCTGCTTTGCCTAAAAGTTGGCGCGCGAGCGGCGTGTTAATATTGATGAGCTTACGCGAGATATCCGCCTCGCTAAGGCCTACGATCGTGTAAACCTCCTCCCGCTCGGTCTCCACGTCCATAAAGGTAACGGTGGAGCCGAATTTTACGCGGTCGTGTTCGTAGGTCGAGGGATCGATGATCTTTGAGCGAGAGACGATGTCGCTAAGCTCGGCGATACGCGAGAGCAGAAACGCCTGTTCTTCGCGCGCCGCGTGGTACTCGGCGTTTTCTTTCAGATCGCCGTGCCCGCGCGCGATGTCGATCTGCTGCACGATGTGAGGCAGCTTCACGCTCTGAAGCTCCTTGAGCTCGGAGGTGATCTTTTCGTATCCGTAAAGCGTCATTGGTTCTGTCGTCATAATCTTCCTTTCTTTTTATCAAATTATATAAGCTTTAGCCTTAAAATTTTAGCTCGCAGGCTGCGTTAAAATTTTTGCCACGTTTTCGCTGGAACCGAATTTCAGATAATCTCGCAGCTTTTTGCTCGCGAGTTTAAATTTCGCGGCATCGCAGCGCTCGTATGCGGCGAGTAGGTTTTGCGCGCCTACTTCGGATTGCAAAAGCTCCTCATGTAGAGGCTCCTCGCCCAAAAAATCAAAAATAATATTCGCAAGCCCCACGTGCTTTAGCTTTACGAGCTTTCGCGCAAGCCAAACGTCAAACGCGCGAGCTTTGTAGCACAACACAAACGGAGTGCCGATGAGCGCCGCCTCAAGCGTCGCCGTGCCCGAGCAGATGAAGGCGAAATCGCAATCCTTAAGCGTGGCGGGAGTATCATTTGCGATGCTAAAGCCGTCCAGAGGCCCGTAAATTTCATCTTTTTGATCCATCAGATGCGGCGGGATTATTAAGACTCGCTCGCTATTTTCAAATTTAGGCGCAAGAGCTCTAAAAATCGGCATCAATCTTGAAATTTCAGCTCTGCGCGAACCCGGCATAAAGGCGATTTTATCCTGTTTTTCGTAACTTGTTTTTTGGAATTTTATCTCATCAAGCAGCGGATGCCCCACGAAAGAGTATTTTGCGGTTTTAGCGCTTTGGCTGCTTTGGTGCGCGACATCCTCTTTCGGCGCGGCGTCTTTATCTTTTGTTTCTTGTAGCGCAGAGTCTTTGCTCTCCGCTTTTTGCAGAACGAAGTCTTTATCTCCCTCGCAATCCGCGCCGAAAAATTTTGCCTCAAAAGGCCAGATGGAGAGTAGATTGTCGCAAAACGTCTTCAGCTTCTCCGCTCTGTGCGGCTTCCACGCCCAAACCTGCGGCAGGATATAATATGAAATTTCCGCGCGCGCGCCGCTTTCTTTGATCGCGCGAGCAAGCGGCAGATTAAACGCGGGCGAGTCGATTAAAAGCACGCGATCGCACTCCGCCGCAAGCCGCGTCATCTGCGCTATCGCGCGCTTGGCTTTTAAAATCAGCGGCAGAATTTCTATAAAGCCCATCGCCGAAAATTCGCTGCTTTTGTATATCGGCGAGCCCAACTTTTCATCGAAAATTCCGCAAATCTCGCAAGTGGGATCGAGCCTTTTAAGATGCGCTAGAACCTCTTTAAAATGCAGATTCGCAGAGGGCTCTAGGCAAGAGATTAGGTATTTCAAATTTAGCCTTTTGAATTTTTGTCAATTATAGCAAAATGTGCTAAAATTAAACCGACAAAGGATTTAATATGAGAAATTTTAAAATTTTAGCGCTATGCGGCGCGTTCGTGATGTTGCTAGGCGGTTGCAGTGCGGCTAAATACCAAAAGCGTCAAGTCACCGAGGATCCCGCAGTAACGGCGCGTTTTGAGGCGCTTAGTAAGCTAGGCTTGCCCGCACTCGTCGCTAAAGCCGCAGCTAGCGAGATCGCAGCGGACGTGGGCGGTGCAAAACCCCATGTTAAGGTTGCGCAGTTTGCCTTCCTCGAAGAAATTAGCGCACAAGGAAGCGATCTGATCTATGCCTACTCGCTAAGCCCTGGCTGGGCGAGCCTGAAAAGCTCCGATCGGCAAAAATATCTCAAATTGCTAACCAAGGATATTACCGAAAATGACTGCAACGCACCTAGTACGCGAGCTTTATTGCGAAGCGGAGTGCGTGAAGTGCACCGATTTTTCTACGATTATCCAAGCTCGCACCTACTTGATTCGCAGGTAAGCGAGGAGATATGCCGCAAAGCAGGGTTATAGATAAGTCTAGCGTAATTTTATGCCGCGGATTTGCATCGGCGCGAAAGCAAAATTTCGTGGTGTAAAATTTTACGATAATTTAAAAGACAAATTTTGCGGCGAGTTGCGGAGTGCGGTCGCAAAATTTAATTTAAGAAATTTCGAAAGTGAAATTTAGGCGATGAAATTGCGTGTCAGGCTATAAAAAGCTATAAAAATTTGTAGCGAAAAAAGATAAAATTTCGTAGCAAAAAAGCGGAATTTTTCTATGAATTTTGCGATTTAAGTTTCGTGATGGAATTTTTGCGAAAAAATTTGGCACGATGGAATTTTACGCCACGCAAGCTAAATAGCAATTTTTGCATAGTAAAGAATTAAGCGCTAAAATTTTACAGACAGAATTCCGCTCTGATAGGTCTGTCATGAAATTTTAGCTAAAGAGAGAATATGAAAGAAATTTTAATCACCAATGACGACGGATTCGAAGCGCGCGGGCTTTTGGAGCTCGCAAGCGCGCTAAGAGGGGTCGCAAACGTCACCATCGTAGCGCCAAGCTCGGAGAAATCGGCCTGCTCGCACTCACTCACGCTTGCGCGTCCGCTTAGATTTATCAAGCTCGACGACGGATTTTTTAAACTCGATGACGCTACGCCCGCAGACTGCGTGTATTTGGCGCTCCGCGCGCTGTATAACCGCAAGCCCGATCTTGTGATAAGCGGCATAAATCACGGCGCCAACGTCGCGGAGGACGTAACCTATTCGGGCACTTGCGGAGGCGCGATGGAGGGGGTTTTGCAAGGCATTCCCGCGCTTGCGGTGAGCCAGTTTTACGTCGCGGACTCGCTGCAGCGATACGGGTTTGATCTTGCATGCGAGCTTACGGTGGATCTAGTGAGAAAAATCTTTAAAAACGGCTTTCCGCTGCCGCCGAAGCAGTTTTTAAATTTAAACATCCCTGCCGTCTCAAAGCAAGATTTCAAGGGGCTAACGGTTGCGCCATGCGGCGAGAAGCTCTACGACACCGACGCGCAGCTAAACCGCAATCCGCGCGGAATAGAGTATTATTGGCTCGGCAAATCTACGTTCGACTTTGATGCGAGTAGGAACGAAAATAGCGACATTTCGGCACTTTTTGAGGGGCGGGCGACGCTAAGTCCGATTAAGTTAAATTTAACTGCGCACGAGCAGATGAGCGCGCTAGAAAGGTGGATGAAAAACGATGAGTGAGGTCGTAGTAGACCGCTTTTCGCGCTCGCGCCTGCTTTTCGGCGAGGATTTTGCAAGGCTGCAAAGCGCTAAAATTTTAATCTGCGGCTGCGGCGGCGTGGGCGGAGCGGCGATAGAGGCGCTATACCGCAGCGGCGCGGTAAGCTTAAGCGTGATCGATTGCGATCGCTTCGAGATCACCAATCAAAACCGCCAGTTTGGAAGCGAGCACGTAGGCGAGCTAAAATGCGAGGTTTTCGCGCGCAAATTTAAAGGCGTAACGCCGATCGCCGCTAAAATCGATCAGGAATTTTTGTCGGAATTCGACCTCGACAAATTTGATTTCGTAATCGACGCGATCGACGACGTGCCCGCTAAGATCGCTCTTGCGCTGCGCTGTAGCGAGGCGGGCGTAGGATTTGTAAGCTCGATGGGCGGCGCAAAGAGGCTCGATCCCGCTAAAATAGAAATCCGCTCAATCTGGCGGACACAAGGCGATCCGCTCGCGCGCAAGATCAGATATGAGCTGCGAAAGCGCGGCTTTGCGGGCGATTTTGACGTCGTTTGCTCGAGCGAGCCGCCGCGCGTCAAATCGATGGGCAGCTTCATGGGCGTGACCGCTAGTTTCGGGCTTTTCATCGCAAGCTACGTCGTGCGCAGGCTGATAGGCGAGCAGGCTTAACGCTTAAATTTCATAGCGCTTCTGCGCTCGGCTTTGCCAATTGCGCTTTGCGGTTAAATTTAATTTTGATGCTTCGTGCTTGCGTTTCGGGCGTACTTTGTGCGCAATACGGCTAGCGGACACTTTGCGGCGCGCGATGCGGTTAAAATTCAAAAGCGGCGAAAGCGGAATTTTACCAGACGACGAAGATAAAATTTACTCGGCACGAAGGTGAAATTTAATTTTCAACGAAGGATAAAATTTTATCCGCAAAGATCGGCGCAGACTCGGCACGAGATAAAATTTAAAGATCATGCGAGCTACACGCGCATGCCGATGTATACGGCGCGCAGTTTTAACAAGCCAGATAGCGGCCTAGGATTAAAATTTAAATACGCGGATCGTAAGCTTGCTTGTGAGCGAAATTTAAGCAAGCTAAGTTTGAGCGGATGTTCTTTGCGGCGGATTTTCGCAGCAGCGCGATTTGAAATTTTATCGCAGTTTCGCGCGCTTTTTGATGCAAAAAGAGGCGCACCCAGGCAAGCAAAACTAAATTAGCGCGCATCGGTCGCCACGTAGCGCCTAAATAAGCGTAAAGTGTAAGCAGGGCTCAAGCAAACGCAGCGGCAAGCCTACTTCTAAATTCCATTTTTTACCGCTCGCAAAAAGCGGAATTTAGAAATTTAATTTAAAGGAGCAGCGATGAATGAAATTTTTACACGCACGAGCGTGCGAAATTTTACCGAAAAAATGCCGAGCGACGATCAGATCGAGCTTGTGCTAAAAGCCGCGATGCAAGCCCCTAGCGCGGGCAACCAGCGCTCATGGGAGTTTTACGTAGTGCGCGACCGCACCGCCCTTACGCTACTTAGCAGCGTCGGTACCTACGGCGGCTGCACGAAGGATGCGCCGCTTGCGATCGTAGTTTGCACGCGTAAAAGCGGCTTAAAATTCCAGCCCTACGCTCGCTACGACTGCGCTTGTGCGGCAGAAAATCTCTGGCTAGCGGCGCACCATCTGGGGCTTGGCACCACGTGGCTGGGCGTAGCGCCCGATATTTACGCAATGGAGCGCGTAAGAGAAATTTTGGATCTGCCTGGGCATTTGGAGGCGTTTTGCATTATGCCTTTGGGCTTTCCGTCTCGCGTCACAAAGGCGCATTCACGTTTTGAGCCCGCTAAAATTCACTTCGTAGGCTAGATATGTTTATTTCGCAGAGTAAAATCGATGATCTTATCGCTAGCGACGGCGCGTTTTTGGACCTTACGACCGAGCTTTTGCAGGACTTTGTGGATCTAAACGCGCCCGCGCGGCTTTCGATCGTAACGAGGCAGGATCTGATCTTTAGCGGCGGGCAGATTGCGCGCGAGGTAGCGGCGCGCTTTGGTTGCGAGACGCAGCGGCTAGCGCGTGAGGGAAGCACATTTTGCGCGGGGGATGAAATTTTTAGCACGCAGGGGAGCTTTGAGAGCTTGCATAAAGCTTGGAAGATCGTTCAGATCGTGTTTGAGTACTCATGCAAAATTTCTACCTACGCGCACGAGATGGTTGCGCTGATGCGAGAGGCGAATCCGCGCTGCGTGCTGGGTGCGACGCGCAAGAGCTTTCCTTTTGCGAAGGAGCTTTGCGTAAATGCGCTGATCGCGGGCGGCGGAACGATGCACCGCTTGGGGCTGCACGACAGCGTCCTGTTTTTTTCAAACCACATCCGCGCGTTTGCAAGCTTTGGCGAGTTTTGCGCGCAGATTGCTAAATTTAAAGAGCGCGCGCCCGAGCGAAAGATCATGATCGAAGTAGCGAGCGAGCGCGAATTTAGCGAGCTCTTAAAATACGCGCCGGATGTGATAATGTGCGACAAGATGAGCCCTAGCGAGCTTAGAGGCTGCGTTTTGAGGCGAGATGAGACGGCGCCGCAGATTAAAATTTGCGCCGCTGGCGGCATAAATAAAAATAACTGCGCCGAGTTTGCAGCTACCGGCGCGGACGTGCTCGTAAGCTCGGCAGTTTGGAATCAGGGCGTGTGCGATCTAGGCGGAAAGATAGAATTTATCTAAATATTAAATTTTAAATTTAAGGCGCGGAAGTCTAAAACAAGGCATAAAAACGCGATTTATTAATAAATAAGAGTATATTTTGTAGAATTCTTAAAATTTCAAAAAAAGGATTTTCATGAAAAAAATTGCTTTTATTTTAGCGCTTACGGCAAGCGTTTCATTCTGCGCGGATCAGCTGATAATCGCAGCCGGCGGCGGATACAAAAAGCCCGTCTCGGCCGTGATCGAAAATTTGAAAAAAGAGGGCATGGACGTGGCGGGATCGTTTGCAAACCTCGGCCAGCTCGTCATTCAATCGCGCGAGAATAAAATTTCATTCATCGTGGGCGACGAGGCGTTTTTGAAAAAAAGCGATCTAAATATCACTAAATTTGAACGCATCGGGCGCGGTACGCTCGTTTTGGTGACGCAGAAAAATATCAAAATAAATGATGTCTCGGAGATCGCAAAGTTCGATAAAATCGCGATGCCAGATCCCAAAAAGGCGATTTACGGTATCAGGACGAACGAGTTTTTGCAAAACGCCAAGATGGACGGAGTAAAAGATAAAATTTTAGCCGTCGCGGGCGTGCCGCAGGTAGTCGCTTACGTCATCAACGGCGAGGTGCAGGCGGGCTTTATCAACAGCACCGAAGCGGTCGCCAAAAAAGATGAGTTCGGCTCGATCATCTACATCGACGAGAGCCTCTACAGCCCCGCATTTATCGGCATCGCAAGGCTTAGCGCGTGCAGCGATGAGGCGCTTTGCGAAAAGGTAATGAAGGAATTTCAATCGGATCGCTCAAAAGATATTTTTTCAAAATTCGGCCTTAAATGAGCGATATCGCTTGGATCGCGCATCCTCTGATACTAAGCGTCAAAGCCCTATTTTGCAGTTTTTTGCTGCTGATTTCAATAGGGCTAGCAATCTCGTATTTTTTAGCTTTCAGCAAAGCCAAATTTAAAAAGATCGTCGAAATTTTAGTGATTTTTCCGCTCATCTTCCCGCCGATCGCGACGGGATTTTTGCTTCTTTACATCTTTGGAAAGAGCGGATTTATCGGCTCTGCGTTAAATTTAGACATCGTTTTTAACTTTTCTTCATTGGTAATCGCCGCATTTTTGGTGGGGCTGCCGCTGTTTGTAAAGCCCGTGTGTGCGAGCTTTGAGCTCTTTCCTAAAAGTCTAATCGAAGCCGCGCAAATTTTGGGCAAAAACAGAGCTCAAATTTTCCTCTTCGTAATCCTTCCAAGCTCGCTTAAAACGCTCGGCTCCGCGCTTATTTTAGCGCTCTCTCGCGGGCTTGGCGAAGTGGGTATTACGCTGATGCTGGGCGGAAACATCGTGGGCAAAACAGACACTCTAAGCCTTGCGATCTACAACGCCGTGTATGACGGAGAAAACGAGCGGGCGCTGATTTTAAGCGTTTTGCTCGTAATTTTCAGCTTGATCTTATTCTTCGCGATAAGCCTTTTAGATAAAAAGCAAAATTTATCTAAATAAGAAAAATTATTTTTTAAGTATTTTTGGATAAAATTGCACTCACATTTCATTTTAAAGGATTTATCATGAAGAAATTTTTAATTTCATCAATTTTAGTCGCAAGCGCCTTGATCGCTCACGAGCACGGCGATATGCAAAATTTCGACCCTAAGACTGGCAAGCACCTTGTCATCACTATGGAGCAACTAGGCGAGAAGGGTAACGTAACTGTCGGCGAGGTCGTAGCGGTCGAAACGAACTACGGCGTGGCGTTTTTCCCGAATTTAAAAGGCCTTACTAGCGGCGTGCACGGCTTTCACGTACATCAAAACGCCGACTGCGGCGCGACCGAGAAGGGCTTAGGCATGAAAGCTGGTGGCCACTGGGATCCAAGCGATACCAAAAAGCACTCGTTTGCTTGGGATGATAGCGGCCACAGGGGCGATCTGCCTGCACTTTTCGTCGATGCCGAGGGTAATGCAGTCTATCCGGTGCTAGCTCCTAAGATCAAAAGCTTAGATGAGCTAAAGGGCCACTCGCTGATGGTTCACGTAGGCGGCGATAACCACAGCGACCATCCGAAGCCGCTCGGCGGCGGCGGCGCTAGAATGGTCTGCGGCGTTATAAAATAAGCTTCGTTGCGGATGAAATTTAATCATCCGCAATCTCTAAGCATGTCCACTCTGCGGTTAAATTTACGCGACGAAATTTCGTCGTCCGCAGCACCGAGATACGCCCGCTCTGCCGTTAAATTTACGCATGGCGGGCTTTTAATGCAATCTATGTAGCGCAAAATTTATGTTAAATTTACGCGCTGCGCACCTCTTGCCTTCCGCTTAAAATTTTAAAATTTAGCCTTGTTTGCGCGCATTGTGCTCTGTTTTTGCCGCAGCGGTTCAAAATTTTCCAAATTTAAATCAAAGCTTTAAATTTACGACGCCGAGCTATTGTGACGGCGTGGCTGCTTTACTTAACTTTTTCTTCACGACTTTTTCCTACAATTATGCCAACTTTCACAAAGGAGAAAGAATGAAAAAGATTGTTTTAGCAAGCGTTTTAGTCGCGGGCGTGCTGTTCGCCGCAGATTTTAGCTCAAGCACTCCCGAGCAGATCAATGCCTCGATCGCCGATGCCGACGCCAAGAGCTTAAGCGAAGCGGCGTTTGAGATTGACAAGCGCGCAGGCGAGCTAAGGGCGCAGGCAAGGGATCTCAAGCGCGGATTTAAGACGGAGTTTAAAAAGAAGCTGGACGCTATGAGCGTCGAGGATCGCGAGAAATTCCTAGACGAGTTTAGGAAAAACTATAACGCCCAGGCGGGCAAGCTAAGCGTCGAGCAGGCGGATAGACTGGATATCGAGCTTAAAGACCGCGGTAATTTCGACAAATTTAAAACGCCTGCTTGCGGGTTCGGTCCGCACAGATCGCAGATGGCACCCGGCGAGTGCGGCCATATGCCGCCTAAAGGAATGCGCGACGGCGCGGGGCGAGCAATGCCTCCGAGGGACGCGATGCCGTGTAATCAAAACGCGGGTGCCGCTCCGTGCCCTATGACGCAGCAATAGCCGCCCACGCGCAAGTTATGTAGTTCCGCGCAATATTTGCGCGGAATTTTACTTTATCAAATCGCGGCGTAGAAATTTTAAAATTTAGCTTTGAAGCTTATGCGGCATAGCGCCGATGAAATTTCGCAAAATTTTATCGGCGCAGGCGAGGTTTTGAAATTCCGCGCGGCGAAATTTTAGGACGTGAAATTTTAAAATTTCGTAGCGGCGGAATTTTAAAGCCCGGCATTTTGCCTGTAAATTTTAAAATTCCGCGGCGCGTAAATTTTATATCGTAAAATTTTAGCCTCTTGCGCCGCTTTGCGCACTTCGCGAATTAATTACCAAGCGAGCAATCTAAATTTACGAAGCGTGCTCTTGAGCCAAGACGCACCGTTTTCGCCACGATAAAATTTGCTGCGAAATTTTGCAATTAAATTTTACGTGGAATTTCACAGGGTATAATTTCAAAAATTCTACGCAAGGAGGCGGGCTATGGCAAGAGTTTTGATCGTCGAGGACGAGGAGATGCTGCTAGATATGATGTGCACCTACATGCGCGGCGCGGGGCACGAGGTAAGCGGCAGTAAAAGCTACGACGAGGCGCTTTCATTAGCATACGAAAAGAGCTTCGATCTGTGGATCTTCGATGTCAAAATCATCGGCGGCAACGGCTTTGCGCTACTTCGCGAGCTGCGCGAGGCCGGGCGCGGCGCACCGTGCATTTTCACGACGTCGCTAAATACTCTGCAAGATGTCGAAAGCGGCTTTGGAAGCGGCTGCGACGACTACCTCAAAAAGCCCTTTGAGCTAAAAGAGCTGGCTCTGCGCGCGGATAATCTACTAAAGCGCACCTTCGTCCACAACGCCGCCCTGCGCGAAGATATCGGCGGAAACTTTAGCTTCGATATGGCTCAGCACGCGCTTTATCGCGACGGAAGAGCCGTGCCGATGCCGCAAAAGCAGGCGCGGCTTCTTGCTCTGCTTCTGAAAAACCGCGATAAATTCCTTAGTAAGGATGAAATTTTCGCCGCGCTGTGGGACTACGACGAGAGTCCGAGCGAGCTTAGCCTGCGCGTTTATATCGCGGAGCTGCGAAAAATTTTGGGCAAGGATCGCATCATAAACGCTTCCAAGCTCGGCTACAAATATCTTTAGGAGCGCGCCATGTCCAAAATGCGTCAAATTTTACCGATTTTTTTGCTCTACACTCTTACTAGCGTCTTGTTTTTGGCGCTAGTAAGCAGCATATTTTATGAGCGGGAGAAGTTTTTTATCGCGGATCGCGATGCTTTTGCCATTAGGGATTTTAAACACGGCTTAGAGGCTAAGCTTGCGCGCGGCGGGCGCCTAAACGAGGGCGATTTCGACGCTATGCAGGCATACGCGGCGGATCTGAATAGCAGCGATGAGATCGCGCGGGATTTCGAGCCGAGAGATGACGCGCCGCGCGTGTATATGGAGGGGGCGAGTAGGATCGAGCAGTTTAATCTCACCGCCAAGGACGGCACGGAGTATTACGTGGCGATCAAAACGGAGGCACTTGAGGGCAAGCTCGCGGAGCTGAAGCTTAAAATTTTAGCCGCGAGCGCGCTTGTTTTGGCTCTTATTTTGTTGATCGCGTATTTTATCATCCGCCTTTCGCTGCGTCCGCTTTATGAAAAGATCGAGTTTTTAAATGGCTTCATCCGCGACACGACGCACGAGATAAAGACGCCTCTTAGCGTGATTTTGATGAGTATCGAGCTTTTTGAAACCGAACCGAAAAAATATCTAGGCAATATCAAGGCGGGCGCAAATACGATAAACGCGCTCTTTGAGGACTTAACCGCGCTAAGCTTAAACAAAAGCGGCGGCGGGCGAGAGGTAAATTTAGGCGAGCTGCTGCAAAGTCGTATCGAGTATTTCTGCGTCTCTGCGGAGCAAAAGTGCATAAGCTTAAGCGCCGATCTGCGCCCGGTAGCCTTTTGCGCGGATGAGTTTAAGCTGCGAAAAATCATCGACAATCTGCTTGGCAATGCGATAAAATATTGTGATGAGCTCGGCTGCGTCGAGGTGAGCCTGCGCGAGCATTCGCTTCGCATAAAAAACAGCGGCGCGGGCATCGCGCGGCAAAATTTGCCGCATATTTTCGAGCTTTACACCCGCTTTGACGAACGCAACGGCGGCTTTGGCATCGGGCTTTTTATCGCCAAAAAATACTGCGACGAGCTCGGGCTTAAAATTTCGTGCGATAGCAATGAGGACTGGACGGAATTTGAGGTGAAATTTTAACTTTACCCAAATGAAATTCTGCGCGAACGAAATTTTAGCGGGCGGGCTTATTAGGCTTAACCGCGCGGGTTTAAATTTAGCTAGCGATTCCGTTCGTAAAAATTTGCGCTAGGTTATAATTTGACGGCGGAATTTACGCATGCAATTCGGTCGCGCTCGCAAAATTTCGCCCGCCGGTTTGCAGAATACAAAGCGTAAAATTTTAAGGAATTTCGTGAAATTTTATTTGGACGCGAGCAGAATTACGGCGGCTAGGGATAGAATTTAACGGCAGCTTAGATAAAACTGCGCGCGATAATCAGTAAAATTCCACGAAATTTCGCCGAGCGCGGCGTTATATATGAAGTAAAATTTAGATGTGAAGACTGCGAGATAATTTAATTCGGCTTTATCGGCAGTCAAAATTTAACCGCCGATAAAGTCCGCTAGCTATTTATTTTTCAAAGAAAATTCTATCAGCCCGTCCAGCCAAGCTTGATGGCCGTTTAGCATAGGATTTGGTCTAGTTTTGGCAAGCTCTACCGCGGGTTTGCCGTTTTGCGTCTCTTGGGTCAAAATTCTCACCCTATCCCCTGGAAGCTCCTCTAAAAGCCACGCGTGAATGACGTCTAGCCTCTCGTCTTTATTTTCAGTCTCGTTCCAGCCGTGCCAAGCTAGCCTAGCAGGCTCTCCGTCAAAAGAGGGCACGAATTCGGTGATTTTAGCTTCGATGGGAAACCCGAAAGTTTTAAATTTAAACCTAGAGTTTTCTTTTAAACGAGCGCCTTCTTGATCGTAAAACTCCACGTCCGCCATATTTGAGTAGTATTTCATCCAAACCGCGGTGTTTACTAAATTTTCCCAAATGTCGCTTAAAGACAGCCCCTTTATTATCATCTCATTTGATACAAAATTATCCGCAAATCCCGGAACAAAGCCCTTTGGCCATACTATTTGATGCATTATTTTCCTCTTTTTTCTAGTTCTTTTACTATCGCCAAGCCTACGCTTTTTGACGACATAGGGTTTTGACCGGTGATTAGATTGCCGCTAACTTCTACGTGATCGCTCCATTTTGCTCCCGCGACAAAATTTGCACCTTTTTTAGTAAGCTCCGTTTCTAGCATAAACGGCAACTCATTTTCAGGGACTACTTTTGCCGTATTTTCCTCGTCGTTTGTAAAGCTGGTTAGCGTTTTGCCTTTTACAAACGGCGTGCCGTCGGCTAAATTTACGTTTATTAGGCTTGCAGGGCCGTGGCAAATTGACGCGACTATCTTATTTTGGTTCGCGAAATACTCTATGGCTTTGATGGCGTCTTTGCTCTTTGGCAAGTCGTACATAGCGCCGTGGCCGCCAGGAATATAAACCGCGTCAAATTTCGTTAGATCGACGTCGCTTATCTTTACGCTATGTTTTAAAGACTCAAGCTCTTTTTCCCATTTTTGCTTATCTTTGGGCATGCTTCTTGGATCGATAGGTATCTCTTTGCCGTCGATCGTAGCGACGGTTACGTTGTAGCCTTGCTCTTGGAAAATTTGATACGGCACTGCGTACTCCTCAAACCAAACGCCTGTTTTTTGATGATCGCTAACATCAGAAAACGTCGTAACAACGATTAATATTGAAAAAATCGTATTCATACTCTCTCCTTGTTAAAATTTAAGCGGAATATTATCACGTATGGTGTATTATGTCAAGTATGTACAAAAAAGTATTATACATACTAAAAGGTAATAATTATGGCAAAAAAGGCAACTTACAACTGCGGCTTTGAGCTAACTTTGGAGTTAGTCGGTGGAAAATGGAAGGGTTTGATCCTTTGGAAACTGAATGAAAAAGGCACGTTAAGATACGGCGAGCTAGGACGAGAGATAAAAGATATCACGCAAAAGATGCTCACTACGCAGCTAAAAGAGCTCGAAGAGAGCGGTCTTGTTATCAGAACTGTTTACAATCAAATCCCGCCCAAGGTCGAATACTCGCTGAGCGAATGCGGAAAAGAGCTTAGCGATATCTTTATAGCGATGAAGGAGTGGGGCGTAAAATACGCGAAAAACAACGATATCGAAGTTTTATGCGAATTGTAGATTGGTTGATTTGGGTTGGTTTACGGGCTTTGCGGCGAAATTTAAAGCGCGCTTAAATTTGATCAACTACGCCTTTGTCCGCTTAAATTTTATAAATAGCGTCACAAAATTTGCTGTTAAATTTAAAATTTAACTCCGTCCCGCCGAAGCGAAGTTTTATTAAAACTGGCGGAGCAGTTATTTTAAGCGCGTAGCCGTCTTTAAAAATACGCATCGATCCTTTTAAAGCGTGCGGCAAATTTTAAAATTTGCGTAGGAGTAAAGAGTAAGCGAGGCAAAAGAGGTTAAATTTTAGCGACAAGACCTAGCTTTGCCACTTTTCAAATTTGACTTCGTATTTATGTATAAAATCAAAATTTAACCGAATTTGATCCCACCTGAGTCAAAATAGGCGGGGCAAATTTGATCGTTTCTCGCCGAGCCTTTTGCCTATCCCCGTATTATGCGGGTGCTTTTGCAAGATATTGTGGTAGGCTGCGCTTAAATCAATGCTGTGGCTATCCGTGTTTAGCCAGGATCACAAATATCTTGCGGCGATTTGCCTTTGCCCCAAAATTTGTACGATCTCATCTAAGCTTAAAATTTTACCGTGCGAGTCAAAACCTACGTTTAGTATACGCCCCTCTAGGCTGGAGGCGCGGTCGTGCAAGTGCCCGTGAAGCATAAAAGAGCCTTGCGAGGCGCGGTTGTGCTCCTCTACGGGATAGTGAAACATACAGATGCTCATACCCGCTTTGCCGTCCTTCATAGCGCCCGCGCCGCCGTCAAAATTTAGCTCCTTGTAGTGCAGGATATCGCTAAAGATAGGATTTCCGTCGTCTTTTAGCTCGCGTAGCAGCACTTCTTTGTTTTGGCTGATGAGCGTATCGTGGTTGCCCAAAATCAGCACATGCGAGCCGTTTAGCCTACGCGCGACGCTTTTTAGATCCTTCAATTTATTGCAAAATGCAAAATCGCCCAGATCATAAACCGTATCCTCAGGCCCCACTACGGCATTCCAGAGCTCTATTAGCTTTTCGTTCATCTCACTTACGTCGTTAAAAGCCCTAAATTTAGGGCAGTATTTCATAATATTGGCGTGATAAAAATGCAAATCGGAGGTAAAAAATATCATCATTTTTCCTTTAAGCTTTAATCGCTACATAAAATTTACGCTTTACGTAAATTTGCGTGGCGTCAAATATCCGCGCTAATCGTTAAATTTTTTCCAAAAATTCTTTTATAAAGCCTAGCTTGCCCTGCTCGTCAAGGGATTTGAATTCACGCTCGTTTGCTTTGATGTGATCGACCAATGGGTGAAATTCCTCATCAAGCTTGGTTTTATCCAGTTTGCCGGAAAGCGCCTCATTTTTACTGCGAGCGAAAAATTTATTCACGAGATAATAAGGCGTTTTCATCTTAAAGCAAAAATCGTTTTGGCTCGGAATATACACCATAAAGCCCTCGAATTTCGCCTCTTTAACTATATTTTTTAGCTCCGCAAAGCTCGTTTTTAGATACTGCTCGCCCTCTTTATAAAAAGGTCTTTTTAGCGCTCCGGCAGTGCTTGCGGCGATCTTATCCAGCTCAAATTCGCTCTCTTGTGCGCCGGTTTTAACGTCGATAAGTCCAATAAAAGTCTCTCCAAGCTCCTCTTCTACGATGTGCGGGTCGCTCTCGTCGGTGATCTCAAATAAAAAAGTTTTATTTGGATAGAGTTTAAAAATTTCTTCAAATTTGCAGCAGTGCTCGCGCGTCATCTGTGCAAATCTACTATCGGTCGATCCCGTCGTGGAGTAGATGACGCGGCGGTTAAAGCTCGCGCCGCTTTCGCCGACATCTACGTAAGTGCAGCAACCCAAAAAGCCGTTTACCTTTCGCACGGCGAGCACGGGCGTATGGTCCGTGATATCGATAGGATAAAGGCTTTTGCGCGAGGTAAATTCCGAGTAGTTATAGACCTTTTTAAACGGACGCACGATGATATTTAGATCATCGTCCATTATGAGCCCGCGCATCTCAAGCAACGCCTTATCCCAATCGGCTTTGAAAAAGACGCGTTTTGAGTATTTGTAGGTGCGAAGCTCGGGATAAAGCTCGCTTTGACGCGCACTCCAGAGCCTTTTATCCTGCGTAGCGGCGATATATTTTTTCGTTACGTAGGTATTTTGCGCCGCATCAAAGGGCAGATCGCGCCTGTTTAGAGCTGCCGCGTCTTTGATCTTTTGCGCTACGCTTTCGCTCATAGGATTAACGGGCGGGATTAAAATTTCGTCCTCTATTTTGTTGTTTGCGACCTTGATAAACATCGCTATCACCGTATTTTCATCGACGCCGTGCTCGGAGGCGAAGAAATTTTGCATTCTAAAGCATTCAAAAATAAATCCGTTTTGGGCGGCTTGCTCTTTTAGGCTTAGCAGCTCTTTGGTGCGCGCACTCACGTTGCTAAGCACGATAAGAACGTCTTTAGCTTTGTTTTCCAGGGCAAATTTATACGCCTGCTTTATCTCGCGGGCGACCTTGCGCTTTGCATCCTCCAAAAGCTTCGGCGACCAAGTATAAACCCCCACCTCATCGGTTAAGAACATATCGTTTTCCAGATGATAAATTTGCGCCTGCGGATATTCGTTTTTAAATTCTTTAATTTTCTCTTTTGCGAAAGTCGTTTTACCTGAGCCCGCGTGTCCGCGAACGACTATAAATTTTCTCATTTTACCGCCTTGATTTTATGTGGCGATATTCTACCTGAAATTTGAGCGCTTTGGTATCAAGAAATATGGATTTTGGTAAAATTCAATTTACAGAGCCGATTTTCGCCGCTTAGCTCGCGCGGTTTTGAGGCGCATGAGACGGCGCGGCACCCGCATCTAAGCGGGCTTGCTGCCGATGCGCACTTTTTGGCGCGAAGTTGAGCGAGGATAAAATTTGCAGCGAAGCCACTAGGCGGCTTTGAATACGAGAAAAAGATAGCGATATAGTATGTTAGGTTTAAAATTTTAAATAAATAGAAATTTGCGCTTTGCCAAGGTTTTGAAATTAAAATTTGATCGAATTTATCCTCGCCGAAGCGCTTGATCGATGAAGGGGCCAAATTTTGATATACGCGCTATAAAAAGCGTATTTATCCTCGCTATTTGATTAAATTTAGCCCCGTAAAGGGGCTAAATACGCTTATTTATCTCCTAACGGCCAGTAAACGACCGGTTTAGCTCCGAGCCTTGCTTCGCCGTGATACATGCCAAGCTTATCTTTCGTCCACGCAAAGCCCGTGTGTCCGTGCTTGTCGATCGAGATGATGCCGCCGCTACCGCCGAGCGCTTTGACCTCTTTTACCGCTTCTTCGGCGGCCTTTTGCACGTCGGAGGTCTTGTATTTATACAGCGCGGAGACCTCGTGCGCGGCGTTTACGCGCATGTAAATATCGCCCGTGCCGGTGCAAGAAACCGCGACAGAGTCGTTGTCGGCGTAGGTTCCGGAGCCGATTATCGGGCTATCGCCGATGCGGCCGGTCATTTTGTTGGTCATGCCGCCCGTGCTGGTCGCTGCGGCTAGGTTGCCGTTTTTATCCAGCGCGATCGCGCCCACGGTGCCAAGATACGGGCGCTCGTGTAAATTTAGCGACGTCTTTTTCGCCTTTTCGCTATCAAGTAGCAGCTTTTGCTTCTCTTTGGCTTTTTGTAGCGCGTCGTATCTAAACTGCGTGAAAAAATACTTCTGATCGACCATCTCTAGGCCGTTTTCTTTGGCGAGCTTGTCGGCTCCCTCGCCGGCGACTAGCGTATGCCACGTCTTATCCATCACGAGTCTAGCGCCTAGGATTGGGTTTTTGATATGCCGCGCCATCGCGACCGCGCCCGCTTTTTTAGTTGAGCCGTCCATGATCGAGGCGTCGAGCTCGTTAAATCCGTCGGCTGTAAATACCGCGCCCTTGCCCGCGTTGAAATTCGGATCGTCCTCAAGCACCATAATGGCCGCCGTTACGGCATCCATCGCGCTGCCGCCCCGTTCAAGCACGGCTTGACCGGCCAAAAGCGCTTTTTTCATCGGCTCTTCGCGGATTTTAAATTCCTCCTTGGTTAGATCAAGCCCGCTGGTGCCGCCGTGAATGACGATGACTGGGGAAAATTTCTCCTGCGCATTCGCAACCGTTAGCCCGAGCAGGGCCAAACTCGCCGCCATAAAAACGGCCTTTGAGAGTGAAAAGTGCTTCATATCTCATCCTTTCGAAAAAATTGCAGAATTTCTAAGAAATGATATAACTTTGCGCTTTTCGTTTCGCTTAATCAAATGCAAATTTGGCTGGATCTAAATCTAATGCTTTGAGCTTAGGATTAAGCTTTCGCTGTCAAAATTTAACGCGACTCAATTTGTGGCACAATCTGATGGATCGATTTAAATTTTATAAATTTGAGTTTGAGCGTTAGTAAAATTTAATTACCGCAGCTCAATAAATTCCAACCGCGCGTCATAAAATTCTAAGCGGATGCACGATGGACGCCGTATTTACGGCACCGCTCAAGCGGGCTGAGCCTAGCGCAAAGCGAATTGAGCTAGCAAAATGGCTTTCAATCAAAAGGCTTTCAATCAAAACGCCTCAAGCTCGCCGTGCGCGATCATTTAGTGTTGCGTCGGAACCGACGCCAGTATGTTTTGACGGCTCAATCGCAGCTTTTTTCTCCGCGGCAAAGGCGCGCCAGGTCGTATTTTAGCAGCACCAAGCCAAGGCCTAGCAAGAAAAGGTCTTTAAAGATAAAGCCGTCGATCTTGCCTAGCTGCGGCAGCAGGCTGAGCGTGCTCAGCGCCATGACGATTACGATGAGATCGCCCACGATGCCCGCCTTCGGCTTGAAAAAGCCCGCGATGAGCGAGAGATAACCCACGGTCTCCACCACGCCCAAAAAATAGCTCGCGCCGGCGTCCCCGAGCGCTGACGGCAAAAACGAAAGCCATGTCTGTGAAAAGAGCGGCTTTAAAGCCTCCACCTCGAACTCAAACCACTTGTAGTTGCCCATCACGGCAAGCACGATGATAACGGAAAGTCTAGCGAATATAATATCCGCGTCGCCTGCGACAAATTTTTTTACGATCTCCTTCATACGGCTCCTTTGTAAATTGTGTAACGGTATGATAGCGAGCTTGCGTGTAGGCTACGTGAAGGGGCGAAATTTCAAATTCCAAATTCCTCGGGTTCATAAAATTCTACGCCTCCACAAAATTTCGTGGCTCCGCGAAATTTCAAATTCCATGCCACGCGCCTTAAAATTTAAAGCGAGCTCGGCAAATTTCAAAGCGCGAAGTGGTGCGGCTTACCGCGAAATTCCATAGAGCTTTGCGGCGTGCGCGGGCAAACCTCGGCGATGATATTGATCGAAACGCCCGTTTTAGCGGCAATCGCGTAGATTTTGGGCAAAAACTTCGGCGCGAAGCTAAACAAAATCTCGTACTCCTCGCCGCTTTGCAGCGCAGCCTCGCTAGGGCGGGCGATCCAGCGCGCACCCACGCCGCTAGCCTCCAGCAGGCGGGGCAGATCCTGCGCGAGCCCATCGCTAATGTCCATCGCCGCGCTGATGAGCTTCGCCGCCTTGTAAAAAAACTTATCACGCAAAACGGGCCTGACGAAGCGCGAATTCTTTGAAATTTTTGCGCGCAGATCCTCGTGCAGATCAAACACGGAGCCTTCGTATGCCTGGCTTTGAGACACGGAATTTCCGCATGCGAGGCTTTGCGACGTAGGGCTCTTGCGATCCTCTCCGCTTCGTGACACGGAATTTCGCGCCGAAATTTCGGCGTCCAAGCCCTGCAGCTCGGCGCGCGCAGGTGAAATTTTATTGTCCAGACTTCGCGGCTCAAAGTCCAAAATTTGCATTGCCGAAGTTTCAGCGTCCAGGCTCTGTAGCTTAGCATGCGCGGGCGAAATTTTATCGTCCGAGCTTCGCACCTCATCACCAGGATTTTGTGTCGCCGAAGCCTCGGCGTTCAGACCCTGCGACTCGGTGCTTGGGCCTTGTACCGACGAAATTTTATCGTTTCGGTTTTGCGTCTGCGAGCTAGCGGGCGAAATTTCATCTCTTAAAAGCACCGCCAGATCGCGCCCGACGCTGCCTAGCTCGCCCGTATGCGCGATGAGATCGCCCACGCGCGCGCCGCTACGAAACACGGGGCGCTTGCACTTGCCGATCAGACTCACGCTAAGCGCGATGCGATCCGAGCCGATCGTGTCGCCGCCGATGATCCGTATGCCCCACTCGCGCGCCGTTTCGCTCACGCCTGCGCACAGCTCGTCGATCTCGCGCGTGCCGATCTCGCGCGGTACCGCAAGCCCCAGCAGGGCATATTTGGCGCGCGCATTCGTTGCGATCATATCCGAGATGTTTACGAGCATCGCCTTTGCGCCGATCTCGCGCAGGCTCAGCCAGCCGCGGCGAAAGTGCACGCCCTCGACGAAAAGGTCCTTGCAATACGCCCGCTCGCCGATTACGGCGCAATCATCGCCGTTAAGCTTCGATCTAAATTTCTCAAAAATATACCGCTCCTTATCCATGCTCCCTCCGTTAAATTTAGCGTTACGCCGCAGCCGCGCAAAAGCTAAGAAACCCGAATTTGCGGGCCTTTGTTTAAATTTCGCCGCACACGCGCAGCAGGAGTTCTACGCTCCGCTTTGCAAGATTATAGCGTAAATTTAGATTTTCGCCGTGCGAGTTTGGCTGCGGTTCGGTGCGACTCAATAGCAAAATTAGAAATCGCGTGAGTTTTTCGGCTTTGGCACGGCTCAGTATAACTTGATGCGGACGGAAGTCTGCGATAAAACGGCGCCCGAGGCTATTTCTTGAGCCCTCTGCGCCTGTCCACACAGACAGCGAATATTCGGAATGAAGAGCAAAAGAAAAGTAAATTTCAAATAAAATTATTTTTAAATGCATATCAAATTTAACTTGTATAATTAATCAAATTTTATGTTTTATTGCTATAGAATAATCGTTTTATAATCTCAAATAAAGGCTAAAGATGGATTTCGTAAAAAAATCTACATTTGAAAAATTTAGTAAAAAGCAAGGGGAGCGCAAACTAAACTCCGAGCCTCAAAAGAGAGAAGTCGGTTCATATAATTTAAAAGCACTTTTATATCTCATACTCTCTTTACTATTTTTGATGCTTCTGCCTATTCTTATAAGCATGTTGCCTATTATTTTGGCGACAAGCATAGTTGCCGTGCTTATTACAGCCGTTGTAAATATAGCTACGTTAGGCTTTTTAAGCATATCGATTCGTAAGGCTATTTTTTACTTATCTCAAATTTTTATCTACATTGTTATGCTTATAAAATTAGGGGAATTACCTATTGATAATGGAATATATAATTGGATATACAATAATTTCTTGCGTAACTTACATTTCCCGCCTTACGACTACATATATCAATATTGGACGGTTTAAAATGAATTTAGATGAATACAAAGTATATCCGTATGTACCCAAAATACTTGAGGATGAAACGGTCCTAGCAGGTAGGGACGGGGAGGAATTTTTATCCGCCTTGCTTAAAAAACATTTTAACGGCGTATTTCTAAAAAGACAAAATGCTAAATTTTACAGCGGTAAGCGCATTCCTAGGAGCGAGGGCGGCAGATACGAGATAGATTTGATCGTACTTTCTCAAAAATTTATTTATCTGATAGAGGTAAAAAACTGGACGGGGATTTTGACTCCTTTTGATAGATTAAGCGAAGCCGAACGTGAAAAAATTTTACGATCTCAACAAATGGAAACTAAACTAAATAAAAACGAACTGCAAAACACTAAAAATATTTGGATGCAAGAAAAGACCTATTACGAAAAAGGCGGTATAGAAAATAAAAAGTATATATTGCATGAAAATATGGTGCTTTTAAATGAGAAAAAACGTTTGGCATTGATACGTTATTTCGAGGATAACAACTTAAAAATAGATGAAAGAAAAATAGTATATAAGATAGTTTTTGTAAATAGTAATTTAACTTTCCACGAATCCTTAGCATATGACGAAAATTTAATAAGCTTTAGGGAAATAGATACTTTTGTGGGCGGAATACGAAAAAGCAACTTTGTAGAAAACGTCGTTTCGGGGTTGATTGGACTACTGGTCTCAAAAGAGAATTCAAAAATTTTAATTGAACTATGGTATCAAAATTTTGATAAAAAAACATTTGGCGAAATAGATGATATTTTACGTAAAATTCGTACTTGGGACTATATTAAATTATACGGAGACAGGATACTTGCGGGAGATTGCTACTATATAAGCGGGGTAAATATGGATAGCGAGTTTTTGACCGAAAGCGGTGAAAAAATAGATAAAAATCACGCCCTTCTTAGACACGACTACAAAGACGGCGGCGTAAATCTTGGAACGGTATTTTTATTTACTAAGTTGAATGCGAATGAAATGATAGAATTTAGATGGTGTAGATCTAAATTCTGGGGTTTGATCAAAGCGCTGTTTGGAGCAAGGCTTAGTGGAAAGCACCCGTTTTTAGGTACTACGGGGCTCGTTAAATTTCATAAAGCAGGCGAAAATAAAGCCGGCTTTATAGAATTGTATAAGATAGAAGCGATTTTGAGAGGTTAATTCATAGATAGCTTAAATTTTATTTTGGCAGTATGGATAAGCAGTAAATTTTATTGCAACTCTGCACTTTTGCCGTTACTATAGCAAATTTTAAAATACATTTGAATTTAGGCTCAATTTCCATACCGATGGACTACGTAGCAAACGAGGATTTTGAAAAATTGGAAATTTTGCTGAAAGAACGCAACGTGAGATATTTTAATTTTGAAAATTTCAAATATGAATAAATTCTCGGGCGGCGTAAACCGCCCGAGATACCGCGCTAAGCCCTTACTGCTCGTAAAAGCCGCTCGGTTT
>CAUQPS010000004.1:0-95371 GCA_963520005.1 uncultured Campylobacter sp.
AGCGCAACCTTGCCATGGTTGATGTCGCGAGTTCGACTCTCGTTTCCCGCTCCATCTTAACTTCAAATTTTAAAATTCCTTCCGTTTCGCTCGCTTTTAAAGCACAAAATTTCGATATGAAAGCCTTGAAATGAAAATTTTAGTTTGCGTAAGCGGCGCGAGTTTTTGCGAGATCGGGCTTGATCTGCTTAAATTTCTTGCTAGCTCGCCGCATGAAATCCACGCTGTGCTTACGCAGGGTGCACGCCGCGTCCTGAGCGCCGAAAGCGGCATAGACGCGGACGAGGTCTTAAAATCCGCGGAATTTAGGAGCGTAAAATTTTATCCCGACGACGATCTGAGCGCGCCGCCCGCTTCGGGCTCATTCGGCATTGACGCCACAATCTTTGCGCCCTGCTCTATCGGCTCTTTGGCTAAAATTTACGGCGGACTTTGCGACAGCTTAAGCACCCGCGCCGCCGCAGTCGCGTTAAAAGAGCACAAGCGGCTGGTTCTTGGCGTGCGCGAGATGCCGCTTTCTGCGATCAGCCTGCGCCAGATGAGCGAACTAGCCGCACTCGGCGTCATCATCGCTCCGCCCGTGATCGCAGGCTACTGCGGTGTGCAAAATTTAAAAAATTTCATAATCGGCAAGTGGTGCGACGCGTTGGGCGTGCAAAACGAGCTATTTAAAAGGTGGCAATAATGCAAAACTCAAGAAAATGTATCTATCCGGGCACTTTCGATCCTATCACGAACGGCCATCTGGACGTCATCAAGCGCGCGCTGGGGCTTTTTGATGAGGTTATCGTCGCAGTCGCGCTAAACGAGAGCAAAAAACCCTACTTCAGCCTAAAATCCAGGCTGGAGATGGCGCGAGCCGCGACACGCGGACTTCGCGGCGTGAGCGTGCAAAGCTTTGATAATCTGCTCGTGGATTTCGCCAAATCCTGCGGCGTGCGCTTCGTTATCCGCGGACTGCGCGCGGTTAGCGACTTTGAGTACGAGCTGCAGATAGGCTATGCAAACGCCTCGCTATGGGAGGAATTTGAGAGCGTGTATTTGATGCCGACGCTCAAAAACGCCTTCATCTCAAGCTCGATCGTGCGCTCTGTTCTTAGCCACGGCGGCGACGTTTCGCACCTTGTGCCAAGCGAAATTTTAAAATTTTTGAAAAAATGAGCTCGCAAGCAACTGAAATTTAGCCTGAATTTAGCTCGCAGGCGCAGCTAAATTTAAAATTTACAAACCACACGGGAGATAAAATGAACGAAGCAATGGATGAGATAGAAAGACTGCGAACGTTTTTAAAAAGCGTGAGAGATGAATACAAAGCCTTAAATAAAATAGCCGAAGCGCAGGCCGTAAGTAGGCGCTGGGCGTCGGGTAGCTATATCAATTTAGAGCCCTTTTATTTCGAATATAACCGCTTCTTTAAGGGCAAAATTTTAAAAGCTAAACCGAAAAAGATCGTAAACGCCTACGAATACGGCTTTGATGCGCAAGATCGCGTCGTTTTTGAAAGACAACATGACGGCAAAAAACATTTCTTTGAAAGCCTTTATTTTTGGGGGCGGGACGAAGTTTTAAAATATCATTTCGGTTGCTACAATAAAAGATGCGTAGGATGCTTCAACATAAAAAGATTTATCTATGAAAATGGCGAGCTAAAGTCCATCTACTCGGCCTTTGACAACAACGCCTATGGGATAGAAAATTTTACTTACGAAGGCGGCAAGCTCGCACAAAGACGGGAGTATGTAGAGCACCCTCGCGCAGGCAGAAGAAATGACGTAACAAACTATGAATTTGACGCAATGGGCGAGCTGATCTTAATAACCGAAAATGGTTATGTGCGCTATCAAAAGCCCGATAAGGATATGAGTTACAAAAAGCTTTATGAGCTCGTCGCACAAAGGCTGCTGCCCGCGATTAAAGAGACGATCAAAAAGCACGCACCGAATTGTAAACTCTACTGCATAAATTTAGCTTGCGACAATAGGAGTTTGCCGCCGATCATCGGATTCGGCTCGCAAGAACAGCGAGCGCAGTGGCTTGCACGAAAGGACGGTTGGCTTCTTTGGCTTGTTCCTGATTACGAGTTTCGAGCCGAGGTCGAAGTAGACTACGAAACGGCGAAAATTTTTGATCTTTTCAATCAAGAAACGCAGCTAAATGATAAATATGCACAGGCTAAAAAGCTCATTTGGGAGTGCGTGAAGCAGCTCAAAGCAGGTCTTGGCGAATTTGCGCTCGATATGACGGAGGATTTTACGATCACGGCTACCGATTGCGATCTTGGCAATCTGAGGAAAGATTTCATAGCGATAAATCCCGAGCTAGCGTAAAAGGATAAAATTTAAAATTTCATCTTTTGGCGCGCAGGACGAGCTTTGCGCCTTCGCTCATTGCGGCAAAATTTCATGATCTGCGGCGGCTAAAAATTTTATCGGCGCCACGATTTTATATTTTGTCATCGCACGCGGCGTCCGGCCGTCGCCGCATCTACTGCGTTATCGGACAATATACCATGCTTTATACGGCGCCCGATGCCTTCCAGACGCGCTATCTGTTTTTACTAAAAAACATACGATACCTCGCACCGCGTTCTTCACCGACGCGCCGCCTTTCGTTTATCTAGTGCCCGTTGTTCTGCCAGGCGCATACCCCGCTCCGTTTCCACCTCGCATGACGCGCGCCATGTCCCGTCTAACGCCCTACTTCGCTCGGCACGCCGCTCCGCCGACATATACTCTCTCGCCCTACTGCGTGGCGCATTGCTTTGCTCGGTTCGATACGCCGACCCAATTTGCCCGATACGTCGTCTCGCTTCGTCTGATACATACCCTATGCATCGCTCGACGCGCTGTCCGCCCCATCTACGCGCACCGTCTTTATCGACCGGCGTCCTGCTCCGCTCGGTACATGTCCGTAAGCGCAAAATTTGCTCGCTCGCTGTTTATACGGCACATCCGTACGAGCGCTAAATTTAACCGCGTGCCGTGCCGCAAAAAGCAAGAGTCGAGTAAGGCAGAGCGCCCGATAAAATTTTACGCCTAAAGATCAAAAGCAGCTCGTACAAGCTCGCGCAAAAACCGATTTTGAGGCGAAATTTTACGCCTCGCTGTTAAAAAAAGCCGCTATTTAGCTATAAGCTTGTAAAATAACGCACAAATTTAAAGGCGAAAAATGTATGTAATATTCGAAGGTATCGACGGCGTGGGCAAAAGCACGCAGATAGCGCGGCTAGCGGCGGCTTTCCCGCAAGCGATCGTGACTAAGGAACCCGGCGGCACGAAGCTCGGCGAGGCGGTGCGAAGCCTCGTTTTGGGCGAGGATTTTAAGTGGCGGCGCGGCAGCGTAAATCTGCGCGAGGCCTGCGGCGAAATTTCAAAGCGCACCGAGATGCTTTTATTTCTCGCAGACCGCGCCGAGCACTACGAGCGCGTGATAAAGGGCGGCGCGGACAGGCTCGTGCTAAGCGATCGCGGTTTCATCTCGGGGCTTGCCTATGCGCTGGCAAACGACGAAAACGCGGATCTTAGCGAGCTTATCGCGCTTAATAAATTTGCGCTCGGGGGCAAATTTGCAGATAAAATCGTGCTGTTTTCGGCGGACGAACAGCTCATCAGGCAGCGGCTCAAAACGCGCGCTAACAGCGATATAATCGAGGCTCGCGGGCTGAGATACCTAATGCGTGTGCAAGATCTTATGGCGCAGGCATGCAGGGCGTGCGGCGTTGAGACCCTAAAAATCGACGCTGCACAGTCCGAAGAGGCGATCTGCGATCAGATAAAAAATTTCATACTTTCTTAAAATTTTAAGGCGTGGAATTTTGCCGCGGGAAAGAATTTAAGAGCTCTGCCGTGAAATTTTAGCTTTAAATTTCGTTATGGAATTTTACAGGAGAGGTTCTAGGCAAAATTTCATGGGCGGAATTTTGTTTTATATTCGCCACAGAATTCTGTCTTAAAATTCCGCCATAGACCGAAAGGGCGCGAAATTTCATAAGCGAAATCCGCACACGGAATTTTAATCCACGGATTTGCAGGCAGAATTCCGCTTAAGCTTTAGATTGAAAGGATAATGATGAAGACGTTAAAGTTTGTTTTACGCAAGGTTTTTAAATTTATATTTCTGTTTTGGGTGGTCATAAGCTCGCTTTTTGGCACATATATGATCGCCGATAAATTTTTCGGCCGCACCGTCGTAGCCTGGACGCTCATCCGTGATTTTAGCAGCGCTTCGCTGGATCTAGAGGATTTTAGCATCAGCGCCCGCTTAAGAGCTACCACTATCGGCGGACGATCATGGCGCGACGAGCGCGAGCCGAAGCCCGACTTCTCGGACGACAACTCCACCGGCGCCCCGTATGAACTAAATATAAAATTTGAGCACGTGAGCGCGCCCGGGATCGTGCTAAAAAATATCAAACTCGAGCAGGTGCAAAGCGAGCGTGTCGTGTTTGAAAAGGATGAGCTAGAGGTGCCGATAGAGATGGGCTATAGCGGTTACAAAAGCGGCGAATTAGAGATACCTGATCTCGATTCTGCGCATGTCAGACACAGACTAAGCGCCGAAATATGCGTGTCTGGTGGCGCTTGCACAAACTTCGTGCATTATTTCTTGCCATACAGACATGTAGAGGGTACGGCGGCTCTGCGAGGTATTTTTTAGTCGCGAAAGATTCG
This sequence comes from uncultured Campylobacter sp., assembly GCA_963520005.1. Classification (GTDB taxonomy): domain Bacteria; phylum Campylobacterota; class Campylobacteria; order Campylobacterales; family Campylobacteraceae; genus Campylobacter_B. Next base: position 4,671 of record CAUQPS010000004.1, read on the forward strand.
GCGTGAAATTTTAAAACATAAAATTTACGACTGCATGGGTTAATTTGGCAGAATAAACGAGTAAATTATCAATATCTGCAACGCGGTATGGTTTATTTGTGAGATAGAATTTTGCCGCTCGCCGTATTTTTATAAAATGTAATTTTGCGATTTTACGGCACATAAAAATTTATAGCGCAGTGTGAAATCCTACCTGGCAAAATTTATACCCTATTCCGGTGCCGATAAAAAATCCCGCGAGGTAACAATCTATTAAGATGATAAATTTACAATGCAGCGATTGAGTATAAAATTTTAAAATTACCGGTAAAAATATCATAATTCAAAAAGCGCGTTACATATTATAAAATGCGCTTTGTTATCATTCGCTCTTTTATAATTTTCAGTATTTTTGCTAGCCGTTTCAAAAACGCTTTGCAAAATTTAGAGCTAGATTAAAGCTTAAGATGCACCTATTACGTATTTCTCGACCTATTCAAAATTTTATACTTCTTAAAAATCAAAATTTTAGTCATTTAAAATTTATCCCTAAATTTAAACTGCAATTTAATTAAACATTAAAAATCTTTGTATTATTATTCGCCGTGTTAATAATCAATTCTATAATCATTAAGTAAGGAAATATGAATGTTTAGAAGATTCTCTCTCTCTCTCTATGCCTCGCTGCTCTTTTATGGCTCGCTTTACGCGGAAGAACCGACCAACTCACAAGAATTAGGAACTATCCAGGTAACCGGCAATGTCGATTCGCAAAGCGTAGCCGAGCAAAAGGTCGGCGAAACAAAAACCACCGCGCAGACTATTAAGAAGCAGCAGATCACCGATAGTAGAGACTTGGTGCGATACCAAACCGGTATCACGGCGGTCGAGACGGGCAGATTCGGCGCTAGCGGATACGCCGTTCGCGGCGTGGATGAAAACCGCGTCGCCATAACGATAGACGGACTTCGTCAGGCAGAAACTCTAAGCTCGCAGGGCTTTAAAGACCTCTTTGAGGGGTATAGAAATTTTAACAACACAAGAAACAGCGTAGAGATGGAAAACGTCAAAACAGCCAATATCACCAAAGGAGCCGACTCCATAAAAGCAGGAAGCGGCGCACTCGGCGGATCGGTTATGTTTGAAACCAAAGACGCCAGGGATTTCTTGACGGAAAAGAATTATCATTTCGGCTTTAAGCAGGGCTATCAAAGCGTCGATAGTCAAAATTTTCACTCCTTTACCGGGGCGGCTAGATACGTCTGGTTTGATCTTTTAGTTATAAACACAGATAGACACGGACATGAAAGAAAAAACTATTTCTACGACATATATGATAGTAAAGAGGACAAACTTCATATAGGAAAAACTCGCGAAAAGGCGGACCCATACACCATAACCAAAAAAGTACACTCGTAAAGATCGGATTTCAGCCGGGCGATGAGAATAGATTCTCCATAGGAGTGGACGATTCTAAGCTAAATTCTGACGGCGAGAATCTTTCTTATACGTTGAGACAGGGCTTACGTCCAGATGCTCCTGAAAAATATGGAAACAGGACAAACCACGATAGCTCAACTAGAAGAAATGTACAGCTCGGCTATGAAAATTTTAGCGAGACACCGCTTTGGGATCACGTTAAAATTTCATACTCAAAGCAGAGTATTAAAAACCGCGCGATCACTAGAGAGGGCTGCCAAGGAAGCGCCTGCCAGCAAACAAAAAATCCATCGGGAATGCATTTAGACTCGAGCTTCCGGTACGCATAATCTAGTAGATAAAAATAATAGACCTATAAGCGTCGATCCAGGGGATGTAGCGGAGGAAGCCTATATCGTAAGAGATGGTTCGGGTAATGTACTTAGGCTTAACGACGATTATAAAGCACATCTTGGATCCGCACAATACCCGTGGGGAGAAGTTTATCATTCAACTTATGTAGATTGCTCTAAAATAGATTGCAATAAAAAATTTAAAGTATTAAAAGAAACATTCGACGGAGATACTTATAATTATAATTATGAGCTCGTAGAAAGAGAGATCGAAAAACATACCCTTGCCGACGGAAGAACTTACGGAACCATAAAAAGAGATTCTAGCGATGCAGATGATGGAACAAAATACCATAAATTATCTTTTTTAACTCCAGGAACGGACGGCTATAATTCCATACAATACACCGATAGAACACTAGATACTGAAACGCAACAATTAAATTTAGATTTTGAGAAAGAGTTTAACTTATTTAATGTCATAGATAATTCTATATCATACGGCGGACTTTTGGATCAAACAGATAAATCTATGACTAATAAAGATGGATTTTACTCGGGCGATTCACAATGGTGGGATAATATACTCTTCGGTAGAACTCCTGGAAGTGGCGTACCAAACCCTAATTACCATATGAACGGTAGTCGAAGAAGCAATACCACTGCGGTGAGCACCTATCTGATTCCAGTTCAAACTACGACTGTAGCAAGCTATATCGGGGATGAAATTCAAATAACTAAATATGTAGGCTTTGATCTCGGCTATCGCTTAGATTTCGTAAACCATAAGCCAAAATATACCGGCTATCCTGAAGTGCCAAGAGGCATCATAACCGGTCTATGGGTGCCATATCCTTATAATCCTTACGATGGAGTGCATGGCTATTACACTCCTTACGGAGAACAAAATTATCAGGAAAATTTAAAATTCCTACTAAGAGAAAAGCAATACAATAGCAACTCATATAAACTAGGTCTAAATTTAGACCCACTGGATTGGATGAGGATACAGCTAAAAAGCTCTAAGGGTTTCCGCGCGCTCCGACATCGGATGAAGCGTATATGACCTTTAAGCATCCCGATTTTTCTATCCGTCCTAATATATTTTTAGAACCAGAAATCGCAAGGACGAAAGAGATCGCTCTTACCTTTTATAGCGAGAGAAGCCGCATAACCTTCGATGTTTTTAGGACGGATTATAAAAATTTTATCGATCTTGAATTCTTAGGAAATTTACAAGTCGTAGATCAGCAGATACCGTATCCATTTTATCAAAACGTAAACCGAGATAGCGCCAAAGTGCATGGATTTGAGATCAATACCCATCTGGAGCTCGGCGATGTATCGGAGAGCCTGGAAGGATTTAGGCTGGGATATAAATACAGCAGACAAAAGGGTAGAATGTCGTGCGCCAGCAATGGCTCAAACGCCAATAATTCAAACTCCGGATGCAGCAAGGGCGAAGAGGTGCCTATGAATGCGATCCAACCGCCTACTTCCGTCTATAATATCGGCTATTCTACGCCCGGCGACAAATATGGCATTGATCTTTTCATCACCGACGTAGGAGCCAAGAAACGCAAAGATACATACAATATGTATTGGAAAAGCCAAGTCGAAAGAACGGATCCGTATTGGGGGCATATCGATGCTTCCATAGTAAACGGAGAGCCCGTGACCGATAATACCAAAGGTTGGCGAAGCGGCGATTATACGGTAGTGGACGTTATCGCCTATGCTAAGCCGCAAAAAAATTTTAACTTTAGTCTAGGCGTTTACAACCTAACCAACGCCAAATATATCACTTGGGATAGCGCGCGCTCGATCAGGGCTTTCGGAACGGTCAATATGATCGATCAGGCGACGGGTGCGGGCATCGGTAGGTTTTACGCGCCACGCAGAAATTTTAGATTTAACTGGGAGGTAACGTTTTAGTTCTTGGTGTGTTTCGATCCAAAATTTAAAACGAATTTCGAATCCAGGGCTCAAGTTGATCAAATCGAGCCCTGGATTGCAATTTACGCTTTAAATTTATATCCAATGAGCCTTTGCAACGCAAGAGCAAGATCGCTTCGTATTTTTTGGCATTTCGATAAAATTTTTAGCGATATAATTTTCGCCGAACGGTAGTATTTTGCGCGCGTATTAAATTTGTATATCGCCGCTTTCGTTTATGCGGTTTTGGCTCAGAACCTACCGCCGTGCGGTATAAATTTTACATTTCTATCGATAAAGCCTTTTTTTATTAAGGTCAAAGACAAACTTTCATATCACCTAAATTTGCTCGCTGTATGATCCTAATAAAGACGAGTTAAAAGCACCGAAGACATTTGACAACCGCACGCAAAAACTACGGCGGCAGAATGAGACCTACAATAAGGCGCACAGGACGATGCTTAAGACAAATGGTTTTTATTTATGCGTTAATACGCGGAAAAATAAAAACAAATTAGCCTCTATTTTTCTAGATTTCATATAAAATTTTGATTTTTTTACAAGCTCTTTGCAAGATGCAGAACCCTAAGACGATATATAATAAAATGGACAACTTACTAATACCGTAAAACCATATGGGAAACGTTACGATTAAAAAGGCTATTAATATAAAATCCCAAATTATAGCTAGAGCCTGTTTCGCTCTCATATAATTTGAATGCTTAGCTAAAATCGAAATATGCGTTATGCTGGGCGACTCAGGGGAAAGATAACAATACGTTACCTCGACTATATCGCCGTTATCAGCAAACCATTGATCGGGATAGTCGAAAAATCTTATTCCTTTTACTTCAAATGTTACATACAGTCCGTCTCGCCCCCAGTCTGTTTCTAAGTTTTCCATCTTGCCGATAATTGTGAAAAATTTCAATTCACTTGAAACTTTCTTTTTTTTAAATGCCACATTATTTTCCTCCAAATTTCGGTAAAATTTCGTAAAATCCGCGCTACTTTCTGTGGCGTTCGCGCTAAAATTTTAATTTTTGCACACTCGCGTCAAGATAGGCGAGAAGTCCTATCAAAATCAATGTTGACGACACGCAATCATAGAAATTCGCTAAAACCGAGCGAGCCCCTTTTTTTGCGAACGCAAAGCATATTGCAAACAGTATCGCAGACACGGCAAAAACAAAGCCAAATGCGATTACTATATACAACACCTGAATTATCCGATACAGCACATATAGCGCAAAGTCTTAAGCATTTGGGCGAGCCGTTCTTCTAAAGCCGTAAGCATATCCAAATACCTATCTTTGCGAAAATGTACGCGCACGCGATCACTCTCGTTTAGAATTAAAGGCTTCACAGCGTATGCGAAAACGCACGCCCTTAATCTCAAAAAGCACGAATGCGTCGATACTTTTCGCAATGTATGGACGCTCAAATTTTCGATTCTGCCCGTGATTTTGCTTTTAGCTTCAGATTTTGGCAGAAGGTTCATATTTATAGTCCGTGCGCGAAATTCGCCCACCGAAAGGTACGGCGGATTAAAATGCATAGAATTGTAAAGTTGAGCTTACTTACGATAATGTTTAAAGTTCCGTCCTGCGCGAGTTAAATTTATATAATTTTAAAATCGAGCCGAACCCGAGCATACGTTCGATCCCGGGGATTTTTTATGAAATTTCAAAATTTTAAATCGCTGCTTTCAACTAAAATTTTTAAATTTCCAAATTCTCACACGCCATAGAAATCCAAATTTCGCAAATTTAAAAATTTGAATCGGATGTGCAAATTCGGCACAAATTAAAACTCTGTAAATTTTAAATTTCGCTCGAATGCAGCGCAAATTTAAACATTAAATCTAAAGTGCATTACGTCGCCGTCTTGCACGACGTAGTCCTTGCCCTCAAGACGCATCTTGCCCGCTTCTTTTGCCCTGCTCTCACCGCCGCACGCGATAAAATCATCAAAGCCGATCACTTCGGCGCGGATGAAGCCGCGCTCAAAGTCGTTGTGAATCACGCTCGCGGCCTTCGGAGCCTTCCAGCCCTTCGTGATCGTCCACGCGCGCACCTCCATCTCGCCTGCGGTAAAGTAGCTGATGAGGCTGAGCTTCGCAAAGGAGCGCTTGATGATGAGCTCCAGCCCGCTTTGCTGCGCGCCCAGGCTCTGCAGCATCTCGTGCGTCTCCTCGTCGCTTAAGCCTATGAGTTCCTCTTCGATCTTGGCGCAGAGCTTGATTACCTCGGCGCCGCGGGCGTTTGCGTATTCTCTTACGCGCGCGACATATTCGTTATCCTGCGCGATGCCGTCTTCGTCCACATTGGCGCCGTAGATTACATCTTTGGCGCTAAGCAGGCGCAGCTCGCGATTTAAAGCGATGTAGCTTTCATCCTCTTTGAGCGCAAAATTTGAAGCGGGCTTGCCGTCGTTTAGATGCGCTAAAAGCTCGTTTGCTACGGCTAGCGCCTCTTTAGCGCCCTTTTGATTTGCTTTGGCTTCCTTGCCGAGACGCTCGATCTTGCGTCCAAGCTGCTCGATGTCCGCTAAAATAAGCTCGGTTTCGATGATCTCGATGTCGCGGATAGGATCGACGCAGCCTTCGACGTGGGTTATGTCGCCGCTTTCGAAGCAGCGCACGATATGAAGGATGATCTCGCACTCGCGGATATTTGAAAGAAATTTATTTCCCAGCCCCTCGCCCTTGCTAGCTCCGCGCACGAGGCCCGCGATATCTACAAACTCGATAGTCGAATGCACGATGCGACCCGGCTTAACGATCTGTGCTAGCTTGCCGAGCCTGGCATCGGGTACGGGCACGACCGCTTTATTGGGCTCGATCGTGCAGAACGGATAATTCTGCGCCTGTGCGTTTTGCGCGCCGCTAAGAGCGTTAAAAGTCGTGGATTTACCGACGTTCGGAAGCCCTACGATCCCTACTGAAAGCCCCATCTACGCGTCCTTCAACTCTTTGGCTAGAGCCTGCAAGAAATATAAGTTTGCTCTCTCGCCCGCACCAGTCGCGCCCGCGGCGTAATAGCCCCACGCCTTTTCCAGATACGCAGGCCCCGCGATATCAAGGTGCAGCCACTTGTCTTTATACTCGTCTTTTATAAATTTATCCAAAAACAGCCCCGCGGTTATCGCGCCGCCGTACCTACTGGAAGCGCAGTTGGAGATGTCCGCGATACTGCTTTTGATTAGCTCGCGCAGATAATCGTTAAATTCCAAAATACTAAATAGCTCGCCGCTTGATCCGCTAAGATCTTTAAATTTACGCTTTAGCTCCTCGCTGTTTCCCATGATGCCGCTAGTGTATTCGCCAAGCCCCACGACGCAAGCGCCAGTAAGCGTCGCCATATCGATTAGCAGATCAGGCTCAAGATCCTGCGCGTAGCTTAGGCAGTCGGCAAGCACGAGCCTGCCCTCTGCATCGGTATTTCGCACCTCTATACTCACGCCGCTGCGGCTAAGTAGCACGTCGTCGGGCTTATACGAATCGCCGCCGATCATATTCTCGGTAGCGCCGATAACCGCATGTATCTCAAACGGCAGCTCGAGCTCGGCGGCGCCCTTGATGATGCCCATCGCAGCGAGCGCGCCGCTTTTGTCGCTTTTCATCGTAAGCATATAATCGGCAGGCTTCAAACTTAGCCCGCCGCTGTCGTAAGTAAGCCCTTTGCCGACGAAAACGACGCGCTTTAGGCAGCGCTGCGGCTTATAGATCAGGTGGATGAGGCGCGGCGGATGAGCGCTGGAGCGATTGACCGCCAAAAACGCATTCATATTCTGCTCGCGCAAAAAATCTTCGTCGTAAATTTTAACGCTCACGTCGTCGTAGTTCGAGGCTAAAATTTCAGCCTCGCTCGCCATCTTTTCGGGCGTGTAAATTTCAGGTATCTCATTGACACCATCGCGCGCAAAATTTGCAGCGTTTGCCATCACGATGCCCTGCTGCACGCCATAGTTCATCTTTTGCACATCGGGGCTACCGCCGCCGTACTCCTGCGTCGAGATTAAAATTTCATTCAAGCTGGAGTTTTTCTTTTCGCTTTTGTATTTATTAAACTCATAGCCGCCCAGAAGCACGCCCTCGACCATCGCCATCGTGCTTCTGCGGTCGCAGCCGCATTTGTAAAAGGCGATTTTAAAATTTTTGATCGCGTAGCCCTTAAGCGCGTTGTACGCACTTGCAAGTGCTGTGCGGACGCGGTCATATTCTAGCGCTTTAACGCCGACGTACAGCCGCCCGCTCTCAGCTAACAGCAGATTGCCCTCGCCTTTGTAATTAAAAAGCGCAAACTTATCCGCGTCTTTAATAAATTCGTGATTTAAATTTTTATCTACGACCAAAATAACTTCAAAATCCGCCTCTATCTCGTTAATTTTACGATCTAGTAGTTTTACTTTCATCTCGTTCCTTTCGTGAGTTCATAAAGTGATTTTCCATACGTTTAAATAACCTAAAAAATAGATATAAAATTCCGCCTATGATAGGTATCGCAAAATACCAGTGTTGCTCGATTAGCCGCAGCCCGCTCCAGATCTCCTCACCGAAATACCACGCCAAAACCATCGTCGCACCCGACCAGCACCAAGCACTAAAAAGATTGATAATCGCAAATTTCTTTGCGCTGTAGCGAGTGATGCCGATACTCATCGGGATGATGACGCGGAAGCCATACATATAGCGCTGCATTAAAATTATCGGCCAGCCATAGCGTTGCAAAAGCAGGTGCGCGATCGCAAATTTTCGGCGCTGTGCCGCGAGTTTTTTACTGATATATTTTTTATTGTAGCGACCGATATAAAAATAAAACTGATCGCCGCAAAATGCCCCAAGCCCCGCGACAAAGATACCTAGCGGCAAATTTATATGTCCTTCGTGCGCCATGATACCGCCCAAAATCAGTGCGATTTCGCCTTCTAAAATACACCAAACGAAAAGCACGATATAGGCGTATTGGTGGTATTGTTGTAATAAATTTTTAAGTAGCTCTTCCAAAATCACGCCTCTAAAACGCAATAAACGTTTGTGCGTCGCGAAAACTCGCCTAGATCGTTTAACTCGCGCAAATTTAATAAAAAGCACGCCTCGACGCATTTGGCCTGCGTCTGCGCGATGAGATCTAATGCCGCGCGCGCTGTGCCTCCGGTGGCGATTAGATCGTCGATTAGCAGTACCTTAGCATCTTGCACGCCGGAGAATGCATCCACATGCATCTCGACCTGATCAAAGCCGTATTCAAGGCTGTATTTTTGCGAAATCGTGATATAAGGAAGCTTCTTTGGCTTTCTAATTGGCACAAAAGCGACCCTCAACCTCGCAGCAAGTGCCGCTGCAAAAATAAATCCGCGACTTTCTATGCCTACTATGTAATCAAGTCCGTAATCGGCGTAGCGCTCGGCTAGATGATCAAGCAGGAAATTAAACGCCTCGCGATCGCCTACGAGCGTCGTGATATCGTAAAACAAAATACCGGGCTTTGGGAAGTCGCGCACGGTGCGGATCGAGCGAAATAAATAGCTTTTTTGCTCGCTGCTTAGGCTTTTCATAGCTTACCTCTTTTCAATCTTGCGTTTTGGATTTTTAAGCTGCAATTTTCGCTCTCCTCGTTTTGCAGAGCCTCGATGCCGAAGCGAAGGGCAGTTTTAAGCTTTTCGTTATCGCTTTTAAGCTTTAAAATTCTTTCTTCGCTCTTACGAAGTAAGGCGTAAATTTTAGAATTTTTTCGGATCGATAGAATAAGTAGTGCTGCAAAAAATAGCGCTAAAACGCCTAATACTACGCTCATTGCTTGCCTCCTTCATTTGAATTTGCAAAGCGGCGCATGGTAGCGAGTGTTGCGCTAAAATAGGCAGAATTTATGCCTCTAAAATACGCGTTAGAAAGATTTGCGCCCTTTAAATTTACGCTCACAATAGCAGAATTCGCATCTTTTAAACCCGTACTAGCACAATTTGCGTTTTTTGGCTTAACGCTCATGCAAACAGAATTTGTAGCCTTTAAATTTATAATTGCTGGGTTCAAACCGACAAAATCTTTGCGGCTAGCTTTTTGAGCAAAATTTTTCTTGCAAATGCTCTCGCGCGTAAAATTTAACGTAGAATTTGCGCTAGTGGAATTTTTACCCAATGGATTTTTCCCATCAAAGATTATCTTTGCGTGCGCAGAATTTAAATTTATATGATGTGCACCACCAAAGCTTATCAAGGAATTCTCGCCGGTAAAGAAGGAATTTTTATCGTTAAAGCTCCGCGCACAATTTAATGCAAAATCCGTGTCGATAGGATTTTTGCAAGAAGGGATTTCGCCACTGAAGCTTAATTTGGAATTCCGCCCATTTAAATTAGCGCCACAGCTTTGTTCCGTAAAATTTCGAGCGAAATTCTGAATGGAATTTTCCTCGTCAAATCCATGTGTGCAATTCGCACTCCCACAAGTGCCTAGCTTTGCGACGCGCTTAATGTGCCTACCGCCCGCAAAATCGGTGCCGAAAAACGCCCTAATTATATCCTCAATCACTAGCGCGCCCATTAATCGCTCGCCGAAGGCTAGGACGTTGGCGTCGTTGTGCTCTCTAGCTAGTCTAGCGCTTGTCGCGTCATGACACAGCGCGCAGCGGATGTGAGCATGGCGGTTTGCGGCGATGCTGATACCGATGCCCGTACCGCAAATCAAAACGCCGTAAATGCCGTAGTCGGTGGAATTTAAAATTTTATCTTTGCTCGCGTTTGCGGCAGCTATGCTTGCGCAGGCAGTCGTATTTGCGTCCCCATCAAAATTCTTGCCGTCGTCGCTCTTGGCGGCGTCAAAATTTTTATCTTTCTCGCCGTGCTGCGCGGTATCATTAAAATTCCCGCTACCGTTTATACTCGCGCCGAAATTTTCGCTGCCGCCGTTGCCGCGCGCTTCGGAATTTTCCGCGGCTGCAGCGGAATTTTTGCTGCTACTTTCTTTAAAATTTCCACTTCGCGCGCAGGCTTCACACTCAGCTAAAATTTTATCCGCCAACGTGCCCGCAAAATCGGGATAATCCACGCTTACTTCGGCACTATGCGTGCCAAGATCGACCGCTTCGTAACCTAAAGCGGCGAGCGCTTTTTTAGCTTGTTCTTTGGCGCGAAAGCCCGCGTGATCGCTCGCTATGAAAATTTTATTTATTTGCATTGCCGCTCCTTATTTTTGCTCATAGATTAGGCTCTCGTCATTTTGCAAGGTATCGACGAAACGCCCAATTCGCTCCCAGCGGATCTTGCGATCGGCATCGATACTAAAATATGTAAACCACGGCTTACCGACGATCAGACGATAAGGTACCGGACCCCAAAAGCGGCTATCGGCGGAATTATTGCGATTATCGCCTATCATAAAATACTCATCCTGCGGCACTTTGATGTAAAAGGCATTGAAGCTTATCCCCGCAGCTTCGAAGCTATGAGGAATTTCACTTAAACTAATGGGCTTCATAGAAAGCTCACCCTTCTCAAGTGCGATTTTGACATTTGTTAGCATCGAGTTCCTAGTATTAGGGTCGTAGTGAATGCCCTTAAATTTATACGGCTCTTTAACATATTTTTCGCCACCCAAAATCACAATGTCGCGAGCATCATAGTTTGCGGCAATGAATTCGTCGCCTTCATGCGGACGAAGGTAGAAATTATTCAGATCAAATATTACCTCGTCACCGCCTACGGCAAAATTTCGCTTTACAAAGTGCATTTTTTCATTAAGCGGATAGCGGAAAACTACGATGTCGCCACGCTTCGGACCCTCGCCACGGATGATATGCCCATCTCCGTCGCTGTCCGGAGCTACCTGCCACTCTACAAATGGAATATGCGGGGTCGGGATGCCGTAGCTAAATTTTTTAACGAATAAAAAATCGCCCTCTAAAAGCGTAGTGCGCATCGATCCGCTGGGGATTACGAAGGCTTGCGCAACAAAAAGAATGACGAATAAAACGACGATGACCGTCCCCGTCCAACTCGATAAAAATTTATAAATTTTGCTTAGTATTTTCATTTAGGCTCTTTGTCTTAAGCGATTTTTCGCCGATTTTATCGTATTGCTCAAAAGCATCGCAATCGTCATCGGCCCCACACCTCCGGGTACAGGGGTAATTAGCGAGCATTTCGGCGCGACCGCGTCAAAATCGACGTCACCTCTTAGCTTGCCGTCCTCGCCGCGATTGATCCCCACGTCGATCACTACCGCGCCTTGTTTTACCATATCGGCGCCCACAAAATGCGCCTTGCCGACCGCGGCAACCAAAATGTCGGCATCTGCGCAAAGCCGCCTTAAACCTTTCGTCTTGCTATGAGTGATAGTGACGGTGGCGTCGGCATTTAACAGCAGGCTCGCCATCGGCTTTCCGACGATATTGCTGCGACCCAGCACGACGGCATTTTTGCCCGCGATCTGCACGCCGTATTCCTCAAGCAGGCGCATCACGCCAAGCGGAGTGCAAGGCACAAAACCGTCCGAAAGCCCGCTAGTAAGCTTGCCTACGTTTATCGCACTAAATCCGTCCACGTCCTTTTGCGGGCTTATTTTTTCTAAAATTTTATTCGTATCAATGTGCTTTGGAAGCGGCAGCTGCACCAAGATGCCGTCAATGCTTTCGTCCTCGTTTAAATTTTCTATCAGTTCTAAAAGCGCCGCCTCGCTCACGTCGGAGCTCAAGCGGTGCGCTACGGATCGGATCCCACAGGCGGCGCAGGCTTTTTCCTTGCTCGCGACATAGGTCTTGCTAGCCGCGTCCTCGCCTACCAAAATCACCGCCAGCGCGGGCTCTACGCCCTTTGCGGCAAGGTTTGAAGCGACCGATTTGATCTCCTCTTTTACCTTCGCGCTTATGCTTTTGCCGTCGATTAAAGTCATTTAAAGCCTTTTTGAAAAATAGGGAATGTTACCCTAAAATTTATAAAATTTAGATTTATTCAACGGGGTTTTATGGGAATTTGAAAGAATTTTAAAAAGAATTTCGTCCTGCTCAAATAAGCCTAAATTTTATCGTCATTATAGACGGATGGACGCCTTGTCGCCGCTACATTCAGGCCGAGACGCCGCTAAGGCTCGTATTGCAGGCTTGAGAACTTTTGTCCACGAATGAGCAAAAACTACAATGTTTCCATTTTCTCGCCGTTAAACGTCTCGTATCGTCGCCCACCGCGCAATATACGCTATGCATAATAGTAGCCTGTATAATGGTGGCCGGGCGCCTTATTTTGCTCTGGCTTTGGGACATCTTGCGGTCCGCTTCTAGAGCAGTCGCATAGAAACAGCGCCGCGCACAGAAACAAAACGATCTTTTTCACCATAGATCCTTTCAAAATTTTTATGATTTCATCTTTGAGTGGTTGCAAAATTTCATAAAATTTTTCAAAGCACTCATAAAAATTTTATCCCCTTTGAAATTTAAAATTTTGGCGAATTCTAACGACACAAATTACGTCAAAATTTAGACTTCGCGCAAGCTAGAATCTCGCGAAAAAATCAAAATTCTGGCGACCCAAATCGTATTTAGTGCAATTTTACACGATACGCGTCGTGCAAGATCGCGTAGCTTCTGTCTTGCGCGCCGAAATGCCGCGCAAGACACAGCCGCGCCGCTCTAATTTCAAAATTTAGCTAAATTTTAAAGCGCTGCGTTTAAATTTACTCGTTGCGCAGTGTTTGCAGCACGTCGATCTGCGTGGCTTTTTTGGCCGGATACCATGACGATAGCGCTACGATAAGCACCGCGCCGATTAAAATCATCGCCAAATCGCCTAGCGAGAGTTCCATCGGCAGCTTCGAGCTTCCGTAAACGTCGGCCGGCAGATTTACGATGTCGAAGCTTCCGAGCAGCCACACGCCGAATAAGCCCAAAATGAGCCCGAATATGATGCCGCCGCCGCCGATCGTGGCTCCGAGCGCGAAAAAGGTCCTTTTGACCTCCTTTTTGCTGGCACCCAGGCTAAGTAAAAGCGCGATCTCTTGGCGGCGGTTCATCACGGTCATCAGAAGCGAACTCACGATATTTAGGCTCGCGACCAGGATTATCAGCATCAGCACGATGAAAAGAGCGCGTTTTTCAAGCGCAAGGGCGCTAAAAAAATTGCCGTTTTGTTGCCACCAGCCCACGGCGCTAGCACCGCTGGGGAGGCTTTTTTTGATGCGCTCCAGGTCCTTAAACGGATCGTTTGAAAAAACATGCACGCCGTCGAAAGTCCCCTCGTCGTAGCCTAAAATTTTGGCTAGATCGCTTGCGTCTGCGTAGGAATAGGCTTTATCGTAGGCGATCAGTCCGGAGCTGAAATCCGCGCGCACGTCAAAGCGCTTCATCTTGGGGATCAGCGCAAAGCCGCCCGGATCGCTCTTTGTAAAGATCATCGTGATCTTTTCGCCCTCATCCAGCATAAACTCGTCTTTGATCCCGCGCCCTATCATGATGCCGTAGTCCGTTAGATTAGCGTCTTTGGCGCCTGCCGCGACGACGGAGTTGATGCGCTTTTCATCGTTTAAATTTACGCCGAAAATCAGCCCACCCTCGAGCTTCTCGCCGCTTTTAGCGATAACTTGCGAGCTAATATACGGGCTAAAGATTAGATCTGGAAAATCCGCCCGCAGCCCCTCCACGTCGTCTTTTGAAATACCGCCGCGAAAATGGCTGTGGATCGTGATCGGGTAGTTCATCGTAAAGAGCTTGCGCTCGAATTCTTTATCAAAACCGTTCATTATCGCCATCGCGACGATGAGCACCGTAAGCCCCACGCCGACGCCCAAGAACGCAAGCAGCGCCGAAAGCGTAATAAAGGGCTGAGAGCGGTCGAATCTGAGATATTTGAATAATAAATACTTTACCAAAAAAGCCGTCCTTGTAAAATTTCGCATAAAATTTAGCGCTAAATTATATGTGAAATTTTAAGTATTTTGGAATTTTAAAATTCCAAAAATAGGTTTTACGCCTTGGAATACTAAGTTTTAACTAAATAGAATTTTACCTAGGTGTGAACTATAATTTTAAATACTCTTGAAATGTTTCAAATCCCAACGGGACAAAATTGAAGTTAAATTTAAAGATAGTAGAAGATGAGCCTTAACTCCCAGCGGGATAGAATTCTACTCTATTGCTTCTTGCACTTTGCTTGATTGCTAGCCGGTTTCAAACCGTAGCGAGTTTTAAAAATTTAAAATCGCGCCACAATCTCTTATACGCAGTGAAATTCGCCCACAGGAGATATCGGATACGACAAATCAAACAGACCTCTTTACCAAAACTTCGAAATTTTAAACCCAAATTCTAAATTTTAAAATTTCAAATACGCGCAGTGTCCTAGCCGCGCACTAAATTTAAGTATCACGCGCTGATTGGCTTGCGTTTTGCCGCACGGCACACCGAAACGGCGCTGCGAAAACAAGTAGCCAAAGGCACTCCCAAATGCGCTTTGAAATTTTAAAATTTCAAAACTAAAATTCCGCCCCATCGCGCAGCTTTGCGCACCGTTCGTGCCGCCTCGCGAACAAGCTCTTTTTAAATTTCCGTCCACGCCGCCTCGCGATCAAATTTCCCTTTAAAATTTTATGACGCTTTCCGCCCTCGACCGATCGCTAAATACAAAAGCAAGATTGAAAAGCGCCGATCGCGCGATGTTCGCAATCTAGACCGTCGATCGCGCGATACTTACGACCGATTGCCGCGCCTACCTCGCAAAGCCGCCTTTTTTCGGACCGCCCTTGCCGTGGCAGTCTTTGTATTTTTTGCCGCTGCCGCAAGGGCAAGGATCGTTTCGCTTAGGCTTTTTGTCGCCGAACTCATCGGAGCCCTTTAGCTGCGCCTCATTCGTGCTTGCAGCGGCGAGTTCTTTGGCGTTTGAGCTCTCCATACGCTCCTGCATCGCACGCTGCTCGGCTTCGATCTCCTCCCTAGATTTAAACTGGATCGAATGCAGCAAGCGGATGCTATCGGATTTGAGGCGCATCACGAGCTCCATAAAGAGATTGTAGCTCTCCTTTTTATACTCCGTAAGCGGGTCTTTGTGGTTGTAGCCGCGAAGTCCGATGCCCGCTTTTAGGATATCCATCTGATACAGATGCTCCCGCCAGTCGCGATCGACGATCTGCAGATAAAGCATCTTTTCGATACTTTTGCGCTGCTGCGGATCGATCGGCGCCATCTTGTTTTCATACGAAACGGCAAGCGCGCCGATGATCTTTTCTTTCAGCTCTTTGAAATCATCGACCTTCTCAAGCTCGCTGTTTTCGAGCACCTCGCCCGTTTCTTGAGCGATTTTGGCGACAATCGGAAATTTATCGACCTCTTTGATATTTACGCCGTCGAAAATTTCAAGCTCCTCAAGCACGCTAGAGATGTACTCCTCGCGGTTTTGGATGATTTTATCTTTCAGATCGTAATCGGGATCCAAAAGCTCGTTGCGATATTTATAGATCGTCTTGCGCTGCTCGTTTGCGACGTCGTCGTATTCTAGAATATTTTTACGCGCTTCAAAATGCAAGCTCTCGACCTTTTTCTGCGCGTTCTCTACTGCGCGCGAAACCATGCCTGATTCGATATGCTCGCCGTCTTTCAAACCCAAGCGGTCCATGATATTTTTAATCTTGTCGCTGCCAAAAATTCTAAGCAGATTATCTTCCAAGCTTAAGAAAAATCTACTCTCGCCCGGATCACCCTGACGTCCGCTTCGTCCGCGGAGCTGATTATCGATGCGGCGGCTTTCGTGGCGCTCGGTACCTAAAATATACAGCCCGCCCAAAGCGCGCACTTCATCGTCTATGCGGATATCCACGCCACGTCCCGCCATATTCGTAGCGATCGTAACTGCACCCTTTACGCCTGCGTCTTTGATGATCTGCGCCTCGCGCTCGTGATTTTTGGCGTTTAGCACGGAGTGCGCGATGTTTTCTTTGACCAAAAGCTCATGCAGCTTCTCACTCTTTTCAATCGACGCCGTACCCACTAGCACGGGCTGACCTTTGGAATTTAGCCGCTTGATCTCATTTATGACGGCATCAAATTTCTCGCGCTCGGTCTTGTAGATAAGATCGTTTTGATCCTTTCTGATTACCGGCACGTTCGTAGGGATAGAGACTACTTCGAGTTTGTAAATTTGAGAAAATTCCGTTGCCTCCGTCTGCGCCGTGCCAGTCATACCGGCAAGCTTCTCATAAAGACGGAAGTAGTTTTGAAAGGTAATGTCGGCAAGAGTTTGGCTCTCCTCCTGGATTTGCACGCCCTCTTTAGCTTCAAGAGCCTGATGCAAGCCTTCGCTGAATCTGCGGCCCTCGCTAAGACGACCCGTAAATTCATCCACGATTATGACCTGCCCATCGCGCACGACGTAGTGCACATCCTTTTCAAATAGATAATTCGCCTTAAGTGCTTGATCAAGGTAGTGGCTAAGCACGGCATTTTCGAGGCTATAGAGATTATCGACGCCAAAAAGCTTCTCGGCTTTTGAAATTCCTGCCTCCGTGATCAAAACGGCGCGGTTCTTCTCATCTACGGTAAAATCGCCCGTAGCTTTGCCTTTCGGATCGGCTGGCGCCTCGCCGCGGATCATTTGGCGAGCTACTTCATTTGCCTTGATGTAGCCGTCTAGAGTGCGATTCGTAGGACCTGAAATGATAAGTGGCGTCCTGGCTTCGTCGATTAAAATACTATCAACTTCATCGACGATTACGAAATGATGCCCGCGCTGCACCTTTTCATCCGCGCTAAATTTCATATTATCGCGCAGATAGTCAAAGCCAAACTCGTTGTTTGTGCCGTAGGTGATGTCGCACGCGTATGCAGCCTTGCGCTTGGCGTCATCGTATTCGCCGCCTACGATTACACCGGTACTAAGCCCTAAAAATTCATATAGTTCGCCCATTTGCGCGGCATCGCGCTTAGCTAGATAGTCGTTTACGGTTACGACATGCACGCCCTTGCCCTCCATCGCATTTAGCACTACCGCCAAAGTCGCTACGAGGGTCTTTCCTTCGCCCGTTTTCATCTCAGCAATCGCGCCGTCGTTTAGCACCAAACCGCCTATCAGCTGAACGTCGAAGTGGCGCATATTTAGCACTCTTTTGCCCGCCTCTCGCACGATAGCAAACACTTCGTTAAGCACGTCATCCGTGCTCTTTTCGCCTGCGCGAACTTGCGCTCTTAACGCTTCAAATTCCGCCTTAAGCGCCGCATCGTCCATCGCCGCGTAGTTTTCTTCAAGCGCACTGATCTGCGCCGCGCGCTTGGCGTATTGTTTGACGATCCTATCGTTTTTAGTACCGAAAATCCCGTGGATGACCTTTTTAAACATCTCAAACCTTAGTTTTAAAATTTTAACCGCGCATATTAACATATTTTTAGTTTCTATTTAATTAAATCCTAGAAAAACGGCTATAATACGCGCAAAATTTCAAATAATAAAGGCAAAATTTATGAAAAAAACTCTTATTTCTTTAGCGGCGAGCTGCGTTTTTGCGTTTGCGGGTGGGATAGAATTCGACACGCTGAGCGCAAATTTTTCGCAAACCGTGCAGAGCGACGATGCGAAAATCAGCTACGGCGGCGATTTTAGCGCCACAAAAGAGCACGCCGTGTGGCATTACAAGACCCCTACGATAAAAAATATATTTTTTAGCTTCACAAAGGTCGTAGTAATCGAGCCCGAACTCGAGCAGGCTATCATCACAAATATCAAAGAAACGCCGAATTTAACAGCGATCCTAGCGAACGCAAAACCCAATAAAAACGGCGTTTATGAGGCGAGCTTCGACGATGTGAAATATCTAATCGAGCTAAAAGGTGATCTGCCGAGCAAAATCAGCTACACCGACAAAATGGACAATAAAGTCGTCATTAATCTAAGCAACGTCCGCAAAAACGCGCCGGTAAACGAGGCGATCTTTAAGCCCGCAATCCCGAAAAACTACGATATCATCACGCAGTAGGCGCGCGTGAGGCTACTTTTCGTATGTCACGGCAACATCTGCCGCTCGCCGATGGCGCAGTCCGTGATGCAAAATTTTATTAATCAAAGCGGCCTAAGTGCGCGCGTGAGCGTAGATTCTGCGGCGACGCATGCCGACGAGATCGGCTCGCCGCCCTACTACGAAACGCAGCGCGTGCTAAAAGAGCAAAAGGTGCCGCTCGTAGCGCATCGCGCCGTGCAGGTCACACCCGCAGACTACGAGCGCTACGATCTCATTCTTTGTATGGATGATGAAAATATGCGCTCGCTGGGGCGAATTTTTCGCGGCAAGGATATGGCTAAGGTAAAATTTCTTTTGGAATTTGAAGAGGGAAATTTTATAAGCTACACTGCGCAAAATTCTAAAGGTGCAGCAAAACGAACCGCCTTAAATTTAAAAGACGCCGGTTCAAATTTAACCGCCTCCGAATGCCTACAAATCGCCGATCCCTACTACACGCGCGATTTTGAGCGCTGCTACGCAGATATCAAGCGCGGCTGCGAGGGGCTCTTGCGATACATTAAAAATTCAGACGGAATTTGCTAAAATCCGCGATTAAATTTTAGCGTCATTAAAGAGGCGCGGCTTAAAGTGATAATTCAAGGAAAAATATGTTTAGGCTTTTGATCGTTCCGTATCTGATAATTGAGGCATTTACGACCTATTATTTCATAAGCGCAAACGGATTTGCGGCGTATGCGGTGGAGATCGTCATAAGCGCGATTTTAGGCGGTTACGTCGTAGCAAACCGCTCGTGGATGGGCTTTTTTAACTTAATGAAAATCTCGCCGAAAGAAATTTTAAGCGGCGTGGGCTTCGTCGTAGGCGGCGTTTTTCTCATTGCACCTGGCATTTTCGGCGATATTTTGGGCGTTTGCATAATCACTGCGTCGTTTTACTGCGTCACCAGCGACGTGCCTAAATTTAACGCTAGCAGCGAAAATTCTGAAAAAAGAGAGCAAAAATTCTGGCGACGCAGCCGCGCAAACGACGACGTAATCGACGTAGAGGTGATCGAAGAGAACGAAATCGAGATTCGAAAAAGCATAGGAGAGGAAAAATGAAAAATTTGATCATCGCTACGCGCGGCAGCGTACTTGCGCTGTGGCAGAGCGAGCACATCGCATCGCTGCTTGAAGCTAGCGGCATCCAAGCGCAGCTAAAAAGCATGAAAACCAAAGGCGATAAAATTTTAGATACGCCGCTTGCAAAGATCGGCGGCAAGGGGCTTTTTACGAAGGAGCTTGAGGAGAGCATGCTTCGCGGCGAAGCACATATCGCCGTGCATAGCCTAAAAGACGTGCCCGTGGAGTTTCCGCAGGGGCTCGTGCTAGCAGCGATCTGCGCGCGCGAGGACGCGCGCGATGCGATGATCAGCGAAAAATACTCTAAATTCGGCGAGCTACCTCGCGGTGCAAAAGTCGGTACCACGAGCCTTCGCCGCAAGATGCAGCTGTTTAGCATGCGTCCCGATTTAGAGGTTATATCCTTGCGCGGCAACGTCCAAACCCGCCTGCGAAGGCTAAAAGACGGGGAATTCGATGCGATCATCTTGGCGATGGCGGGCATCAACCGATTAAATTTGCGCGCCGAGGTAAAGCACGTAGCGCCCTTTGAAATCTCGCAGATGATCCCTGCGATGGGGCAAGGAGCGCTCGGCATCGAGGCGGTGGACGAGCCGCAAATTCTACGCGCGATAGAATTTTTAAAAGACGAGCGCGCGATCATCGAAACAACCGTGGAGCGGGATTTTGTCAGAGTTTTGGAGGGCGGCTGCCAGGTGCCGATCGGCATCAACGCGCGCCTTGAGGGCGAAAATATCCACATCAGCGCGATAGTTGGCCTGCCCGACGGCAGCGAGAGTATCCGTCAAAGCATCGTCGCGCAAAAATCTCAATACCAAAGCGTAGGTACGGAGCTCGCGCGCGCTTTTATTGAAAAGGGCGCAAAGCAGCTCCTCGCGCGCGCTGAAGCGATGGCGAGCCTATAAAAACTATGATGCAAAAAGAGCAAATGCCGCTTTTTATAATCAAAGATTATTGGATCAGGATTTATATCGATCTGGGCGTTACTTCGTCCATCGTCATGCTTGTTTTTGAACTCGTCACTAGGGGTATTCACTGGCATTACTGGGTTGGGGTTTGGATTTTAACCTTAATAGGTCTTTTAGGGATAAATAAAAACAAATTTTTAAGCTTCTATCCCGGCAGAATAGAATATAACAAATCCTCCGCAAACTATCAAGAAACGATAGTTACAAAAAAATCTATCGACATAGCGCGTATTGATAAGGTAGCGATTTATAAATTCGTAGATTTTGCAGTAGAAGAATTTAGCTATGATAAAAATATTGGCACCTTTAAAAAGCTTATTTTAATGGCTTTTTCGTGGATATTGTATTTGATGGATTTGATATGCTTTGCCGTTTTGCGGCTAATGGGTAGGATAAAAAGCATAAATTTATATGTCTTGATATTTTTAGACAGCGAAAATGGGGTATTCGTTAGTATCCCGCTTGCGATGTTAAGCGATTTTGAACGAAAAAATTTAGAAAAATATTTAAAAGACGAACTCAAACTAAACCTGGAGGATATCGAGGTTAGAGATAGGCTTTTGAATATAAATTTTATGTAACGCCGCTAGCTTACCTGACGATGTGGAATTTTACGTCGATATGAAATTTCTAAGATTTATGTGGCAAGATGCTAGATAAATTTGAAAGCGGCGAAGTACCGTATAAATTCTGTGAAATTTATACGGTAACAATGCAAAAGATTTATGCTGCTCATCGGCGGGATCACCGATAACTCCGTGGGCTTTTTGCGGGTGCAAGACGAGGCGGATCTACCGCAAATGAGTCTTAGCGAGTTTATAATGATAGAAAAAATTGCGCTGAATTGGTATCTTTTTAAAACCACATAAAAAGCCGCGCCGCAAGCGAGTTTGTAGCTTCGCGGCGATCTAAATTTAAAAGCGTTACCCGCAGCTTAACCGCACCGCCGATCAAAAATCGCGCGAATTTTAAATTTAAAAAGACGATCTGTAAATTCCGTCTGCCGCGACTTTTTTAAAGAATTTTAAAATTTTTTGAAGTCTAAATTTAAACAAAGCGTCGCTAAAGCACCTCGCGATAAATTTAAACATGGTGGCAAAAGAGGCTTAAACATAACGCTCAAACGATGCACCTAAAAACGCCGGTCTGACCCAGGCTTAAACTGCGCAAAGTCCACTCCCGTCGCATCCAAAACCATCCGCGAATAAAAATAGAGGCTGTAAAATAGCTCATCGTCGTAAAAATGCTCCTCCCAGAGCTCCTCGTCATTCTCATCGCTCTGCGGCCACAGATATTTTTCCGCAAGCATATCCGAAAGGCTCGCTAACTGCGCTGCATGCGGCATCTCATCGGTATCGTCGCAAACGCTAAGTATAAACGCAAAAAATCCGTCGAGCCGAGCCGCGATAAAGCCTGCCGCTTCATTTTCGCAGTTTTCGTTTTCGTCGTTTCTACTCGCCGCAGCGTTTCGCTTTTTATCTGCCGCAGCGTTTTGATTATTTTTATTCGCGTTTTTACTCGCTGTAGCGCGCGCCTGCATAAAGATGCGCGCTAAGAACAGCAGCGCAAAAGGGGTTGCGTGCCAAAGCGTACTTTGATGCTCTATCTCGTTAAAAATCTTATCAAGCGCGTCCTGGAGGGCTTTGGCGTCAAATTTCTCCCGCTCGCTCGCATCCGAGCTCTTATCCGCCGCGCTCGTTTTAAATTTACTCGCCTGGCTCGCTTGAAATTTTATCGCCGCGCGCTATCCGCACTCTTAAATTCCGCCTTGCCGCACTTCGCCGTGCCCGTTTTAAGCTCCGTCTCTCCGCCCGCTTTAAATTTCGCCGTTTCGTTATCTTCCTTTTTAAATTTAGACTCGCTCTTTTGCGCTAAATTTACGAAATTTTGCGCCACGCCGCATCTTGCTGCATCCGTAGAATTTTTCCCTGCGCCGGGCTTGCTTTTTAAATTTTGCCCTGCGCCGGGCTTGCTTATTAAATTTTGCCCGCCGCCCGAACTGCGCGCCGCATCACAAGCTTCGATTGCCAGCGCGAGTTTCTCAAAAATTTTGGGAAACTCGCTCGCCCTGCCGTAAGCGGTCGTGAGCCTGCTCCACGGCACGTCCTGCACTTTTAAATTTGCGATATATTTCAAATTTCGCTCATTCATTCGCGCTCCTTGCGAATATTTTTAAATTTAAGCCCCGCGAGCCGCTAAAATCTACGCTCTTGGTTCAAATCTAGCCTCTTTTGCACGCAAATTTAAACCTAACCCAGGCGCAAAATTCTACCTCGTAAGCTCCCTGCTATGCTCGATTAGATCTTCGATCTGTTCGCGCGGCACCGCATCAAGGCAGACGCTGATCCAGTGCTTTTTATTCATATGATAGGCTGCAAAAATTCCTTTTTCGTCACGCAAAATTGCCGCCAAATCAGGCTTTATCTTTAAATTTATCACATCGCTTGAGCCAGGAAGTACGCGACCGAGCTTTTCGTTTGCAAGCCCGCGCATCAGAAGCGCAAACCACTTGCGCTTCCCTCCTGCGTGACGAAAAACCGCAAAATTAGGATATCCATCCCACAGATACTCGCCATCAGCGCCGTAGCGCTGCTTCATTAGTTTTAGGACGCTGCTGAAGTTCATTCTCGTTCCTTAATATCGATCTTTTCTTTGCGCAATCGCGCCAGCCACTCATCCAGCGTCTTTTCAAAACCAATCCCCTTACTTTCGTAAAATTTCGCCGCCTCGCTCATATAGGCTTGCTCGACCCAGCCGCCGAAGTCGTGCGGGTATTTGTAGTCTGCGATCTGCTTGTCGGAGTTGATGAGATAGCGCGGCGTAGGTAGCGGAGCGGCGGAGCGGACGAACTTCAAAGCGGCGTTGATGCCCAAATACGCCGCATTTGATTTGGGGCTGTGCGCCAGATAGATCGCGCATTGCCCCAAGATAATGCGAGCTTCGGGGTAGCCGATCTTGCTGACGGCGCTTAGCGTGCTGACGGCGATATTTAGGGCGTTTGGATTGGCATTGCCGATGTCTTCGCTAGCCAGGATCACCATCCTGCGCGCGATAAAATCCGCGCTCTCGCCCGCATCTATCAGCCTTGCGACATAATACAGCGCGGCGTCGGCGTCGCTGCCGCGCAGGCTTTTTATCATCGCGCTAGCAAGCTCATAATGCAGATCATCGCTGCTAACGCCCGCAGCTACGGCATTTGCACGCAGCGTGCGAAGCGTATCCAGCGTAATGGCGCTGTCTGCCAAAAGCGCAAATTCCAGCAGGTTCAACATACTCCTCGCATCGCCGCTGCTGGAGTTTAGCAGGTATTTTCGCGCCTCCTCGTCCATCTCAAAGCCGATCTCGCCCTGCACCCGCGCCAAAAGCGCCTCCAAATCCTCGTAGCTAAGCGGTTCGAACTCAAAGATCATCGAGCGCGAGCGGATGCCGCTGCTTAGCACGAACTGCGGATTTTCCGTCGTCGCGCCGATAATGATCGCGGCGTAGTTCTCCATCGGGATTAGCAGCACCTCCTGCTGCGTCTTGCTGAGGCGGTGGATCTCGTCGATGAAAATGAGCGGCTTGATGAGCGAGCCTGCGTGCGAGGATAGAATTTTGCGGATATCCTCAACCTTCAGACTCGTGGCGTCAAGCTCGTAAAAATCGTAATTCAGCTCGCTTGCGATCACGCGTGCCATCGTCGTTTTGCCGCTGCCTGCGGCGCCGAAAAATATGCTGTGCGGGATGCTGCCTGCAGCGACGAATTTTTTAAAAACCGCTACAATCTTGCCCTGCCCCGCGATTTGATCAAGGCTTTTGGGGCGAAATTTCAAGCTCAAACTCATTTTGCAACCTTAAAAATTTTGCCCCGATGATAGCGTTTTTATGATTAAATTTTGAAATTCGGCTAAATTTAAAAGGCGGTTTGGGTTTTACATACGGCTAGGGTTTGAAATTTATGCACAGTGAGAGCTTGGAATTTTAGCCGCACGAGCGAGCTTAAAAATTTCAGTAGAAATTTAAAATTTTATGCCGTGTGCGAGCTGGCGATATAAAATTTGCGGCGCAGGGATCGCGTAGATTTAGCAGGTCTAGCGGTTTTAAATTTAATGCCCTGCGTATTGCGCGATTGCGCCTTTATACATAGCGCGCCCGAAATCAGTTAGACGCGCAAGATGAAATTTTAAAATTTAGCCCTATTTTGGGGCTAAATTTTATCTCGCGACGGGCGGCGAGCTGATAAATCAACAAATCAATAAACGTAAAATCGACAAAGCAAAAAATCGCAATACTTGCGTAAAGTCATCGCACAACCATCGCGACAATCGCCTCGCCCGCGCAGAAACTATCGCGTAAATCTATCGCCACGTAACGCAAAAAATGTAAAATATAATCGCGCATTGTCGCAATAACCCGCGCGATCGCGCAAAACTCGTCATGCCAATTTCGGCGCCTGCGTAAAATTTAATCTCGCGAAGCTGTACGCCAGCGTAAAATGCGTAAAATTACTGCGCTAACGCCGCACTGGCGCAAAACTGCTGTCTATTTAAAAAGCTCGGTAGAAAGATACCTCTCGCCGGTATCGCAGAGGACCGTAACGATAACCTTGCCTTTGTTTTCGGGCTTGGCGGCAATCTGCGCGGCAGCATAAACGTTCGCACCGCTCGAGATCCCCACGAGCAGGCCCTCTGTTTGTGCCAGCTGTCTCGCTGCGGCGAATGCATCGGCGTTCTCAACGCTCAAAAAGCCGTCGATGACGCTTCTATCAAGATTATCAGGGATAAAATTTGCGCCGATGCCCTGAATTTTATGCCCGCCCGCACTGCCGCACGTAAGAAGCGGCGAGCTAGCAGGCTCCACGCCGTAGGCTTTTAGGTTTGGATTTTTAGATTTTAAAAATTTCGCCGTGCCGCTAAGCGTGCCACCGGTGCCAAATCCCGCGACTAAAATATCTACCTTGCCGCCGCTTTGCTCCCAAATTTCAGGTCCAGTGCTTTGAAAATGCGCCTTTGGATTGCTCGGGTTATCAAACTGGCTCGGGATGAAGCTATTTGGGGTACTCGCAGCCAGCTCATTTGCCCTATCCACCGCGCCTTTCATTCCGAATTTTGGATCGGTTAGCTCGATTTTAGCCCCGAATGCGGCGATGAGCTTTTGGCGCTCGATACTCATCGAGCTTGGCATCGTTAGGATGAGCTTCATACCGAGCTTTGCTGCGATCATCGCAAGCCCTACGCCCGTGTTTCCGCTGGTAGGCTCTATCAAAACGCTATTTTTATCGATTTTGCCCGAGCTTAGCGCGTCTTTTACGATCTGCCACGCGATGCGATCTTTGACAGAGTGGCTTGGATTTAAAAATTCCGCCTTGGCTAAGATGAGGGCATTTTTGCCAAACGTATTAATTCTGACTAACGGAGTATTGCCGATGAGCTCCGTAACATCGTTTGCTATTTTCATATTTTTCCTTTAAATGCTGAAATTTAAATACTGGACGCTTCGCGCCATCATCTCCTCGTAGCTGCTTAGAGGCTCGTTAAATATCTCTGCCAGCTTGACGTCAAATTTCTCAAAAAATGCCCGCAGTCCGGGATCACTCATCTGAATGCTAGTCATCCGCAGATCCTTTTCAAGAGCGGTAAAAATTTCACCGAAAGTAATCTCGCTAGCATCTCTGGCTAGGTGATAGCCGCCGTTTTTACCTTTGATGCTACACACTAGCTTCTCGTTTCTAAGGGTATTTAGGATTTGCTCCAAATAATTCTTAGAAACTCCCGTACGCTCGGCGATCTCTTTTATACTTATAGGCGCTACTTCGCTAGCTTTGGCGATCTGCAAAATCGCAGCCAGCCCATAAACGCCCTTTGTGCTTAAAAGTGCCATTATTTCAGTGCCTCGCTAAGATCGGAAATCAAATCGTTCGCGTCCTCTATACCCACGCTTAGGCGGATTAAGCTCGCAGGCACGCCAGCGCGGTTTAGCTGCTCCTCGTTTAGCTGCGAATGCGTCGTGCTCGCAGGATGAGTGATGATCGACTTAGTATCGCCGATATTTGCTACGACGGAGAAAATTTTAACCTTACTAACCGCCTTTAGCGCTGTTTCTTCGCTATCTACGATGAAGCTCATCAGACTGCTTGCGTAGCCGTTTTTAAATTTCGCTTTAATCGCGGCATTAAATGGCGAGCTTGCAAGCCCCGGATAATTGACCTGCTTTACCTTCGGATGATTTTGCAAAAATTCTGCTATCTTTAGCGCGTTTTGCGAGTGTTTTTGCATGCGAAGCGGCAGTGTTTCAAGCCCCTGGATGAGCTGAAACGCGTTAAACGGCGATAGTGTCGCACCAATATCGCGAAGCAGGGACAAGCGAATCCTAAGCGTATAAATGTCGAAATTATCTACCAAATCTGCATAAACTAAGCCGTGGTAGCTCTCATCGGGCTCGTTGAAATGTGCGTAACGCGGATTGCCTTTGAGTTTGGAATTTAATCCTTTGCCCGAAACGATTGCACCTGCGATACTAAGACCTTGCCCACTTATATATTTACTAGCGCTGTGGATTACGACATCGGCGCCGTCATCAAGCGGATTGTAAAGCGCAGGGCTTGGGATCGTGTTATCTGCAATCGTTACTACGCCGTGCTTATTTGCGATTGTAGCGATTTTAGCGGTATTTGCAACTGAAATTTGAGGATTTGAAAGCGTCTCGAAAAAGATCGCTCTAGTCTTATCATCGATTAAACCTTCCAAATTATATGCCGTTTCGGAGTCAAAAACCCTAGCCTCGATGCCGAAACGCTTGATCGTGTGCGCCAAAAGCGTAGTTGCGCCGCCATAAATTTTCTCCGCGATGATGATATTTTCGCCCGCCGCGGCTAAATTTGCCACCGCAAAAAATATCGCCGCCTGCCCACTAGAGACCGCAATTGCGGCTTTGCCGTTTTCCAGCGCCGCAAGTCGCGCCTCAAAAATATCAGTAGTAGGATTTGTCAAACGCCCATAAATCGGTCCTAGATCGCGAAGTGCGAAGCGATCGGCGGCCTTTTTGCTAGAACCGAAGTTAAACGCGGTGCTTTGATAAATGGGAACTGCCATCGTGCCGTAGCCTGCGACGGAGTCGTAACCGAAATGAGTTGCGAGGGTTTCTTTTTGCATTTTCGTCCTTTGTAAAAAATTTGGCGAATAATAGCTAAATTTTAAAATAAAGTCAAGTATTTTTATATGGTTTTAAAATGCCTATAATAACGGGATTTATAGAAAAAATGTTATTAAAATATAGTTTTATAATATGCGTAATTTTGCCAAAATTTCGAATTTTGCTATAATGCGCGCTTTAATTAAGGAAAGATAATGCAAATCAGAGAAAAAGATGAGCGCGTTAAATATATCCGCGCACTAGAACGCTTCGTAAAATCCGCCGTAGCACTGCTAAAGCGCGAGGATTTCGACGCAGAGCTTTTTGCGAAGCGAATAGCTAAAAACTACGAAATTTTATCTAAAGCGGCCGCTACGAATCTCGATAGTCCCTACACCAAGGCGCTTGAAAGCTTTGCCAAAAACGTCCTTGATGCTAGCGAGGCAGGACAGGTCGGCGATGCCGCGTTTAGATCGGCGCTACAGCATGAAGCAAACGCCTTGCAAAAGCTCAAAAACAATAAGAGTTACAAAAAAGACAAGCACAAAATCGATTTTTTAAAGGATTATTAGATGAAAACCGTGATTTTTGATATGGATGGCACGCTGCTTGACTCCTCACACGCGATAGAGGTGAGCGTAAACAACACTCGCCGCAAGCTCTACGGCCTATCACCGCTGCAAAAGAATTTCATCGTCCATACTATCAACGATCCGAGCAAAAACGCCTTTTTGGAATTCTACGGCAAAACCGAAGCGAGCGCCGAAGAGCTTGCGTTTTTCGAGAAGGAATTCGTAAGCAATTACCGCGATTTTGCCGTGCTTTACGAGGGTATCGAAGATCTTTTGCACTCGTGCAAAAAAGCAGGATTTTTTCTCGCAGTCGCCTCCAATGCGCCTTCCTATACCTTAAGCGCGATCTTAGAAAAAACTGGCGTGCGCAGGCTATTTGATCTGGTCGTAGGCGCAGACAAGCAGATGCCATCAAAACCCAACCCTGCGATGCTGCTACACGTAATTGCATGCTCGCCGCACAAAAACGCGATTTTTTTAGGCGATAGCAAAAAAGATGAGCTAGCTGCACTCCGCGGCGCAGAATTTTTACAAAATTTAGAATTTCAAGGCGGCAATGACGGCGAGAGCTTAAATGCTAGCCGTGGCACTAATAGAAAGAATTTCAGCGCTAGCAGCGAAAGCTTAAGCTCTTGCGGCGAGAATCTTAACGCGGATGAAAAATTCCGCTCTAACGACTCGGACGCTGGCGGGGCGGCAACGCTAAGTTTTAAAGGCGCCAAAATTGCCGCAAAAGCAGAAGCGACGGAAGACTCACAAGCTGCGGCAACACGATGCTTTCAAGCAAATTTGGTAGATCTAAAAGGCGCAAAACTTGAGTATTTGCAGGTATGCTGGGGGTTTGGCGAGCCTAGCAAACTAAGTCGCAATGCCCCAAGCATCGCGCAAGCGCGCGAAATCATCGGTGGAATTTAAGCAGCCTGACTTTTGAGGCATAGCTAAATTAAAAGCAGTATTACAGCATGGCAAAATCACGCTTAGGCTCTTAAAACGGAGTAAATTCCATCCTCGTGCGCAACGCAAGCGAAATTAAAATTTAAAAGTGATCCTTGCGCTAAAAATTCCACTAGCACGAGAAACCGGGATTTCATTTGCACGAGTGGAATTTAAAATTTTAAAGTAGCTTTTGTGGTGCGATATTTTATCTGCGCTAAAAATGAAATTCTATCTGTAAAAGGTGGCGGAATTTTAAAAATTTAAAGACGCCCTCTCGCGGCTTAATTTAAAATTTGCCTCGAAAGCCAGACTTAAAATTTAATGCCAAACGCGATTTTAGCATTCTACCGCGTCCATGAAATTTCAAATTCTCGCAAAGCGGCGGAATTTTAAAATTTTAAAAAGCCTGATGCGTGTTGCGCGTACGATTAGATTTTGTACGAGTAAATTTTTCCACCGTGCAGAAATCAAAATTTACCGCACAAGCAAAGTAGAATTCTATCCATTCACGTGAAATCCAAAATTTCACTCGCGCCACAGAATTTTAAAATTTCCGCAAAAAAATCAAGCTGCTTATCTGTAAATTTAAAATTCCGCCTATCTGCAAAGCTTTGCGTTTAATCCGCCACGCGACCAAGATTAAATTTTTAAATTTCGTTCGCTCTGCCTATCTCACAAACAAGTAAAATTTTAAAATTTATGAGATTCAAAGCCCAAAATCCCGCGCTTAAGCTTAAAATTTACCGCACGCAAGCGCAAAATCTGCGCAATCGCTCCTGTTTAAAAACCCCGATAGTTTGCCGCGCCCTAACCTAAATTAAATTTTACATTTGCTATAATCGCGAAATTTTAAGGAAGGTAAATGGATATTTTTGAAGGTAGCCCAAGAGAGAAATTTTTTGAAATTTTATCCGCTGCAAGCCCTACTTTAGTGCAAAACGAAATCGAAGAAGCTCTAATCCGCCTCATCGCCTGTGAGCGGCTCTACGAAGCGCGCGGCATTAGCGAGCGCGAGATCGAAAGCTTCATCGCACAGCAGGATCTACAAGACGAGCTAAACGACAAATTTTTGCAAATGAGCGGAAATATCCTAAGCAACAACGAATAATGCAAGATCAAATTGATTTAATTATGAAAAGCTTCATCACAGACTGCGGATACGAGCCCGCTAGCGAGATGTTTGACAGGCTAAGCCCGGGCAAAAAACTGCGCTCCAAGCTGCTGCTAAACATCGCGCAAAAAGATGAAAAATCGCTACGTCTGTGCGCGATCATCGAGCTCATTCAAGCCGCGAGTCTGCTGCACGACGACGTCATCGACGAAAGCTCGGTGCGCCGCGGCAAGCCCTCGATAAACGCCACCTACGGCTCCAAAAACGCCGTGATGTTGGGCGACATACTCTATTCCAAGGCATACTTCGAGCTTTCTAAATTTGAAAGCCGCATCGCCGCCGCGCTTTCGCTCGCCGTCACGAAGCTGGCCGTGGGCGAGCTGATGGACGTGAGCCTAAGCAACGATTTCAACGACGATGCGAGCAAATATCTGCAGATGATCTATCTAAAAACCTCCGCTCTCATAGAGGAGGTTGCGCGCTGCGGGGCTTTTTTGAAATTTCTCGGCGAAATTTCAGATATGAGCGGCACAAAAAACGAGGGCGAAATTTCAAGTTCTAACACCGCGAAAGATCATGATAAAATTTCAAGCGCGAGCGCAAAATTCGGCGAATACGGCAAAAATTTAGGGCTTGCCTTTCAGATCATCGACGATATTTTAGACGTGACGCAAAGCTCAGAAGCGCTAGGCAAGCCGAGCCTGAGTGATTTTGCGGAGGGTAAAACCACCCTGCCCTACATCTA
Source organism: uncultured Campylobacter sp. (assembly GCA_963520005.1). Lineage (GTDB taxonomy): Bacteria > Campylobacterota > Campylobacteria > Campylobacterales > Campylobacteraceae > Campylobacter_B. The sequence goes on from CAUQPS010000004.1 coordinate 35,849, forward strand.
TTTATACGAAAATTTAGACGATGCGCAGCGACAAAAGCTAAAATCATTTTTTAAAAAGCAGCTCTGCCAGAGCGAAATTTCATGGATCAAGACGAAATTTAACGAGCACGGCATCATCGAGCGCTGTATAAACGAAGCTCGCGCCTACGGGCAAAAGGCGCTTGAAGCCGTGGCGGAATTTAAAAACGACAAACTGGAGCAAATCGTGCGAGATATGATAGATAGGGAGTTTTGATGGCGTATATGAGCGTGAGCTTCACCCACAAAAACACGGACATCACGGTGCGCGAGAAGCTGTCGTTTTCAAACGATGTGCGCAAGAAAGAAATTTTGCGCCTTTTAGCTTCAAACTCCGCGATAGAGGAGTGTTTGGTGCTTAGCACCTGCAACCGCGTTGAAATTTTTACCGCCGTAAGCGACTTCGAAGCGGCCAATAAATTCGTACTTTTAGCCCTTTCGCGCGTAAGCGGCGTGAGCTACGACGAGCTAGCCGAGCGTGCCGATATTTACGAGGATTACGGCGCGATACACCATCTCTTCGCCGTCGCAGCCTCTCTTGACAGCCTCGTAGTGGGCGAAACGCAGATCGTAGGCCAGCTCAAAGACGCCTTTAAATTTGCCAAACAACACTCCCACGCGGGCGCGCAGATCGCAAGAGCGATAGATGAAGCGCTAAAGTGTGCAGCGCGTATCCGCAACCAAACCGAAATTTCAAAAAACCCGATCTCGGTCTCAAGCGTCGCCGTGGCGATGGCAAAGGACAGACTGGGCTCCTTGCAAGGCGCGGACGCCGTGGTAGTGGGCGCGGGAGAGATGAGCGAGCTGGCGTGCAAGCACCTACTCGCAAGCGGCGCGAATATCACGATCTTAAATCGAAATTTAGCCGGCGCGCAGAGGCTAGCGGATTCTTTGATTAGCGCGGAATCCGGTGTAAATTTAGATGGCAACACAGAAGCTGGCTCAAACGGCGACGCAGATGGCTGCGCGGCTACGAATAAAATTTCTACGATGGGCTGCCGTGCGAGTCGCGATGATAAAGGCGGCGCGAATTTAAGAGGCGGCATAAACATCTGCGCGGCTCGTATCAAGACCGACGCGCTGGATAATCTGAAAAAATATCTGAACGCAAATAGCCTATTTTTCAGCGCTACGGGCTCGCAAGAGCCGATCATTACCGATAGTTTGCTAGAGCCCAAAAGCTTTAAGCGATATTTTTTCGACATCGCCGTGCCGCGCGACGTAGAGCTTAGTCAGAGCGAGGACGTCGAGGTTTACAGCGTCGATGATTTGGAGGAGATCGTAAAGAAAAATTTGCTGCTTCGCGAGGAGCAGGCGCAGATCGCTTACTCGATCGTGGCAAAATGCACGAATGAATTTTTCAAATGGCTGAGGGCAGCGGCATCCACGCCGATCATCAAAGCTTTGCGTCAAAGCGCGAAACAAGTAGCCGAGATAGAGCTAGCCAAAGCGCTTAAAAAGGGCTATCTAAAGCACAGCGATGCGGAAGAGGCGCGCAAGCTGATCCATCAGGTTTTTAAAGCGTTTCTGCACGCTCCGACGGTAAATTTAAAAAACCTTGGCGAAGCGGACGATGCTGACGGCACGGTAAATGCGCTGGTCGAAATTTTTGAACTGCAAGAAAACTACGAAAAATTTTTAAATCAAGAAAACGAGAAAAAGGACAAACAGAATGAAATTTAGCAAGCTTTTCGCTCCGAGCCTAAAAGAGGCTCCCAGAGACGCTGTACTACCTAGCCACGCGCTTTTGATCCGCGCGGGATTTATCGAGCAGCTGGGCAGCGGGCTTTATAATTTTTTGCCGCTAGGAAAGATAGTGCTGGAGCGGATCTGCGCCGTCATCAGGCAGGAGATGGACGCTGCGGGCGCGCAGGAGGTCTCTTTTAGCGTCGTGACGTCCGCGGATGCGTGGAAAAAAAGCGGCCGCTACGCCAAATACGGCAAGGAGCTGTTGCGCTTCAAAGACCGCAAGGATAACGACTTCGTGCTAAGCCCAACTAACGAGGAAGCGGCGGTTTTGATGATCGCGGATAAGATCACGAGCTACAAGCAGCTGCCGCTAAATATCTATCAGATCAATACGAAATTCCGCGACGAGGCGCGCCCTCGCTTCGGGCTTCTGCGTGGTCGCGAGTTTACGATGAAGGACGCCTATAGCTTCCACGCGGATGCTGCGGATATGAAGCGCGAGTTTGAGGTGATGAGGCAGGCGTACTCGCGGATTTTTACGCGACTGGGGTTAAATTTTAGAGCGGTCGATGCGGACAGCGGCGCGATCGGCGGCAGCGGCAGCAAGGAGTTTATGGTGCTAGCGGATAACGGCGAGGACGATATCGTCGTGTGCAAGCGCTGCGAGTATGCCGCAAACATCGAGGCTGCGCGCCGTGCGCCAAAAACTACAAACGCCGCTGCGCCCGAGACCGACGGTATGATGAAATTTAAAACCCCCGCGATGAAAACGATCGACGCGGTGGCGGAATTTTTCAAAGTGGATAAATTCTACACTATCAAGGCGGTGATCAAAAAAGCGCTATACGAGGATCGCAGCGAAATCGTAGCGTTTTTTATCCGCGGCTGCGACGAGCTGCAAGAGACCAAAGCGCAAAACGCCTGCGGTGCGCTTGAGCTAGTCGATGCTAGCGAAGATGAAATCGCGCGAGCTGGCTTTACGGCGGGCTTTTGCGGACCTTTCGGGCTCGGCGAGGGAGCGAAATTTTATATCGACGTCGAGCTAAAAGGAGCGCGCAATATGATCGCGGGCGCGAACGAGCCGGATTACCACTACGTTGGTGCAAGCGTGATAAATTTTAACGAATCGCGCTTTGTGGATCTCGCGGCCGTGGGCGCAGGCGATGCGTGCCCATGCTGCGGCGGCGAGCTTGGCATCACGAAAGGCATCGAGGTGGGCCATATCTTTCAGCTCGGCACGCGCTATTCAGAGCCGATGGGAGCGCGATTTTTGGATGCAAACGGCAAGGCTCGTGCGTTTTACATGGGCTGCTACGGCATCGGCGCAAGCCGCCTTATCGCCGTGGCGATCGAAAGCAGCCATGACGAGAAAGGCTGCGTGTGGCCGCGCGAGCTGGCGCCTTTCGAGCTTGAGATCATCATCTCAAATCACAAAGACGCGGCGGCGGTAGAATTTGCCGAAAAATTATACCAGCAGTGCCGCGAGCGCGGCATCCGCGTGCTGCTCGACGATCGCGCGGAGCGCTTCGGAGTGAAGATGAACGACTTCGAGCTAATGGGCTTTCCGTACGCCGTGCTCGTGGGCAAAGCCCTAACAGAGGGAAGCGTCGAGTTCATCACCCGCGCAGGCCTAAAGCGCGAGAGTGTAAACGCGGATGAAATTTTAAAGCTTATTGAGAGGAAATTAATCAAGAAAAATTAAGAAGCGCGTGAAATTTGGCCCTAAATTTTGTAACAAAAAATAGAATTAGCTCTTTAAAATTTACCGCTGTAGCCGTGCTCTGCCATAACCACGCAGAGCTAGCGCACTCTTTATAGCACAAAACGAGCAGCAAAGGTACTATTTTTAGCAACGTAGGTAAGCGGGCACTATCGCTTAGATACGGCGTACTAGGTGGCAATCGGGTGACCGATTATCAAGCTGCGTCGCTTCGTTTCGGAGGCTTCTAACGACTTGCCGTCATCGTCGATTAAAATTTTTATTTAACCAAAAAGGAGTATTTCTTCCTAAACAAAATTTTTCGCGGCGACACTTCCTTGCCGCAACTGCCGCGCTCGCTGCGAACGCTGCTTTTCCGATTTTGGGCTGTGCCTCGCCCGCCGAGTTCTATAATCAAAAATCTAGCTTTAAAGGAGAAAATATGATTAAAAATATCATCCTTGTTCACGGCGCATTCGCCGATGGCTCATGCTATGCCGAAGTAATATGTCGCTTGCAAGCCGCGGGCTTAAATGCGCTCGCCGTACAAAATCCGCTCACGTCGCTTGCTGCCGACGCTCAAAGCATTAGCCGCAAGCTAGATAGGTGCGAGGTAGAGCCCTATTAGTAGGGCATTCTTGGGGAGGCATTCCGATTACGCATGTGGGCAGACATGTAAACGTCGCCGCGCTGCTGTATCTATCTGCCATCGTCCCAGATAGCAGAGAATCCGCAGCGGACGCGCTCACTCGCCAAAATGCGCCGATGGAAGGACTAAGCCCCGATGCTAACGGCGAAATCGTCCTGAGTGCTGAAGCTTTCGCTCACGTGATGGCAAATGACCTACCCGCAGAGCAAAATCGCGTGCTTACCGCAGTACAAACGCCGATGAATGCTGCTGCATTTGCAGATAAAATTGGCGCGGCGGCGTGGTGCTACAAACCGTCTTATTATCTGCTCACCGAAAACGACAACGCCCTACAGTTTGCCGTGCAGCAGCGCTTCGCCGAGCAGATCGGCGCAAAAACGCGAAAAATCCACAGCGGACATTTGTCTATGATCTCTAATCCTAACGCCGTTGCCGCGTGGATTGCGGAGATTGCGACATCGATTTAAAAAAGCGATTCGAAATCTAATCGCGTTGTAAAATATAAAATATAACCTGCCTATTATATGATTCGTTATTCGTATTTAGGCAATCTTTGTCATATGATACGACAGCGCACCGCCGCCCCATTTCAAATATGTGATTTTATAGGAATCGGATATGGTATTGTAATAAAACCTGGCTGCAAAAGTATAATCGTATTTTAAAACCATTTGCCCGTCTTTAAGGGCGATCTGCCGTGCAAGGTCGGTATCGCCCCCGATCCTTTGGTATCAAATTTTTACATCCTTGTTGTATATCGTAGCCTTGTATCCATCTATCTCGGTACCGAAAACATCTAAATAAAAACGCCTCTGCTTAAGCGCACTATCCACTAAATTTAACCTATAGTAACTAGCCCCTCTACTCTTATTCGTTTGCACATATATGACGCGCCCCTCTATGGTCTGCAAATCCTCTGGGCTAGACGGTAGCACCGCGGTGTAGGACATATACAGCGCCGCGCCCGCGCCAAGGATAAAAAACAGCAGCACACATCTTAAAAGCGTATTCATCTGATTAAAGCTAGCGATCTTTTTTTCATCGTATTTTGTATCAAAAAACATCAAACCTCTTTTGTTTAAATTTTATCTCGGCGCTTTATCCTGGCACGCCGTATCGGCATAAAAACAAAGCCGTATCACTCCAGGCTATCGCGATCTTTAAAATCGTACCTTTGCAATTAATGCGGCTCGGTTTTCCGTCGCCGTGTGCAATACAAGGCGCCGCTTCTGCCGAAATTTAGCTTGGATTTTTATTCTACAAAGAGTAAATTTAAAAGCTAAATTTAAAAAGCGCGCGAAAGAAATATTTTTCTTTTTAAATTCCACTAAAATTTTATCCAAAATGCGGCAAGCTCGAAGTTGTGCGGCTCGCTCAACCCGCTCAAGCTTTCAAACGCAAGCGTAACGCCACTGCTTAAGTGTAGCTTCAAACCTTCATCCGTTGCGTGCTCGCGATACTCGATCCGCTCACGATTTAAAGCGACTTTCACCGCCGCAAGATCGATGGGAACAGGACAGCCCGATAATATCCAAGGCTCTATTTCGATTTGCCGCGCTCTTGCGCCGCCGAAATCCAAAGGCTCACTTCTGAAATGATCCGAAAAAATCATAAAAATTTCGTCCCGAAAAAAGTGAAACTCAAAGGCGCCGTATCTTAAAATTTCAGCTCCCGCGCTCTTAAAGCTCGCATCCGCAGGGCCGAACATCGAGGCGATCTGCGCGCAGCTCAAGCCTTTTCTTACGCCCGCAAACTCGCCCGAGCGAAAAAATTTAAGCATATCGATTTTTAGCATCTCTTCCCCTGTAAATACCCCTGTAAATACACATCGCGCCTCTTAAAGCCACTAGCAGCACTGAACGGCACGCTAATAGTTACACGAGCCAGCCATCGCGCTCATCCATGCTTAGGCACTCGCTGACATGCCACTAACGAGCAACAGCAAGCCAGACGCGTACATCACATAAAAGTGCGCCGCGTAAAATTTTATCTCGCGCCGAGCTAAAATACAGCGCATTTGCAAAATTTAAAACGATCGCAAAATGCCCATGTCGTTTCGCAAGTTTTATTTCGCACCGACTTAAAAGCTGCGACAGCCATATGAAATTTTATATAGTGACTGCATAAATCGCGCGCCGCAAGACTTCAAATTTCACACCTCCCGCACATCACGCAGTGTCAGTCAGCCGAGCAAAGCTCGAATCTCGCGATTTACGAAAACCTCGCGCGTCGCAAGCCGCGCTCGAACAAGTACTGCTTGGCATTATTTAAAATTTCACAAATGTCGTAATATCCGAACTTAAGAAGCGATTTTATAAATCCGCTTTAGCTCATCTGGCGCTGTATTGCGAACAGATAGGCTCTTTTGAGTCTGTCAAGGCTAGCCGAAAACCCTTTTTAGATGCGCTTCGTAATCTTTCATAAAACGCTCTACATCAGGATTTTTAACGACGTCGTTGCACATAAAAGTAGGCAGCCTTTTTGTGCCTAAAAACTCATTTGCCTTATGAAAATGCAGATAAACGCCGTCCACGCCCACGCCCTCTAAAAAATCCCCGGGCTTCTCAAACGCCTGAAGCGGCGCATTCCAAGTAACACTTAGCATGTGCGATTTGCCCTTTATCAGTCCGCTGGTGCCGTAGCCGTCGTTTGGGCTCGCGCTGTGCCGCCCGTCGTTTGCCACTATCTTGCCTATGCCGCCCATAAACACCTCGTCTACGTATTTTTTGACTAACCAAGGCTCGCCATCCACCACGCAGGCATCTGCCAGATCACGGCGTCCATCCATAGAAATTTTTCTACTTCGCCCTCTATATCGTAGCCCTCAAATATCGTAGTTTCGCGCGTTTCGTGCCCTAGGGTTTTTAGCGTCTTTTTGGCTAGCTCGTGCAGCGTCTTGCTTAGCTTGCCGCCTTTGCCGTTAAAAGGTGCTCCACCATTGATAAGTAATATTTTCATTTTGATCCTTTGATTAAATTTATTCGTTAGCGACTCGCCGCACCTAAGTTAAAATTTCACCTCGCAGCCCTATGCGAAAATATAAGCGTAAATTTTACGAAGCGTTTAATTACTAAATTTTACTTTTATGCTGCAGTTTACCGCCCTAAAATTTCAAATTTATCGCCGTGCACCGCGATCGCCTCGGCGTTATTTATCGGCGCCAAATTTAGCTTGCCACCGTAAGCTTTTAAAATTTTAGCCGTGCTTTGCACGAAGGGCTCCTCGCCGTAGTGTACTACTGGATAGAATTTAACAAGATCTAGCCCGGTTTGCGCCGCTACTAATTCACTACCACTCGCATCGTCCATCGCGCTCGCGTACTCCACGCTGGGTGCTGCGATCATCGCGCCCGCCGACTCGCCCACGTACACGAGCTCGCCGCTTCGGACGCGATCTGCGATGAGGGCTACCAGATCCTTATTTTTAAGCTCGCGCAAAAGATAAAAGGTGTTGCCGCCGCTTACGTAAAGTACCTGCGCCGCGCCGATCTTTGCCTTCGCTTCGGCCTCGCTTGCTTTGGAAACGTCTAAAATTTGAAGCGTAAAGCCCATTTTGGCAAACGCCTCTTTCGCCTCGTCCACGTAGTCTCGGTACTCCTCTACGTTTGCGGCGGTCGGAATAAAAAGCACCTCCTTAGCGCGGATATTTTGCTCGGCAAAATCCTCAAAAAGCGTCGCTGCGCCCGCAAAATAGGAGCACAAAAACATCTCTATCATTGTTTTTTCCTTTAATTAAAAATTTTCACTGATTTAAAAGCGCTCGTAAAGCTTGGCCGCAATGACTGCGAGCAATGCGACTCAAACTAGCAGAGTAAATTCTACCGCGCCCACAAAGCAAGCGCACGATAAAAAATAGCGTGAGCGGAATTTCGCCGATAAAAGGGCAAAATTTACCGCCGCAGCGATTACAAAATACACTAAAGCCAAAACGGCAGCGCAAACCGCTCCACAATCACCAACTGCCTGGCGATCTCAAACTTCACTGAAACGACGCGAACCGATTAAATCGAGCTGGCTAGAGGAGTCGATCAGAGTGAACGATCAAAACGATCAAATTAAGCCGATCGATCTAATCAACCAAGGCAAAACGGCTAGTGCTTTTTATCTTTAAAAAATCTAACGATCTTGGCCTGCAGCTTGAACCACTCGCTAAGCTCCATTATAGGATGTCCCGCGTAGTTTTTGCCACCCGTTAGATCCTTGCTTATGCCGCCGCGTGCCGCGATCTGAGCGAAATCGCCCACGCTTACGTGCCCGCCGCTGCCGCTCTGTCCGCCCATCACGACGTTGCGCCCGAGCGTCGTCGAGCCCGCAAGCCCAACTTGAGAGACGATGAGGCAGTTTTGCCCAAGCTCGCAGTTGTGCCCGATTTGAACGAGATTGTCGATCTTGCTGCCCCGCCCAATTATCGTCGAGCCGAATACCGCGCGATCGATCGTCGTGCACGCGCCGATTTCGACCTCGTCTTGCAGCACGACATTGCCGTTGTGATAAATTTTAACATGCTCGCCCGTTTTGGTGTGCGCATAGCCGAAGCCGTCGCTTCCGATGACGGCGTTTGCGTGGATCACGCAGCGCTCGCCGATGATCGTGTCGTTGTAGATGACGGCGTTTGCGTGGATCACGCAGTCGCTTCCGATATGCACGTCATCGCCAATATACGCGCCGCTTAAAATGACGCAGTTCTCGCCGATCGTGGAATTTACGCCGATATGCACGCCCTGCCCGATCTGCGCGCTGGCGGCGATCTTTGCGGGCGCGCCGCTGCGAATGAGCGGCTTAGCAAAATGCGCGCTTAAGATCGCAAAGGCTAGGTGCGGATTTTCGCACTCCAGCGCTCGCACGCCGTTTGGAACCGCAGTGCCGATTTTTACCAGCACGGCGGCTGCTTTGGTGGCGGATAAAAATTTCTCGTTTTTGTCGCTATCGCAGTAGCTTAGCTCGCTTTCGTTCGCGTTTTGAAGCGAATTTATCGCGGTGATCTCCGCGTCCGCTCCGTTAAGCTCTATGTTTAAAATTTCGGCAATTTTTGATAATTTCATTTGCGCTCCTTTGATTAAATTTTATCGCCGCTTACATATCCAGCGCGACGCTGCCGCCGCGTACGATGTCGATTGGATTGTATTTTTTTATCGTCTTTAAAAAGCCGTCAATGCGGTCTGCGTCGTCGCACGCCATGATGACGATCTTGCTATCATCGCTGTTTGCGATGCTGCCGTTATAGGCTTTTAAAACGGCATCAAGCCCCGCTAAATTTTCGCCCAGTGCGATCTTTACCAAAACCATCTCCTTTTCGACGAATTTTGCATCCTCGATGACCTTGTAGACGGGGATCAGTTTATGAAGCTGCTTAGTGATCTGCTCTATGACGCGCTCGTCGCCCGAAGTGACGATGCTAAGGCGCGATAGACCGGTATTTGGAATCGGTGCAACGGTGAGGCTGTCGATATTATAGCCGCGCCCCGCAAAAAGCCCAGAGATCCGCGACAAAACGCCATGCTCATCGGTAACGACGACCGAGATTACTCTTCTTATGCTATTCATCCTAAGACTCCTGCTCAAAAATCATATTATAAAGCGCGCCGCCTGCGGGCACCATCGGCCAGACGTTTTCGAAGCGATCGATCTTAGCCTCGATGACGCTTACTTTCTTACTCGCAAGAGCCCGCTTTAGCGCATCCTCAAATTCCGCTTTGGTGCTAACGCTAAAGCCCATGCCGCCGAAGCCCTCGACAATTTTTACGAAATCTGGCTGCGAACTAAGATCGGTCGATGAGAAACGCTGCCCGTAAAATAGGCTCTGCCACTGCCTCACCATGCCTAAGAAATTGTTGTTTAGTACGATATTTACGACGTTTAGGCCGCTCGCGCTCGCAGTCATCAGCTCTTGGATATTCATCAAAATCGAGCCGTCGCCGCTGAAATTTATAACGGGTCTATCTCCCGCATAGGCCTTCGCGCCCAATGCTGCAGGAAGGCCGTATCCCATCGTGCCCTGCCCGCCGCTACTTAGCAGAGTGCGCGGCTTGCAAAACGGATAAAACTGCGCGACCCACATCTGATGCTGCCCCACGTCCGTAGCGATGATAGCGTCCTCGCCCGCGATTTTTGCAGTACTTTGTATAACCCACTGCGGCTTTAAAATTTCATCGCTGTCGTTAAATTTAAGCGGGTGAATTTCATCGTATTTGCGGATGAGCTCGCGCCACTGCTCAAAATTTGCAGGGCTAACCTCGCTTTTGATGCGCGGCAGCATCTCCTCTAGCACCGATTTTACGTCGCCAACGATCGGATAATCCGCGTTTATGATCTTTGAGATCGAGCTAGGATCGATATCGACGTGGATGATCTTGGCGTTTTTGCCAAATTCGCTAAGTTTGCCGGTGACGCGATCATCAAATCTCGCGCCCAAGCAGATTATCAGATCAGACTCGCTAAGCGCCATATTTGCGGCGTAGCTGCCATGCATTCCTACCATGCCGAGGCAGTTTTTATCGTCGCTTCGCACGGCTCCTAGCGCCATAAGGGTTTGCACGACAGGGATCTGCGCAAACTCGCTAAGTTCGCGCACTAACTCGCTTGCGCCCGCGCTGATGACACCGCCGCCGATGTAGAGGATAGGTTTTTTGCAGCTTGCGATTAGTTCGACGGCTTTTTTGATCTGCTTAGCGTTGCCCTTATAGTTCGGCTTATAAGTCTGCATCTTGATTTCGCTAGGATATTCAAAAACGCCCAGCTTCGCCGTTACGTCTTTGGGAATATCGACGTGCACGGGTCCAGGTCTGCCGCTGCGAGCTATGTAAAAAGCCTCTTTTAAAATTCTAGGCAACTCTTCAATCGTTTTAACCAGATAGTTGTGCTTGACGCAAGGGCGCGAAATTCCGATCGCATCGATCTCTTGAAAGGCGTCGGTACCGATAAGCGAGGTCGCAACCTGCCCGCTAATAAGCACGATCGGGATGCTGTCGCTATACGCCGTAGCAAGCCCCGTAAGCGCGTTGGTAAATCCAGGACCGCTCGTGACGACAGCCACGCCCACTTTGCCGCTAGCGCGCGCATATCCGTCCGCAGCCATCACCGCGGCCTGCTCGTGGCGCACCAAAATGTGTCTGAAGTATTTTTGTTTGTAAATTTCATCATAAATGTTTAGCGCCGCGCCGCCCGGGTAGCCGAAAACAACCTCGGCCCCCTCCTGCCGCAACGCCTCCACGATCATCTGCGATCCGCTAATTTCTTTCATACGCCCATCCTGTTTCGTTGGAATAATTTTGTGATTATATTATTTTGTAAATTAAATTTCACGAATTTTAGGCGCTAAATCGGGTCGAATTTAAAATTTAATAGTAGCAAGACAGGGGCAAAATTTTGGAATTTAGCAAGAGCGGAAAAGGCAAATTTAAAATTTATTATGTGGCTGGATATTCGGATTTAAAATTTTAAAGTGCGGATTTGTTTCGACCAAACGCGGCGCATAAGTTTTAACGTAAAATTTTGGCTTGAAATTTTACCACGCGAGGCTCGATTAAATTTATAAAATTCTTTGAAATTTTATCGTAGCGCAGAGCGATACCTGCATAAATTTTAAATTCTACGCTATAAAATTTTAAAATTTAGCCGTAAATTTAGGGCGGGCGGAATCTCGATTATAAAATTCTAAAATCCCGCCCGCATAAAATTAAATTTTAAAACCCTCTATCTACCTGCACGCCTACGCCCACGCTAGCGCAGTTACCGCTTTGCGGATCGCAGTCGCCGAAGCTTGTGGTGCTGCTGGATCTTTTCGAGCGGATCGTTCCCATATGCATAGGCACCGGCATGTTACGGCGCGAGCTTCCGCCAATCTCGCTATCGCTCATACCGCCAGAACTTCTCCTGCGAGAATAATCATCGCGAGGAGGTGGCGGTGGAGGTGGCGGTTTTATCCCTCCATGCGGCGGCGGAGGTGGTGGAGGAGGCATCATGCCGCCAGGAGGTGGGGGAGGAGGAGGCATCATGCCGCCGTGCCTACCATATCCTCGCGGAGGGGGAGGCGGAGGCAAAGTGCCGGTTTCGGTAATAGTAATGCCGTTTCCGTAATTTTCCACGCGTCTGTAAGTAGAACCTCCGTAAACCGTGCGGGTGCGGGTCTTTTCGACTACGACTATATCGCGATCAGGCTGCACCGGCTGCTGCACGTTAGCTCTAGGCGATATTTCAAAGCTCTTCTGCAATTTGGCGGTATCGTAACTTGCAAAGCCGTTGATGCCCTTTAGCTCATCTGCACTTGAAATTTCGCGCTTTTGGCGGTATTGCATAAGCATATCCGCCCTACCCGCATCAAGTCCGCCGATCGTCATCAGCTCGTAGCGACTAGCTTCGTTTATGTTGATTTTCGCCGCGGCGAGGCTCACTAAAAGAGCCAAAATCACTAAATTTTTCATGTGCGCTCCTTTGTTGGAAGTTACCAAATTCTAAACCCTCACGATAAATCTTTGATTAACACGCAAGCAAAATTTTGCTACAATTGCCTATCTTATTTCAAAAGGATCAGCCGATGAACGGAATTTTGCTCCTATGCGACGAACCCGCCGCCTACCAATCCGAGCTAAAAAAACTAGATAAAATTTTATCCATGAGCTTTCACAACGTTTTGCAACTTTGCATCGCTGGCGACAATGCCCTTTTTAGCAGGAGCGAGCTCGAAAAAGCGCTTGCAGATGGACAGGATGAGCGCGTGCGAAAGGCGGCTATAGAGCGCTTTGCGCAGATTTTAGAGCAGTGTAATTTTGTGCTGGTTCACGGCGTAGCGGGAGCCGATATGCGCGAGCTAAATTTACAAATCGCAAAGGATTTAAATATCCCCGTTTGCGGATTTTATCCTAACGAAATTGCCGCGCGCATCGGCGCACGCTTGATCACCGCAGCAAAAGCGGTAAGCTTTGCCAGCATATATGAGGATAAAATTTCATTTTCTGCGCTAAGACCTGCACAAGAGGGTGCAAATTCTAAAAAATCGGAGCTTTGCGGCAAAAATTCCGCTTGCGAAAGCGATGCAAAATTTCACGACGAAAATTCCGCTTGCCAAAGCGGCGCGATAGAGCTTGATAAAGTCGTTGCCGACAAAAGTTACTTCACGGACGCCGCAAACTCCACGCGCTGTGAAATTCTAACCCCGTTGAAATTTGAAAGCAAGCTCTACGCCAAGGCTCGCGCGAATGTTAAAACCGTCGTATTGCCCGAAAGCGACGACGAGAGAATTCTGCGCGCAGCTGCGATTATAAAACAAAGCGGCGCTGCAAATTTGATCCTTTTAGGACGCAAAGATGAAGTGCAAAAAAACGCAAGCAAGCTAGGTCTCGATCTAAGCGGCGTTAAAATTTTAGATCCGCAGACGGATGCGAGCTTGGAAAAATTTGCGCGCGATCTTTATGAGCTTCGCAAGGCAAAGGGCATGAGCGAGGCGCAGGCGCGCGATTTAGTGCGCGATCGCACCTACTTCGGCACAATGCTCGTGTATGAAGGGCTAGCCGATGCAATGGTAAGCGGCGCGAGTACGACTACTGCGGAGACGATCCGTCCCGCGCTTCAGATCATCAAGACCAAGCCGGGTATCGCGAGCGTTAGCGGCGCGTTTATAATGTGCCTGGATACGCAGGCTCTGCTTTTTGCCGACTGCGCCGTAGCGCCGAGCCCGAGCGCGGAGTATCTGGCGGGTATCGCGATCTCAAGCGCCGCGACCGCAAAGGCTTTCGGGCTTGAGCCGCGCGTGGCGATGCTAAGCTACTCAAGCGGCGATAGCGGCAGCGGCGATAGCGTAGAATTCATAAAAACTGCAACGCAAAAAGCACGCGAAAAGGCGCCGGGGCTCACAATCGACGGGCCGCTGCAATTCGACGCCGCAGTCGATGCCGCAGTCGCTAAGAAAAAGATGCCCGGCTCCGCGGTCGCAGGACGCGCGAACGTATTTATCTTCCCCGATCTTAACTGCGGAAATATCTGTTACAAAGCCGTGCAGCGCACCGCGGGCGCCGTGGCGATCGGGCCGATTTTGCAGGGCTTAAAAAAGCCGATAAACGATCTAAGTCGCGGCTGCAAGGTCGCCGATATCGTAAACACGATACTTATCAGCGCAATTCAAGCGGGAGAGAATTAATGGATATCCTAGTCATAAATTCCGGCTCGAGCTCGGTTAAATTTAAATTCCACGATATGCTAAATCACGCCTGCATCGCGAGTGGGCTCATCGAGGAGATCGGATCGACGCACGCAAGCGGAAGCATCAATTGCGCCAATGGACGAGGCATAAAGGTTGAAAACGAGCAAATTCCAAATCACGAAACCGCGATTGCGATTGCGATTGATCTTTTAAAACAAAGCGGAGTAATCAAAGATCTAACTCAAGTAGGCGGTATCGGACACCGCATCGTTCAGGGTGCGGATTATTTCGACGCTCCTGCGCTCATAGATGAGGATGTAATGGATAAAATCGCCGAGCTTGCGCCGCTTGCACCGCTACACAATCCCGCAAATTTAGCAGGCATCAAATCCTGCCTAAAGATCGCTCCGAAAATTCCAAACGTAGCGGTTTTTGATACGATCTTTCATCAAAGCATCCCGCCGTATGCGTATATGTACGCGCTGCCGTATGAATTCTACGAAAAATATAAGGTTCGCCGCTACGGCGCGCACGGCACGTCGCATTGGTTTGTCTCGACGATGGGGGCGAAATTTTTACGTAAGAAATACGAAAACTTCAATGCCATTACGCTACATCTTGGCAACGGCTCTAGCGTGAGTGCTATAGAAAACGGCAAGTGCATCGACACCTCAATGGGGCTAACGCCGCTTGAGGGGATCATCATGGGCACCAGATGCGGCTCGATCGATCCTGCGATCATCCCATACATCGAGCGCGTCGCGGGCTACAACGCGCAGGATATGGACGTTATAATGAACAAAAAAAGCGGGCTGCTCGGCATCTGCGGCGCAAGCGATCTGCGAAAGGTATATGAAAAGATGGAGGATGGCGAGCCGCGCGCAAAACTCGCGTTTGAGATGCTCGTTTACAGCGTCGTTAAGATGATCGGAGCGTATTACGCCGTGCTTGGGCGAGTGGATGCTTTGATCTTTACCGGCGGTATCGGCGAGAATGCGCCGCATTTTAGACAAAATGTTTGCAAGAAGCTCGCTCATATCGGCATCGAAATCGATGCGACAAAAAACGCAAAAAATACCGGCTCGATTAGAAATTTAAGCGCGGCGGATAGTAAAATCAAAACGCTCGTAATCCCTACCAACGAGGAGCTGGCGATCGCCGAAGCCACGGTCGATACGATCAACAAAAACTCCGCGCAGATCGACTATCAGAAATACTCGGAATTTTAAATTTAAATTTTATTTAGCAGGATTCCGCGGTTATTTTGTAAGCAGCAATGCCAACCTACCTTTTTCGTTGGGCAATTAATTTTAGGTTTTGGCTGCAAGTCTACGCTAAATGAAAGAGCCTTTTGTTTTAGAGGCTTCCCGGCCCCGACGATACGAGAAATTGCTACGCTACATACGAGTTTGTGCTTTTCTTGATAAGGCTTAAATTCCTCCTCGGAAGGGGTTATACTTGTGAAGCGCCCTTTTACTTTGCTTCGGCTAGCAACCGCAAGCAGGTCTGCCGCCCAAACCCCACCTAGATCACTGCATGTCAAAGGCGAGGCGCTTTGTTTGTAAAAAAGCATTGCTTGGTTAAATTTAATAAATTTTATTTCAAATTTGACCGCGAAATTCCAAAGCAAGTCCTCGTCGTGAAATTTTACCGAATGATAAGGCATAAAATTTTAAAATTTAGCGCAAGCCGGGTTTTGGCACGCAAACTTTATTAAAGGAGCGAACGATGAGCGATTTGCCGAATTCACAAGGCACGCAAGAGCAAGAGGAGCCATATCCCGATACGAAATTTACTAAATTTTTCGGGCGACTTTACGCGGCAGTTTTTGCGCTGTTTGCGATCACGGCGCTTAGCGTATTCGTGCTACCCGAAAATATTTTAGACGTAAGCGCAGCATGCGCGGACTTCGTTGGATTTATGAAGCGGTTTTTTCCAAACATCGCCGCAATCGGCAAAATAAGCCCACACACGCAACTTTCGGAATTTTACGTCGCGGCATTGTGGGTACCTATTTTAACGGCTTTCGCGCTAAGCTGCGTGTATTGTCCGATCGCCACATTCTTATACAAAAAAGAGCTTCCCGCCGTCAAGACGCAGCTATTTGTGATATTGCTCGCTATACCTTTCGCTTACTGGGCATTAAACAATTATTTCTACGCCGATTTTGCCATAAACGGCATCCCACACAAAGTAGGCAGCGGTCGGACGTTCCCAACTTTTGCGAGCAGAGAAAGCCTATTTGGCTGGATATCGTTTTTCACAGCCACCTCGATGTTTATGAGTATGCTTGTCGTGATTTCGCTTAGCGATATAGTCCACTGGATATATCTATCGAGAAATAAAAGCTAAATTTTATAAAATCTCGGACGAATAAAATTCTGCATCCATAACTTTCAGGGTCATTTTACGAGCGCAAAGCGAACGACTGGTAAAATTCCGCGCTCCGTTTTAGAACAAAGACAAGCGACGATTGAATTAAACGCTCCGGCAATTAGAGCCTTTTTGCGCGGAATTTAAGCGACCAAACTACGATTAAATTTAAACCGCAAGCGACCGCTTTTAAATTTTAAATTTCACTAAATTTTAAAATTTTACTCTCGCCACGTAAGGCGAAAGGTCGTTATCTCGCCTGGCACGCTGTCGTAGGAGATAGAAAAGGAGTATTTTTTGCAGACCTCGCTTACGATGCTAAGCCCGATTCCAAAGCCGCCCTCGCTTGAGTTAAAACGCGCAAAGCGCCTGAAAATTTCGTCGCCTTTTTTCTTATCGATCCCTTCGCCGCTATTTGAGATCGCTAGCTCGCCGTGCCTTAGCCGCACATCCACGTAGCCGCCTGCATCGGCGTATTTTACGGCGTTGCTTAGCAAATTGTCGATGAGGCGCGAAATTTCATAGACGTTCGCGCTCATACTCGCATCCAAAAGATCGGTTTTAAGGCTTAGTCTGCGTTTTTGAATAAACGGCGCGAAGTATTCGCAGCGCGAAGCGACGAGGCTTTTTAGATCGATCGAGCTAATCTCGCCCTCCTTATTCATACCGAAGGTTAAAAACACGAGATCCTCGTAGATGCGAGAAAGCGTCTTAGCGGCAAGGTCGATATTAGCGACGCGCTTGGCGTTGTATTCCCCAAGCTCTGCGTGCCGCATCGTCTCAACGCTCATGGAGATAATACTAAGCGGAGTATTGATCTCGTGGGTGCTATCTTTGATGAAGCGATTTAGCGTGTCGATCTTATCGTAAAGCGGCTTTGTGCCTAGCCGCACCAGATAAAACGCCACGGCTAGGATTACGCCCAAAAGCGCTATCATCATCGCTGCGGTTTTGATACGAAGCGTTAAAATTTCGCCCTGCACGCTACTTCCAAGCAGAATGATTTTAGCCTTGGAAAAGGCGTTTCGCTCCTCCATATTTTGCAGATTCTCATAAATTCCTAGCCTTCCGCCACTTATAAATTCCGCCTTTAGCTTCGCTTTGTCAAGTGCGCCAAGCTCGCCGTCACAGCCGTAAATTTCATCAGAGTTTGGCTTAAATATACACGCGCTTACGCCCTTTTCGCGCTCGAAGTCCGCTAGTGATTCCAGCCCGTCCATGCTCGCTTTCATATAGATCATCATTTTGATCTCTTTTAGCTCTTTTATCCTGTGCGAAAGTAGCGCGGCTTCGTTCATCCTGTAATTTATCTTGAAAAAATATCCTAAAAACAACGCACTTGAAATGAGATACAAAGATAAAATTTTAAGCGTTAAAGCGGTCTTTTCAGACATACAGATACCCTGCGTTACGGCGATTGACGATGTGCTCTTCGCCTAGGACGCGGCGTAGATTTTTGATATAAGTTCGCAGTGCCTCTTCGCTTGGCGTTTCGTTAAAAACATAGATCGCGGAGAAAATTTCATCCTTGCTCAAAAGCCTATTTTTATTTTGCAAAAAAAGCGCCAATAGCTCACGCTCTTTGTTTGAAAGCGCGACGGGCACGCCCGATCTGCGTAGCTCTTTGCTTGCAAAATAAAATTTAAACTCGTCGTCGATGGTCACGAAATCATCAAAATTATGGCTGAAGTTTCGCTTTATGAGAGAATTAACGCGCAGCAACAGCTCTTTTAGCTCGTATGGTTTTTTGAGATAGTCGTCGCAGCCGCTTTTAAAACCAACCTCAAGATCATCAAGTGTATTTAGCGATGTGGCGAATATCGCGGGGGTGCGATCGCCGCTCTTGCGCAGCTCTTTTAAAAGTGAAAATCCGTCGCCTTTGGGGATTTTTACGTCAAAGATAAAAAGATCAAATTTTTGTTCATAAGCAAGATCCGCGGCGCTTTGAGCGTCGCTGCAAACGCATACGTCAAAGCCCGCGTCTTTTATATATTCGCCGATGAGATCGCAAAGGATCTCATCGTCCTCTACGAGTAAAATTTTACTCACTACATCTCTTTTTTCATCTCTTTTTTCATTTCGCCTTTCATCTCATCTTTCATATGTTTACCCTCTTTCATAGCATCCTTGTGCATATCCTTCATATCGCCTTTCATCTCTTTCGCACCATTATGCATTGACATATTGGCATCCTTCATCTCATCTTTCATGCCCATGTCGGCAGCTACGGCAAAAGTGCCAGCAAATAGCGCACTAAGCGCAAACAAAGTAAGTTTTTTCATTACGTACTCCTTAAAAGAAATTAGCGGAATTATACTTCCGTAAAAGTGAAGTAAGTGTGAAATTCCGAAAAAATTCAAATTTAAATTTAAACGCCTGTAATTTCAAACGCGGAGCGGCTTAAATGCGCTCGGTCGGTCGCGATCCCTGAAATTTAAATCGCCTCGCTATGGCTAGTCGAATTCTAAACGCGAATCAAAGCTAGCCAGAGCGCACGCCAACAGCGCATCACCGAGCTTATTTTATCGAGGCAAAATAGAAATTTAAACCACTCTCGTCATAATTAATTAAATTTTATAATGCTACGGCTCGATCGTTAAATTTAAAACGCCTAGCCAGCCTTTGAGTTCGCGACCTCGCCCGAGCTTTTAAATTCGCTATGCCGCGTAAGCCCTTAAATTTAGTGCGGTGCAAGCGCACAGGACGCGAAATCGTACCTAGATCGCGGCGCAGCTTTTGATCTCATCTTCGCTTACGATCTCATAGATCACGCCCGCGTTTTTGATAAACTCCTCCACGCGCGCGACGTGTGCGGGCTCTACGTTGATCACGAGGCTTCCGACGACATTTTTATCGAGGCGCTCGAGCTTGCCCCAAACGATGTTAAAATTTATCTCCAAAGCGCGTGCCATATGCGTGATCACGCTGTCAAATGCAACCGCGGGCGGGAAAAAGAGCCTGATATTAACGCCGCTTGCGGGCAGCACCTCCTCCTCGCCCAAAAACTCCTTCATATTCTCATCCGGGTGCAAAAACAGCGATACAATATCGCCCGAGTTGCTCACGCGCCCGCCCTTAAGTAGGATCGCTCGCTGCGCGATGCCTTTTACGACCTCCATCTCGTGCGTGACGAGCACGATCGTAATGCCTAGCTCGCGATTGATGCGACGCAGAAGCGATAAAATTTGCGCGGTAGTATTGGGATCAAGCGCCGAGGTCGCCTCGTCGGAAAGCAAAATTTTAGGGCTTAATGCAAGCGCGCGCGCGATCGCCACGCGCTGCTTCTGTCCGCCGCTAAGCTCGCTAGGATAGGCGTTTGCTTTATCCGCAAGCCCTACGAGCTCCAAAAGCTCGGCTACGCGGCGCTTTGTGTGGTCCTTCGAATATCCCCAAAATGCTAACGGCGTGGCGACGTTTTGCGCGACGCTGCGGCGGCTCATAAGCGCGAAGTGCTGAAAAATCATACCGATATTTTTGCGCAGCTCGCGGATCTGCGCGGCGCTTAGCTCTCTTACCTCCCTGCCCTCTACCTTAAGGCTTCCTTCTTGGTAGTCCTCAAGGCCGTTTATGCAGCGCAGCAGAGTGCTTTTACCCGCGCCGCTGCGACCGACGATGGCAAAAATTTCGCCCTGCTTTACTTCTAAGCTCACATCGTCGATCACGCAGGTTTTGCCGTAAAATTTCTTTAAATTTTCTATCTTTATCACTCAGATTTCCTCGTTCATAATTCCGCCGAAACGCCTCCGGAAATTTATAAAATTTCGCGCCTTAGCTCGTCTGCGCTCTTTGGCGAAAGAAGCGCCGGAGCGATGTCAAACACGCTAAATGCGCCGCTTTCGCCCTTTTGCGCCAAACGATACGCCGCGCGGGCGTAGGCTACGAGCACGCTTGCGGTAAATTCGGGATTTGAATCAAGCTTTAGCGAAAACTCGATCAGGTGTTTATTTTCTCCGTGCTCGCCCGTTACTCCGCTTCGCAGGACGAATCCTCCGTGAGGGATGCCGCCGTGCTCTTTTTTAAGCGTCGCAAGATCAATAAAATGCACGCTCGTGTCGTAGTCGGCAAAGTAATTGGGCATCGTTTTTATCTCACGCTCGATGCGCGCTTTATCGGCGCCGTCCTGCGCCACTACGTAGCACTCGCGCAGGTGCTTTTCGCGCGTGCTAAGTCTCGGGTTTTCGCCTGCGCGAACTCGCTTCAAGGCGCTTTCTATCGGCACGGTGTATTGGCGCGCATCCACGACGCCCTCGATCCTGCGGATAGCGTCGGAGTGACCTTGGCTCACGCCTTTGCCCCAAAACGTGTAGCTGCTGCCGTTTTGCAGCACGCTCTCGCCAAATAGCCTATTTAGCGAAAACAGTCCCGGATCCCAGCCTACGGCGATGATGCCTACGTTTCCGCCCGCTTTGGCGGCGGCGTCTACCGCGGCGAAGTGCCCCTCAATTTTTGCGTGCGTATCGAAGCTATCTACGACGTTAAAGTTCTGCGCAAACTCAGGCGTCTGTGTCGGTAGATCCGTCGCGCTACCGCCGCAAAGCACCAAAACGTCAAATTTGCCCTTGTGCGATAAAATTTCATCCGCGCTAAATACCGGAGCGCCGCATGTCTTTACTTCGCTCGGATTTCTGCGGCTAAAAACGGCCGAAAGCTCTAAATCCTTGCTATTTCGCGCGGCAAGCTCTACGCCGCGACCTAAATTCCCATATCCTAAAACCGCTATTTTTATTTTTTCGCTCATTTTTTATCCTTCAAATTTTAAAATTTAGCGCGTAAAACGGCGCGCCACCGATGAAATTTTACCTCAATAAGAAATAATAAATCACGTATAACCAACTTAAAAATCCGTGGATTATCGCCCACATTATGCTTTTATTGACTCCCCATGATAGTGCGACGGCTATGACCGTGCCTAATGTAAATCCACCGATACTACCTTTTGACATATTTTTCTCCTTGATTTAAAATTTAAGCTCAAAATAGCGGACTACTCGCCAAACGCCTTTAGCTCGTCACATACTTTGGCGAATTTTTCCTGCGCGCTTTGCAACCCTTCGCGGTTGGCTTCGACCACGGCTTGCGGGGCGGAGGAGATAAATTTTTCATTGCCAAGCATTGCAGAGAGCTTTTCGATCTCTTTTTGCAGCTTTGCTTTTTGTGCGTTAAGACGCGAAATCACGCCGCTAAGATCGACCCCCTCAAGCGGCACGAAGCTTTCTAAATTCTCGCTCACGTCGCGGGCGGAATTTGCGATGTTTTGCTGCGTAAATTCCACTTCATCGACCTTGGCAAGCGTTTTGATGTAGTCCGCGGCAGCGCTTAGATCGACTGCGGATTTGACGTAGGCTTTGGCTACGCGCGCATTGCCGAGCTCGATCGTCGCCTTTGCGCGGCGAATGCTAACGATCGCTTCGATAAGAAGCGAAAATAGCTCCTCAATCCGCTCGTCGCGCTCGCCAGGATGTGGGTATCGCATCACCATGATGGAGTGCGCGTCTTGTAGCTTCGTGCCGCTTAGCTCCTGATACAGATACTCGCTTAGAAACGGCATAAACGGGCTTAGCAGCTTCATCGCTTCTTTAAAAATCATCCCCAGCTCGCCGATTGCGGCCTTGTCCGCCTTGCTAAGCTCGATGCCCCAATCGCAAAACTCGTCCCAAAAAAACTTATAAAGCTCGGTCGCAGCATCGTTGAAGCGATATTCGTCTAAATTTTCCCGCACCGCGCCCACGCAGCAGTTAAAGCGCGAAAGCATATATTTGCCGAGGTTCGTTTTGATCCGCGCCGCGTCCAAATCGTCGAATTTAGAGGCGTTTAAAAGCAAAAATTTGCTCGCGTTATAGAGCTTATTCGTAAAATTTCGATATATCAAAAGCTTGTCGTCGCTAAGGCGCAGATCGCGCCCCTGCACGCACAAAATCGTAAGCGTAAAGCGTAAAATATCGGCGCTAAATTCGTCTATCTTTAGCAGCGGATCGACTACGTTTTTGCTCGATTTACTCATCTTTTTGCCGTCTTTATCCTTAACCAAGGCATGCAGATAGATGTCGCGAAACGGCAGCTCGCCCATGGCGTTTTGGCACTGAAACATCATGCGCGCGACCCAGAAAAACAAAATGTCAAAGCCGGTAATCAGCATGGTGTTTGGATAAAATTCGTTCAAATCCTCCTCAAACCACTTCTCGTTTTTCAGCGCCTCGCCGTTGCCCCAGCCAAGCGTACTGATCGGCCAAAGACCGCTTGAAAACCACGTATCGAGCACGTCTGGATCTTGAGTAAAATTTTTACCGCCGCATTTCGGGCAAGCATCGGGGCTCTCTCGCTCATCCGCCCACTGATGGCCGCAGTCGCAGTAAAACACGGGAATTCTATGCCCCCACCACAGCTGGCGACTGATACACCAGTCTTTCAACTCACGCATCCAGGCGTTGAAGCTGTTGATCCAATGCTTCGGGAAAAATTCCGCCTCTCCCGCATTTACTCTGGCGATCGCATCTTTTGCGATATCCGCGCGCACGAACCACTGCTGCGAGATGTACGGCTCGACGACGTTTTTGCAGCGGTAGCAGTAGCCGACTTGATTTTCGTAATCCTCGATTTTTTCGATAAAGCCCAACCTCTCAAGCTCCGCTACGATCTGATCGCGCGCGGCAAGTCGCTCTAAGCCCCCGAATTTACCGCACTGCTCGTTTAAAATTCCTTTTTCGTCAAAGACGGTGATGAACTCCAGCTCGTGGCGCTTGCCGACCTCGTAGTCGTTGGTGTCGTGCGCGGGCGTGACCTTCACGGCGCCCGTTCCGAAGCTCATATCGACGTATTCGTCGGCGATGATCTCTATCTCGCGGCCGATTAGCGGCAGCACGACTTTTTTGCCGATCAAATTTTTATAGCGTTCGTCCGCAGGATTTACCATTACGGCGGTGTCGCCGAAGTAGGTCTCGGGTCGCGTAGTAGCCACTACGATAAATTTATCTTGCGCGTCCGCAAAGTAGTAACGCAAATAATAAAGCTTGCCCTTGTTCTCTTTGTGCTCGACCTCCACGTCGCTTAGCGCGCCATCGTGCGTACACCAATTTACCATGTAGTTTCCGCGCACGATGAGCCCCGCGTCGTATAAGCTTACGAAGGCTTTGCGCACGGCGTTTTTAAGCCCTTCATCCATCGTAAAGCGCTGTCTGCTCCACGCAGGCGTGACGCCCAGGCGCTTCATCTGCCTTACGATCTGCCCGCCGCTTTGCTCCTTCCAGTGCCAAACGTGCTTTAAAAACTCCTCGCGCCCTATCTCTTCTTTTTTGATCCCTTGCGCCAAAAGCTCGCGCTCGACGACGTTTTGCGTCGCAATGCCTGCGTGGTCTAACCCTGGCTGCCATAGCGTGCGGTAGCCGTCCATTCGCTTGTATCGCGTCATTATGTCTTGCAACGTAAAAGTGAGCGAGTGCCCGATATGAAGCACTCCGGTGACGTTGGGAGGGGGCATCATGATGCAAAAGTTTTTGCCTTTTTGCCGGATATCTTTATTGCCGTCGATCTCGAAGTAGCCGCGCTGCTCCCAAATTTTATAAAAGCTCTCCTCTACGGCTTTCGCGTCGTAAAAATCTGCCATTCTCAGCCCTTTTTTAAAATTTTAAATTTTGCGATTTTAGCGGAATTTATGTAAAGCGCTCATTAAAGCGTGCCAATTCTGCATTATACAATAAAATGTAGTATTTAAATATATGTAAAAATATCTAATTTTAGAATATTTTAGATAAAATTTTAAAAAGTCATATAAAAATACTTGACATTAAAAATTCTACCTGCTATAATACCGCGAAATTTTAACCAAAAGGATTAAATATGAAGAAATTTCTTCTCGCTTCGCTTCTTGGCGCCAGCGTCGTCAGCTTCGCTCTTGCCGAAAAAATCGTAGTCGCCGCTACTCCGATACCGCATGCCGAAATTTTAGAGCAGATTAAGCCTGATCTAAAAGCCCAAGGTTACGATCTTGAGGTCAAGGTTTTCAACGACTACGTAACCCCGAACCTCGCTACCGATAGCGGTGACGTGGATGCCGGATTTTTCCAACATGTGCCATATATGGAGGAATTTAACGCTAATAAAGGCACGAAATTAAAAGCGACCGTGGGTGTGCACTTAGAGCCGATGGGCATCTACAGCCATAAGATTAAAAATTTAAAAGATCTTAAAAACGGCGCCAAGGTTGCCGTGCCAAACGATCCGACCAACGAAAGCCGTGCGCTTGATCTGCTCGTAGCCGCGGGACTCATCGAAGTTGATCAAAACGCCAAGCTTCGCACGCCGTTAGATGTCACGAAAAATCCTAAAAATTTAGAAATTTTAGAGCTTGAAGGCGCCGCGCTTCCGCGAACCCTGGGTGATGTCGATCTTGCAGTCATCAACTCAAATTTTGCCTTTAACGCAAATTTAAACCCAATCAAGGATTCGCTATTTTTAGAAAAGGCTGAGGGCAACCCTTACACAAATGTCATCAGTGTTAAAGAAGGTAACGAAAACAGCCCTAAAATCAAGGCGCTAGATAAAGCGATTCAAAGCGAGAAAGTAAAAAAATTTATCGAGACGCAATATAAAGGCGCAATCATCCCGTCGTTTTAACTCCCATATTTTAAAAATTCGGCGCACGATTCGCGCCGAATTTGCTAGTATTCGCTATTTTATTTACTATCTTTTTTTATAATTGCGCCAAATTTACCGAATAAAGGAAAAATAATGAAAAGAATTTTATCTTTCAGCTTTGTTGCCGCTATGGCTATATCTTCGCTTAATGCAGGCGTTTTGGCTACTGCAAAAGACGCGAATATCACTATTACGGATGAGGATGTCGCACCATTTTTAGCTCAAGGTATGCAGCACGGCGGGCAGGAACCAACCGCCGATGAGAAGAAGAAACTAATCGACGATCTAATCAAATACAAACTTCTAATCGCAGAGGCGAAAAAATCAGGCGTTGAAAACAGCGACGAATATAAGCATCAGCTAGAGCTTGCTAAAGATGGCATCGCATTTAATCTATGGCAACGCGAACAGGCTAAAGACGTAAGCATCAGCGACGAGGAAGCTAAAAAAATTTATGATGAAAATAAACAGAATTTCATGCAACCAGATTCCGTTACTGCAAGTCATATCTTAGTAGCAGACGAAAAGGCTGCTAAAAACGCGATTGCGAAGCTATCAAAAGTCAAAAAAGAGAATTTAAAAGAGGAATTTAATAAGCTAGCCAAAGAAATTTCAATCGATCCAAGTGCTAAAGAAAACGGTGGCGATTTGGGCTCTTTTGGCAAAGGGATGATGGTGCCGGAGTTTGAAAAAGCGGCGTTTGCGCTAAAAGATGGTGAGATGAGCAAAACGCCGGTAAAGACGCAATTCGGATATCATATAATCTACAAAGAAAGTAGCAAAAAGGCTGAGACTATGCCGTTTGAAAAGGTAAAAGATCTCATCAAAAATCAGCTACTTCCAAGCAAAGTAAACAAAAAAATCGATGATAAGGCTAACGAGCTATTCGGCAAACTAAACATCGAATACGCAAAATAGTTTTAATTTTAAGGCGCGAGGTTATTAAATTTATATGCAAGTTCGCTGCGGCGCAACTTGCAGGGATAAATTTTAGCTCGCGCCTTTGTTTTATATGCGCTAAATTTTGTAAAATTAAGCTCGCTCTTATACCACCGGATTGTTAAATTTCAAGCTTATTTGCTTTGCTGATGCCAAATTTCGCGGAATTTTAAGCTCAGCCGGTTTTTTACATTAAATCAAGGAATTCAAATGCTTTCTAATATCGTAAATTTTATCGTAGAATTTGTTGCGGGCTGGGGATACCTTGGCATTTTTGCGATGATGTTTTTAGAAAGCAGCTTCTTTCCTTTTCCAAGTGAAGTCGTTATGATCCCCGCGGGCTATCTGGCCTCAAAATCGCAGATGAGCTTTGCTCTAGCATTTGTTTGTGGGCTTGGCGGCAGCATCACCGGCGCGCTGTTTAATTACTATCTATGCTACTTTTTTGGACGTAAGATTATCGCTAAATACGGCAAATACGTAGGCATCACCGAGGATAAATTTGCAAAATTCGAAGCTTTTTTTAACCGCCATGGCGAAATTTCAACGTTTAACTGCCGCCTAATCCCAGGCATTCGTCAATACATCAGCCTTCCTGCGGGGCTTGCAAAGATGAATGTCGCGCGCTTCGTGCTATTTACCGGCCTTGGGGCTGCGATTTGGACATTAATACTGATGAGCCTGGGATATTTCATCGGCGAAAACGAGGAGCTAATCAAGCAAGATCTGCATCTAATTACGATCGCTTTGTTCGCCGTCGTCATTATAATCTCGCTCCTATATATTTATTTTATAAAACGCAAAAAATAGCTCCGCGCTAGTAAATACAAATACAATGAAAAATTCCATTTTATCGCCTTTAACTTCAAATTTTTCAAATTAAAATTTAAGCTAAACAAGAATTTTTATAATTCCACTTTCATAATCTGCGTGCGATACGATATTTCTATTAAAGTGCAATTATGCCTTAATAACGAATTATAAAATATCTTTTAAGTAAAATTCTATTTAAAGCCTTAAACAATCGCACTAATTTTTAAATTTTAATTTTTCGTTACGTTTTAAGCTGCTTTTAATACTAAAAGCTTTAAAATTCCATTAACAATTTCAACGAAAGGACTTATTATGGCAAAGACCAGAAAAGAACACGATTTCATCGGGGAATTAGAAATTTCCGACGATTTTTACTACGGTGTGCAAACATTTAGGGCACTAGAGAACTTCCATCTAAGCGGACGAGCGCTCAAAGACTATCCGTTTTTTATCAAGGCATTTGCACAAATCAAAAAAGCAGCTGCACTAGCCAATAAAGAGGTCGGTGTCCTAGACGCACAAAAAGCCGATGCGATTGCAAAAGCTTGCGACAGGCTCATCGCAGGAGAATTTAGAGATCAATTCGTAGTCGATATGATCCAAGGCGGCGCAGGCACTTCAACGAATATGAACACCAACGAGGTCATTACAAACATAGCTTTGGAGAGCATGGGACATAAAAAGGGCGAATACCAATACCTCCATCCAAACGATCACACAAATTTGGGTCAAAGCACCAACGATACCTATCCTAGCTCGATTAAAGTCGCCGCTTACGCCAAGCTAACCGATCTACTAAAAGCTATGGAAAATTTGAAAAAAGAGCTTGAAATTAAAGCCAAAGAATACAAAGATGTCATCAAAATGGGAAGGACGGAGCTTGAGGACGCCGTTCCTACTACTCTTGGAAACACTTTCAATGCTTTTGCTACCTACATCAAAACCGATATCGCACTTATCAAAGCTGCTAGAGAATCAATGACTTACCTAAATATGGGCGCTACGGCGATCGGCACGGGTATCAACTGCCACCCTGATTACAAAAACGTAGTCGAGAAAAAGCTAGGCGAGATTACCGGCGTTAAATTTAAAGCTGCAGAGGATTTCATCGCCGCTACGCAAGACACCGCCGATTTCGTTCACGTCAGCGGCGCACTAAAAACTGCCGCCGTTCGCCTAAGCAAAATCGCAAACGACCTACGTCTTATGAACTCCGGTCCTAGATGCGGACTAGGCGAAATCGAGCTTCCTAAGCTACAACCGGGCAGCTCTATTATGCCTGGCAAAGTAAATCCGGTAATCCCGGAAGTCGTAGGCGAGGCATGCTATGAAGTTATCGGCAACGACGTTACGATCATGCTTTGCTCAGAGCGCGGAGAATTCGAGCTAAATGCGTTTGAACCGGGTATCGCATATGCGCTATTTAACTCGATCGTGCTTTTGGAAAATGCGATGAATACGCTAGCCGAAAAAGCTATCAAACATCTAAAAGCAAACCCTGAAGCTTGCCTAAAATCGGTGTTAAATTCCGTCGGTATCGTTACGGCGTTTAATCCTTACATTGGCTACGAGAAATCCGCAAGTATCGCCAAAGAGGCACTTCAGACCGGAAAATCCGTCGGCGAAATCTGCCTAGAGCGCGGATATTTGAAAAAAGAGGAGATCGATAAGATCCTAGAGCCTAAATCTATGCTCAACCCACATATGAGCAAAAAATAGTTTCAAACTAGGTGCGGCGCGGAATTTCGTCGGTTAATTTAATAGGCGAAATTCCGCAAAGTAGAATTTTAAATAGATAAAATTGATCGTGCAGAATTCCGTAGATGCAGAATTTCATCAAGTTAGATTTAGCTTCCGTGGAGTAAAATTCCACTTGCGAAATTTTAGGATAAAATTCCGCATAGAATTCCGACCACTGAATTATAAAGATAATTCGAATTTTACCTGCTGAAATCTTTAGAATTCTGCGCGCCGTTAAAAAAATTACTTTATAAGGAGTTTTGCAATGGACTTTATGGTGATATTGCAATTTATCGTGTTGCTCGGCGGCATCTACCTAGGCGTTAAGCTAGGCGGTATGGGCGTCGGTTATGCAGGCGGCTTGGGCGTTGTCGTCCTAGCCATTTTGGGCATGAAGGTTGATATGAAGGATATCCCGATTGACGTTATCCTAATTATCGCATCGGTAATCTCCGCGATTACGGCGCTGCAAGTCGCAGGCGGACTTGATTATTTGGTTCAGGTAGCATCTAAAATTTTAAGGAAAAATCCTAAGCAGATCAACTTCCTAGCGCCTATCGTTACCTATCTACTTACAATACTTGCGGGCACCGGACATACTGCGTTTTCTATGATCCCGGTTATCGTCGAGGTCGCAAAGACGCAGAATATCAAGCCTTCCGCTCCTCTTGCGCTTTCGGTCGTTTCGTCTCAGGTAGCGATCACTGCGAGCCCTATTTCGGCGGCGTTCGTCGCTATGAGCGGTCTGTGCGAGAAGCTAGGCGTTAGCTATCCTAAACTTTTGTTTATCTGCATCTCTACTACCTTCGTAGCTATGATCATCACGGCTTTCATCGTAAATAAATTCTACGATCTCGATCTTTCAAAAGACCCTGTTTACAAAGAGAGACTTTCAAAAGGTCTTGTAGCCGAGATCAAAGCCGAGGAGTATAAAGAGCCGAAGCCTTATGCGAAAAGATCGGTTGCGATATTCGCTATCGGCGTTTTGATCGTCGTTTGCTATGCGCTTGCAATCTCAAAGAGTGTCGGCTTGGTAGAAAAACCGATCCTTTCAAGAGATAGCGCGATCATCAGCTTTATGCTAACTATCGGCTTTCTTATCGCTGTTTTGTGCAAGATCGATACGGGCAAACTGCTCTCTACCAGCACTTTCCAAAGCGGTATGAATGCGTGCATCTGCGTCATCGGTATCGCATGGCTCGGTACCACTTTTGTTAACGGTCACATCGACAGCATCAAAGAGGTAGCTAAAAACGTCGTTACGCAGTATCCTTTCGTACTAGCCGTCGCGCTATATTTCCTAAGCTGCTTGCTATACTCGCAGGCTGCGACCACAAAGGTTATGATGCCTGCCGTCGCCGCCGCGCTTGGAATGACCAGCCCTGAAAATTCCGGTCAAATTTGGATCTTAGTCGCATCGTTCGCAGCCGTTTCGGGCTTGTTCGTGCTACCTACATATCCTACGACGCTGGGCGCTATCGCAATGGACGATACCGGCACGACGAGGGTCGGTAAATTCGTATTTAATCACTCGTTTTTTATCCCGGGTACCCTAATGGTAGGTATCTCAGTCGCGCTAGGATTTATCGTAGCTCCTGCGCTGATCTAAGATTAGTATTCCTTTCATTTGCGCCGAATTTTTCGGCGCATTTTTCATACCATTTAAAATTTTTAATACAATCTAATAGATAAAATTCTATCGATTTTGGGGTCTGCCATATTTACTTATAAATTTAACTTCTAATCGCATGCAAAAAACTACAAGTCTTCCGGTAGTATTTGAGTGGAAGTAAAATTTCATTTGAAATTTCATACCCATATTATGCTAGATGATAAATCAAAATTTCAGCTAAAAAACATATAATGTAAGAAATTTAAAAACAAGGAGAAAATATGAAAAATCTCATCATCATCGCTCATCCCGATATGGCAAGCTCGCACGCAAACAAGGCGTGGCGCGAGGTAGCCAAAAAGCAAGCGGACAAATTTGATATTCACGAAATTTACGCCGCTTATCCGAACGGCAAAATAGACGTAGCGCGCGAGCAGGAGTCACTTTTAAGCCACGATAAAATTATCATTCAGTTTCCACTTTATTGGTACAGCTATCCGCCGCTTTTAAAGCGATGGTTCGACGATGTATTTGCCTACGGCTGGGCTTACGGCAGCACCGGCGACAAGCTAAAAGGTAAAGAATTCGCCCTAGCGATCACTATCGGCGACGAGCGAAACAACTATAAAAAAGACGGCACGATCGGATTTGATATAGAGGAAGTTATCACGCCTTTTAAATGCGCGATGAATTTTACAGGCGCCAAACTGCTGCCGTGCCACTTTGGCTATGGATTTTCATTTCATCCAGATAGCGAATATATCGCAAAAAGTGCAAAAAAATACGAAGAATTCTTAGCAAAATTTTAAAATTTACAAAGGCAAAATCGCTTTTTTAGTCGCGAAATTTTATTTTAAAAAGTGGCGGATGAAAATAGTCTCGTTTCATCCGCACTGCTCGGCACGCTTCCTGGATCGCTATTTTTGCGTTGCACACGCAGCCTGCTGAATAATCCCCCACCCTTTTGATCGTAAATTTTACTCCACCTCCCCAATGGCGCAAAATTTACGTTAAAATTTATAAGAAATTGCCATATGAAGCATACTTTAGTACAGCCATATAAAAATCAATGAGCATAAAATTTTACCTAAAAATTTGCACCCGCTCGCAATAATACTCGTTTTAAATTTACATAAGACGTTAAAAAACTATGCATGTCCACCCGGCTCAAACCCTCTGCTAAATTCATAAAAACGCTGCGAACTACGCGTTTACCGCTACTGAGCTGTATATGCTGTCATGAGCCCGCCAAGCTCATCCTCATCAATGCTAAAACAGCATTAATCATATTACTAGAAAGCGTGTCAGCTGGCAGGTATAAAAGAGAGCTACTGCGAAAGTGGTGCAAAATACGATGCCTCCGCGCCGAACTACTTAGTGCTTGCTGCTCTGCGCGCGCAAACCCAAGATCCAAAAAGAGATTTAAAGTAAAGTAGCGCCTGCCACCTTGCGCGCGTGCAAATAGCTCAAAGCTGCCAAAAGTTTGCGCCCACTTCGCCACTGAGCACAATTTGCCTATTGCGCGGCTATTAATGCTTTCAGATTTTAACTTGTTCGCTTTTACTTTCCGTCTTTTAAATGCCTGCATGCAGCTAGCTGCAAAGACGTATTCGCTGGATATGCCTTATAGCTCGCCCCTCGTACACTCGATAAAAATCCGTCGTAATTTATGCGGATATTTGACAGCAGGATCGTTTGGATGTGATCTTTCATTTGAAACCTAAAAGCGCTACGCCGATACAGATGCTCACGCCATTTTTTTCGCTCTGCGCGCGCTGCCTGCGTCGCTGCGATCACAATTTTTCTGATACGGCACTTAAAGACAACCTATCGCCAAAACTACTGAAAAGATTTTAGCCTTGTTTTTTCTGCTTTAGAATTT
This sequence comes from uncultured Campylobacter sp., assembly GCA_963520005.1. Lineage (GTDB taxonomy): Bacteria > Campylobacterota > Campylobacteria > Campylobacterales > Campylobacteraceae > Campylobacter_B. The sequence continues at coordinate 68,028 of CAUQPS010000004.1, forward strand.
AGTCTCAATCAGTTCTTTGCTAATAAACCGACAGAACTTCCATACTTTGATATAACCCATCCACGAGGAACTTAGCTAAATTTATTTGAATTCCTAAAGACACGGCAACTTACATCGCACCCACATTTCAGATCAATTCGAAATTTCGCCGTTACACCGCAAAGAGTTAAATTCTATCGAGCAAATTTATTAAAAATTTTAAGAGTAGCAAAAGTAGTAATAGATGATTAATGCTTTTCTATATGGATACCGACGCCAAATTTTAATCAAAAGATATCCATTAAATTTACGCTCTTTAAATTAGCCAGCAAAAGCTTAAATTTCACAAGGTTTCCTGTTGAAAGCAAACCCCGCAATACTTCATCAAGCGGCGCAAAAGCCGCTTTAAATTTCACTCTGCGACGCGATTTACCCAGATCAAAAACTCGTCGCTCGGGTTCTCGTCGTCCAAATGCGCGGGCGTGACGAGCTCAAGCGCGGTTTGCGGGATCGTCGTTTTAAACGCGTCCTTGAGCCACTGCTGAAATTTTACGTTTGGATGCACGATAAAGTCGTCGCTGTTTGGCGGCGCACTAAAATCCTCATCCCAGCAGATCTCATCGTATCCGATCGCAAGCAGCCGTAAAAAATCAAGCCCGCTATGAGCCAAAACGCAGGTCATGGTCGAACCCGAGCTGGAGCCCATGTGCGGGGTCTAGTCTCGCCCGCATCGTCCAGCCACAGCGCGCACATCGAGCCCTCCGAGCCGCTGCCTGCGAACACGCAAAGCCTCTGCTTGATCTCCGCGGCAAGCTCGCGATCCTCGCCGTAAAACCAATACCTTAGCTCCTCGTCGCGATTTTTCGGCTCATCCGTGAAAAAGACGATGTCCGTGCCGCCCTCGCGCTCATCGTCGCTCCAGCTCTGCTGCAGCCGATCTTGCGGGTAGAGATAGCCGCGTCTGCGCCCGCCCGCGTCGTCATAAAAGCCGTTTGCCTCGATCCACGCATAAAGCGCCTCAAGCTCGCTCGGCACGCGCATGCCCTGCGGTAGCGCTTCGCGCAGCTGCGCCAGTAATAAATTTTCCACCGATCGCTCCTTTTGCTAAATTTGTCGCTTAAATTTTACTCCGTTTCGGCTAAATTTACGGATATTTTTCTAATATCTGCGGCGTTTTACACGTCCCGTCGCCGCAAGCGCAAATCGGGCTTTTAAAATTTAGCCGATTGTGGTTGCGATACGTGCGCGGCGGCGGCGTGAGCGCATATTTGAAAAAAGGGTATGAGAATTTTCAGTAGAAAAATGCGTAAAATTTTACGACTTAAATTTTACTATTCTAAGGCCTCTTTGTTTTTGCAGAAATTTGCGGTTTTAAATTTAACTCGCCGCAAAGAGTAAAATTTTAGCGATATCTATAAATTTAAAATTTCTCGCGCCTTTTGTTTGCACGCCTCAATTTTTGCTCAAACTCCGCTCGTCTTTGCAGCTCGTTTTTTGCCCCTATTTTGGTGTATCCCGAGCCTCGCCCTAGAAAATATACATAGCTCGTATTCTAAAATTTCGTTATAAACGGCATTTTGTCATTATTAAATTTACAAATTTTGCCGCCATTTGACGTACGGGCGAAATTTCGTCTAAATTCCTAGCTCGGCTCTTACGAGCGCTTCGTTTTGCGGCGTTAAAAAGCCCGCGATATCCTGCCACATCGAGTGAAAGCCGTATCCGCCCTCTATCATCTCGCTGCGCGCGGCATCCAGGCTCCAGCCCTGATAGATCACGCGGTACATCGCCACCACAAGCCCCGTGCGATCGGCTCCGTGATAGCAGTGCACGAGCACGGCGCCCTCTTTTTGTCGCTCGCGAATAGTACGCAAAACGTCCGCGATCTGCGCGGGCTTTATCTCCCAGCTTTGAAGCGGCTTGTTTGCGAGCCAAAATTGATCCCCGAACGCCCTTTTGTCGCCGCCTCTGCTAAAATGGCGCAGATTTACGATGCTTTTGATACCAAGCTCGTGCAGCTTTGCAGCGTCGCTCCCGTCAAGCTGAGCGCTGCGAAACAGCAGCTCGTCCACGCGGTAGAAATTTTTCGCTTCGTCAATGAGGGTTGCTTTTTGCGATGAGTTTGGATTTGTACCGCTCGCCGCGGTATCTGTGCTCTTAAATCGCGCTTCTTTAAATTTGGCGTCTTTTACGTCCGCGAGATTTTGCTCCGCGCCGCTCGTTTTTCTAAAATTTATGGAATTTGCTTCTGTCGCGAGCTCAGCATTTACGCTCGTCGCAAAGAAAAACGCGACCGCTAGCGCAAGGGTTTTAAATTTCAAATTTCATCCTTTAAATTTGGCTAAATTTATGATTTTTGTAAAATTTGACGCTTGGCGGCCAAAATGCAAAATCGCAAGCGCGCCTAAATTTAGCGTAAAATTTAAGCGTCAAATACGCCCAAAATCGCCGCTAAATTTTGCCGCGAGCCCGCAAGCTGCGCCGCAAAAATTAAAATTTCGTTTTAAAATTTCCCCGTTCCCGCCCTCGGTATCGCTAGATCAGTACGCGGTAGTTACATTGCGTAGTTACATTGCCCTTGTAAATTTACTGAAAATAAATCGTAAAAGGGGTGCGCCGTTTCCGCGAGCGCTGCCATAAACCTGCTTTGCAGGTGAGTTTCGTACTCGCCTCTTGCGATACTTACCCGAAATTTTTCTAAATTTTACGCTTTTAGCTTTCGATCAGCTCAGTCTGCCAGTTCGCGCCTTGCAGCGTCGTGTCAAGCTGCCTGATCTGCCTAGCTAGCTCATCCACCTGTTTTTGCAGCGCCGCGACGTCGACCGTGCTTAAAATTTTAATCTCACTGCGCGAATAAACGTCCACCTTTTGAGCGGCGACTTGTGCGAAAGCCCGCAGTGCGCCTGCCTTTAGCGTGAGTACGTCGCGCTTAGCGATCAGCTCGGTTAGGCTCTTGCCGTCCGCTTTTGCGGTGCAGTTGGTTAAATTTATCCGAATTATCAGGCGCTCAAGCTCGCTTGTGAGCGCGTCTAGCTCGGCCAGTAGCGCCTTTGGCTCTTCGCTAGGATTCTCGCCCTCTTGCACCTTTGCGTTGTCCGCGAGCCTTGATTTTAGCTGCTCGATGCGTTTTTGTATGTCGGCGCGCAGTATCAGCGCCTCGGCTAGTTTCATTTTCGTCCTTTTTAAAATTTATTTGCCTCCGCCAAGCTGTCTATCCTGGCCGTAATGCGGCGAATACGGACCGTATAGTAAGCAGTTATTGCAGTTCTGCCCCAAAAGTATCGCATCCGCGCTTGCAGAAAGCTTGTATCCCGCATCGGTGATCGTATCGCCGATCTGTTTGACGACCGCAGAGATTAGCATACCCACGAGATTGTTACCGCCTCCGCCCGAGTCGTCGCTGACCTGCGCCGAGCCCTCCCAGAGCGTCGCACCGCTTCGCAGATCCACGAGCTTGGCATTGACCGCCACTACGTTCGTACTTTTGATAAGCATATACGAAGTGCCGTATTTGACGACGTTCAGATACAGCACGGCGTCCGCACCGAAAATCTGCCTTAGCTTGTGCGCGGAGACATTTTGGATGTCGCTAGCCTCGTAAATTCCGTTATTTTTGAAGGTCTCATGCACGAGCGCGGGCGAAAATACATAATACCCCGCCTCGCTTAGCGGATAGATCGCGTTGGCGAGCGCGGCAGCGCCTGCGTCCACTTCGGTAGTTTCGTTTGTCGGCATCAGCACCAAAATCGATCGCGGCTTAGCCTGCTGAAGTGCCGAGTAGTCGTAAATTTCAGGCTCGCTTAGAGCGCACGCATTAAAAAACAGCGCCACGAATACGCTAAAAATCGCTATTTGAGCTTTATTTTTCATTTTTTAGCCTTTTTTTCGTTTTGCCGCCCTGCTTCGAGGCAGCTTTGCCTTGCTTCGCAGAGGCTGCTTTAGCGGCTTCGCGTCCGTTTGATCCTTGGACTTTATCAGCGCCCGGCTTGGTCGCAGCCTCCGCTTTTTTAAGTGCGGCCGGGTTTGTAACGAAGGTTAAAAACGGCTTTGATTCAGGAAAAGCCTGAGCCTCTTTCTCAAAATTTTCTCTCGCCCTCGCGCCGTTGCCCGCGCTTAGATACAAAAGCCCCAGATGCGAATAAAGCCCGGGCGGGACTTTGAGCCCCTTTTCGTATGCCTTTTGGATAGATTTTTCAAGCGCTTCGATCTGCTCGCCTACGTCGCCTTCCTGCTTTAGATACTGATACGTCGAGTCCGTGTAGCTGCCGTCCCAGTAATAAATTTGATTCCGCGCCCCGCCGCCGCAGCCGCAAAAGATCACGGCCGCAGCAGCAAGAGCAAGAGCGCTACCTGCTTTCAAATTTGATCCTTATCTTAGCTTAAACGCGCCGTTTTCAAGGCCGTTTACGAGATTATTGACCGCTTCGATGATCGCCAGGCTTAGCACCTTGCCGTTTAGCGTCGAGTCATAACCCGCAGTGCCGCCGAAACCTAGCACTTCGCGATTTGATAGCTCGTATTCGCCTGCGCCCTGAGTCGAAAAGACCACCTCGGACGTCCTGACGTCTACGATGTTTAAATTTACTTTAGAATACGCGGTTTGGGTCTTTCCCTTGCCTAAAATTCCAAACAGCTGATGATCTCCGGTCGTCTTGCGGCCAAATTCCGTCACGTCGCCGGTGATAACGTATCTGGCGCCTTTTAGATTTTGTGCAGTTTTAGATATTGCACTTTCCTCTTTGATGGCGCGCATATTTGTGCGGTCAAGCACCGAGAAACGTCCTGTTTGCTGTAAGCTTGAGATCAAAATTGTCTGCGCTTGATTGCCCAGTCTGTCCTCGCCGTCGGAGAACACGCCGTTGTTGTAAGAGGATTGGTTGTTGAAGCGTCCTACCGACACGGCGATCCGCTCGCCCGAGTAGTTGGTGTTTAAGCTCGCTACCGTAGGGGTTTGCACTACGCGAGAGCTTTCTTTCGCGCATCCGCTAAATAGAGCCAGTACCGAAGCCGCGATAACGGCAACCGATATGGTTTTTTTGAAATTCATTCTTTACTCCTTGAAAAAATTTACGTATAGTATCTTATTTTTTCTTAAAATTTTATGTATAAATTTAAGCGCATAAATTTATCAAAACGGGAGCGATGATGCTTAATATTTTACTAGTCGAAGACGACGAGGCTTTGAGCTCGGCGATAAGGGAAAAGCTGCTTGATGAGGGCTTTAGCGTGAGCTGCGCCTTCGATGGCAAGCAGGCGGCAGAGGCGCTGGATGAGGCGCACTTCGATCTGATCATCTCGGACGTGATGATGCCTAAGATGGACGGCTTTGAGCTTAGCAGATACGTTAGGCGCGACGGCAAGAGCCAACCGATACTGATTATAACGGCAAAAAGCGAGATCGAGGATATGCAGACGGGCTTTAAAAGCGGCGCGGACGATTATATGAGCAAGCCGATAAATTTAAAAGAGCTCGTGCTGCGCGTGCATGCGCTGCTAAGGCGAGCTAAGATCGCGAATGAAAAGCGACTTCTCATCGGCGGAAGCGAGCTTGATTATGATACGCTTAGCGTCCGCGCGGCGGGCGAGCGGATAAGTCTGGCGCCGAAGGAATTTCGCCTTTTGTTTCTGCTGCTAAGCTACGCGGGCAGAATTTTTACGAGATTTGAGATAATGAGCGAAATTTGGGGCTACGAAACGGACAGCGACGAGCGCGTCGTCGATACGCACATCAAAAAGCTACGAGCAAAATTTGAAAACTCCAAGGACTTTGAGATAATCACCGTGCGCGGGCTCGGCTACAAAGCCGTAAAAAAGGAGCGAGCATGAAAAAATACCTCATCAGCCTCAAAAGCTTCATCGCGTTTTACTCTTCGCTCGCATTCGGCGTGATAAATTTCATCGTCTGCTTTGCAGTCTGCATGCTTTTTTATATAGGCATCGGCGGCAAGATCGGCGGGTTTTGGGACGGAGTGGCGCTGTGCGCGATCATCTGTTTAATCACGATGGCGCTAAATTTTACCCTGCTTTACTTCGGACTTAAAATTTTATTCCGCCCGATCAAGCGGCTACTAGGCGCGATCACTGCGATCGCAAACGGCGATTTTGAGGCGCGCGCCGAGCGCAAGCTGCACGGACACCGCACAGATTATGTCTATATGCACGAGCTGGACGAGCTTGTGGTAAACGTCAATAAAATGGCGCAGAAGCTACAAAAGCACGAGCAGCTACAAAAGGAGTTCGTCTCAAACGTCTCGCACGAGATGAAAACGCCGATCTCCTCGATCGCCGCGTTAAGCGAGATGATAGAGGGCGGCGTGAGCGAGGAACGCGCGGTGCGATACGCAGCCTCCATCGGCGCGGAAGCAAACCGCCTAAGTAAGCTCTGCACCGATATGCTAAAGCTAACCAGGCTCGATAGCGGTGCAGCGGTGTGCCTGGATGAGACGGTACGTATCGACGAGCAGCTGCGGCAATGCATCATATCGCTGAGCCAAAGCTACGAAGGGCACGAGTTTGAGCTAGATTTATCGCCGCTTAGCGTGCGATCAAACGCGGGGCTGCTAAATCAAATTTGGCGAAATTTAATAGAAAACGCGCTTAAGTACTCGCGCCAGGGCAGTAAAATTTTCGTCCGTTGCCGCGCTTGCGATGGTTTTGCGCAGGTGAGCATCAAAGACGAAGGCATCGGTATCTCGCTCGAGAAGCTGGATAAAATTTTTGACCGATTTTATCAGTGCGAGGAATCGCATAAGGAGCTCGGCAGCGGGCTTGGGCTTAGCATCGTACGCACGGCGCTTGATCTTTTGGGCGGACAGATCGAATATGAAAGCGAGCCGGGCGTCGGAACCGAGGCGCGCGTTAAAATCCCGCTTTAAATTTCAGATCAAGACGGCGCGGATGAGCTGCGTCTTGTAATTCGTAGCTCGCCGTAAAATTTCGCCCACAAGCGCAAGTCGCGCCGATGCAAGTTTTAACGACACAAAAAGCGCGGGCGTGTCGCGCGCTGCATTCACATAAAATTCTGCTTTAAATTTTATATCGATTTGCCGCGGACACCTCGCGCGCCGCGACGAGGTCGGAATTCTGCTTTAAATTTACCGCGCGCTGCGACTTTGCCGCCCTTTACGACTTTGCCGCGCATTACGGCGGGCGGCAGGCTCGCTTAAATTTGCCGCGCCTTAACGCGGGTAGCTGAATTTTGCCTGAAATCTGCCGCCGCTCGCTCGCGCTTTGCAACGGACAGAGAAATTTTGTCCTAAATTTTAAAAGACACATTAAGAACACAATCACTTTATATAATCCCGCCCATAGATCGATCGGGCACGCCTCTAGCGGTCCGAGTCTGGCAAATAATAAAATTAAAAACAAAGGAGAAGCGATGAGCAAGGCCGTACTTCACTCGGTGCTAGCGATAGAAGCCATTTTATGGGGGCTTTTGTCGGCTGTAGTTTTAGGCGCGTAATTTTTACGCTTTGAGCTAGACGATCTGCCGAAAATTTATAAAATTTGCGCCCTGCCTCGCATCCGCTGCGAAAAGGGGCGCACCCTCGCTAACTATAAATCAAAATTTAATCCACCCGCCGCGCACGCAAACCTCACTACGCGCAAATCCATACCGTAAGCAAGCCGACCGCACACAAACCTCGCTGTGCGCAAACACATCGCCGCGGATAAAGCAGCTGCGCAACTAAAAATCGAATAAAATTTTAAATACTACAAGCGGACGAATGAGTCTATTTTGCCCTATTTCGTCTGCGCCTTTTACAATATGTGCCCGCCCGCAAACAGCTTGCGATAGGAAAATGATTTGAACGGCGCAAATTTTTAAATACGCGACCCGCTCCCAATCGCGCGAATTTATGCTTTTGCCTCTAAGCGATTTTTAAAAGCTCTCAAGCTAGAATTTATCCCGATTTAAGATCAAATTTAAACTCGACCCAGACGGGCAAAAATTTCACGAGAGACGCCGCAAGCGGCGAAATCTCAAAGGAGCCTAGTATGAAAAGATTGATAAATTTCCTGAAGCGCATTTGCGCAGATTTGCTTGCAGGCAGGGCGCTGCTGCATCCGATCCTGCTTACGGCTGCGTTTTTAGCGGCGAAATTCGGCACGCTATATGTCATAGATGAAAAAATTTTAGGAAGCGGCTATGATTTGGGGATATTTGGAGAATTCGCTTATTACATATTTTTTGATTTTGTCGCAGGTGCCTATTTTATAGCTCTTTGCGCGCATATTATATACGCTTCGCCCGAAGTCAAATCGCTTAAAATTTTACGCAAAATTTTACTCGCGATAATCTTGGCATCTTGCGCACTGGGTTATTTTGCTTCGGACGTAAACTACCAAAAACTAGGCGTCCTTGAAGCCTTTTTAATTGCCTCGCAATTTGCATTTGCATCTATTCGGTCGCAACCGAGATATCAAACGACCGCTCAAACGCGGTATTTTGGGGTTTTGCCTATGTTCTTAACTACATAGGTGCCTTATTTCTAATATTTCATGCGCAAGCCGCCGAAGTCGTAGCCGTCATTTTAATAATCCTTTGTCCGCTAGCGTGGACGTTTTATTTCAAATACGAATTTCAAAAATCGCTCGCGCAAACGGACGAAGTTTAAATTTTAAAATTTAAAGCACGCTCTAGGCCTAGTTTAGGCGCGGCAGGCGAAACGAATAGCGCTAGTTTAGGGCGATAAATTTTTTGATCGTCACGCAAAGTATCGTGACGATAAGTGCGATCATCCAGCGCTTTTGAGCCTTTTTGCCGATCTTGTGCGAGGTTTTGACGCCCGCATAAACGCCCGCTAGCGAGCCGACGCCGAGTAACGCGCCGATTTCGTAGTACACGAGCCCGTGCGCGGCAAGGCTAATAAAGCCCGCGCTTGAGGAAAATATCACGAAAAACAGCCCCGTGCTGACGGCCTTTTTGATGTCGTAGTTTAAAAAGCTGATCAAAATAGGCATCACGAATACCGCGCCGCCGATACCCACGCTGATCGCCACGGCGCCGACGAACAGCCCCACGATAAAGAGCAAAATTTTAGATTCGTTGGCCTCGCCCGCGGGCTCGGTCGGGGTTTTAAAGAGTTTGATTAAATTTATGATCTGCACTAAAATGAGCGTGCCCAGAAGAAATTTTGACGAAAAATAGCTTACGATAAAGCCGCTACTAAGCGCGCCGCAAAAGCCCCCGAGCCCCAGCACCAGCGCCGGCGCGACGTCTAGCATTTTGCTTTTAAAATTTACGAACGAGCCGAAAATCGAGCTGAAGATCATCTGCATGATGCTGATGCCGATGGCGTACTTGACGTCGTAGCCGAAGAGCATCATCACGGGCACCACGACCGTGCCGCCGCCGATACCGAAAAATCCGCTGATAAAGCCCACACAGGCACCAATTAAAATGTATTCAAAAAACATCCATATTCCTTATTTCAGCCCCTTTGATCTCTCAAAATTCCGCTTCTTTTGCGGCTTGTTTTAAATTTTACCGTTTTGCAAGCCTCGAAATTTAAGCTCGAAATTTAGCAAATTTAAAGCTTATAGCCGTTTTGCTTCGCACATCCATTCGCGGCATTGCTCGCGCGAAATTTTTACGTTTTCATATCGCAAGGCGTCCGCGCGAAAGCATTTCAGGCTCAGTTCATTACCCTCAAAGCCCGCAAAATCAGCCTGCTCGTAGATGTCGTAGCCGCTCTGTATGCAGTCTAAGACATCGACATATCTCTGCTCTTCGCTCATCTGCTCGGCAAAGCTCACCAAATGCACGCCGTTTGGAGCGCCCCAGTAGCAGCCGCTCACGGCCAGCGCGTCCCAGCCCCGCAGATAGTGCACGCCGCCCCAAATGAAGCTCTCCTTGCCGAGCGTCCAGGCGTCCGGCACGAAGCGCATGATCCGCCCACGATCCAGTTCAAGCACGCTGTAGCCGTATAGATCCTGGCGAAAGATGAGGTAAAATTTGCCGTTTGCGTGGCGGATCAGGCTAAAAAATTCCGCTCGATCGTCTATGCAGCGCCAGCTTTTTATCTGCGTTTTGTGAGTATCAAACAGCGTGTATTTGCCGCCGCCAAAGCTTGCCGCGCCGAGCCCATATGCATCCTTTTCGATCTCATATCCGCTATCTAAATTTATCGTTTGGCGCTGAGTAAAATTTTGCTCCTCAAAAAGAGCTTCCGCCTGCTTGATGCGCGCTTGGTACTGCGCGGAATTTACGGCGTTTGGCATCGTGCGCTCCTTAAAATTTCATGCAGGCGGATTAAATTTTGCGCCGCCTCAAACGGCTCGCGCTTCCTAAATTGAATGCGAACCGAATAAATTTAGCCTCGCTAGTCGGCAAAATTTGAACGTTGGCGGCAGAGCTCAAGTATTCGGCGGCAACCTACAACTACCAAGTGCAATTCGCCTAAACGCTATGCACCCGCGCCTAAATTTTAAATCTCGCTTTGCCAATTTTTTAAAATTTACCCGCAGTTTCGGCGCTCTGCGAATACTTGCGATACCGCACCGCCTTTAAATACTCGCGTACAAGGGCGTGAAATTTTACGAGCGTTTGAAATTTCGCGGCGTCTAAATTTCACGATATTTAAAATTCCACGACGTTTTAAAATCCCACGACGTTTTAAAATCCCACGAAAATCCGAAATTTCGCGAGTATTTGAAATTTCGCAACCTTTAAATTCCACTAGCGCCTTAAATTTTATCCAAGTGCAGGCAGCCAAACCGCTCGGACGGGCGGACCGCTCAAATTTGCTCACCCGCGCGGTGCCGCTAGCTATCACTCAAAATTTACTCCCAGAATTTTGCTCCTATCAAGAGCGCAATGATCTCGCCACCAGCTATTACTCAAATTTACTCTCGTCCGCAGCGCGTTAGCGGTTAAATTTAAAATTTTACTCGCCCAAAACTGCGAATATTACTCGGATTTATCTCCCTCCTTGGCGCCTGAAATTTTATCCAGCACCTTTTTGCCGACCTCGCTTTGATTTAGCGCTTCGAGCATCGCGGCTAGCTGCGTGCCGCCCTTGGCGCTTAAAATTTCGCCGAATTTACTCATCCCCTCGCCCACGCTGCCTTCGTTTGCGATGATCTTAAGATCCGCCGCGCTTAGCGCCTTGGCCTGCTCTAGACCGATGTCGCGGTTCGCTTCGATCTGTTTGATCGAAATGAGATAGGTCTGGTATCCCTGATTTTCGCCGATCTCGCGCGCGAGCTCAATCTGTGCGTTTACCGGCGCGAGCTCTTTTAGCCTAAGCGCCTCGGCCTCGGCAGAGCCTATCTTTAGCGTACCCTGCGCCTCTTTGTCCTTCATCTCCAAAAGCGCCGCGGCGGCGAGAAACTGCTTCTCTTTATCGCCCTGCGCTACTAAAATTTGATTTTCCTTGATCGCTTCGGCGTCGCGGATTTTGGCGTTTTTGCGCGCTTCGGCGTCGATCTCGATCTTGCGTTGCTCCTGCTCGGCTTTTACGATCTCCACTTGCTTTTTGATCTCGGCCTGCTTGACGTCGTTTACCCGCACGACCTCCATCGCCTTTTCCTGCGTGATCTTTTGCTGATCCTTGATGAGCTGCTCGGCCTGCTCCTTTGAGATCGCGACCTCTCGCTCGTTTTCGACGGTTTTAAGACCCACCATCTTATTTGCTTCCTGCTGGCGCACTTCGGTTGCTTGCGCGGCTTCGATCTCGGCGATTTGAGCGAGCTTGGTGTTGTTTGCCACTTCGACGCGGCTTTCCTTTTCGATCTGGGATTTTTTCTTCTCCATGATGTTTAAGATGACCTTGCTGCCGCTGCTATCACGGATATCCATTAGCTCGATATTTTTGACGGGCTCGATACCCCAGTTTTGCAGCTGCGTCTTTACCGCCTTGGTAAAATCATCTCCGAGCTCGGAGCGGATCTGCAAGATGTCCTCAAGCACGCGGCTCGAAAGGATCGAACGGATCGAGCCTTGAATGATATTTCTAAGCTGATTGTTAAGATCCTCAAAATTATTGACGCGTTGCGCAGCCAAATTTGAATCCATAATCCTAAAAAACGCCGTGATATCGACGACGAAAGGAAGCCTGCCTAGATCATACGCCTCGTAATCCTCGATCTTGATACTAAAAACAGAGACCGGCAAAACGATCTTCGTAACGCCCAGCACCGGCACCCAGCTTGGGAATTCATAATAGCTGTTGCCGTTACCGGTATCTTTGCCGTAGCTCGTCGTCTTGCGCGCGCTTTGGACGATATGCACTTCATTCGTCTCCACAATACGCCTGAAAAACAGAGGCACGATGATAAAAAGCGCGATTAAAACCCCGACGGCGGCGCCTATCAAATATAAAATTTCACCCATTTTCTCTCCTTCAAAAATGCTAAATTTAAAATGGATTATATAAAAATTTACTTTGAAAAATAATAAATAATCACGGCGACAGCGGTTAAAATTTACGCGATTTTAATAAGGTTTTTTGTAATATCGCAGCGTATATTTCAATACCTTTTAGGAGAAAAAATGAAAAAATTTTTACTACTGCTTTTGGCGGGTGCGCTTTTTGCGAGCGCGGCAGAGCTTAGAACTATCAAGGATATGGACGGAGCTGAGGTCAAAATCCCCGCAAAAGTTGAGCGTATCGCGGCACTCTGGCACTCGAACAATCAAATTTTACTGGCTCTGGGCGGAGCGGATAAGATCGTCGCTACCACCGATAATATCAGCAAAAACGCATGGTTTCTTAAAATTTATCCGCGCCTGGCGCAGATCCCAGTACTGCTAAAAAATAACGACGTAAATTTAGAGGAGCTGATGAGCCGTAACCCCGACGTAGTCATCGTCTCAACCGCATTGGCAGGCGAAAATTTAGCTAAGCAGGGCTTTACCGTTTTAAAGGCAAGCTTTAGCGATTACGAGCAGATGAGGCGAAGCATCAGGATGTGCGGCGATATGCTAGGCGGCGACGCGCCGCAAAGAGCGAAGGATCTGATCGCAAATCTCGATAAAAATATCGCTTTGGTTAGCAGCCGCACCGCAAATTTAAGCCCTGATAAGCGCCCGCGCGTCCTTCACATCGTAGGCGGAAGCGATCTTTTAAAGATCGACGGTAAGGGCACGCTGATCGACTCGTGGATAGAGCTGGCCGGCGGAACGAATGCGATCACCGCCACAAAAGGCCCGATGAAAACCATCACCGCCGAGGAGATCATAGCTAGCAACCCGCAGATCATAATCGTGGGCGGCGATCACAACGAAGATGCGGTAGCAAAGATCAAATCAAGCCCGGTTTACAGCGGCACGGATGCGGTCAAAAACGGACGCGTTTACGGCAATCCGCGCGGAGTTTTTAACTGGGATCGATACGGCGCGGATACGGTGCTTCAAATTTTATGGGCAGCCAAAACCATCCAGCCGGAGCTTTTTGCCGACATCGACATAACGGCCGAAACGAAGGCGTTTTATAAAAAATTTATGAATTACGAGCTAAGCGATACGGAATTTGGCTATATTTTAAAAGGACTTAACCCGGAGGGTAAATAAGACGCGGTGCCGAAGCAACGGCATCGGCGCTACACCTAGCAGGCAACATCTGTGCCGAATGCTCATCGTTTAGTAGGTGGCGGATACATCGGCACAGAATGTTTCATTGTGCGGCGGCACATCGGCGCCGAGCAGACTGCCTGTCCTATCTCGACACCGAATATACAAATCGTCAGTCATACGGGCGAGCGTCGATCGTATCGTCAAAACAAGCGCCGCTATCTCGCATTTTGGCGCGTTGAAGTGCGGATGCCGTCCACATAAAGCGCAGATCCCATCGTTGCTCGGCGCGTCGATACCTAAATGACGGCGTCGCTATCGTATTGCCTTACCGAAGCGACATCCCTAACGCCCGGCGTGCCGAGCAAACATAGCCGCAGCACGCTAAAACGGACGGTGCGAGGCGGAATAAAATTTAAACCCGCGGCGGGTGAAAAAGGACAAAGCAACGACAAGCAAACAAGGGCAAAACAAAGCTGCAAGATAAAATTTAAAGCCAAAGGGGCAGTCATGGAAATTTCATTTTTTACGACGCTTGAGCCTGCTCTAACGGGCGCTTGGATACCCTCATTTGCGATGGTGCTGATACAGTTCGCGTATATGTTTATCTACAAAGAGGTCGGCAAACGTGCCACCGATACCTCATGGTACACGCTCGCGAACAAGCGAAATGCGATCATAAGCTCGCTGCTGCAAGTAGTGCTGCTTATTTTGTCGGTCTTCGTGCCACTTAAGACGAGCAGCGCGTCGTTTTGGATCGGAGCGGTAATCTATGTAGCGGCTTTTGCGGGCTTCATCAAGGCGTTCTACGACTATGCGGCGGCCCCTGCGGACAAAGCCGCACAAGGCGGCATCTACCGCCTATCGCGCAATCCGATGTATTTCTTTTATTTCCTCGGCATGGTGGGCGTTTGCGTCGCCTCGGCGTCGCTGTGGCTACTCATAGTGATAGTGCCCTTTGCCGTATACAACCATCTCGTGGTACTCGGCGAGGAGCGCTACTGCGAGCAAGCCTACGGACAGGAGTATTTGGGGTATAAACGCAAGACGCCGCGATATTTTTTGTTCTTTTAAGAGAGCACGCGCGATTGAGCTTTAAAGCGGGAGCGTAAATTTAGATAGCGATTTTAAAATTTTAACTAGATTTGCGGCCTAATTTTAAAATTTCGCCCGAAATTTTAAGGACTGCGAGATATAGGCTTAAATTTAGAACTAAATTTAAGCCCGAAATTTTTAAATTTGCTTGCGATCTAGGCTAAATTTAAATGGCGCAGCACATAAAACGCCGTTTTAAATTTGCGCCTGCATGCACCGCAGTGTCGTCAAGCGCGCGACTCCACGAACGGCAAAAGCAAACTATGACGGCAGCTGCTAAGCAAAGCTCAATTCACGCCCATACCCGCAAGCAGCCTAATTTCCGCTCGCATACGCAGATAAGGCGCTCGGATCCTCAGGAGCGAACCGATCGTCCGAGATAGCGTCATCCTCGCCCGAAAGTACGCTCATCGCGCTGATACGCGAGATCAGCAGGCGGTCCTCGGCGATGTCGGCGCGATCCGAGCCGATAGTAAGCGACGTAATCGCCGTACGTCCGATGACCGCGCGTCCGCCATCCATCGTGCGAAGCCCCCAGATATCGTGCAGCACTGCAGGCTTGCCGTCCACCTGCCCTACATATAGCATCACGTGGCCGGGCATATACAGCAGGGTTTTATACGCTACGCCGTTTTTGCCGATGAGCTCGAGCTTTTCATCCGCGCTCATCCCCGCCAGCGAAAAACGCTCGCCGCGAGCCGATTGCGCCTTAGAATTTCGTGGCAGCCACAGCCCGAAATTCGCCAAAAAATCTTTCGTCAAAAGCGAGCAATCCCGAAGAAATTTATACCCGCCCCAGCCGTATTTCTGCCCGAGCAGGCTAGTGGCTACGATCTTTGAGTTTTGCTCATCAAGCGGCGCGGGCCAGAGCCTCGCATCCTCCGCGCTGACGAAATATCTCTTGCCGCCAAACTGCGTTAAAATTTCGCCGCCGAATCCGCTCCGTACGCCGAGCGTGCCGCCAAGATCGCGCTCGCCGCTAAAATCATACGGCAAAATCGTGCCGGTGCGCGCCCTAAAAAGCTCCGCGCCGCTTCCGTCATAGACGGCTGCGCCCTCGCGCAGGATCGTTATAAATTTAGAATTTGCGTAGATATCCGCCTGCTGAGGACTGATGCGCTTTATCGCATCGCTTCTTATCCAGCCCCACACGCCGTCGTTGCGCACGAACGCCCACTCGCCGTCTCTGCTGTAATGAGACAGCAGCAGCGGATAGCCCACGCTCACGGCGGAATTTGCGGCATAATCAAACGGCTCGCCCTCCCCCGGCTCGCTCGGATCGCCGAAAATCGGCAGATCGCTTGGGATATTTCGCAGCAATGCGTTTTTTACCGTTATAGCGGGCGCGGAGATCAGCCCGAACGCCTCTTCATTGGCGTTTGCGCGAATGCTCTGATATATCGCATCGTCGTATATCCTGCCTGCGGCGTCAAAGTGGCGCCCCTTGGCGTAATTAAGCCCCCAAAACGTATCGATTTCCGCCTTCACGGGCGCATCGTCAAACCAAATTTTAAAATAGCGGCTCTTAAACGCTTTTCCGCTTATGTTTTGTACCGACGCAGGAGCGGGCAGCCGCTCGCTGTTTTGAGCGTATTCGAGATCCAAAACAGCGGGATTTTCCGGGATAAATTTATGGACGGTTTTACCGCAGCCTGCAAGGATTAAAGCCGCAAAGATGAGAGATACTAATCGTTTCAAACAAAATGCCTTTTAAAAAATTTTGGCTATAATTTTGCCAAAAAATAGGAAAAAACTTGATAAATTTCATAATCCAAAAGCTAAAAGATCGCAATATTTTCATCACGGGCGGCGCAGGCGTAGGCAAAAGCTACGTGATAAAAGAGCTCATCGAGGATTACCGCGCGCGCGGCAAGCTCGTCATCGTACTCGGCAGCACCGGCATCAGCGCCGTAGAGATCGGCGGCGTGACCGTGCATAGCTTCTTCCGCTTCGGCATTTGCAAAAACCACGAGGAGCTAAAGAGCTTCGATCGCAAACAAAGCGGCAAGCTAAGCGAGCTGCGAAAAATTTTAGCCCTCGCAGACCTCATCGTGATCGATGAAATTTCGATGATCGGCGCCGAGCTTTTCGAGATGATCTATCTTAGAATTTCAAATTCTAAATTTAACGGGCGGCTGCTCGTTACGGGCGATTTTTATCAGCTTCCGCCGGTGCGCAAGGATGGCGAGAGCGCGCCGCGCGCGAGCCTATTTAGCGACTCGGATTACGCCTTCGGCTCGTACGCGTGGAGACAGTGCGAGTTTTTTTACGTCGAGATGATAGGCTCCAAGCGCACCGCGGATGCGGCGCTATACCACCTGCTTTGCGAGCTGCGGCTCGGCACCCCAAGCGAGCAGACGGCGGAGCTGATGCGATCTTTGATCATCGATGCCGCGCGAGCAGAACCAGATGCCACGATAATCTCGGGCAGAAACGCCGAGGTAGATGCGATAAATAGCGCCAGACTAGCCAAGCTTAATGCGCCGCAGAGCAGCTTTGAGGGCGTTTATGAAGCGCTACAAAGCGGAGTGAGCGAGCAGAAAATTCAAAAATGGATCGCCTCGCTAAATACGCCGCAAAGTCTGACGTTGAAAGAGGGCGCAAAGGTGCTGTTTACCGCAAATAAAAGCGGCGAGTTTTTCAACGGCGAGCAAGGCGTCGTCGAAAAGATCGAAAAAAGCTCCGGCGACGAGATCGAAAGCGTGGTCGTAAAAAAGCCCTCGGGCATACTAAGCCGCGTGGGGCTGCAAACATACGAACTAAGCGAGATCGCCGCGAGCGGCGCAGATGCCGAGCAGATCGTGCTGGCGCGGTATTATCAGTTCCCGCTCAAGCTCGCATACGCCATCACGATCCACAAATCCCAAGGCATGAGCATTCCGCAGCTCATCTGCGACATCGACAGGATCTTTGCCAAAGGGCAGCTCTACGTGGCGCTTTCGCGTGCGACGAGCCTTGCGGGGCTCGGGGTGATATATACGCGCGCAGAGCCCTTGCTGCGGTATTTGCAGCGCAGCGCAAGCGCGGACGAGGCGGTGGTAAAATTTTATCAAGAGAATGAGTTTTATAAAATTTCGGATCAAAAAATTTAAGGGAATGCATGCAACTAGACAGGGCGATAGCGCTAAGTAGAGCCAAACAAAAAAAGTGTATTTGCAAGGTAGTGATGATCTATGCCAAGATAGCATTTTTGTATCTGTTTCCGTTTATCATAATGTTTGCGATCGATGCGGTATTTAAAACAGACGATGATACGGATTACAAGATGATCGAAGTCTATCTTATCTACGCGGTGCTTTTGATTATTTATGTTGCTTGCATTTACGACGGCATTGCGGACGCCGCTTATGAATATAAACTATTTTACAAAAAAGTTTTGGTGCGCACGGCGATCTCGCAGGCGTATCCGCAGCTTACTTATTCGCCAGGCCGCGGCATAAGCGCGAAGGAATTCAGGCGAGCGGGGATCTTTGCGAACTCCGACTTTATCGGCGAAGATGAGATAAAAGGCGAATGGGATGGGGTAAAATTTAGCCTCAGCGAAGCGATTAGAATCAAAAAGAACTACGATCTAGGCATAGACAATACCTATGTGAAGCTAGCTTCGCTTGCGATGAGCTTATATGATGCGTATATGGATTTTAGCGGCAGCGTGCTGATATGCGAATTCGGCAAGAGATTTTACGCCAAAACCATCTTGGCAAGCCGCGAGCTAAATACAAAAATTTTAGGCGAGAAGGAGCTAATGGACAATGTCATTTTTAATAGCGAATTTCGCGTGTTTGCTGATGACAAGGTCGAAGCTCGATATCTATTGACGCCTGCGCTGATGGAGCGACTAAACGAGCTAAAGCGATACTACCATAAATTTAGTATAAGCGCGGCGTTTATGGATAATAAATTTTACCTATTTCTAAACGGCGCGCCGAATCGCTTCGAAACAGAGCTATTTAGCATACCTCCAACAACCGGAACGGCGTATGCTCATCAATACGAACTGTCTGAAATTTTAGAATTAGTAAGCGAGCTGGGTCACATAACCGGGGAGCTAGAAAGCAAAATTTAATCAGCCCGCATAATTTAAATTTAACGGGCTAAATTTGACCGCCCTATTACAGTCCCGCTTCAGCTCTTAGCCGCGCAGCATACATCTCGCGCAGGCGCGGTACGTATTTACCGACCGCACCGCCGCCGACCTGCCTGCCGTCAGCTTTTACGATCGGCAGCACCATCAGCGTTGCCGCGCTGATAAAGGCTTCATCGGCCTCATAAACCTCGCTCATTCCAAACGCTCGCTGCTGCACGCTAAGCCCCGCCTGCTCGGCAAAGCCTAAGATCACCTTGCGGCGGATGCCGGGCAGTATGTCGTTTGAAAGCGGCCGCGTGATAAGGACGTCATCTTTGATGATAAACGCGCTGGAGCTCGAACACTCGGTAACTAGCCCGTCCTCGATCAAAAAGCACTCATAAGCGCCCGCCTTGTGAGCCTCGTGCTTTAAGATACACTGAGCTAAAAGCGAGATCGATTTTATATCGCGCCTATGCCAGCGGATCTCGGGCAGGCTTACGATCTCGATCCCCACTTTTGCGAGCGGATTATCAAAAATTTGCGTATGATAGACAAAAGCAAAGACGCTAGGCTCTATGCCGCGGACGTAGTCAAAATCCCGCATCGCCGCGCCTCTTGTGATCTGGGTGTAGAAAGCGCCCTCGCTCACGCCACCCTGCGCGATGAGCTCATATAAAATTTCCTCATATTTTTCGCGAGAATATGGAATTTTCAGCTCGATCTGCGCGGCGCTGCGCTCAAAGCGCTCCCAAAAATCCGCTCTGTCGCAAATTTTAGAATTTACCACGGGTGCTACTTCATAGATGCCGTCTCCAAGCACGAAACCGCGATCAAAAGGGCTTATCGCCGCATCCCTCGCCGCGCAAAATTTGCCGTTAATATAAACTATCTCGTCGCCGCTCATTCCGCTGATTTCAAACATAATCGCTCCTTGAAATTTCGCATCATTTTATCTTATAACAATTTAATTTAAGATATAATGCCGCAAAAATCGAAGGAAACCCGATGGATAAATCAAATTTTAAAGATAGACTTTTAGATATTATGTTTCATGTATCGCATAAACCCGTGCTTTTCCGTGATCTGCTCGAAGCCAATGCCGAGTTTAACGACGGAATGCTCGTCGATCCTTCGAAGCTAAATTTTAGATTCAACTACGGCAAATCCTACGTGATCTTCGCTTGCTTCGCATTCGTCTGCGTTATGTTTCTGATAACGCTGACGCACGCGATGTTCGAAAAGATCGACTTTCACTTCTCAATTTTATTTACGATCATAGCGACGTCGGCGGTTTTTATCGGCTTTGATTGCTTCAAAGCGTGGGCTAGAAAAAAGCTAACGCACGAGCTTATCAAGCGCGCATGGGCGAACCATTTCCTCTACTTCCCTTACGAAAAATACAGCCGCATAGTCGAAAATATCTACAACGAAGCGCTCAAAAACGACATACCAAGGCGCGACCTGGAGCAATACGTGCTAAGCAAAATCGTAGAAGTCGGCGAAAAATAGTTTTAAAATACCATAAAATTCTATAACGCAAAAAAGCATTACGATCCAAGCAAATTTTAAAATTTTATTGCGAAATATGTGGCACGTGGGCAAGACGTAAAATTCCAGCTCGAAAAGCAAGCGGTATGATGGATAAATTCCAAATCAAATTATATGCCGGTGCCGCAAAAACTGCGCCGTAAATTACGATAGATAAATTTTAATTAAAGTCTATACTTTCCTGCGCCACATTTCGCTACAGCAAAATTTCACTTCATAAAATTTTATCTATCACTTCTTAAATTCTAATCTCGTTCTCTTACTACCGATTTAGCAATCCGTATTATGTAATTGAAGTTATGTTTAACTATTTTAGGGTAAAATCACGCAATATCTAAGGGATAATATTAAATTTAAGAAAAGGATAGTTTATGAAGCTACTTTTTTGCATTATTTTTACGCTTTGCGGCGGTGTTTTTGCGGGCAGTTTGGAGCAGATCAGATCTGCCGGAGTTGTTAAAATCGGTGTTCGTGATGGTAGGCCACCTTTTAGTGATGAAAAAAGTGGTAATTTCGAAGGCTTTGAAATTAACCTTGCAGACGCTATAGCTAAGAGCATATTCGGTGATAAGCGCGGTAGAGTCGAGTTCGTCCCTCTAAACGCCAGCGATAGGATCTCTGCATTACAAAATGACAAGGTAGATCTTGCAGTCGCAACCATCACGATAACGCAAGATAGAAAAAGGCAAATCGACTTTTCTTATCCATATTTTTCGATGAGTTTGGGAGTTTTGACACGTAAAAGCGATGGCATCAAAAGTATAGACGATCTTTCAAACAAAAAGGTCCTAGTAGAGGGTAGCGGGACTACGGCAGAAAATTTTTTGTATAAAAATAAAATCCACAATCTAATCCATTGCTCCATTACTACCGAATGCTATGATATGCTTAAGCAAGGCAAAGCCGATGCTTACGTTAATGATAATCTCATCGTGTTAGCTTATTCCATTATCGATGATAACTTAGAAGTAGCAATCCAAAATCTAGGCAATCCGGAATTCTTAGGCATCGGAGTGCGCAAAGGCAATACCGAACTGCTTGATCTGATAAATAAAGAGCTTGTTACACTTAGCAAGTAGGGCTTTTTCGAACGTTCTTACGATGAAACTTTCAAGCCATTTTATCAAGGCGCTGCAGATAAAAAATATTTCTTACTAGATGGGCTTTATGCCATATTTTAGGACGGAATTTAGCTGTGATTTTATCTAATAACTTCGGCTAAAACGTCATTTATGATAAGCGGATAATATGCGAAATCCAATTTTAAGGACATAAAATGAAACTACTTTTTATAGCGGCTCTATTTTGTGTGGCGCTTTTTGCCGATAGCCTAGATCAAATCAGACAAAACGGCGTCATTCGCATCGGAGTGCGCGACGATCATCCGCCGCTTTGCGAGTCTAATGGCGGCAAATTTGAAGGATTTGAAATCGATCTTGCAAACGCTATCGCTAAAGAAATTTTCGGCAAAAAAGAGGGCAAAATCGAGTTCATCCCACTAAGTGTAAATGATAGGATTCCATTTTTAGAGGCAAATAAGCTTGATTTAGTGATCGGTCTATTTAGCATCACCAACGAACGAAAAAGAAAGATCGATTTCTCCCTCCCCTACCTCTCCGTAAATTTGGGCATATTAACGCGCAAAGCCGACGCTTTTACCGATATCGCTCAGCTTCATGATAAAAAGATCGTATTCGAAGGCGACGCGACGGTGGCGGAGAAATTTTTCAAAACCAAGGGATTTAAAAATTTAGGCCATTGCGCTTCGGCTAAGGAATGCTACGAAATGATTCGAAATGGCGATGCGGATGGCTATATAAATGATAATCTCATAGTGCTTGCATATTCCGTCATCGATGATACTTTGGAAGTGCCGTTTAAAAACCTAGGTCCTAGCGATTTCATCGGCATCGGCGTGCAGAAAGACAACAAAGAACTACTTGATTTCGTCAATGCAGAGCTCATCAAGCTAAGCAAAGAGGGCTTTTTCAAAAAAGCCTACGAGCAGAGCTTTGATCCATTCTATCGCGGTACGGCGGATAAGAAATATTTTCTGCTAGATAGAATTTATAATATGCTCTAAAAGCTTATTTAAATTTTAAGTTCGGTTTTTAGAATTTTAGCAAATAAAATTTCCCGCTTCATTTGAAAGCGGAAAAGAGATTAAATTTAAGGATTTGCCATGAAATTGCTTCTTGCAATATTACTACCATTTATCGTTGCTTTCGCCGATAGTTTGGAACAGATCAGATCAAAAGGCGTCGTTCGCATCGGCGTTTACGACGGACAGCCTCCTTTTAGCGAGCTGAACGATGGAACTTTCGAGGGCTTTGAAGTTACGATGGCACAGGCCATAGCAAATGATCTTTTCGGCGAAAAAGGCGGCAGAATCGAACTTGTGCCGATGAAAGTCGAGGATAGAATTCCAGCACTAGTAAACAACCACGTAGATATCGTCATCGCTACGATTACCATTACGCCTGAACGCGCGCAGCAGATCGATTTTTCAACACCGTATTTTTCGGTAAATCTTGGAGTTTTAACCCGCAAGGCTGATAGAATAAAATCCTTAGCCGATCTACGAGAGAAAAGAATTTTACTCGAAAGCGGCGGTACAGGCGAGGCATTTTTTAAACAAGAAGGTTTTGGAAATTTTACATTTTGCAAGATCGCCAGGGAGTGCTACCGCATGCTAAAAGACGGCGACGTGGACGCCTACGCGACCGATAATCTCATCGCGATGGCATATCCGGTAGTCGATAGCGAGGTAGAAGTGCCGCTTAAAACTCTAGGCAAGCCCGATTTCATGGGTATTGGCGTGCAGAAGGGCAATAAAGGGCTACTGGATTTCGTCAATGCAGAGCTTATAAAGCTAAGCAAAGAAGGCTTTTTCGAAAAGGCATACGAAGGTACTTTTAACCCATTTTATCACGGCGCTGCGGATAAAAGATATTTCTTGCTAGATGGAATTTACAGCTTCTTGTAGGATTTGCGGCTTATTTTAAAATTTATCA
Organism: uncultured Campylobacter sp.; assembly: GCA_963520005.1. Classification (GTDB taxonomy): domain Bacteria; phylum Campylobacterota; class Campylobacteria; order Campylobacterales; family Campylobacteraceae; genus Campylobacter_B. Next base: position 91,249 of record CAUQPS010000004.1, read on the forward strand.
CGCAAGATTTATCGCGTAAATTCTATCTCCTGCTCGCCATACTTTAGCTCTTGCGGCAGGGATCACGTAAAATTTTATCGCGCAATCTTGCTCGTTTAAATTTTTCAAAAAAGCTTTTTCGCGGGTGAAACGGCATTTATATAAAATTCCGCTCGTTTAAAATTTATCCTGCATAAATTCCATGGCAGCTTGAAATTGCCATAATTAATTTAGCTCAGATTTTTCTTGTTTCAAATTTTACTCAAAATCTCTTTGTTAGGTTTTTTACCACTTGCAATCCACTCAAAATACCCCCCTCCCCCTAAAAAAAGATTAAATTTCACAGCCAGAAATTTATTCTGCGCAAAGAGTAAATTTTTATTACTTAAAATTACAAATGCAGCCCCCTGCGTCAAAAACCGATCAGCGCTTCTTTAAATTTCATATTGCAAACTGATCTATTTTTATGTATAATCGCAAACTTTACGAATTTCAAAGGATCAATATATGAAAAAATCCATCTGCTCCTCTATGCTTAGCCTCGTAGCGGTGCTCGCACTAGCGCCTGCACAAGCGCTTTGCAACGCAGATTCTAATCCGCCGCTTATTCATACCCATAATAACCTCTATTCGGCAGGATTTAGCGGCAATACTAGCGGCAGCGGAAGCACTAGCCCAAACGGTAATATTACGACGATTACGGGCGTTGTAAGCGGCGGGACGGACTACTCCGGCAGCGTGATTTACGGTGGAGGAAGTGGCGACGGGATCGCGGGCTTTACCGAGTTAAACTCTGCCTCCAACAATAGACTTACGATTAAAGGCGCAAACGCTTACGTGGGTATTGCAATAGGTGCTGAGGCCAAGGGTGTATCGGATAATTACGTGAGCTTGGAAAACGGCTCTAAGGTAAATTTGGTCGTGGGCGGGCAAGGCATAGCGGCGTCAAAAACGGGCAACGAAGGCGAAGCGACGCGAAATCAGGTTTTTGTAAAATACGGCGCCGAAATTACGGGAAATGCCGATAACTTCGGCGGTAGCTCAAATAGACATTATAATATCATCGGCGGCAGAAGTGGAGCGGATAAAAAAGCCTCCTCCAACGCCGTAACGATCGACGGAGGCACTATCGGCAACGGCTCCGTTACGAATGTAATCGTGGGCGGTATAGTAAGCGGCGGCGGCGATGCCGTATCAAATAGAATAACTATCAAAGGTGGCACATTTAGAGGGAGCTTCGATATATTCGGCGCGCAATCCTCCACAGGGCAAAGTAACTCTAATAGCGTCAATATAACGGCGCCTTATTACGGCGGCACAAGCACTATTACTTTAAGCGGTAGTGGTAGAATTTGGGGCGCAGCGGGCGGAAGCGGAAGCTCTCACGCAAACTCCGTAACCATAAGCGCAAAGCTAAAAGCGCAAAATTACCAAGTAGTAGGCGGTCAAGCAAATAGTGCTAGCGTAATGAGCGCAAATCGCGTAGAGATCAATAACGACGATGCGATCGTAGGCAGTGTCACGGGCTCTTTGGGCGGCGCTTCAAGCTCGCGAAGCGTAGTCGATCTCTACAAAGGCACCGTAAAGGGCGATGTTGCAGCAGCAAACGGCATCGCAGGCGAATCGGACGGCGATAGAGTTACTCTAGGAGCGTTCGATTCTAACAAAGGCGTGCATATCGGAGGTAATGTCTATGGCGCACGTGCAGGAAGCGTCAAAAATGCGGTCGTTTATATCAATAAAGAAAGAACGACGATAGCAGGAGACGTCTTTGCGGGCTACGCCACAAGCGGCAGCGTCGAAAATAGTAACGTAAATTTTAGAGGCGGCACTATAAGCGGTACAATCTACGGCAGCAATAAGCCTACGGATAAAACCAATACCTTACATATCGAAAATTGGGTCGGCGGCGGCGTGAAAAAAGCCAAGGACATTAAAAATTTCGGCTCTATAAATTTTCACGATCTATATTCTACTACCGAAGCCGATGCGCCGCTTACTCTAACCACTGGCGGCAATACGAATTTAAACGGCACAAAGATAGAGGGTATAAAATCAGATCTGGGCGAAGGAAAGTACTATCTAATCCATAATTCAGGCGGCGGCACGATCACTAGAGCCGCACAAACCGTGCAAGATAATCAAATTTATACGATTACCGACAAAGATCACTATCAAATCACCGGAACCACGATCGAGGTCGAAAACAGCAAGAATTTAATCATGCAAAAGGGCACACTAACTCGCTCTTGGATAGACCCCAACTTCGATCAAAGCGAGCTAATGCAAAATCAAAATTCTAACAAGGTCGCAGGCGCCACTGATCTATTCGGCAATAAAGGAAACACCGTAATAGTAAAGGAGGGCGCAGGCAATCTAGGCGGCAAAAACATAAGCTCGGGCAGAGACGATGCTACCGACGGAAGCAATAGCATCCACGATAACCACACTAAGATTAGAGGCGGAAGCAGCATAGGCGAGATCGACGGCGGGTACTCAAATTCCGCTACCCCGCAAGAAATTTATAATAACCACGTAACTTTCGAAGCAAGCGGAATAGACGTGGGGTATGTAAATGCGGGCATCACCCACAACAGTAGCGGCGGCGGAAACATCCACGACAATAGCGTAACTACGAATGCTACGATAATCCACAATAGCATTTACGGCGGCAATACTAGCAACGGAGAAGCCAAATCCAATATCGTAACTATAAACAACGGCAGCGTAGGAGCAATGGCAGTGGGCGGCAAGGGAAACAGCGCGATTTCCAACACCATAACTCTTAACTCGGTAAACGTAGGCGGAAGCGTATACGGCGGAAAGGCTAGCGGCACCGCTTCCTCCAACACTGTAAATTTAAACGGTAACACGCGAGTTGCTGGCAATGTCTACGCAGCAGAAGCCGCTAGCGGCAGCAACAACGTAGTAAATTTCAGAAGCGGCAGCGTAGCAGGCACGATATACGGCGTATCTAGTGCAAACACTAGCAATTCGGGCAATAGCCTAAATATCCTATCTTCAAACTCCGGCAATGGCCTAAATGCAGGGAATTTTGCAAATTTCAATAAATTGGAATTCAACTTAGCCTCCCTTAGCGAGATTGAAAACGACGTTTCATCAAATGCTAAAAGAGCTTTAAGCTTGACGGGCTCCGGCAATACCGATCTAAGCGGTACAGATATATTTGTAAACTCGGCAAGCGAATTTAATGCTTTAAACAATGTAAGCTATCCAGATGGCGACAATAAGAAATATACCCTTGCCTATAAAAGCGGAGGCGGTAAATTTACCGGATATGATCCGCGCTTTAAAGATAAAGGCTACGTAACTCAGCTAAATAAAAACTATGTCATAAAGGATGCCAATACCTTTAGCAGAAACATAGGCGGTATGCATATAAGCGAGGATGAGAAGGAACTTTATATCCAAAAGCTTATTAAGACTAACGAGAGCATAAATGGAGACTTTGATGCGGATGAGCTGCAGAAGTATCTTGGTGCCGGCGGTCTTAGCGGAAATAACATAGACATAGGCAAAGCGGGGGAGGATAAGAATTTTAACGCTAGAAATATCCATGCAGCAGGCGCAAATAATACGTTAAATTTTATCAGTGGTCACAATGTAGGCTCAATAAGCGCAAGCGGTAGCGGCAACACCCTTAACATAGGAGCTAGCAATAGCTCTCCTGCGGCAGTAAATTCCTTAAGCGCTAAAAATATTAGCGGTTTTGACAGGCTAAACTTCTTTCTTCCTAACTCTATTAGAGCAGGCGATAGCGTACTTACCCTAAGCGACCCTACTGCCAATACCGATCTAAGCAACGTAAGCAATATCACGGCTTATATAAGCGGAGTAAGCGGTCCGATTAATCCAAGCAGCGAGATTCATCTAATCAATAAGCAAGGAAGCGGAAGCCTTATAGCTCCTAACGCAGCCAATATGCATGCAACGCTAAATGTAGGGGTAAGTCTAAGCTATAACCCTAAAATTTATCAAAGCGGCAATTATCTAAATTTAGGATTCGATGCTTCCTCGGCTCCTAGCACGCGCGTAAATTCTAATACCAAATCCTTCGCAGAAACTCGTGCCGCAAGCTTAGCTAGCTTAAAGAGCGGAAGCGAGTTAATTACCAACTATCTAG
>CAUQPS010000005.1:0-75866 GCA_963520005.1 uncultured Campylobacter sp.
CTATTCGACAAACGATCATAAATTTGAAACCAACAACGGATTCGGCGCTATCCATGGCGCAAAATACAAGTCGCAAATTTGGGATTTCAGCACCAGAGCCGGGTACAAATTCTTATTTGAAAACGGCTACATTAAGCCGTATTTGGGGCTTGGAGCGATTAGGATGAACGAGGATGCGATCTCTAGGCTTAAATTTAGCTCCGCTTCAAAAACCGCGCCGAACAGCACCGCGGGAATTTACGCGATCAAGGCTTTCGGCGATCTGCAGATATTCGCAAATGCTGAGTACGAGCATCGATTTAGCGGCGATTCGTATCATGCAAGCAGAAAGTATTCGGACAGATACGATGTCGAGGGGCTTGATTATTCTAGCGGCGTATTTAACGGCGCGATCGGGCTGAAATATAAGATCCTTCAAAGCGTCGGACTCAGCGCATCGTACGAGCTAAGCGAGAGCAAAAATAGCCTCGCTAGAGCCGCTTTTGACGTGGAGTTTTGATTTTAATCGGAGTAGTCCAAGATAGGCAGCTTGAAGCACGATTACAGATTCCTCTTTGCCGCAAAATAAAAATTTTATGAAATTTGGGGCTAAATTTTACCTGGGCTTTGCCGCGAAATTTTAAAATTTCGGCCGTGGATTTTGCTTGCATATTTTCTCGCTTTTAAATTTCATACACTATCGCTTTTATGCTACTTTCAATATAAGGAACAATGCAGAATTTTGCTGGAATTTTGCACGTGTAAAATTTCATAAAATCCGGATTAATTAAAATCGCTAAGACTAAGACGATGAGGTAGAATTTTGCGGATCGCTCCGCAAAATTTAAGAAAGATTATTTTAGCTTGTCTAGTTCGATGATGTAAGGCACCGAGTTTACTCCCGCACCGAAGTATTTAGCAGCTAGGGCTTTTGCAGCGTTTAGCTCGGCAGCGCTTACGTCTTTGGCGCCTGCTTTGTTATCTTCAGCGTAATATTTTTTAAAAACAGCTATCTTTTGCTCGTCGGTTTTAGCATTTTTGATCTCTTTGTAGATGAGTGCAGATTTTGCGTGGCCGCTGTCTCCGTGAACGGAGGTCATGATTATATCGACATTGTTATTTTTTAACGTTTCTTCGATCCTTGCCATCTCTTTGCGGCAGAATGGGCACAAAGCGTCTGTTAGCATTAAAATCGTAGGCTTTTTGGGATCGTTTCCTAGCTTGATGATATTGTCTTTGCTCTCTGCTTTGAATACCTTACTTAGCTGTCCTGCGATGCGGTCTTGTTTGATCTGCTCCTTATAGACTACGCGTTTTTTAGGATCGATGATATCGGTAAAGATCAGATCGCCTTGAGTGAAGATGATCTCCTCTTGCGACATATTGCCTTGAGAGATTTTTAAAACGACCGCTTCAACGCCCTTTGGCTCGCTAAGTGGGATGCGCTCGGCGACCTTTATCTCGATGCCTTGCGGTGCGCCGCCGTAGATAGATAAAATTTCGCTGTCGCTTAAAGCCGCGTTTAGGCTCGCTGCGAGCGCAACTGAAGTTAAAATAGCTTTTTTCATTTTTTTCCTTTGCAAAAAATTCCGCGCATTGTAGTGCAAAATTTTAAATTTTTACTTTTTCAAATAGCGTTTATTGTCGATCGTCACGATATTTCCCATCTTGTCGAGGTATTCGAGGTAGCAGATGACAAATTTTCTGCTAAGTCCCAGCTCCTCTTTGGCGTTCGTGACGTTTACGAAGCCCTCTTTTTCGATGATTGCGTAAAGGCGCTTGATAGCCAGGGCTAAATTTTCGGCCTCTACGAAGAGATTGTGCGCGAGACGGACGACTTTTTTGGCGTAGGTTAGCTTTTTTAGCGCGTCATCGCCGCTACTGCGGTCGATCTCCAGCTCGTCATAGACGTTATACGGCGCGAGAGGCGCGATGCCGCCCTTTTTGATGAGATCAAAAATTTTACTCTCCAGGCTCTGCTTAAGCGCGTCAAAATCCACTCCCGATTTTACGTAAACTCCGCCCTTTTTGGAGACGATGCCGCCACGCTCAAGCTCGCTAAGCGCGCGCGCGGCGAGCTCTTCGCTAGCCCACGAGAGCTTTAGAGCGATCGAGGCGGGCGAAAAGATCGCGTAGTCGTTTTTTGAGACGATAAATTTTATGAGGCTTTTTACATCCTCGATCGCGCTTAGATCGTAAACGCATAAATTTGCTTCGTCAAAATACGTCCCTTCTATGCCGCGCGCGATCTTTACCGCTTCGTCGTACTCCATCCCGAAGCGCTGATACGCCGAAAATAGCCCGAATCCGTGCTTGTGAAAGAGGCTTAAAATTTTAAACGCTTCGGTGAAATTTTGCTTCAAAAGCGCGGTTAGAAGCACGGCTTTGCTCTGCTTTTTTAGCGGCTCGACTACGGCGTTTAGCACGCGTCCGCCGCCGATTACGCGCGAGTTTGCCAGGCAGACGAAGGGCTCATCGAATTTTAAAAACATCGTTTTGTCAAATTTAAAGCTTACGAGCTTCTCGCCGCTTGGAAGTTCCTTTAAAATGAGCGCTTTTGCCGCACTTTGTTTGCTTCCGACGCAAAACAGCACGTCTTGATTATGCGAAATTTCGCCGCTAAAGGTACAGTCGGCTTCATTAAAGCCGCGGAAAAAGCCCTTTTTGCTTAGGATTTGCCCCTTTTCAAGCTCGCTCGTTTTGGCATCTAAGCTCAGCGCGACGCGGTTTGGAGCCTGCGCTAGCGGCGTATCCTCGTCGTGGATCTGCACGCTTTTGACGTTAAAAATTTTACCCAGATCGCAATTATAAAGCTTCTCGCCCTTTGAAATCGCGCCGTTAATGAGGCTGCCCGTTACGATGGTGCCGAGCCCCTTAAGCGAAAAGACGCGGTCGATGTAGTAGTGCACCACGCCGCCTCCTTGGCGCTGCGCGGGCTTGATATTAAAGAGATAGTTTTTCAGCTCGGCGATGCTTGCGGGGTCTTTTGTGCTGATAAAAAAGGTATTTAAAATTTGCAAATCTTTAAATTTGCAGATATATTCCTTGCACTGCGCTGCGACCTCGGATCTGCGCGCGTCGTCCGCTAGATCGCACTTGCTGATGCATAAGATCACGCTTTTTACTCCAAGCAGCGATAAAATTTGAATATGCTCTTTGCTTTGCGGCATTAGCCCGTCGTCCGCGGCGACTACCAGCATCGCAGCGTCAAAAGCATACGCGCCGCTAATCATCGTCTTTACTAAATTTTCATGCCCAGGAACGTCGATGAAAGCGACGTTGGTGTTCCCGGAGCGCAGATGCGAAAAGCTAAGATCGATCGTGATACCACGCTGCTTTTCGCTCGGCATTCGGTCTCCTTCAAAGCCGTTTAGCGCCTTGATTAACGCGGTTTTTCCGTGATCGATGTGGCCTGCGGTGCCGATGATTACGCTATTCATAAATTTCTCCGATCTTTTTTATTAAATCTTGTAAGTCGTTTTTTAAAATCGATCTGAAATCGAGCAAAAATTTATCATCCTCGATCCGCCCGATTATGCCAGCAGCGCGAAATTTTGCCTGCGTACTTTGCGGGTCGGCGCCGTCAAGTATCGCAAGCGCGACGCTAGGGTAGGAGGCGCCGGGCATCGTGCCGCCGCCTACGAAGGTGGTAGTAGGCACGATCTGCGATTTTGCGCTGATGCGCGATTGCACTAGCTCCGCTCGCTCACGCAGCTCGTCCAGGCTCAGATGGATCTGATCTATCGTCGTGATGAGGTGGAATTCTTTATTTATATACGCCTTGATCGTCTCGGCAAGCAGGCTTAGCGTGATCTTATCCACGCGCAGCATTCGCAGTAGCTGGTTTTTTCGCAGGCGCGCGATGAGCTCGCGATCTCCTAGGATGATGCCGCACTGCACGGAGCCGAAAAGCTTGTCGCCGCTAAAGCTAAGCAGCCGCACGCCGCTTTTTAAAAGCTCAAAAATGGATGGCTCGCTTTTGCCTAGCCCAAATCCCAGTTCGCTCGCATAGCCACTTCCAAGATCGTAATAATCGATGATCTCGTTAAAATTGTCCGCTTTTTTCATGCTAAATTTTGTATGAGCAATTTTAGAAGCTTTAGCGAAAATTCCGCTTTCGCCGTCTTCATGAAAACACTCGCTTTTTGCGGACGGCTCGCCGCTATTTAAATTTAGAGCATTCGTAGAAGCTGCCGCTAAGCCTAAACCATTCGGCGCGGAATTTAAAATTTCGCCGTCTGCGTCCGAAGAGCCGCCGCAAAGATTTTCTAAATTTTTAAAGCTTGCCGCTCTAAGCGCTAAAAATTCCTCTTTTTTGCGTGTCGCTTTTCGCGCTAAAGCCGCAACTTCCGCAGCGCTTACGCTAGAGCTGAAGCCTGAAATTTTAAAATTTGAGCGGTGCACCTTCATCAAGATCGCCGTGTTTTCATTGATCGCTTCTTCGTAATCGTCTAGCTTGGTTTTATTCGTAGTGCTGATCTCCACAAGCTTTGCGCCCGAGTTTGCCATCACTTCGCTTACTCGAAAGCTCCCGCCGATCTCGACTAGCTCGCCGCGGCTTACTATGACTTCGCGTCCGCGCGCGAAGGTATTTAGCACCAAAAATACCGCCGCAGCGTTGTTATTGACCACGAGCGCATCCTGCGCGCCGAAGAGCTCGCTGCACAAAAGCGCTATGTAGTCGTATCTGTTGCCGCGCGTGCCCTCGGATAGGTCGTATTCTAAATTTGAATATGAGGTGATGATCTTTTGCGCGCGGGCTAAAATTTCTGTGCTGATGACGCTGCGGCCGAGGTTCGTATGCAGCACGACGCCGGTTGCGTTGATGAGCGGTTTGAGGCTTAGATTTTGAAATTTTTCGTAGCGCGATTTGATGCGCGCGATGATCTCGCTTTCGCTTGCGAGCTCGCCTCCTTGCAGCGCCTCCCTGCGTGCCTCTTCAATGAGCTCTTGCGCGATTTTGATGATTTGCGGGCGGAGGCAGTTTTGAAACTCCTGCGCGTTTGCGATTTTATCGATTTTGGGTAGTTTGATTCGTTGCATTGCGACCCCGATGCCTTAAAATTTAGGCGATTTTATCATTTAAAGCTTTGATTTTGCTTTATCTATAAAATTATTAATTTAAATTCGATTTACTTTAAGTGCAGAATTTAAAAGCTGTTTAGAAAATAAGAGTAAAACCCGCCTAATTATCAATTTAGGATAGATTATGAAAGAACATGGATTTTACGCCGCGGGGCTAAAGGATGTCGTCTTAAGCGACGATATCGAAATTTGCGGTGATGAAGAGGGGGCGAAAAATGAGGAATTTATCGTTGCTAATTCGCCGAAACTAAAAGCGCAAATTTATGCGCCCGAGATAAATTTTTATATAGAAAATTCCGCAGATGAGCCGCTGCAAATCGCTAAAAACGTAGATATTTTGTATCGCGCCAAGGATATCGCCTTTGACGGCGCGCTAGATAGTGACTATCAAAAGCCCGTCGGCAAAAACGTAATTCTTGCCTGTGATGAGCCGCGAGAGGAGCTTGTTAAGCTACTTAAGCAGCATGGATTTAAGGTGATCGCGTTAAGCAGAGCCGAGATAAAGTTCGTCTATGGCGAGATTGGCGATCTTGCGGTTACGATTTTAAGCGAGCGGGATGAGGTTGAGACTGAGGCGGATTTTTTCTTGATTAGCGGCGCAGCGCCATATCAGCTACGACAAAGCGGCTGTTACGAGATCTCGGGGCTAAAAGATGATGAAATTTTAGAAATTTTAAATTCCAAAAGCCCGGTTTATCATTATAAGAATTCCACGATCTTCGATCCTGCGATCTGCCAGTATCAAGGCAGGCGAAATGAGCTGTGCGCGCCGTGCGCGGAGGTTTGCCCTACAGTGGCGATTTTGAAAAACGACGAAAAGCGCGAGCTAGTATTTTCGCATATCGACTGCATCGGTTGCGGCGCGTGCGTGAGCGTCTGCCCTAGCGGTGCGCTGAAATTTGCCAAGCTGCCCCAAAGCGTATTTGGCGAGATCGCAAAGCTCTATGCAGGCAAAATTCCGCTTCTCATCGCAGAGAGCGAAATCGCGTCCGCACCCGTAGCGCAGCTTCCGTGCGGCGTGCTGCCGTTTGGAATTTCTGGAAGCAAGCAAATAGATGAGATAAATTTGCTAAGCGCTATGCAAGAAAGTGGCTCTAGTGTGATCGTTTGCGGCGCGGACGCGGGCGAGGGCACGCGCGAAGCGGTGGAGCTTATCAATGGAATTTCGCGCGCGATCTACGGCAAGGACGCAGTATTTTTAGCGCGAAATTTAACCGAGCTGCAAGAGGCGCTAAAGTGGGCGCAAAGCTCTCAGCCGTGGGCGTTTAGCTTAAACGAGCAGGGCCTTATCAAAAAAGAAATTTTTTCCAAACGCGTAAGCGCGATGGTTGGCGAGGGTAGCTTCGGCGCCGTAAAAAGCGGAGAGTTGCTAAAATTTGGCAAAGTAAACATAAACGAAGCAAGCTGTACGCTCTGCCTTAGCTGCGTGGGCGCCTGTAATACCGGCGCGCTGTATGCCGACAACAGCGACAATTCGATTAAGCTCAACGCTTCGCTTTGCACGACGTGCAACTACTGCGTGTTAAGCTGCGCCGAAAAGGATACGATCGAGCTTCAGCCTTGCGGCGTGGAGCTTGAGTCGGGATTTTTTAATTACAAAATGCTAGCTAAAGACGAACTTTTTAAGTGCATCGAGTGCGGTAAGGAATTTGCGACGAGCAAAGCCGTGATGAAGATCGCGGATATGATGGGCGCGCATTTTGCAAACGAGCCTGAAAAGATGAAGACGCTTTTTTGCTGCGGCGATTGCAAGGCGAAAATAATGATAAAAAAGCAGATAGAAGATGCTAGAAAAGGGGCAATGTAATGGATGCGAATCTACTTAAAGCAAGAAGCTACTACTACGAATTTTTTGCAATTCCGTTTTTTTTCTATGAAACGGATACGAAATTTAAGCGCTGGAAGGAGCAGCTGGAGTTTTTACGTAGCTCGCTCATCGTGCCTAGTGATGAGGCGGAATTTCAAAATTTAGCGAAATTCGACTTCGCAGCGTTTAAAAGCGAGCAAAATTCCGTGCTTTTTGATTTTTCATACGCCAATGTGCCGATGAGTGCGAGCTTTTACGACGAAGGACGCGACGATGGACGTATGCGTGTCGCGGTAATCGACGTGCTAAAAAAGAGTAAATTTCGCCGCAATATGGAGCTTTGCAAGGAGTGCGAGGACTATGTAGGATTTATTTTTTACCTGCATTCGACTCTGCTGCGCGACGCAGCCGCAAAACACAGCGCGGTTTTAAACGGACAAAATTCCGTGACAAAAGAGCAAAATTCCACAAATAGCGCGAGCTTGACGGCGCAAGACGGAAAAAATTCTGCAGGTTTGCATGGCGGTAAAAATTTTACAGGCCCGCAGGATGGTAAAAATACCGCGAGCGCGCAATGCGCTAAAAATTTCGTCGGCGCGCAAGACGGCGAAGCGCTGGCGTTAGAGCTTTTTACGAATGTCACCAATAGCTTTGCGGATGAGTTTAGCGAGCTTTTGTGCGGGCATGTGCGGGCGGATTTTTTCAAATCATTAGGCGCACTAATGAGAAGCTTTTTTGCGCTTGAACGCTCGCTTTTAGCGCTTGCCGCTCCGCAAAAGAAAGATCGCAGCGTCGTTAAAGAAGCGATCAAAAAAGGCGGCTATCAAAATAAATTTACCAATCCGGAAGATATTTTTGATCTGGATTGATAAATAAAATTTTTAACCAAAATCTTAACGCGAAAGCAGAATTTCGGTTAAATTTTAAACTCGCAAACTCTAGTTTTGCGAGTAGTTTTTTAGTTAGAACTTTATATTTTGAATTTTAAATAAAATTTAAAAAGTAACTTAAAATTTAATTTCCATCTCACTGCCTTTTCGTTATAATTCATTAGACTTAAATCCTGTAACAGGCGTTACTACAATAAAAGATTTAAAGCGATTTCTTCACAAAGGAAAACCATGGAGAACAAACGCAGAGATTTTCTTAAAAAATCTCTAAAAATCGGCGCGGTAGGCGCTGTGGGCGTTGCCGCATCTCAGGCTCTAGCAAAAAGCGAGCAGGATTACGGCGATACCGTTCGTGGCAAATCGCCGAAAAAAGAGGTGCTTTACTGGGAGAGTGAAGCGTGGAAAAAATACTATAAAGTAGCTTACTAGGAGAATTTTCATGAGTGAGAATGCGATCGGAAGGAGATCGTTTTTGAAACTCGCCGCTTTAGGAGCGAGCAGCGTAGCTGCGTTTGGCGAAAATAATACGCTAAGAGCCGCTACTGAGCAAGAGATCAAAAACCCATTTCCAGGTTCCGTTATGAAGCGAACGATATGTTCGATCTGTTCCGTAGGCTGCGGTATCGAGGCTCAAGTGGATGAGAGCACCAATACCTGGATTCGCCAAGATATGGCAGTAGATCACCCGATCTCGCAGGGCAGTCACTGCTGTAAGGGAATCGATCAAATCGATCTAACCAAATCTAAAATGCGTCTTAAATATCCACTCAAAAAGGTTGGTGGCAAGTGGGAGCGCATCAGTTGGGAGCAAGCCGTTGATGAAATCGGCGATAAAATGCTTCAGGTCCGCAAAGAGGACGGCCCAGATAGTGTAGTGTTTTTGGGCTCGGCTAAATTTTGCAACGAGCAGGCATATTATTTTAGAAAATTTGCAGCCTTCTGGGGTACGAACAGCAACGACCACGTAGCCAGAATTTGACATAGCGCAACAGTCGCCGGTGTGGCGAATACTTGGGGTTATGGAGCTATGACAAATCACGTAGGCGATATGGCGAAAAATTCTAAAATGATCCTTTTCATAGGCGCGAATTCCGCGGTTGCAAATCCAGTGGGAGCTATGAAGCACGCTCTTCAAGCTCGCGATAGAAACGGCGCGAAAATCGTTGTAGTTGATCCAAATTTTACTAGAACTGCGGCTAAGGCCGATATGTATATTAGAATTCGTCCGGGAACCGATATAGCGTTTGTGTACGGAATGCTGCATTTAATCTTCAAAAACGGCTGGGAAGATAAAGAGCTAATAAAAACCAGAACCTACGCTGTAGAGGAGATTAGAGCTGAAGCTGAGAAGTGGGATCCTAAAGAGGTAGCCAATGTCACCGGCTGCAAGGAAGAGGAACTGATAGAATTTACGAGGATGTTCGCTACCACAAAGCCCGCTACTTTATGCTGGGCTCTAGGCATTACGCAGCACTCGATCGGTAGCTCAAATACTAGAATTTTGGCTCTTTTGCAGCTCATACTAGGCAATATGGGCAAGCCGGGCGGCGGCTGCAACATCCTTAGAGGCCATGATAATGTTCAGGGCGCTACCGATATGTGCAATCTCTCCGATAGCTTACCTGCGTATTACGGACTAGCCGATAACGCTTGGAAGCACTTCTGCAAGGGCTGGGGCGTAGATTACGAGCAGTTTATTAAAAGATTTGCCGTCTCTACTAAGCAACCGCACGAAAAGCAGGGAGAAAAAGTGCCTGGTACGAATTTTACCGAGTATTTTCACTACGATCCGAGCATCGAGCAAGATGTGATAAACTGGCGCAACGAAAAGGGCTTTTCACTATCTAAATGGTGGCAGGGTGTTTTGAAAAACGAGCCCGTTTTAAGTAGTGGCAATGTCCGCGTCCTTTGGGTACAAGGCACAGGAATTACTTCTATGGCTCACGTTCGAGAGACTCAAGAAGCATTAGGTAAGATCGATATGCTGGTAGTCGCCGAGCCATTTTTAAACGAAGTGGCGATTCTAAACGATAGACCGGATGGAATTTATGTTTTGCCGGTAGCTACGCAGTTTGAAAGTGAAGGTCATCTAAGCGCTACAAACCGCAGCGGCCAGTGGAGAACTCAGATCGTTAAGCCGCTATTTGAGAGCAAAGAGGATCAAGAGGTAATGTTTTTATTCGCGAAAAAATTCGGCTTTTATGACGAATATGTTCGCGGCATGAAGATGGGCATCGTTGATGGCGAGCTTAAGCAGGTTAAAGACGATTTTGTTTGGCCTGACGACGCTACCGACGAGATCGCACGCAATACTCAAAGTATTGGAAATAACGGACGCACCGCAGCTAGATTTCGCAGACAGCAGAAGAACTGGCATCTATTTGATCCCGATACTTTGCGCGGCATAGGCGGCGAAGTAGAGGGCGAATACTACGGGCTTCCGTGGCCTTGCTGGGATACGCAACACCCGGGCACGCCGATTCTTTACGACGTAACTAAGCCTTATGCAGATGGGGGCATGGGCTTTAGAAACCGCTTTGGCTTAGAGCACGACGGCGTTTCGCAGCTAGCCGACGAGAGCATTACACTTCCGGGATCAAAAATTTCGGGAGGTCATGCGGAGATTACAAAAGCAAATATCGAACAGGTTTTAGGCATTACGCTAAGCGAGGATGAAAAAGCCAAGATGGGGCCTACGTGGAGCACAGATTATAGTGGCATTATCGCTAAAAAATGCCGCGAGTTTGGAATTTGTCCTTGCGGAAACGCAAGAGCAAGAGCGAAGGTTTGGCAGTTTGCGGATCAAATTCCGAAGCACCGCGAGCCGATCCACTCGCCTAGATGGGATTTAGTGGAGAAATATCCGACCTTTGCGGATCAAAAACGAAATTTCCGCGTCTTTACGAGATTTATTTCCGAGCAGAAAAAGCAGGATTGGAGCAAGGACTTCCCTACTATCGTAAGCTCGCTAAGGCTTGTAAATTTAAGCGGTGCGGGCATGATCGAGCGCACGAGCAAGTATCTTTCGGCGATTACTCCAGAGATGTTTGCGCACGTAAATCCTAAGCTAGCCGCTGATAAAGGTATCAAAGATGGTGAGATGATGTGGATTCATTCGCCGCAAGGCACGAAGATCAAAGTCAAGTGCATCTATTCGCACGCCGTTACGCCTGATCGTATTGTTATGCCGTATAACTTCGCGGGAATTTTTCAGGGCGAGGATCTAAGCGAGCGCTATCCTGAGGGCACTAAGCCATATATCAGAGGCGAGAGCTCAAATACGATTACCAACTACGGCTTTGACATAAATACGCAAATTTCGGAATTTAACGCCGGTCTTTGCAGACTAGAAAGAGCATAAGGAGATAAAATGCCGGCAAGATTAAAATTTTACGTCGATGTCGAGCGTTGCATCGCTTGCTATGGTTGCCAGGTAGCCTGCAGCTCGGCTCACGAGGTTCCCGTGCAGATTAATAGGCGCAAGGTTATCACTTTAAACGAAGGCATAGAGGGGCAGGAGGTTTCAAGCTCTATCGCTTGCCAACACTGCACCGATGCGCCTTGCGCGCAGGTTTGCCCGGTTCAATGCTTCTATATCAGAACCGACGGCGTCGTTTTACACGACAAGGATAAATGTATCGGCTGCGGATACTGCCTCTATGCGTGTCCGTTCGGCGCTCCGCAATTCCCTAGAGAAGGAGCTTTTGGTATCAAGGGTGCGATGGATAAATGCACTATGTGCGCGGGCGGGCCGGAGCCTACGTTTTCGCACGAGGAGCTACATAAATACGGCCAAAACCGTATCGCGGAGGGCAAGGTTCCGATATGTGCGGCAATATGCTGCACAAACGCTCTAATCGTGGGCGACGCGAGCAGAGTTTCGGAGGTTTATCGCAAGCGCGTACTTACGCGCGGCGTGAGCCTATAAGATTATAGAATTTTAACGCTCCGGTTTAAAATTCCGCCTCTTTTCGCAGAAATTTCAACCGAGCGACGGCTTTAAATTTAGCGGTCGCTCGGCGCGAAATTTTATTGAAAATCTCTGCTCCCGCGTATCGATCGTTAGATTATTTCAAAAAATCGCTTTTTGCTGACATTAAAATTTTAAATTTATGCTACAATCACTCAAATTTAGGATTTGAAATCTTAAGCGAAAGGATCTGTCTTGAAAAATAAAATTTCACTTTTTTTGGTCATTTCGGCGTTTTTGATTTTTACGGGCTGCTCTAAAAACGTTCCCGTAAATAGCGGTATCGTGCGCACTTCCGAGCCGCTTCACATTATGGAATTTCCGCAAGATAAACTCATAAGCGTAAATTTCACCAATACCTCTACGACGGATTCAAATTTAACCCAAGTAGTGATCCAGCATCTGCGCGCGGACGGATTTAAGGTCGTAAATAAAAGCGCGGCGAACGTCCAAATCGGCGGCAATCTCAACTACTTTCGCAAGGCGGATTTTTCGCGCAGATCGTGGGATAATCCGAGATTTAGCTTCGGTATGGGCTTTGGCAGGTATTATAGATATACGGGCGTGGGCATGGGCTGGGGGATGCCGTTTGGTTATGATCCTTGGGACGACGACGATTATTACAGAGACTACTTCTACGACTCGCAGATTAGCCTCTACATAAGCGTTAAAAACAAGGGTGCGTGGAAGGACTACGTAACGAACCTCAACTACCAAAGCATCAAAAATCCGGGCTCTAAAGACTCGGTAATGGATGCGCTAAATTTTAAAATTTACGAATATATAAGACAGATGATTAAGCAGGGAAGATGATAGTAAAAGAGAATAAAAAGCCCGTAGCGATGACGCTGGCGGGATCGGCGATTTTGGCGCTCGCTAGCGGATATTGCTACCACGCGGGCTTTGGCGGTGCGGCGCTTTTTGCTTCTGTAGTGGCGGCATTTTGCGCGTTTTTTTGCGCGCTCAGACTCGGCGCGAAAAATTATTTGCAGATCGGCGAGGACGCTTTTACGATTGTGCGCGGCGCAAATTCCGAGAGCTTCGAATACAAAGATATAGCAAATTTAGGCACCAAAACCTTCGTCGCGGGCAGAAACAAAACGGAGCTTTTAAATTTTGTATTCAAAAAAATGCCGCAGGCGCAGGACCGCTTTAATTTTTTGCGATTTTACAGCGACACGGAGGCCACGCTACCGGGCTCGTTTGAAATTTCGATCTACGAGCTGAGTAAAATTTTGCGCGAAAAAGCGGGTCTTTCGCAAAGCTCTGAGGAAGAGCAAGTCGCTCCAAAGACTCGCAAGGGCGCTAAGGGTTCTAAAAGAAGCGCGAGTAGCGCTAAAAATTTTAAAGCTAAAAACTTTCGCGATGAGAATTCCGCCTCGCAAAATTTCGATACGCAAAGTTCCTACGGCGCACAAAATTTAGGTGAAAATTCAGGCGCACAGAATTGCTGCGCCGCGCAGGATTCCGCCATGCAAAATTCTAGCGGCGCCGCTGATTTAAGTAACGCGCAGAATTTAGAGGGCGCTTCAAATTTAAACGAACAAAGCTTCGCTGCGCCGAATGATGCCGTTTCCTCAAATAGCGCTAGTGCAGGCGAAAATTTCATAGGCGCCGAGAATTCCGCCTCGAAAATTTCCGCGGGCGATAATGAGCCTGACGCTGCACCCGAAAGTGCGGCAGTAGTCGGCTCTGATACTGCCGATACGGCGATGCAAAGCTCCGCCTGCGAAAGTAAAAATAAGTAGGCGGGTGCAGCCTTGAACTCCTTGCCGATCGGAATTTTCTTGCAAGGAGCCGCGCTGATGCTCTCGCTCATCGTCGCGATCGGCGCGCAAAATATCTTCGTCATCTCCCAAGGTCTTGCAAAAAACCACGTTGCGGCGGTTTGCACGGTCTGTGCGCTAAGCGACGCCGTATTTACGGGTATAGGGATATTTTTAATCGGTGGCGCTCTTAAGCAAGGCTCGCTTTTTACCCAAATTTTAGGCATAGGCGGGATCATATTTCTGCTCTGCTACGCGCTAAGCTCGTTTTTTAGCGCCTATAAGGGTTCGCATTTTGCCAAGATCCAAAACTCTGCAAATAGCCCGCTGGCGCCCGTCGTAGCCAAAGCCCTTGCGGTTACGCTTCTAAATCCGCACGTGTATTTAGACACCGTCGTGGTCGTGGGCTCGCTCGGCGCTACGATTGCGGATGCCCAAAAGCCGTGGTTTTACGCGGGAGTTATGTTCGTATCGTTTGCGTGGTTTTTCGGCTTAGGATATGGCTCAAGGGCACTTTCGAAGCTTTTTGCAAGCAGCAGAGCATGGCGCATAATCGACGCATTCGTGGGAGTTTTGATGCTATATATGGCGTATCTGATCGCTAAGTTTGTCTTTAAAATTTAAAATTTCACGCTAAAATTCCGCATTCTTGATAAAGGATCTATGATGAAAATTGAAATTGAAAGCGGGCTCGAACTAAAAGAGGCCTTGTGGCGCGTAGAGAAAGCTCTGCGACTGGTGACCGACAAGGACGGCAAAATCACATCGAGCGCGACGCTTTACGTGGGCAAACATTCGCTTTTAAATTTACTCGATACTAACCAGATCGAAAATATCCAAAACGCCTATGCGCGCGCCAGGACGGAATTTCGCGCGGAGATGCTGGGCGTACTGGAGGGCTTTTTATCCCAAGAGGATGCCGAGAAAGATCCGGAATACGCGCTATTTAATCAGCTTTATCAAATGGCGATGACTGCGGGCAGAAAGAGCGATATTTTTATCCATGTCCAAGGCATCAGCGAAAACGAGGTCGTGCTGCGCGTGTATCAACGCTTCGAGCTGGAGAGCGGCGAGACAATCTATTACGCAGGCGGCGAGTTTAGCTACACTCTGGATGAAAATTTCGGCAAAATTTACCGCTACGAAATTTGATTTTAGCGGTGCGGCGTGAGATGAGGTGTCGCTTCGATCGTAAATATTGCGTCCGCGTTATGCTTCTTTGCTGCAAGGTGCATAAATCTAAACGCTAAAAATACGCGGCGGGCTAAATTTAGACAAACTTTCTGCTACGATAGAATTCTGCTCGGTTAAAATTTATCGTAATTCCAAATTTAAAGCCGCATGTAAATTTCGCCGCATTACCGCCAGCGTTTGAGTTCTCCTTGCTTTACATTCGTCAAAATTTTAAATTGAGCTTGCATAAATTTTGCTCCTTAGGCACATAAATTTTGTCGGATCGCACTTTTATGCAAAAGAAAAGATAATTAAACGAAGCCGAATTTAACCAAGGCGCGTATATAGGAGGGCGGGCTCAAAGATGATACGCTAGGTGGCGGTTTGCTGCCATTGCTTACTTTAAAAATTTTAAGCATTAATACGTGCAAAATGTAAAAACAAAGAAGTGAAAACGCAATGCTAAGTAAAAAACTAGGATAATAAGAGCGCTGATCGGACTGGCGATAATGATCGCCGGAGCCGTGTTTAGCAGCTGGTGGGGACTGGTCGGACTGGTACCTTTTATCGTGGGCGTCACGGGATTTTGCCCCGCTTGCTACTTTTTAAACCGCTGTTCGTTAAAGCGTTAAATTTAGCCGCAGTATGCGGTTTGCTGTGCGCCTAGAAAGTAAGCGCGATAAATTTAGCAGCGAAGCGAGGGGCCTTAAATTTTAAATTCTCCGCGCTTCGCCGGGGAATGTTAAATTTAAACTAGCCCTTTAAAGCTTAAAATTTTATCGCGCAATACAAGGCGGTAAATTTAATCTCGTGCCGCCGTCAATCGGCATGCTGCTAACTATGTAAAATTTTAACGCGTGCCGCTTTTGGCGCTCTTGTTAGAGCGAGCTTGCGCTCCACGCTAGCCATAGCCAAACTTTATGATTAATCACACCCTGCCTCTTAAAATTCATCTTAAATTTGCTAAAATTGCAACAAAATTTAAAATTTAAAGGAGCCCAAATGTCAAATATCTTAATCATAGGCGCGGGCGGCGTGAGCCAAGTCGCGACCGTAAAATGCGCGATGAACGCGGACGTTTTTAGCAAGATTACCCTTGCAAGCCGCACCAAAAGCAAGTGCGACGCGATCGCTAAATTTATCAAAGACCGCCTAGGTGTACAAATTGGCACCGCCCAGATCGACGCGGACGATACCGATGCCGTGGTCGCGCTCATCAAAAAAACGGGCGCCGAGCTACTGCTAAACGTCGCGCTACCGTATCAGGACCTAACCCTCATGGACGCGTGCTCTCGCGCCGGCATCCCATACATCGACACCGCAAACTACGAGCACCCCGACACCGCTAAATTTGAATACAAGCTACAGTGGGCGAAGGACGGCGAGTTTAAAGCCGCAAACACGATGGCGCTGCTAGGAAGCGGCTTTGATCCGGGCGTGACGAACGTATTTTGCGCCTATGCGCAGCAAAATCTCTTTGACGAGATCCATGAGATAGACATCCTAGACTGCAACGCAGGCGATCACGGATATGCGTTTGCGACGAATTTCAACCCAGAAATCAACCTGCGCGAAGTTAGTGCAAAGGGTCGCTACTGGGAGCGCGGCGAGTGGAAGGAAACCGAGCCGATGGAAATAATGTTCAAGTGGGACTATCCGAAAGTAGGCGTCAAAGACAGCTACCTACTCTATCACGAGGAGCTTGAAAGCTTAGTAAAAAATATCAAAGGGCTGAAGAGAATCCGCTTTTTTATGACGTTCGGACAGAGCTACCTAACTCACATGAAATGCCTAGAAAACGTCGGTATGTTGCGTATCGACGAGGTCGAGCACAACGGCGTAAAGATCGTGCCGATACAGTTTCTAAAGACCTTGCTGCCTGATCCTGCGTCGCTAGGCCCTCGCACGAAGGGCAAAACCAACATCGGCTGCGTAATACGCGGCTTAAAAGACGGCAAAGAGCGCCAAGTCTACATCTACAATGTCTGCGACCACGAGGCTTGCTATGCCGAGACGGGCGCACAGGCCGTGAGCTACACGACTGGCGTACCTGCGATGATCGGCTCGATGATGGTGGCAAAGGGCATCTGGAGCGGAAAAGGCGTCTTTAATATGGAGAATTTCGACGCCAAGCCTTTCATGGACGAACTAAATAAGCAGGGCTTGCCGTGGGAGATCATCGAAATGAAACCCGGCGAGAGGTATGAAGTCTAAATTTAGGCTTGTCTTTTTCCGCTATACTTTGTTAAATTTTACCTGGCTTCACTGCGACGGGGGCATACAGCTCGCCTCATTTGCAAGGTAAAATTTGCCGCGTCTAGCGAAAAAATACCGCGCTTTGATCTACCGTATTTAAATTTCTAGTTTAAATTTTGCACCGTTAGCATTCAAATTTTGCATCAATTTAGTTTAAGCTTCCACGCCGAAAAGCGTTGAAATTTAGCTATAATCGCGCAAATTTTATCAATGCAAATTTGAGTAAATTTAAAGCTTCTAATCTCCAGTCGCGCAAACCCTGCGCCCACTCAAATAATAACAAAAGGAAAAATTTGAACTCTTCAAGAACTTCACTATCTTTTTTAGTCGTCCTAAGTGCGCTTATGGCGTGTACATCGCTATCTACGGACGTATATCTGCCCGCTATGCCTACGATGGAGCGGCAGCTGCACGGAGACTCGGAGCTCACGATAACGGGCTTTTTGATCGGCTTTGCTATCGCGCAGCTCGTCTGGGGGCCTATCAGCGATAGGACCCGGCGTAAAATCAGCTTTTTATCGGTATGGCGCTCTTTGCGATCGGATCAGTAGGATGCGCGATGTCAGACACTATGGCTAGCGTCGTGTTCTGGCGCGTGTTTCAGGCCGTGGGCGCGTGCGTAGGACCGATGCTAAGCAGGGCGATGATTAGCGATCTTTTTGATAGCTCGCAGGCCGCACAGATGCTCTCTACGCTAGTTATTATCATGGCGATAGCGCCGATAGTGGGTCCGTTATTGGGTGGCGCGATACTGGAATTTGACTCTTGGCACGGGATATTTTGGCTGATGGCGCTAGCTAGCGCGGTTATGTTTGCGATGATTTTTTCTCTACCGGAGACCTTGCCGCCGCAAAAGCGCTCCACAAAGCCCATCGCATCGTCTTTTAGGAACTATCTAAGATTATTGCAAGACGCTAAATTTATGCGATACACTCTTAGCGTGACGTTTTTCTACGTAGCCGCCTATGCCTTTATCACGGGCTCATCGTTTGTATATATCGATTATTTCGGCATTCCTAGCAAATACTACGGATTTTTATTCGGCATAAATATCGTGGGCGTCATGGCGCTAAGTTTCGTAAACAAAAAGCTGGTAAAGCGCTATGCGCTAAACCGTCTATTCATAGTTTCCACTCTCGTTGCCGCGCTTGCCGCCAGCGTGCTGTTTGCGTTTGCGTTTTTCAAAACGGGCGGAGTTCTTGGCGTGATAATCCCGATGTTTTTCGTTTTTAGCATGAACGGCATTATAGCTTCTTGCTCCAATGCCGCCGCTCTTGATAGCGTGCCGCAGGAGATGAAGGGCTCGGCCGCTGCGCTCATCGGCTCGCTGCAATACGGTAGCGGCATCCTCTCCTCGGCGATGCTTGCGGCGTTTTCTGCAGGTACGCCGTGGACGATGTCTTGGATAATAGCTCTGTTTGTTTGGCTAAGCGCACTCGCGGCGTATTTTAATAAGTAAATTTTAAATTGCGGCGAAATTTTATAATTTGCCGTTGCGTTCGACTCTGTTTTAAACAGACGGGCGGTTTCTTAAATTTAAACTCTAGCTAAATTTAGACCGAAATTTTTAAGTAAACTTTGCTATAATCGCCGCAATTTTGAAAAAACCGAGGAGAAAATATGAAACTAATTTACGCTGCTTGCGTGCTAGCCGCTTTTGCTTCGGCTCAGACCGAAACTGTGCAGGTACCGGACTTTGCCAAAAGCTCGATGAAGACGCATGAGCAGGCCGAAGAAAAACTAATCGCAAATGCCCTAAAAGGCGATCTAAGCCAGATCGCAAGCGACCTGAAGATCGATAAAACTCTAAAAGGCGGCGAGTCGCTCATCATTAACGGCGCGCATTACAGGACGATCGAAGGCGACAGCACGCAGTGGAAAGAGGGCGATGCCGTGCGCCTACTAAGCGGCAACAAGGACGGCAGATGCCTAAGCTCGATCATGCTTAATCTGCGCACGAAAACCGTCTGTAAATTTATGTGCGACGCGTATTAGGCGAGAATTTCGTCTAAACCACAAAAATCCACCGGCTCGGCGTAAGTTTCTTGCAACGACCGGTTGTTTCTGCTATTTAGCCATAGCATAGATTGCTAAATATATGTCTATGAATAAAACGTTATTATATATTTTTTTAAAAGCGTTCGTTATGTTTATTGTCCTATATTTGTTCATTCCGCACCCAGAAGATGGAATTTATAATATGCTAGATATACGCATGTTTATTGGCTTAGTGTTGTTTTGTATCTGCGTTATATTGGATATTTAGTTTACATCTTAATCTCTATCTTTACGTATCGTATTTTTTGATGGTCGCCAAAATTGCATATCACAAATTTAAATTCTAAACGGCTTGATTTCGGTTATTTTTAAAATTTCGCTTTAATATCGATAAATTCTGCTATAATAAACGCAAATTAAACAATGTCGTTAAAGACATAACGCGGGCGTGATAAAGCGAGTAAAATTTGTAGAGGCAAATTTTAACCCTGCCGCTCGGTACTTCAAACGGCAAATCAAGGAAAAAGATGCAAAAATTTAGAATTACAAACGGCGAATGCTCCCGCATGGATATCTTTTTGATCATGACGCTGGTTTATATATTCGGCGTGGCGTGCAGGTTTTTTTGGATATATTGGGCTAGCGGGATCGAGCAGTTTTCTTTTGACGGCGAGCTCATCATGACCACAAACGACGCTTTTGCGAACGCCGAGGGTGCGCGAGATATGATAGCGGGCTTTCACCAGCCAGGCGATCTTAGTCCGTACGGCGCGTCGATCCCAACTTTAGCATTTTTAATTAGTAAAATTTTACCCGTCAGTCTAAATAGCATTACGATCTATATGAGCGTGTTTTTAGCGCCGCTAGTGGCCGTGCCGATTATTTTAATAGTAAGAGAGTATAAGATCCTGGGCGCCGGCATCATCGCGGCGCTGCTTGCCACCATATTGCCGGGATATTATATGAGGACGTTAGGTGGATATTTCGATAGCGATATGCTAAATGTTACTCTGCCGCTGCTAACGCTATGGGCTTTGATTAGGCTCATAGGACGAGGCGAGCAGAGTAGCTTTATTTTACCTGCCGTTTTTACGGTGATTTATGATTGGTGGTATTCTAGCTCGTATTCTTTAAATATGGCGATTATAGTGATATTTTTAATCTATACTTTGATTTTTAATAGACGCAATGAGGCAAATTACAAAGCGATTATTCTTATGGTCGTTGCAGTTATAAATTTTGGCGCGTATTACGAAGGTGAGACAATAATCGTAAACTATATTTTATTGCTTAAGATTGCACTAATTGCGTTTTTATATTTTTTAATGATTAAAATTCCAAGTCATAAAAGCAAAAAAGCTCTTTGGATTTTGGGTGTGATCGTCGCAATCATGTTTATCATATTCGGTGGGCTCGTACCTATAATAACAGAAATTAATGTATATATTTTAAAAAATACTGGCAAGGGAGATATTTTTCATTTTTATGGTGTTAGAAATACGGTCAACGAGGTTGCCAATGCTAATTTCATGAAATTTGTGCTTGAATCTAGTGGGCATCTATTTATATTTATATGCGCTGTAGGAGGGCTGGCTCTACTGCTGATAAAATTCCGTTCGTTTATCTTAACCTTGCCGATGATAGCGCTTGGAGTTTTAGCACTTTTTGGCGGAACTCGCTTTACAATGTACGCTACGCCGATGATAGCGCTTGGATTTGCTTATTTTATATATTTCACGCTGAATTACTTTGAAATACGCACTTGGCTTAGAAGTACTTTGTTAGCTATTTTAACCTGTTTAGCGCTAATGCCTAGCATAGATTTTATTTATAAATTCCGAGTTGCACCTACGCTTACGAAAGACTCCATAATGCCTCTTGCAGAGCTAAAAAATAAAGCCAGCAGGGAGGATTATGTGCTATCGTGGTGGGATTACGGATATTTAATCAGATATTACTCCGATGTAAAAGTAATAGCTGATCCCGGAGGTAGACAGGCAGGAGAATACACTTTTATGAGTGCGTTTTCCTTTAATAAAGATGAGGTAAGCTCTGCTAATATGGCGAGGCTTAACGTAGAATATATACAAAAGTTGCAAGATAAAAAATTTGATCCTAAATTGGAAGATAAATTTAAACTAAATTTATATCAAATTCAAAAAGATTATGGCGAAGCAGATATCAATAAATTCTTAAGTTCTTTAAGCGATAAAAATTTTAAGCTTCCACAGAAAACTAGGGATATATATTATTATTTTGTACCACAGATGATAGATATATTGCCTAATATCTTAAAATTTTCTACCGTAGATATAGAAACAGGTAAAGAGTCTTGGACACCATTTATTCATGTGGGTTATGATATTAGAATGGGTAAAGATGGAGAGAGTATCATAATAAATGATGAATGCACACTGCCTAGCGTCGATCCTGAATACCTAATCTATGACGGTAAAAAAATGCCTATTAATTCATATTATCAAGTGGGCGAAGTAAACGGCAAACTAGTCAAATTATCTAAGCAGATAGATAAAAATTCCAATCTTTACGTGATATTTTTACCGGATTACCAAAGAATTTTAATCTTAGATAAAAAGGTCTTTGAGTCAGCCTTCATCCAACTTTTTGTGCTGGAAAACTATGATAAAGATCTGTTTGAGCCCGTTTATTTAAGTAATTATGCGCGGATTTACAAGTTATTAAGATAAATTTATATCCAGAGGAATATTGCGTAAATTTTTATTGCATTGTGCTTTTACGAAGAGTATGTTACTAAGCGATAAAATTTATAATGCAAGCTATATGCTTAGATTTAGAATTTATACTGGTTATAAATAAATCAAAAATACTTCAAAATTTTATCACTAAAAATCATAAATGTTATGTATTTACTTTAAATTTAGCCTAGGTTTCGAAGCGTATCGCTATCATTGAGATAAAATTTCACCGAAAGGAGTAAAAATGAGAAATTTAGTTGCAAAAGTGGTGCTTCTTAGCTCTTTAGCTGCAGTAAGCGCGATGGCGGAGGGGCTTTTCGTAGGTGGCGAAGGCGGATATAATTTCAAAAACCAAGCTGCAGGTTTTGATGACGGACAGCCGCAAATCGGCGTTAAGGCCGGATATGACTTCGGTACATTTAGAGCTTACGGCGGGTATTTTTACGGATTTAAAGGCGAGGATTCCAGCTCGAATGCCAATTCGAAAAGAAAGGTTAAATGGAGCACGCACGATTTCGTAGCCGGTGCGGATTTTACGCCGGAGCTTTTCGGCAGATTTAAGCTCGTCCTAGGTGCTTACGCTGGGCTTTCGGTGCTAGATACTGAAGTTAAAATAGACTATAGCAATGGCGGTTGGGTTAGAGCGGACGATACGCTGGGCGGCTTTATTTTGGGCGGCAAGATAGGTACTGCGTATGAGTTTGGCTCCAATAGCGAGATTGAAATGGGCTTTAAAGCAAGCAAGGCGTGGTACAAAGACGGCGATTATATCGAAGATAACGATGGTAAAAAATACGGCGTTTACGCAGGATATAATTATAAATTCTAAGAATTTTCATATTTTTAGGCATTGCATCACTTTCATAGAGCCTTGATACTCAGTGGCTTTGCAGTGTGTCGGGTAAGGCTAGCTTCGTCGCAAGGCTTTACTAAGTTTTAGTAGAATCTTACGACAAGGTTTAAATTATTGATGAATTTAACGACTTTAAATTCAATCCTAAAATTTTAACTCATAGAATTTCGTCGATAAAATTCCATCT
Organism: uncultured Campylobacter sp.; assembly: GCA_963520005.1. Taxonomy (GTDB): domain Bacteria; phylum Campylobacterota; class Campylobacteria; order Campylobacterales; family Campylobacteraceae; genus Campylobacter_B. Next base: position 22,682 of record CAUQPS010000005.1, read on the forward strand.
CGAGCTTTATCGACGAAATTCCACCCTTGCGCTTTTATATAAAATTTCGTTCATTTTCGAGATTAGATTAAAATTTTAATGACGGCAAAAGAAATTTTAGATAAAATCAACATTTTCATATCAAAATTTTACTCAAAGGATAGAGATGAAGAGTTACGTTACGGGCTTTCCGCGTATCGGAGAGCAGCGCGAGTTAAAGAAGGCTTTGGAGAGCTATTGGGCGGGCAAGTGCGATTATGACGCGCTAGAGCGGGTCGCCGCAGAACTAAAAGATCGCCACATCAAATATCAGCTGGATGCTTGGAGCGGCCTAATTAGCGTAAACGACTTTTCATACTACGATCTGATGCTCGATACCAGCGTGCTTTTCGGCGTGATCCCGCAGCGCTTTGCGGCTCTTTCGGCGCATGAGCAGTATTTTGCGATGGCGCGCGGCAGCAAAGACGCAGTCGCGATGGAGATGACGAAGTGGTTTAACACAAACTACCACTATATCGTGCCCGAAATCTCTGCGTATACGGAATTTAGCCTAAATCCTAGTAAAATTTTAAGCGAGTATAAGGCCGCGAAAAATAATGATTTTAAGGATTCCTGCGCGCTAAAGATAAATTTAATCGGACCTATCACCTATCTTGCGCTTAGCAAATCAAGTGACAAAAGCGATCCGCTCGCGTATTTAGATACCCTTGCCGCGAAATACGAGGAACTGCTAAAGCTTCTTAGCGAGCTTGATAGCGAGGTCGTAGTTCAGATCGACGAGCCGATTTTCGTAACGGATCGCGCGACTGAGCTAGCGCCAAAGATTGAGCCTATTTATCAGCGCCTAAGCAAGGCCGCAAGCAACGTAAAAATCATCTTTATGACCTATTTTGAGCATGCGACTGAGGCCGTGCGCGAGATAGTAAAGACCGATGTTTGGGCGATCGGACTTGATTTAGTTTACGCAAGCGAGGAGAATATCAAAAAAGAGCTTCAAGCTTTAAAAGACGCTAAGACCGTGCTTTTCGCAGGCGTGATCGACGGGCGCAATATCTGGAAGAGCGACATCGACAAAAAGCTAGCTCAGCTCAAAGCCATCGAAGCCTACGTGCCTAAGGAGCGCATCTATGTGGGCACCTCCTGCTCGCTTTTGCACGTGCCTTTTACGCTAAAATACGAGGACAAGCTAAGCACCGAGATCAGATCCTGGCTAAGTTTCGCAGTCGAAAAACTAAGCGAAATTTCGATTTTGACCCATCTTTTCTTTGAAATTCCGATGTGCGAACACGGCATGAAGGCATACGAGGAAAATCAAAAATCCGCTAAAACTCGCGCTAGCTCGCCTCTAATTCACGACGAGCGAGTGCAAAGCCGCGCTGCAAATTTAAATAAATTCGAGCGCACTGATCGCTACGAGGATCGCATCAAGGTGCAGAAAAAAGAGCTAGGCTATGGAATTTTACCTACCACTACGATCGGCTCCTTCCCGCAGACTGCCGAGCTTCGCCAGGTTCGCAACGCCTACAAAAAGGGTTTAATCAACCGCGAAGCCTACGAGCGCGACATCAAAGCTTACATCGATGACTGCGTTAAATTTCAAGATGAGATCGGCCTAGACGTGCTGGTTCACGGCGAGCCAGAGCGTAACGATATGGTCGAGTATTTCGGCGAGCAGATGAGCGGATACGCGTTTAGCGCCAACGGCTGGGTGCAGAGCTACGGCAGCCGCTGCGTGAAGCCGCCACTACTTTTCGGCGACGTGAGCCGCCCAAAACCGATGACCGTGGAGTGGATCAAATACGCCCAAAGCCGCACTAAAAAGATTATGAAAGGCATGTTAACGGGTCCGGTGACGATGATGAACTGGAGCTTCGTGCGCGATGATAAGCCTCGCGAGCAGATCGTAAAACAGCTTGCGCTCGCGATTTTCGATGAAATTTCGGATCTGCAAGACGCGGGTATCAAGATCGTTCAGGTGGACGAAGCTGCGTTTAAAGAGGGCTATCCGCTTAGATCCGAAAACATTCCTGCATACGAAAAATTTGCCGTTAGTGCCTTTAAGCTCGCCGTAAGCGCAGCCAAAGCGCAAACGCAGATCCATACACATATGTGCTATTCGGAGTTTAACGACATAATCAAAACGATAGAGGCGATGGATGCCGACGTCATCAGTATCGAGACCACTCGCAGCGGCAACGAACTGCTTAGAGTTTTCAAATCGGTCGGCTATAAACAAGAGGTTGGTCCAGGTGTTTACGATATCCACAGTCCGCGAATTCCTAGTGTGCAGGAGCTCGTAAGCCAGATCCGCGCGCTGCTTGAGGTGCTTCCGAAAGAGCAGCTGTGGATCAACCCAGACTGTGGCCTAAAAACCCGCAAATGGGAGGAGGCTCGCCCGAGCCTAAAAAATATGGTCGAGGCAGTAAGGATTATCCGCGCGGAGGGGTAAATCTAGCGCAAAAAAGACTTTGCTGTCGGGTAAAATTCCACCCGGCAGTCCCCGTTTTGCGATAGAATTATGTAGAACGTTTATTTCGACTATGGACCGTTAAAACATCTGTGCGAAATTTTACTTCGAACGAGCATGAAAGGACGGTGAGAGATTTCTACGCGTCTGCTTGGCAAGCATATTTGATAGCCGCTAAGTAATGCAGCAATATGAAATTTCGCGCGAGATTTACGGATTTCGCAGTTGGGTAGGCACGGGATTTTTTTAAAATGCGGCGTAAAATTTCATCGCAACTACTTGCTTGAAGCACGGAGCGTAAATTTTATCGCGATCGCCCAGCAAATAAGCCGAGATAGGCGATAAAATTTTAAAATTTTCGCAAATCAGTTCTTACGCGCAAACCTCGCCAGCCGAATAAAAAACGCTGAAATTTGCAATTTTACGCGGCATTTTATGAACTTCGCGCCGCCAGATTAGAATTGCAAAACGCGAGCCAAAGCCGGTATCGTTGCGCTAGAAATTTTAAATTGCAAATTAAAATTTACATTATCTCGTTAGAATGGCTGGATTGCGAAGCAAGATTCGGCTCTGCTAGGTTAAATTTCAGCTCAAACTAAACTTTATGTAGCCGCATTGAAATTTACGACTAATTTTGCCTGGCGAGTCTGAAGTTGCGTTGTCGCGCTAAAATTCGAGTCTAGAGCCAAAATTTTACGATGCGAAGCTCATTGATTTTAACTTGCGTTTTGTTCGAAAGAGCGAGGCTAGCGTAAGGTGTGTTTGCGTTGATACAAAATTTTAAAAGGGGCTTTATGGCGGCGCAGGTCTGCAATTTGCAGTAAAAATTAAAAGCCATGATTTTGGCTCATAAGGCGCGTAGCTTTTAGATGGTTTCTATCGCGCCTTAAAGTGAGATTTTGCTTAGTAATTTTGCGCGATAGATTTTAACGGGCGGAATTTTATCATCGCTGCAAAATTTTTTGGCTTTTAAAATTTTGCTTTGTAGAATTTCAGCCCTCATAGTTGTGATGAAGCGTGGCTCATCTTATTTCGTAGGATTTTAGCGGCATCGCGCGCCTAATTTATATGGCATGATTCCAAGGCGCTTATTTTGAAATCCTGCGGGTAGAACTTGCGAGACTGCGTTTGCGAGGTTTTGTAAGAATTTGATGGCAAAGCGCTCAACGCGTTTAAAAATTTTATTCGTGTGCAGAGCTCTCATTTGCGTTTCAAATTTTGCCATTGTGGCGGAATTTTGCTCACGTGGCAAGGGCGCGCATGCAAAGCGCCCGTGAAATTTAAGGGTTTGGACGTTAAATTTATAGTGTGTTTAGCGACGCAACGCCGTGACTACCGCCATGCCTGCGCATAAAATTTTGCGTTGCAAAGCGATTTGAAAAAGCTTTTTCGCTTCGTATAAATCTTGCGCCGCGAGCGTTTAAAAGCCGCAAGAGCTTTAAAAATTTAAATTGGAAAGATTGAATGACATTTTTTTCGCCCGAGTTTATCCTTGCTTTTTTAGCGTTTTTAATCGTTTATTGGACGCTCAAAAATTATATTTTCGCGCAAAAAATCCTGATCCTGCTGGCAAGCTACAGCTTTATGTGCTCCGTAAATCCGCGCTTTGCGCTGGTGCTTGCAGCTTATAGTGCCTTCGTATATTTTGCAGGGGTGTGTATCGCGCGCGCTAATCGCGTAGTCGCAAAAGCCATACCGCCCGCAAAGCAGTCCTCGCACAAGAAAAAGCTCTCGCGTAAAGCGGCAGCCAAGCAGATGAGCGCAACAAAACAAGCTGGCATAGCAAAGCAAGTACAAAAAGCGGGGTTAGCGAAGCAGATTCCACTACCCACTGCAAAGGCACGCGCAGTGATGCTTGCGGCGGTTGCTGGCGGCTTATTTTTTCTCGCGTTTTTCAAATATTACGGCTACGTCAGGGAGTTTTTCAATGCCGCGCTTGCCGCGCTGCACCTAGGTGCCGTCGATAGCGTGGCGTTTCCGCTTGGAATTTCATATTATGTTTTTATGTCGATCACCTATTTCGTCTCAGTTTATAGGCGCGAATGCGGCGAGCAGGGCTTTTTGAGCTTGGCGTGCTTTTTAGCGTTTTTCCCCAGCGTCGTGATGGGCCCTATCGGGCGCGCTAGCGCCGCTAAAGGCGTAGAGCCAGTACTGCCGCAGTTTGATCGCTTCAAGCACTTTGGCAATGCCGATGAAATTTATGTGCTTATAATTTTTGCCTTAGTTAAGCTGCTGCTTATTAGCGGCTATTTGGGCGCGTATTATAGTGATGTGATTTCAGGCGTTTACGGCGACGAGCCTGAGTCCTCCGCGGCGCAAATTCTAGCCGCACTGCTACTTTATGGCGTGGTGCTTTATACGAATTTTAGTGGCTTTATCGATATGGCGCGTGCGCTTGGGCTTGCGATGGGCTTTAAGCTGCCGCAGAATTTTAATATGCCCTATGCGGCTAAGAATTTAGGCGAGTTTTGGGATCGCTGGCATATCAGCTTGTCCACGTTTATACGCGATTATATTTATATCCCGCTCGGTGGCTCGCGCAATGGCTTTGCGCGCACCTGCGTAAATTTGCTAATCGCGTTTGCGCTATCTGGTATCTGGCATGGCGCGGGATTAAATTTTTTGATTTGGGGGCTTTTGCACGGAGTGGCGCTTGTATTTTTAAAATGTCTTGCCAAAGTGGGCGTAAAGCCGCTAAATCCGCATTTGGCGCTTTTTTGCACCTATATTTTTGTAAGTTTCGCTTGGATTTTTTTCGCCAATTCCCTTCCAGATGCGGCGGCGATTTTGAGCGCTTTTACCAGCGCACGAGCTTTTGGAGATATTAGCGAGCTAGCGGTGCTTGCGGTGATTTTAGCGGGGATTTTTGTTTATCCTAAAATCTCTGCTCTTAAAGATACTTTGATCGCGCTTTTTGCCGAGCTGCCGTTTTTACCTAAAGCTCTCGTGCTCGGCATGATCTTCACGCTGATTTTCGCGCTGATGCCAAGCGGAATTCCAAATTTCATCTACGCAGGATTTTAGATGCTTAGGTTTGTTTCGACTCTGCTTTTTGCGCTGTTTTTCTCGGCATTTTTTATGCAAGGCTCGCTGCTTTATTATTTGGAGCAGCGATTTCACGATGATTTCGGGCTAGAAGAATGGCTGCGCCGCTCGCCGTTTCGCGTAGGTGGAGAGATCTACGAAAAGATTGCAAATGGCGTAGATAAGCTAGAGCAGCGTATCAAAGGTGAGGACATTAGCAAGGATGAGGACGCAAGTCCGCATAGCGGAAGCGAAAATTTTAAAAAACCTGCGCAAGATCGTATGGCGGAAAATCAAGCTTTGCAAAGCACGAGGGCACGAGATCACGATGCTTCGCAAAGCGTTAAACCGCAAGATAGCAAGCCGCAAGCTCATACTGCAAAGAATTCTGCCTTAAATAATTCTGTACATCATTTAAAGACGCGCGATTCTGCGCAGGAGCCTTACGCACAAAATTCCATCCCTCAAAATTCTACTTCGCAAAATTCCGTGTCACAAAGACTGGCTACAACAAGCTCTGTGCCGCACAGCTCCGCCGTGTCGCAAAATCCCGTCACGGCAAGCGCAACCTTGCAAAGCGGCGAAAATTCCGATTCTCAACTCCCTGTTCCGCAGGCTTTGGAGCAGAATTTAACGACGCAAAGCTCCGTGGAGATTGATGCTAAAATTTCGCTTAGCGACGATGGCAAGATCCGCCTAAATGCAGGCGATGAGGTGCTTTTTATGGGCGATAGTCTGATGCAATACGTGGGGATGAACGCTAAGAAATTTTTCCCGAAGCGAAGCCTGAGAGTGATCGATCTTAGCAAGCAATCGACAGGGCTTGCGAGCAAGAAATCTTTCGACTGGCAAAAGACGCTCGATGCCGCGCTTAGAGAGAACGGCGGCGTTAAGCTCGTAGTCGTGCTGCTGGGTGCGAACGACGTCTGGGAGTACCGCGCAGGGGGTAAAATTTATGGCATTAAAACGCCGCGCTGGCGGGAGTTTTACGCCTCAAGGGTACGCGAGATCTACGATACGGCGCACTCGCACGGCGCGGGAGTGCTGTGGCTAGCGATGCCGTGTATGCAAAAGCCGGATTTTGAGGAGAAAACGCAGCTGCTAAATCAAATATATGCCGACGCTAGTATGGCGCTTGGCGGGTATTTTATGCAAACAACCCCGCTGGTGTGCGAAAAAGGCGTCTATAAAACCTATCTGCAAAGCGGCTCCAAGCTCGTGCGCGTGCGCCAAGACGACGGCATTCATATGAGCAAAGAGGGTTGCGAAGCGGTAGCGAAAGAAATTTTATCAAGGATTGAAGTTGAGTAAATTTATAGCGATTTTATTTGCCGCATTATTAAGCGGATGCGCAGCAAACGCAGGCGTTCGTGGCATAAATTCCGCAAATGCAAAAAGCTCTGCGGGCTTTGGAGTGAAATTTTTTGGTGATTCGCATTTAGGAAGCGACGCGCTGATAGATGCTTTCAGGCACGGCTTTTTCGTGCAAAACAGCGTCGGCTTCGTGCCTGCAATGATGCCTAAATATCACAAAAGCGAAAATATAGAATTTAAGCAAAGCGGCTTTAATGTGATCTCGTCTCGCACCGAGCAAGACCCCGATTTTCCACTATGCGGAGTGATCGCTACCAGCAAAAAGGGCGCTAATGTGCGACTGGAGCTAAAGCAGCTTAGCGGCGATTTTTACGTCGAAATTTTACATAAATCGGATCAGGGCGGCGAGATTTTTCGCGTGCGCGATGCAAGTGGGCTAAGCGCGTATATTTCGCAAGAAGTGCCGCAGAAATGGGAGTATTCTAAGCTGCGACTTAGATTTCCGATCGAAATTCGATCGCTGCGTGACGGAGCAGAGCTTGGAGGATATAAAATTTATCGTAAAAACGCGCGCTTTGCAGACTCTTGTGCGAGCAACGGCGCGTTTAGCAACCTCTACGAAAAATGGGGTGCAGATGCCTTTGGTAGGGATTTTTCGGGACTTAGATACGATCTCGTAGTCATCGCTTACGGCACAAACGATGCGATGGATCCGAAATTTGACGAGCAAAAATTCTACCAAAGCGTCCGTGGGCTGCTTCGCTCCGTCCGCTCCGCAGCTCCTGGTGCAAAAATCCTGCTCGTAGCGCCGCCGCGAAGCCCTAAAGTGCCAAACGCCTCACGCGCTGCGGAGGTGCTAGCGCATCTGGCGCGAGACGAAGGGGCGATGTTTTACGACATAGCCGGTCTTATGGATGAGGATGGCGGCTGGCGCGGCTGGCGCGAGCGTGGGCTGATCCGCCCTGACGAAATCCACTTGCAAAAAGAGGGCTACGAAAAAATCGGCGCAGCGCTGGCGACGAAATTGCGCGGCAGGCTTTAAAATTAATCTTTAAATTTAGGCGGCTCGCCGTAAAATTTACAAAGTTAGTCGCTAAATTTAAAATTTAGCGGCAGTAAGCAAAGCTGCGCCTACTTGGATTTCGCCGCTTAGATCTGCGCCGCGAAAGTTAAAACCGGAAGCCTCGGCTTTAAATTTGCGCGGCTACAGGCTTGGTGCTTGCGTTTTTAAAATTTCGTCGCCTAAATTTACGCTTCTAATTCGGATTAAATTTACGCGGCTGCGGCTCGGAACGCTAGTTGTATTTTGCAACGAGTGCGCTGCGTAAAATTTAGCGCTTCAAATTTCATTCACACGGGCTGCGGCAAAGCGCGGCGAGCCAGATTAAAGGAGAGGAATATGATATATCTTTGCGGCGATACACACGGCATAAACGAGATCGGCAAAATAACTAACAAAGCCTTTGCGGATGGGCTTAGCGCCGATGATTTCGTCATCGTGCTCGGAGATTTCGGGCTGTTTTGGAGCGAGCGGATAGATGAGTTTATGGCGCGCAAAAATATAGAAAGATATTTCCCCGCCACGCTTCTTTTCATAGACGGCAACCACGAAAATTTTGATATGTTGGATCAGCTGCCACGCGAGCGGAAATTTGGCGGCACCATGAGCGTGGGCGGCGAGAATATTTTTTGGCTGCGGCGCGGCGAAATTTACGAGATTGCAGGGCGACAATTTTTGTGCTTCGGCGGCGCGCTTAGTGTCGATAAGGCGCATCGGATACCGGGACTTAGCTGGTGGGCGCGCGAGATTCCAAGCGAGGAGGAGTTTGCTTGTGCGATGCAAAATGCGCGCGATTTCATCGCCTCTGGCGGACGGATCGATGCGGTGCTGAGCCACACGGCGCCGTGGTTTGCGATGAAATTTTTAAAAGAATACCTTTGGTGCGGCAAAAGCACCCCCGATAAAACGTCTGAGTATCTGGAGCGGATCTTTGAGCTCGTAAGGCCTGCGCGGTGGTATTTCGGACACTTCCACGGCGATAAGAAATTCCATGCGCAGGGCTGCGATTTTTATCTCTGCTACGATGAAATTTTAAAATTTGAAGACTAGCCTTGAGCTCGCAGCAGCGAGATTCCAAGCTTTGCAAAACTGCGAAATTTCGCTCGTAAATTTTAAATGCTGAGGCGCGCGAAATTGAGCTTTTATATTAAAATTTAAGCTAGTTCTGCTAGAATGTGGCACTTTTTTAGAAAGGAATAAAGATGAAAGTTGTAATTACTTATTGTAATTCTTGATCTTATAGACCGCAAGCTCTCCGTGTGAGAGATGAAATAACGAGCGTCTATAAGGATGCGGTTGTCGAGTTGGCCACTGGTGGCAGCGGAGACTTTCTAGTAGAAGTTGATGGCAGAAAGCTTTTCTTCAATAAAGATTTTGCTAAGCCTCGTTTCCCAAGTGAAGGTGAAATTTTAAATCTAATTAAAGTTGCAGCCTAGCTCAAAGCCCGAAAGCGGGTCGTAAGATTTGCTTTCGGGCGTTTTTTATACTCAAATTTCATATCCGTAAATTTAATCGTAAAACTATTCTAAATTTTGCAAAATCAGCGCTGCGTAAAATTTATACTAAATTATCCCACATTTTGGCAAATTTGAAAAGCTATTTTAATCAAAATTTATGCGAAGATCGCGGTTTAAATTTATCGCTCGGAGTTTATAAATTTCAAAAGAAAGAGGAATTTTTGCGAAATCAAAATTTCGCAAAAATAGAGAGAGAGAGAGAGAGAGGGGGATTATTTATTCGCGCGCTCGATATACTCGCCGCGGACGGTATCTACGCGGATGACCTCGCCTTCGAGTACGTGAAATGGGATCTGTACCACGGCGCCGGTCTCAAGGGTGGCAGGCTTTTTGTTGCTGCCTTGCGTATCGCCGCGGAAATTTGGCGCAGTTTCTACGATCTTAAGTTCCACCACCTGCGGCACATCCACGCCGATCGCTTTGCCGTTGTAAAACATTATATTTACCATCATACCATCTAGCATCCATTTTTTCGCCTCGCCCACATCCTCGTCGCTAATCGCGATCTGTTCGTAGCTATCGGTATCCATGAACTGACACGCCTCACCGTCGTCGTAGAGATACTGCATCTCTTTTTCCTCAAGATTCGGAGCTTCGCATTTATCGCCCGCATGGAAGGTCTTTTCAAGCACCTTGCCATCGATGAAAGATTTTATTTTAACGCGCACGAAAGCTGGCCCTTTGCCTGGTTTTACGTGTTGGTATTCTATGATTTTAAACGGAATTCCGTCCACCTCGATTTTTAGACCTTTTTTTAGATCGCCCATTGAATAAGCCATAAATTTCTCCTTAAATTAATGAGGCGCGATTATAACAAATTTTATTTTAAATTGATATAATTGGCGAAATTTTAAGGGGAGGGAAGCTATGAAAAAAATCATCTACGTTTTGGCTACGTGTGCGGCTTTTGCGCTTGGCGCGAATGCGAACGAAGCGGAGTTCGTAAAAAACCTAAAGCAAAGTCTAAATGATAAAAACGCTCAGCTCATCTCGATCGACAAGCTGAACTCGCTAAACGGGCTAAATTTGCTAATCATCCGCTCGGGCGATAAAAAAGAGGCGTTTTTGGCTAGCGACGACGGCAAAAGCCTAGTGGCAGTAACTGAGGAGCCTAAGCTTGCAGACGCGGCGGATGCAGCGCTGTTTAAGATGAGAACTCAAATTTTAAAGGACGCCAGAGACGCCGCCGCGCTTGAGCTGCTAAAGAGCATAAATCCCGCGAGATTTGCCTATATCGAGTCGTTTGATAAAAACAACCCCTACGTAACCTACATCGTGGGCGATCCGGAGTGCCCGTATTGCGCCGAGGAGATGAAGAGGATCACGAAGTATCTTCGCAACAGCAACGTAAAATTGATCTTTGCGCCGGTGCATGGCAAGAGCGCGTTTATCAAATCGGCACTGATTTTAAAGCAGCTAAAAGCCCTCTCTCCGAGCGATCAAAAAGGCGCGATCGACGTGATCGAGAAATACTACGACAAGGACGTGCAGGTAAACGATGCGGACGTCTCAAAAGCCGAACTTGACGCCGTGTATGCGGACACCAAGACGCTGTTTTCAAAAGGCGTGATCAAATCGGTGCCATACGTGATCAAGGTGAAAAAATAGTCTAAATTTGAGGAATTTAGGGCGCGAGGTTTGTTTATGAATAGTTGCGGTTTTGCAGTGGCGCGCGTTTGCTTACATATAGCAAGTGTTTACTTATCAATAGTCGCGGGAAATTCGCAAATGGCTGATTTGTGCGTGGGCGACGTAGTCGTCTAAACCTGTGCTAAAATTTGGTGATAGAATTTTAAAAACTCGCATTTGACGCTTAGCGAATTTTCTGCTTGCAGATTGTGTTTAAAATTTGCTGCCATAGTGCGCCTCTAATGGCGCGCTGTCTGCCTATCCATAGCGCCACCATCCGCTCAAACACACCTTCATGCCGTCTATCGATAGCGCGTCTGACATGCCTTGCGCTTACCTATGCTCTGCCCGTGCCGCCTGTAGATAGCGTATCCGTCGATAACACTCCACTCATTTTTTGCGGCATACCATACGCGCACGGTACTGCCCGCCCGCGCCATATTTAGGCTTTTTTGGCGCGCAGTTCAAAGTAAAATTTTAAAATCCTCGAGCGAAAAGAGTAAAATTTTATCGCTTTTTAGGTTTCGTAGCTCGCCGCTAAAGCCACTTTTGGAAAACAGCGCGAGTAGATCGGGCGCGAGGTGCGCTTTTTCGCATTTGAGCATAAGCTCATTTAGCACGTTTTTTGAAATTTTTCGCTCCTTGTATTTACACTCGCCCGCGACGCAAAAGCTCTCAAATTTCGCGTAGATGTCGATCTCGACCTCTTTGTTCCAAAAGCTTGAAATTTGCGAAATCTCTAAATTTAGATACTTCGCTAACAGCTCTTTGCTTAAAATTTCAAACCCGAGCCCCGCGTAGGCGTTGAAATCCGCTTTAATTAGGCTTAGCACGCGCCCTATCTCGCCGCGGCGCAGCGCGGGCAGGTTTGGCTCGATAAATCTAAACCAAAACCTTGCAAAGTTGCTGCTAAAATGGACCTTGTCGGTGATATGGTAGCGGCGTAGCGCGCGCGGTAGGCGGTCGTTTTTACGAGCTTTTTGCGCCCTTTGCTCGCTTGATTTTTCGGTGATTAGAAACTTCGCGTTTATGAGATCTGCGGTGATTTTTTGCGCCGTAAATCGCGGCAAGATTTTTGAAATTCCTATTTTTTTACGGTCGCTTCTAGCGAATTTCATCAGCGCTTTTTTGATCTGCTCTTCGCACTCGCCGCCGAATTTAAACCGCTCGCCGAGTTGCTCGAAGCAGAGCAAAATTTCATTTTCGATCGCTTCGAAAACGTCCGCGTAGCCGCTTATACAGCCTATCTCGTCAAATACGAAATGAAACTGCAAAATCGCGTCGATACTAGCATCGCCCAAATTTCGCGCAGTGTCTTTTAGCTCGTAAATTTCGCCCTCCTTGCGGGCATAATTTTAGCGAGTTTGGATATAATTTGCAAAAATTTTGGAGTCGCGCTTTGGATTTTCAAACGATCAAAGAAAATATCATCTTAAAAGAGGGGGTCAAATACTTCGATTTCGCCGCCTCGGGCCTTGCGTATCGCCCTATAGAAGCGGAGATCGAGCGCGTGCTTGCAACATACGCCAACGTCCATTCCGCAGGTGGAGCGAGCGCCGAGATCACGAGTGATTACTACGAAAACGCAAGAGCCAAAATCAAAGAGCTTCTAGGCTGCGAAGAGCGCTACTACCTGATCTCGTGCGGATTTGGCGCGACCGCGGCGATTAAGAAGCTTTGGGAAATTCTAGGCATCTACCTGCCGCCCGCGACGCGAGATAGGCTGCGCTTGCGGCGCGAGAGCATAAAAGAGCTGCCGCTTTTCATCATCTCGCCTTTTGAGCATCACTCCGTTGAAATTAGCCTAAGGCAGGGGCTTTGCGAGGTTGTACGCGTGCCGCTGGATCCAAGCGGACTGATGGATTTTGCGCGGCTAGGCGAAATTCTATCCGCAAACAAAGGGCGCGAAATTTATGGCGTACTTACCGCGGCATCGAACGTGACGGGGCTTAAGCTAGATTACAAGCGCGCTTACTTGATGCTAAAAGCGCACGGCGGGCGGCTGTTCGTGGACGCTAGCGCGCTCATCGCGCACGAAAACGTGGATCTTGGCTTTTGCGACGGAGTATTTTTCGGTGCGCACAAGCTCTTAGGCGGCGTGGGCGCTAGTGGGATTTTAGCGGTGCGAAAGGAGCTTTTGCGCGGCGAGGAGCCGACATTCGCAGGAGGCGGCACGATCAAATACGCAGACGCCCAAACGCAGCGCTTTATAATCGACAAGGAGCGCCTAGAAGAGGCGGGCACGCCGGGCATCATCGCGCTGGTGCGGACCTATCTTGCCCTGAAGCTTCGCAAGAGCGCGGGGCTAGAGGCGATCAAATCGCGCGAAGAGGCGATCTGCAGGCGCTTCATAAGCGAAATTTCAAAAATCCCAGAGATTGAAATTTACGGCAATCTGACTGCGCCGCGCGTGCCGATCTTTGCTTTTAATATGCAAGGGCTCGGCGCGGACGCGCTAGCCGGGGTGCTCGGGCAGAAATTTGAGATCCAGACCCGCGCAGGATGCGACTGCGCCGCGCCTTACGGCTTTGATCTGCTCGGCTTGCAACCCGATACCGAAATGTCGCGCAAACCCGCTTGGGTGCGGGCTAGCTTCTCGTTTATCCACGACGAAAGTGACGTGGATTTCTTGGCGGAGGCGCTAAGACAGATCGCTAAAATTCGCGATAAAATCACCTTCGTAGCAGGCAAATACCGCTGCGGCAGCGTAAATTGAGCTCGCAAAATATTATAGCAAGAGCCGCTTTTAAATTTTACGGCGCGGAGTTTTGCGACATAAAATTTTGTCGGTGGAATTTCGTAGCGTAAAATTTTATAGCTTGGAATTTTAAAGCGTAGAATTTTATGCGCGGCTCGGAATTTTGAAATTTTAAATTGCGAGCTAAATTCTATCGGTAAATTTTTGCTGCGGAGTTTTGAGCCGTGAAATTTTAGCGGTAGAATTCCGTGCCGCGCGGATAAATTTTACACCGCCAAATTTTAAAATTCCAAAATTTCAAAATTTCGCTATTCGAACGAGCTTCGCAAATTTTGTATTTCGTGGACACGTAAAAAATTCTGTGCCATGGAATTTGTGCCGTAAAATTTTGAAATTTTACAAAGCCGAATTTCGCTCGGCAGACTTCCGCGGCGAGAAATTTTACCGCAGAGCCTGTGGCGGTGAAAATTGGCGCGCCGTCTGAAAGCTAAATTAAGACGCGAGCGCTTGCGATAAGAGCGCAAATTTTAAGAAGCGAAATTCTGCGCCGCTAAAAGACGCAAAATTTCACCGAATTTATTCGCCGAATTCCTTCTGCAGCTTGTAAACCTTATCGTAATCGACCCCCTCGATGATGCGCGGACGCGAGGCGTTGAAATCCGCGTTTATCACCGAGCGAGCGGGATCGTACTCCGGTAGATCGGTCATCTCTAAAATTTCTGCGATCGCGTGGATGAGATCGTCGTTTAAAAACGGCCTGTCTTTGGCTGCCGCGATGCGCGCCCAAAGATCAGCGTTTTGCTCTTTGAACTTATCCGACGCCATGAAAATCAGCGGGATTTCGAGCGTGAAGCGGTTGATGCCGCCGTGGATCAGCTTGCCGCGGTATTGATAAAGGCTCTGGGCGTGGTCGCTGAAATAGACTATCAGCGTGTTGTCGCTTGCAAAAATTTTATAAATTTCGCTTACTATAAAATCGTTGTAAGCCACGGTGTTTAGGTAGTGCGCGAGCTCTTTTTTCTGCCCCTCATCAAGCGGCTCGCGCGAGATATCTGCGGCGCTAAATTTAGCAAAGCTTTTTGGATAGCGAAACTCATAGCTCGGGTGCGAACCCATCAGATGAAGGATGAAAAATTTATCCTTTTCCTGCGCGCTGCCCACCTCTGCGGCAGAGCTTTCGTCCTTGCGCGCAAGGGGCGATTTTCTCGCGCCGGATTTGAAATTTTTTATACTCGGCAGCATAACTTCATCGAGCGAGTAGGCGTATTTGTAAACCGGGATCTGGTTCGTAAAGTCCGAGTGATCCGTCATCTGCGCGCTCGCGCCGCTTGCGACCGCCCACTGCCCGTAGCGCTCCTGATTGCTGATCCAAAAGGTCTCGTAGTTTGCGAGCCGCGCGAGATTTACGATGTCGAGATTGGCACTCCACGGGCGCTGCTTTTCGCTCTCGTAATTTCCGAAATTTAGCACGTATTTTAACACGTCGTTGGTCTTGGCGCCCGGTGAGACGACGTCGCTAAAGGCGATTAAATTTCCACTTTGCTCAAGCGCTTGCAGATTCGGTGTGGTGGGCAGATAGTAGCCGTATAGGCTCATGAAATTTCGCTGCAGGCTCTCTCCGATGATGAAAACGACGTTTGAGATGCGGTTTGGCACGGTTTTATGTGAATGCGAGGCGTAAATGCTTTGGTATCCGGCTTGCAGCTCGCGCACGCTTTTAAAATCGGCGCCGAAATAATCCTTCGTAACGAAAGCAAAGTTATAAATCGGAATTTTATTCAGTGCGATTATGATGCTGGCGCGCATTTTCGAGCTTTTGGCTACGTAGCTTTTAAATGCCGCATGCGCGATAAAAACGAGCAAGCTAAGCAGAAAGGCTAGCTTTATCGCGCGACATAGCTTCATTCGCGCTTGCTGGCTCACTCTAAGCCTAAGAGCGGCGATGACGAAAATTAAAAGTGCCAAAAAAGCCGCGATAAGCTTGAAATTTAAAAACGCATGCGCGAACTCAAAGGCCTCCTTGGGCGTCGTTTGCACTAGCGCGTCCAGCGTGCCGTGCGAGTAGGTAAGCTCCAGGCTAAAGATCAAAAAAATCTGAGCGATCGCGAAGGCTACGTTTAGCGCCAGAAGTGCAAAGGCGAGAATTTTATATAGCCTGGCGCTGTAAAAGCTAAGCGCGTAAAGCGCGAAAAAAAGTATCGTCACGCCGCAGATCGCAGACGCCACGAAAAACAGTGCCTGCGCAGAGAGCAGCTCGCCGCCGCGTGCGATAAGAAGCAACCCGAGCGCTAAATTTAATACCAAAACTAGCGTGTATGCGTTTAGCACCGCGCCGTCAAATACCGATAGGAGGCTAAATCTGTCTTTTAAAAATGCGCCGATATTTTTTACGAGGCTCATGAAATTCCTTTGATGATTGCGTTTAAAGAACGAAGATGAAAAAGACGATGCCGATTAGAATTCTATAAATTCCAAACGGGATGAAATCAAACTTCGAAACGAAGCTTAGAAATAGCTTGATCGCCGCAAGCGCCACGACGAACGCTACTGCGCCGCCTATGAGAAAGGTCGTGATATTGTCAGAGTTTTGCGCGAAGGTGTCTAAATTTTTATAAGTGTCGTAAAAAGTCGCCGCAAACATCGTAGGGATCGCGAGTAGGAAGCTAAAGCGCGCGGCCAGGTTTCTGCTTAGCCCGCACAAAAGCCCTGCGATGATGGTAGCGCCGCTGCGCGAAGTGCCCGGCACCATCGCAAAACATTGCGAAAGCCCGATGATGAAGGCCTGAACGTATGAAATTTGATCCAGATGCTCTAGCTCGTCCTCTCTCGGGCGCGCCTTACGAAAGAGCTCAACTGCGATAAAAATAACGCCCCAGCCGATCAGTGCGTAGGCGACGGTCTGCGGCGCGAATAGAGATTTGATGCTTTTATAGAGCAAAAAGCCGATCGCGGCGGTGGGGATGAAACCCACGACGAGCTTACACCAGAGCTTAAAATCAACCAAGAGCCGCTTGTAAAACATCGCGACGACCGCTAGGATCGAGCCTAGCTGGATAACGACCTCGAAGCATTTAAGCGTGTCGGTTTGCTGCAAGCCCATCAGTTTCGCTGCTAGGATCATGTGCCCAGTCGAGCTTACGGGTAGAAACTCAGTCAGCCCCTCGACGATGCCTAAAATCACGGCGTCAAATATATTCATCCATTTTTTCCTTTAAATTTACTAAATTCTGCGTGATCGAATCGGGTCTGTAGATCGCCTCTACCATCGCGATATAATCGGGCTTGAGGGCTAAAATTTCATCCAGATTTTCTAAGCTTATCCCGCCGATTACGGCGATTGGAAGGTTTAAAGATTTTCGCGCCTCTTGTACGAGCGCATCGGGGCAAAGCGGCGCATCAGGCTTTGTCTTGCCGCGCCTTAGCGAGCCGAAGGCTACGTAGCTAGCGCCCTGTGCCTCGGCCTTTTGCGCGCGAGCAAGATCAGCGTAGCAGCTAACGCCGACGATCTTATCCGCGCCTAAAAACTCGCGCACCTGCGCCGTCTCGCCATCATCCTTACCGATATGCACACCGTGCGCGCCTAGCTTTTTGGCAAGCGCCGCATCGTCGTTGATGATGAGTTTGGCGCCGTAATCCTCGCAAAGACCGATGAGAGAGCGGATTAAAGCTTCATCCTGCGCGGCGAGCTTGCTGCGGTACTGCACGAGCTTTACGCCGCAGCGCAAAATTTCATCTATCTGCGAAAAGATAGTTTGCGGCGGCGTTAAGACATCGTCGCTAAGCGCGTAAATTTCGCTCATCTATCCTCGTCTTTTTTAGGCATCGGCACGCCGTTTAGAATGCAGTTAGTAACATCCCAAAATTTTGCGCTATACATTCCACGTTTAGCCTCTTTGGCTTCCTCAGCAGCTTTTAAAAGAAGTTCGCTATCGTCGGTTGTCGGCACGGCAAATCCCGCCGCCACTAGGTCCAATCGCAGATTGCTTTTAGGATCGCTTGCGTCACAGACATAGGCGTCATTGCCACGATCGATTAAATTTACGTAGTAGCGCTTGCCGGGTTTTATCACGGACTCGAGAGCTTTTTTATATTCTTTGTCGAATTTCTTCAGCTCATTAGCGTCCGTTATGCACCTAGAAGCACCCGCGGCGATTATGTTTAAATTTTTTAAGTCGCAGGGAAAGAAACGATCTTTTTGAGCCTTTCTGAAGGTAAAAACGAAGCTTCTGCCATCATTGCCAAGACCTGCAAACGCGGCGATGCCGTATCTGTCTTTTTGCTCCGCAAAGCTCTGCGTGCAGAGCAAAATCGCAAGTGCTAAAAATATCTTTTTCATAGGATTCCTCTTAGGCGGCACAAATTCTATAAGAGGAATTTGCGCCTAAATTTTGCGGATTATTTTAAATTATACTTTTCCAAAAGCTTTTCGTAGCTTCCATCCTTTTTCATCTCCTCAAGCGCTGCGTTAAATTTAGCAAGCAGTTCGGGGTACTTGCCCTTATCAAATGCGATCGAAAAACCCTCGCTGCCGTCGGATTCTTTAAAAAATGCGGTTAGATCGTCGTTTTTCTTAAGATATTCGTAGCCTACGGATGAATCTACGCAAAGCGCATCGATCTTTTTGTTTTTCAGCGACATGACAGCTACAAAAACGTTCTCCGTAGCGCTAACCTCGGCGCCTTTGATATCTCTGATCGCAAGCTCTTGGATGGTGCCTAGCTGCGCGGCAAGGCGCTTACCCTGCAGATCCGCCTTAGAATTTAACGAGTTATCGTCCTTGCGCTTGACATATAAATTCTCGACTTTATAATAAGGAGCCGTGAAATCGATAGCCTTTTTACGAGCCGGCGTAGCGCTCATTCCCGAGGCGATCATATCGATTTTGCCGCTTTTAATCGCAGGGATTAGCCCGTCAAAGCTCATATTTAAAATTTCATATTTCACCCCCGCGCGCTTGGCAAGCTCAGCTACCAGATCCATATCAAAGCCGGTGACTTTGGAGTTTTCATCCACAAACTCAAACGGCGGATACTCGGCATTCGTGCCTACGATGAGCGTATCTTTGGTGATGTCTTTAGCGACTAGCGAGCCGCAAAGCAAAGCGCCCGCAACTAAAAATCTCATAAATTTTTTCATTTCCCTCTCCTTTAGTGGTTTAAAATTTTATTTAAAAATTCTTTCAATCTCGGATTTTGCGGATTTTCAAATACGTTTTTAGGCGTATCGTCCACAGCGATCTTACCGCCCTCCATAAAAAAAATCCTATTTGCGACATTGCGTGCAAAGCCCATCTCGTGCGTTACCACAAGCATCGTAATGCCCTCTTTGGCGACCTCTTTCATTATACCTAGCACCTCGCCGATCATCTCGGGATCTAACGCCGAAGTGGGCTCATCGAATAAAATCACGTCCGGATTTACCGCCAAACTTCTAGCGATTGCGATGCGTTGCTTTTGTCCGCCGCTAAGCTTGTGCGGATAAGTATAGGCCTTATCACTAAGACCGACCTTTTGCAGCAGCTCCTCTGCTTTTGCGTAGGCTTGTTCTTTAGTATAAATGCCCGCTTTTATTGGCGCTAGAGTTAAATTTTCCAGTACGTTTTTATTTGCAAAGAGGTTGAAATGCTGAAACACCATACTAACTTTGCGGCGAATTTTATTAATATCGGTGTGCTTATCGGTAATATCTTCGCCGTCTATTTTAATAGTGCCGCCGCTTGGAATTTCAAGCAAATTTAAGCAACGCAAAAAGGTCGATTTACCACCGCCGCTTGGACCGATGATTGCTACGATATCGCCTTTATTTATGGTCTTTGAAATTCCTTTTAATACCGATAAATTGCCGTAGGATTTGGTTAAATTTGATATTTCAATCATTGCGGTTTAACCTACTTTCTAGCATTTTTACTAAAAACGAGAAAAATTTCACGCTTGCATAGTAAAGTACTGCGGCAAAAAGTATCGGCTGGACGGTATAAAGCGCAGCCTGCATACTTTTTGAAAAAAACGTAAGATCAGTAATTGCTACGAGGCCCACGACCGAGGTCTCTTTAAATAGGCTAATAAACTCATTCGCAAGCGCGGGCAAAATGTTTTTTATCGCCTGCGGAAAGACGATCTCCTTCATCGCTGTGCCGTAGCCTAGACCCATCGCACGCGCTGCTTCCATCTGTCCGCGATCGACGCTATTTATACCGCTTCGCACGATCTCTGCGACGTAGGCTGAGCTATTAAGCCCTAGCGCAAAGATCGCAGCTGCGATATTATTGCTCCACGTAGCAAAGATAATAAACACGAACACCATCAGCTGGATAACGATTGGAGTTCCGCGGACGATATCCACGTATTCGTCGATAATGAAGCTTAAAAATTTATTGTTTAGAAATTTTAAAAATGCCAGCATAAATCCTAATGCGATACCGATCACAATGCCGCCGGAGGTCAAAATAAGAGTGATGCCGTAGCTTTTGGCGTATGAAATTTTTTGCGCTTCGCTCAGTTCGGGATAGGTGAAATAAAGTCCCACGGCGATTACAGTCAAAACAAATACGACCTTTAAAATTTTCTCGTTCAACCAAGGCGCCTTTTTCTTAAAATTTAAACGGCAAGAATACTAAAATTTCGTTAAAATCTGGCTAAATTCCGAAAGTAAAATTTTATTTGAAATAGAGTAAAATTAGCTTTTTTAAAAGGAGGCAACGATGAGCTTTTGGACCTATTGCGCAATCGCGATATATTTCGGCGCGCTTATTTTTATAGGTAGGTATTATTATGACAAAAATGCGAGCTTAAGCGAGTATCTGCTCGATAATCGCCGCCTGGGCCCATTCGTAACGGCGCTTAGCGCAGGCGCTAGCGATATGAGCGGCTGGATGCTTTTGGGAGTGCCGGGCGCGATGTTTGCGACGGGGATTTGCAATATCTGGATAGCTCTAGGGCTTTGCGTGGGCGCGTGGTGCAACTATAAATTTCTTGCAAAAAGGCTTAGAATTTACACCGAGGTAGCAAGCGACAGCGTAACGATCCCCGATTTTTTAGAAAACCGCTTCAAAGACCATACCAAGACGCTTCGCATCATCTCGGGGCTTTTGATCATCATATTTTTTACACTCTATGTTAGCAGTGGCATCATCGCGGGCGGTAAGACCTTTGAGAGCTTTTTCGGGTTAAATTTTACCTACGGCGCGGTCGCTACGATCTTAATCGTCGTGTTTTATACCTTTTTCGGCGGATTTAAGGCCGTCGCGATTACTGACGCATTTCAGGGCGCGCTGATGTTTGCGGTGCTTATTTTGATCCCTCTGTTTTCTTATCGCGCGCTGCAGATCCCTGCGGATAGCTCCTTTTTGGCGCAGGTGCGGCTCTACGGCGCAAGCCACCTAGATCTATTTTATAATCAAAGCTTCTTGGGCGTTTTAGGCTTGCTTGCTTGGGGGCTCGGATACTTCGGACAGCCGCACATCATCGTGCGCTTTATGGCGATTAGAAGCTCGCGTGAGCTTGATAGCGCGCGCCGCATCGGAATTTCGTGGATGGTGTTAGGTCTTGCGGGCGCGATGCTTAGCGGTCTGATTGGCTTTGTGTATTTTTCGCAAAAAGGTCTTAGCATAGACGATCCCGAAAAAATTTTCCTAGAGCTCGGTAAAATTTTCTTTCATCCATTCATCCTAGGCGTCATAATCTCTGCGGTGCTGGCGGCGATTATGAGCACCATCTCAAGCCAGCTTTTGGTAAGCGCGAGCGCGGTTACGAAGGATTTTATCTTCGCGTTTTATAAAAAAGAGGTGAGCGAGCGCACGCAGACGCTAAGCAGCCGCATCGCCGTCGTGATCATCGCCGCGCTCGCCGCGATTTTGGCGTTCGGCTCAAACGATACGGTGCTAAACGTCGTCGGAAACGCCTGGGCGGGATTTGGCGCGAGCTTTGGAGCGGTGCTTCTTTTTAGCCTGTATTCTAAAAAGATGAGCGCTCTCTCGGCTCTAGTAGGCATGCTCGTAGGCGGTATCACGGTCATTTGCTGGATCTTATCGGGGCTTTCGGCGATCGTTTACGAGCTGCTGCCGGGCTTTTGCTTTTCGGCGCTTGCGATATTGCTCGTAAATCGCTACAACTCCGTGCTCGATAAGATGGCGGATGAGCCCAATGCCGCGCAAATTTCGCAGGAATTCGAAAAGATGAAGGAGCAGAGTTTAAGGGGCAAAGATGGCTAACGTAAAGTGCCCGCATTGCGGCTCTCAGATTGATATAGATGAGGCGCTGCAACGCGATATCAAGGCTAAATTTGAAGATGAAATTTTGCAGCAGAAGCGAAAGTGGCAGCAGCAGCAAAACGAAGCCACGCTTAAATTTGAAGCCGAGATCGCCGCTAAGCGCGAGGAGTACGCGAAGCATCTAGCGCAGTTGCAAGCGAAGGAAAATGCCTTTGAGCAGCGCGTAAAAGCGGCGACCGATTCCGCGCTAAACAGCGAGCGGGAGAAAATTTTAGCGCTTGCAAAATCTCAGATCGAGAGCGAAAACGCGGCGAAATTTGAAATTTTACAAAAGGAGCTGCAAGAAAAATCGCAAAGAATTTCCGAGCTAAATTTAATAAAGGCTGAAATGGAGGCGCAAAAGCGTAAATTTAGCGAGCTTGAAGCCGAGAATAAAGCTAAATCTGAGATCGAGCTAACCAACCGCGTAAACCAAGAGCGCGAGCGGCTTTCGAAGCAAATTTCGCAGGAAAACGAGCTGAAATTCCGCCAAAAAGATGAGCAGATCCAAAGCCTAATCGGCCAAATAAACGAGCTTAAGCGCCGCTCGGAGGTGGGCTCGCAGCAGCTTCAGGGCGAGGTGCAGGAGCTTGCGCTGCAGGAGTATCTGCGGCTAAACTTTCCTTTGGACGAGATAGATGAGGTCAAAAAGGGCGCGCGCGGCGCAGACTGCGTGCAGATGGTGCATACGAGAGAGTTTGCGGGCTGCGGTAAAATTTTATATGAGAGCAAGCGCACGAAAAGCTTCGAGCCTAAATGGATCGACAAACTCAAAGACGATATGATAGGCGAGGGCGCGCAGATCGGCGTTATCGTAACCGAGCAGATGCCGCCTCATAGCCCTAGGCTGCACCAAGCACCGAGCGATGCTAGCATCTGGATCTGTTCGTTTGAGGAATTTAAGGGGCTTTGCGCCGTCTTGCGCGAACACGTCGTGGCGCTTGCGTTTGCCAAAAGATCGGGGCAAAATCAAGATAGCAAAACGGCGATGCTCTACGACTATCTAACCTCGCCCGAGTTTGCAAACCAGATAAAGACGATCGTCTCAGCATTCGTCGGCATGCAAGAGAGCCTAAATAAGGAGCGCAACGCGATGGAGCGTATCTGGAAACAGCGCGAAAAACAGATCGCGCGTGCGCGAGACGGCGCGATCGCGATGCACGCAAGCATCAGAAGTATCGCAGGAAGTGGCGTAGCGCAGCTGGAGGACGTCGATGAAATTTTAAGCCTCGAGGCGATTGCGACGGAGGGCGAAGCAGAGGATTAGGCTAGCATCGGCTCAGATTAGCTTGGCTCTGCGCAGCGCGAAGCTAGAATTTGCATAAGTAGCATAACGCCAGGTTTCGAGACGGCGTGAGATTAAAATTTTGTAAAATAATTATGAAGCGGCACTCCGTAAATTTTGAAGTTACACGACACCGAAATCTCGCAAAGCCACGTATCTCTTTAGAGTTAAGCAAAATTAATACGCGCGAAATCTTAAGGGTCGCGCGACATTTAGATCTCGTAAAATAAAGCATTGCAGGGCTTTGAAGCTACGTAGTGTGGAAATTTTATAAGATAGCGCTTCGTGAGGTTTTGAGGTTGCGAGAGGTCGGAATTTTGCGAAATAGCCCGTCTCCGATTTTGAAGTCGCACCGCGTGGCGATTTTGTAAAGTAACGCTTTACTCGCGCGGGTTGAGTCGTGCCGGCGCGATAATTTCGCGATATAGAGCCGTTTGACTTTGGCAAAAATTTCGTTTATAAAATTTATCTCAAACCGCGGACGAATGAGGTTGGCTTGGCTCCTAATAGAATTTCGTTTATGAAATTTATCTCAGCAAAATATATCGTCGCTGTGGCAAGAAAGCTGCTCGCGTAAAATTTTAAATCCGCAGACGCGATTGATGGGTGCTGCGAAAGTCTCATCGAGGAAATTCTACGGCGGCGTGGGGATTTTAAAATTTTGCCAGGGCAAAATCCGTTTAGAATTTTGTGGTGTTAAATCTTGCGAAATTTTATTTAGAGGCTAGGCACATAGTTGATGCGCGGAGTTTTGATGTCTTGCGAGCTTTGCCGCAGATGATTTCGTTTCGATTTTGCCGCGCACGGATTTTGTCAAGCTTTGAGACTTAGCGAGCGATACAATCCCGCTTTTCAAGCGTGAAATTTTGCCGTTTTTGAATACGGCGACGCCGCACCGGTTTTAGTTAAACTTTGTGCCGTAGGGTTCTTTGGAATTTGCTACAAGCCCTTTGCTAAAGTTCGTTTTAAGGGCTTCCGTTAAAATTTATGCTGCGAAACTTCGCGCCAAATTTAAAGGCAAGACCTTCCCATCAAAGCTCGCATCAAAATCCATATCAAAATTCGTGGCAGAATTTTAAAATTTCGCTTTACCGCGCTGTGAAAATTTTAAAATTTCAATTCGCAAATTTCATAAAATTTATAAAATTTTTCAAAATTCTATCATCAAAATTTTAAAATTCCTAATTTTTTCAAAATAAATTTTAAATTTTGCAACCCCCATTTCCACAGCTATTTGCAGGGTAAAATTTTATCGCGCAAAAGTGCTTGTTGCCAATCGTTAGCCGCCCCCTCCCCTATAATTCCGCAGTCGTTTTACGTACGGGAGTTTTGCACACACAAGGCTCGTTTTGCACGCCATAGCTGTAGGTGTGGACGCGTCGTGCGGGGCGTACGCCTTGGCATCTCTTAGTGTTTCGGCATGTTTTAGCGTTTTGCTGCGCCATAGCGCTTCGGTGCGTCTTTTTGCGCGAGTTACGAAAACACCCCGTAAAATGGATGAGAAGCTGTGCGAGCCGCTCGAGGCAGGCGGCTTGCTTGATTTGCATAAATTTATAAAGAGGTAAAATATGCGTATTTTAGGCAGCATTATTTGGTTTTTTGTGGGCGGTTGGATCTTGGCTATCTTGACCTATTTGTCGGGTTTAATCCTTAACCGTTTTAGTCGGACTGCTCCCGCGGGATTAGGTCTTATAGAATACGGCAAATTTCTATTTTTGCCCTTTACACACGATATGGTGCGCAAAAAGAAAGGCTCGATAACTGACGCGGTGCATATGACGTATCAGACTTACGCGAATATCGTTAAGGTCATTTACATCATAGTTTTTGGTATTTGGCTTTTTATCGGCGGAATTTTTACGGTTATAGGTCAGTTTATCACTATCATCGGAATTCCGTGCGCTATCGTGCTTGCCAAGTCTCTAGGCATTATCTTTAATCCCGTAGATAAGGTTTGCATCAGTCACGATTTAGCCGAGGAACTAAGACGAAGAGTAGCTGCGGCTAAAGCAGACGAGATAAGCGGAGTGCAGCAAAGCGCAGCCGCAGAGTCGCTACAAAACTGCGAATATGACGTAATGCCTCAGAAGCTATCCGTAGTGACGATAGTAGCTACGGTATGTAGCGTGGTGCTTGTTTTGCTCGCAGCAATGGTTGTGCTACCAAGAGTAAACTTATTGGCTACTAGAGAGGATGCGGAGATTTCTAAATTAGCGACAAATTTAATGACTATTGAAAGTGATATAAGCTCTTACTATGGAGCCACTGGTAAATTTGGAGATTTTTTAGCCATGACTAACGTTAAATTAGAGCCTAACGGAGCAAATTCGGCGTATCTAATGGGCGCAGATATCTACAAATGTTTCATAATCAGCTTAGATGCCAAAAAGAAAACGATCACTATCGAAAAAGGTCCCGATGCCGAAAATAAGATTTGCAAGGGAGCATATGAATATTCACATGTCGTCAAGATGTTATCAGCGCCTATTCCAGTGAAAACTTATTAGCTCACGCGATTTAAGAGTGGATTAGATTATCGCAGCGGATTTAAAAGAGAATTTACGCGCAAAGATGAAATTTGCATCAAAATTTATCTTTTTATCCGCCATCTTTGCGAACGCTAAACGGCGCTATATCGCGCGAGGCGCCTATGCTACGCGATACGGCTACGTGGCTCGCCCGTAAGTTTTGCTTTCGTTGCTTGCACTTTTGTATGTTATACGATATGTGCGCTTGCTCCGACGGCTATCTTTTGACATTTGCCGTATGCGATACGGCACATTGCTAGTTTCTGCGGTTCGTTCGCATTTCGTATGCTATGAAGTATTTTCACTGCGGCACGATTTTATTTAAATTTGGCGCGAGATTTACGCAAAGCTGTAACGCGCCGCAAATCCTAGCGGCGCTTTTGTCGTTAGCTTATGCGCCGTAGCGCATTTCAGATCGCGCCGTTCAATTTTAAAATTTTAAATCGTTTGCTTTGATTTGTTGTTTGCTCGCTTTCAAAGCGGCGCTAAATTTTGCACAAAGGCCGTGGCGCGCCGTAGAGTTTACCGCGATGTCCGCTAGAACGCTAAGCGTGAAATTTATGATTGATTTTAACGCCGTTTTAAGATTATTTTTGTAAAATCACATTTCTTTTTCACCGCTGGCGGGCTCATAGCTCAGTTGGTTAGAGCATCCGGCTCATAACCGGATGGTCCTAGGTTCAAGTCCTAGTGAGCCCACCACTACAAAATTTAGGCTTTTTACTGCATTAAAATCCGCAAATTCCATAAAATTTCAAGCGTCGTTTTTCCTTTGAAATTCTGCTTCATAACTTCAAAAGACAAAGTCTGCTGCATAATTCCCGCTTTAAAATGCGGCAAACTCGCGATTGAATTTTCAAATTTAACTTTCATTTGGCGACCGATTAAATTTTATTTTATGGCAAGTTGCGGTAGAATTCCGTTAAAATTCTTAGTGCAGGGAGATGTCCATGTCAGAAAATCAAACGAAAAAAGGCGGAATCTTAGCCTTTTATTTTAACTCAAGTTTGCTTTGGCGCATCATTATCGCTTTAGTGTTGGGCTCTGCGATCGGTATGTTACTACCTAAAAATATGCCGGTAGGCGATACCACGTGGGTGGCGATTTTAACGCCTTTGGGAGATCTTTTCGTGAGACTTTTAAAGATGATTATGGTGCCGATCATCATCTGCTCGCTCATCGTGGGCACTAGCAGTATCTCGCCCGCGCACCTGGGCAAAGTAGGCG
Source organism: uncultured Campylobacter sp. (assembly GCA_963520005.1). Classification (GTDB taxonomy): domain Bacteria; phylum Campylobacterota; class Campylobacteria; order Campylobacterales; family Campylobacteraceae; genus Campylobacter_B. Next base: position 49,658 of record CAUQPS010000005.1, read on the forward strand.
TTAAGGCGATCATATTTTACGCTATAACTACGCTTTTTGCGATCGTCATCGGCCTAGCGTGTGCGTTTGTATTTTCTCCAGGTAGCGGGCTTGATCTAAGCGATGCGTCCAAGGCCGTCGAAAAGGCAGCAAACGCGCCTAGTATGAGTAAAATTTTGCTTAATATAATTCCTACGAATCCTTTTGATTCCATAGCCAAAGGCGAAATTTTGCCGATTATCGCATTTTGCTTATTTTTCGGCGTAGGGCTTGCGTTTTGCCGTGACAGTAGTGACGCGCGTATCAAAAGCTCCGCCGATACGGTTTATAATTTTTTCGACGGAATGAGCGAGATTATGTTTAAAGTCGTGCACTGGGTGATGCAATACGCACCAATCGGCGTTTTTGCGCTAATGTTTGTAGTGTTTAATAAAAGCGGTATCGAGGCTTTTAGCTCGCTGCTAAACGTCACGATTACCCTATACGTGGGACTTGCGATCCAAGTATTTGCGGTTTATTGCGTTATTTGTATGCTTATCGGAGTTAGCCCGATTAAATTCCTTAAAAAAGTGCGCCCGCCGATGCTTACGGCCTTTGTTACTCGCAGCTCCAACGGCACGCTTCCGATTACGATGCAAACCGCCGAAGATATGGGAATTCCAAAGGCGATCTACGGCTTTGTTTTGCCCGTGGGCGCTACGGTGAATATGAACGGCACGACCGTGTATTTGGGCGTGTGCACTCTTTTTATCGCTAATGCTTGTGGTATCGATCTAAATAGCAGCCACTACCTCACGATCATCATCACTTCGATGCTTGCGGCGATTGGAACTGCTGGAGTTCCGGGAGCTGGTGCGCTGATGCTGCTTTTAGTGCTCGAATCTATCGGCGTCAAAGTAAGCGGTAATGTAGCGATCGCTTACGGAATGATTTTAGGCATTGACGCGATTTTGGATATGGGGCGAACCTCGATGAACGTAACGGGCGATGTCGTGGCGTCGATCTACGTCGCAAAGAGCGAAAACGAAATGGATATGAGTAAGTGGGAAAATTAGCCCAAGTAAAATTTAAAAAGGACGAGCTATGAAAAGAGTTGGGATTATCGGTGGAATGGGACCTTTGGCGAGTGCGGATCTGTATATGAAGATCATAGAAGAGACTGCTGCGGGTAGCGATCAAGAAAATATTCCGCTTGTAATCGATAGCTATCCGCAGATTGAAGATCGCACGGCGTTTATCTTAGGCAAAGGTGAAAATCCGTTTCCGCGCCTAAGCGAGAGTGCCGTTAGGCTCAAAAACGCAGGCTGCAAGGCGTTTGCGATGGCGTGCAACACGGCGCATTTTTTTGCAGACGATGTAGAAGCTGCGGCGGAAATCCCGCTAATTCATATCGCCGAGGTCACCGTAAAAGCGATCCGCAAAAATTATCCAAATGCCCATAAAATCGCTGTGCTAGCCACTATCGGTACAAAAAAAGCTAAAATTTACGACGATCCGCTCAAAGAAGCGGGGCTAATCAGCGTGGAGCTTGGTGAAGAAAATCAAGCGGTTTTGATGGATTGTATCTACAAAGGCGTTAAGGCGGGCAAGACTGCCGAATACGTGGGGGCTTTTGAGAATTTGCTAGGCAAAATCGATGCTGATATTTATGTCGTTGCCTGCACCGAGCTGCCGCTATTTTTGCCGTTAATCAAAAGCGATAAAATTTTCGTTGATCCTACTAGAGAGCTTGCTAAAGCGATCGTGGAATTCTCAAGATCGTAGAGCCGTAAAAGGCTTTGCAAGCGGAATTCTAAACCGCAAAATTTTATGATGATCTAAGTCGTAGAATTTTGCGGAATTGCGTTGGCTCAAAATTCCAGGTAAGCAGAATTTATATGATAGCAAAATTTCATCACAGCATTTTAAACTTAAAATTTTGTCAAAATTTAATCCGCAAAACCCAGAATGTAAAACCTCCGAAGTAAAATTCCGTAACAAAATTTACTCGTAAAATTTCGCGCTGAAATTTAAGCTAAAATTCCATTAAATTTGACCGTTTCTAAAGCCCGAATTTACTATAATCTCCAAATCAAAAAAGGACCAAAAATGAGCGACTACACCCACCTGCACCTTCACACCGAGTATTCGCTGCTAGACGGCGCGAATAAAGTAAGCGAGCTCGCCGAGCTTTTGCAGAGCCGCGGCACTAAGGCGTGCGCGATCACCGATCACGGCAATATGTTCGGCGCGATAGACTTTTATCAGACGATGAAAAAGCACGGCATCAAGCCGATCATCGGCATCGAGACCTACCTGCACAACCACGAGGATATCGGTGATAAAAGCGACCGCCAGCGCTATCACTTGATACTGCTTGCCAAAAACGAGACGGGCTACAAAAATCTGATGTATCTTAGCTCGCGTGCGTTTTTGGACGGATTTTACTACTATCCGAGGATCAACAAAAAAATTTTAAAAGAGCACAGCGAGGGGCTCATCTGCTCCTCGGCGTGCCTAGCGGGCGAGGTGGAATTTCATCTAAATAGAAGCGAGCGAAATTTAAAGCGCGGTGCGGGCGGCTACGAAGCGGCGAAAAAAGCGGCGCTTGAGTATAAGGAAATTTTTGGCGAGGATTTTTATCTCGAGATCATGCGCCACGGCATCGGCGAGCAATTAAATGTCGATAAAGACCTTATCCGCCTTTCGCGCGAAATCGGCGTCAAGATCATCGCCACCAACGACGCTCACTACTCGCGCAAGGATCGCGCCAAGGCCCACGACGTCTATCAGTGCATCTCGATGGGCAAGACGATCAACGACGGCGACCGCCTAAAACACGTCGTTTCGGAATTTTACGTAAAAAGCGATGAGGAGATGAGGCGGCTTTTTGCCGACATCCCCGAAGTGATCGAAAATACCGCCGAGATCGTGCAAAAGTGCAATTTGAAATTTGCCTTCGACGAGAAGGACTACGCGCCGACGCCGCCGAATTTTAAATTTTCGATAGAATACGCCGCTAGGCTCGGGCTTTCGCTGCCGCAGCCCTCGGAGCGATATAGCTTTTCAAATGACGATTTTTTATTCGATTATCTGTGCCGCGAGGGGCTTAAAGAGCGCCTTAAATTTATTGATCCCGCCAAGCACGAAATTTATCGCGAGCGCCTGGAAAAGGAGCTTGCCATCATCAAAAACATGCATTTTTCGGGCTATATGGTAATCGTGCAGGATTTCATCAACTGGGCAAAGGATCACGATATCCCGGTTGGCCCTGGTCGCGGCTCTGCGGCGGGCAGCATCTGCGCGTATGCGCTTCGCATTACCGACCTCGATCCGATCCCGTATAATCTGCTTTTCGAGCGATTTTTAAATCCGTCGCGTATCTCGATGCCCGATATCGATGTGGATTTTTGCCAGGCGCGCAGAGGCGAGGTGATCGACTACGTCATCGATCAGTACGGCAAATATAACGTCGCGCAGGTGGCGACCTTCGGTAAGCTGCTCGCGCGCGGCGTCATCCGTGACGTGGCTCGCGTCTGCGATATGCCGCTTTCGCAGGCAGATAAGATGGCGAAACTGATCCCCGATAAGCTCGGCATCACGCTTACGCAGGCTTACGACGCCGAGCCGAAGCTGAAGGAATTTATCGACGCAGATCCGATCGCGCAGCAGGTATGGGAGTTTGCACTGGGTCTTGAAGGGCTAAATCGCAACGCAGGAATGCATGCTGCGGGTGTGGTGATCTCAAACGAGCCGCTGTGGAACAAAGCGCCGCTATTTAAGCAGGATAAGGGCGAGGATGCGCGCCTAGTAACGCAATACACCAAAAACTATCTTGAGGACGTCGATCTGATAAAATTTGACTTCCTGGGTCTAAAAAACCTCGATGTGATCGATAACGCCATCAAGCTCGTCAAGCGCCGCTATAATCGCGACATAGTTTGGGAAGAGATCGATTTTAACGATCCGCAAACTTACAAAACGATCCAAAGCGGCAACACACTGGGGATTTTTCAAATCGAGGGCGCGGGCATGCAGGATCTGGCGATGAACCTGCGCCCGGATCGCTTCGAGGATATCATCGCGATGATCTCGCTCTACCGCCCTGGGCCGATGGATCTAATCCCTGATTTTATCAGGATAAAACACGGCGAGCTAAAAGCAAGTTATATTTTTCCGCAGATAAAAGAAATTTTAGAGCCAACATATGGCATCATCGTCTATCAAGAGCAGGTTATGCAGATTGTGCAGAAGGTGGGCGGCTTTAGCTTGGGCGATGCCGATCTGGTGCGCCGCGCGATGGGTAAAAAGGATGAGAAGAAGCTTGCCCACATGCGCGAGCAGTATCTAAGCGGCGCTAAAGAGCTGGGCTTTGACGTAGCTAAGGCGGATGAGCTATTTGATCTGATTATGAAATTTGCCTCCTACGGCTTTAACAAATCTCACGCCGCGGCGTATTCGATGATCACCTTTCAAACGGCCTATCTTAAGACCTACTATCCGGCGGAGTTTATGGCGGCGCTGCTTACCTCGGAGGAAGGCAATACCGATAAAATTTCAAAATATATCGACGAGGCTAGTCGCTTAGGCATCGGGCTTTTGCCGCCGTCGATCAATCAAAGCCTAAGAGGCTTTAGCGTCGTGGACGACGAAAACTCCAAATCGGGCACCTCAATCATCTACGGCCTAGGCGCGATCAAGGGGGTGGGTGGCGCCGCGATCGAAAATATCTTAGAGCTTCAAAGCGAGGCTAAATTTCAAAGCATCGACGATTTTGCTGCGCGCGTGGATAATTTCCGCGTCAATAAAAAGGTCATCGAGTCGCTGATCTATGCAGGCGCGATGGATTGTCTGGGTAAGAGTCGCTTGGCGATGATTCAAAATATGGAAAATATCCTTGAGGTAATGAAAAAGATCACCGAGATTAAAAAGGACGCCGCAAGCTCGCTTTTTGGCGAGGATGAGGATATGACGAGCGGCATGAGCGTAAGCTTCGTCGATACCGATAAGGAATTTCCGCAGGGTGAAATTTTAAAATTTGAGCAGCAGACCGTGGGCGTGTATCTCTCGGGGCATCCGCTGGATGATTACAAAGAGGAGATGGAGGGCATCGACTATACGCTATCCTCGGCGTTTAGCGAGATCGAGGGCGATAGCGCCGAGGTTCTTAGCGTAGGACGGATCGAGGATCTGTCCACGCGCATGACGAAAACGGGCAAAAAAATGGGGATTTTAAATGTGCTTGATCTGCACGGCAGCTTCGAGCTAGCGGTGTTCGATAACGCGCTAAAGGCAATCGAAAATTTAAGCCCGCAGGAGCGGGAGCGCCCGTACGCCTTTATGATCAAAATTTCAAAAAGCGCGGTCGGCGGCGCAGCGTATCAGCTGTCGTTTCTTTCGATGATGAGCCTGCAAAACGCTCGAGATGAGAGCTTCCGTCCACGCGCGGGAGTATTTTTGAGCGAGAATCCGCTCAAAGCCTACGCCGCGCAGCTTGGAGCGATTACACATACCAAATCTAACGAATTCGACGAACTGGTGGGCGACGAGGATGCGAGCGTTAAAATTTTGTGCGTCGGCAAGATTGAAAACGTCCATACCCGCACGACCAAATCGGGCAAGCAGATGGCAAATCTTACGGTGCTTGATCTTGCGGGCAGCTTCGAGATGAGTGCGTTCGGCGATATTTGTGATGCGGTCACTGCGCTAACGGATGCGCAGCTGGAGCGCCCGATGGCGTTTTGGGCACGGCTTAGCAAAAACACGAGCCCTTACGGCGGCAAATATCAAATCTATCTAGATGAAATTTTAACCCTAGATGCCGCGCAAAACATCGACGGCTACGTGCCTAGCAAGGTGCGAGGTTTCGGCGGTAGGGAACGCGGGGGCTTTAACGGCGGTAATTCCGGCTTCGGCGGCGAACGAGGCGGCGGCTACGGCAGCGGGAATTTCACGGAGCGAAGGGGCGGGTTTACTGCGGAGGATCCCGCCCTTAAGGCGCGCAAAGAGCGCGAGACACAGCGCAAAAACGCGCAGGATTTCGAGTTTGAGCTAAGCTTAGGCGAGCTAAGTCGCGAGAAAATTTATAAAATTTACCATCTCGCCTTTTGCGACACGGCGCTAAAAAACACCAAGCGGCTGATTCTGCGGATCCGCAACGGCAGCGAGGTGCTAGTTTATCCGACCGAATACATCGTGAGCGATAATTTCACCGAAAAGGTGCGCGAAATCATCGCGGCGTAGGTGCGATAGCGGCTCTTTCATCACACCAGATTGGTTAAAATTTTATTCTTGCTTGTTGCGCCGCACGCAAGCGCCGTCTTAGCGCGTAGAGAGCTTAGATTTTGGCGCGGCCGTGATAAAAGATAAGTTATTCGGCTCAAAATTTGCCGCGCATAAAATTTACTGTGTGCCGCGCAGAAACCAAAACCGCACGGATCGCCCGCGACATCTAAATTTATCGCGGCGGAATTTTATGTGCTATAAATTTACAAGCACATAAACCGCTTCTGCTTTATTGCGTCGGCAAGGCTTATAGCGCGCAGTTTGAGTTACCGCAATAACAGCTTGCCATACCTCGACAGAGTTGAATTATATTGTCGCACTAGCCTACCTGCGGCACGATAAACGGCGCGGACACTTTTAAATTTCTAGCTAAATTTTTGCGAAGCCTTACTTTGGCGAATCTCCGCGCAGCTTTAAAATTTTAAACTTTAGCGGATTTGAAATTTTAGGCATAGTTTTACTACGTAAAATTTCGCCGAGCAAATTTAGTAAAGCGCGCAAAAACAGACCCAAGACGCGCAGAAAAAAATCCGAAACAAAAGCTGGTCCGAGCAAACAGTGCCCTAAAATCGAGCTAGCGCGGACTGGGCTCGAGCCGAGCCGCGCGCCGGGATGCAACCTGTCTTAAATCCAAAATTTATCAAAATTGTTACACGATTGTATTTGGCATTTTTCGCGCTATATATATTGATCGTGCTAAGCGTGTTTGTCCTGCCCGAAAATGTAGGAGATAATGCCGCCTGTGCGGGCTTTTTAAGTCTTATAAAGCAGTTTTTCAAATATCGCCGTAGCAGGGATTGATCCGTACGCGCGGCTAGCATCTTTGATTTTGGCGCAGGCTACTTTCTATACTTAAAGAATGGCGCTAATTAAATTTCGCGCGATTTTTAGTGGCGAAATTTAGCGAGTTGAAATTCAGAAATTCTGCCGTTTCCAAGCCGCTGGAATTTGAGCTCAAATTTAGAGTTCGCGAGAATTTTAAATTTTACGACGTGAAATTGTGAAGCGGGATTTTAGAATTTTGAAATTCTGCGCCGTGGAGTTTTGTATTTTGAAATTTCGCGAGCTGTAAATTTAGGCTAAATTTTAAAATTTGTAGCAACAGAATTTTAAAATTTTACGCTGTATGGCTAGGTAAAGTGCCTCCGCTTCTTGATAAATCAATTGTTTAAATTTAATCGGTGTGCGGTGCCGCCGTAATTTCTATACGCAGCAGTGGTTTTTTAAACGACAGCGCGCCAAGGCGGCGATGATTTACTCACGCAAAATATGCCGCACGGGCCGCAAGCACTGCGTGGGTGGGGCAAGCGAGCGTTAGGCGATCGTGCGGGCTAGTTTATCTCGTAGGTTTAAAATTTCATCGCGTTTTAGCACGAAGCTGTTTTTGTTGGCGATGAGGTGCGCGGAGCTTTGCATTATGGTTTCTGCGGGCTGCAGGCCGTTTTGCTTCATCGTAGCGCCGGTCTCCACGACATCGACGATGGCGTCTGCAAGCCCTATGAGCGGGGCGAGCTCGATCGAGCCGTAGAGCTTGATGATATTTACGGCGACCGCTTTTGAGGCGAAGTATTCGCGAGTGATGTTGGGCATTTTCGTAGCGATCTTAAGGCTCGGAGCGCCGTAGTTTAGCCGAGTGCCTGCATGTACGCCCACGCAGACACGGCATTTTCCGATTTTAAGATCGAGCAGCGTAAGTACGTCGGGGCGGTGCTCCTCAAGCACGTCAAGCCCCACTACGCCGATATCCGCCGCACCGCCCATAACGTAAGTAGGGATATCTTGGTTACGGACGTAGAGGAATTTAAAATCGCCCTCTTGCATTATGAGTTTGCGATCCTCGAAAGCAAAATCAAGCCCGAAAATGGTTTTAAAAATTTTAAGCGTATCGTCGGCTATGCGGCCTTTTGGTAGGGCTATGGTTATCATGCTAGCCCCTTTTTTGCGATCAAGCTTACCATCGATTTAAAGATCAGATCCTTTTCATAGATCGAGTTGCGAAAATACCGCATCAGATAAGCTCCATCGCCGCCCGTGAAGTAAATTTTATTATTGCCCGCGATGTTTTCGATCGTAAGCACGATCGGCTTTAAAATCCCGTAATTTACGGCGTTTACGGTCTTTTGCGGTAGCGGATCCAGATCGATATTGGTTGAAAGCGTGACGTCCAGCACGGGTGCGATGCTTGCGAACGACTTTAAAAGCGTGCTAATGCCTGGCATTATAAATCCGCCTAAGTGTGAGCTTCTAAACATCAAATCCACGGTGATCGCGCTGCCCGCATCGACGACGACGCCGGTGTTTACGGCCGAGCACGCCGCTATGCGGTCGATCCCAAGCCCGCGGTAGGCGGTTTTTAGCTCAAAGTGCGGCGCCAGATCGACAAACAGAGGGTTTTTCAGCTTTTTTTTCACGCTATCATTGACGCTAATGAAAAAAATTCGTTCCTTCGGCTCATACCGCATAAACTCCGCTACGGGCATACTTTGCGTTACGCCGCCTTTATAAAATTTAACCCTGGAATTTCCTATGTCACACAAAAGCATGGAGGCTAAATCCGTTTTCTTTTAAAAATTTCGCGCTTTTAGAGCACATCTGCGAGTTGTAAAACAGCACGCGCTTTTTCACGACCTTGCCTAGGCTTGCGCTAATGTCGCTTGCGAGCGAGAGTAGAAATTCCGCATCGCGCATTACAAAGCGAGATTTTGCGTCGCGCATAAATAAAAGGACGTTGTAGCTTTTCAGATCCACGCCGAAATACGCGCCGTATGATCGCGAGCGCGTGAAGCTAGCGATATCTAGCGTTTGGAATTTCTGAAGCAAGAGCCCTTCGCGAACGCAGAGTTTTGAAATTTTATCTAGCATCAAAATTTAAAATTTTATCGTCGTAGTAAAACGAGCTGCCTGCTATAAAGGACTTATCATCGAACTCGCCATTTAGCTCGTAGATCGCTTGTCCCTCTAAATTTTCGTCCACGCGGATGACGTAGCCATTACGCTCGATTATATACAAATAGCCGCCGCTAAGCAGTGCGCCGCTAAACTGCGCGAAGGTAAATTTGCGCGATTTGAGTAAATTTAGCCCGCGATCCAGTAGCTCGACTTTGCCGTCTTTTAAGAAAAGATAAATTCTATCGCCGCTAAAAATCACGTCTTTGATGTCTACGTTATGGTTTTTATTGCCCGCAGGACTTACCAGCATTAGCCTAGTGGCAGTTACGGCATAAAGGTTATCGCCCTTGTTTTCTAAGGCGATAATGTTGTTAAAAAACGGCTGGTTGCTCACGACGAAATCGCGTGCCGAGCGCCCACCTACGTTTTCTGCGATGCTGACTAGTCCGTCTAACGCAGGATAAGCGATAAGCTGGTTGATAAATATTGGTGACGCTACGCGCGAATCGATTGCGAATGCATCGCCGACTTTATGATCGAGTACCACTGCGCCCGAGCTTAGCTTGATAAGCATGATCGAATCATCACTCATCACTAAAGCCAAATCATCGCCGCGTATATTTGCACTGAGCGCTTGTCTGCCGAGGGCTTTTTCAAATTTTACGGCACCTGTGCTACCAACTACTTTAAGCGTGCCATTGATGTCAGTTACGACGAAATTTCCATCATATTCACCTAAAAATTTTTCACTTTTTAGGACTTTTAAATTTTTCACCAATCCGTTTTTAGAGATGACTTCGCCGTCTTTTAGCGTAGCACCATCTTTACTAACCGCTACGATTTCCGACGGCAGCGAGCCGTTAAATTTCATATCGCCTGTGATGTTTTCGTCGCTAGGTTCGAAATACTGGCGCTTCGTCGAGCAGCCCAAAAATAAAAACGATAGTAAAAGCGTACATATCAGCGTTTTTTTCATTATTTATTGCCTCCATAGTGTTTCAAAGCAAGTGCGATTTGACGAACTGGCGAGTTGAGTGGAATTTTATCTAGCTCTGCGTGAGCTTGTTCGATTTTGCCCTCTTTTAGTAGGTCGTAGCCCTTAAGCAAAGAATCGTAATCGGTGAGTAGCACTCCGCCTTGTTTGCCGTTTTGTAGATTTATTATCTCTTTTAGCACAACATCGATGCCTTGGGTATTTTCTAGCGCCGCTCGCTCGTCTGCAGAGCCGTTTTGCAAAATATAAAGAGCGTATAGATTTATATCTTTTTGCTTAAGCTCGGCTAACTTAGCGTCGTCGCGCTTGTTAAGCAGCTCGTCATAGATCGCATTAGCACTTGCTATGCGGCGATCGCTTAGAAATTCATTTGCGTAATATCCGATAAACGCTACGATCAAAACCGCGGCCAAAAATATCAGCGGCTTTTTGTATTTTTTTACGAAAATTTCACTTTTTATGACGCTTTCTAGAAACTGCTCTTCTGTGCCAATCTCTTTTTTCACGCCTTCGATGTCGTCTTTTAAAGCCAAAATTTAGTCCTTTATTTGAGAAAATCGGCGTAATTGTAGCATAAAAAATTTTAAATACCGCCTAAGATAAAGAATTTTTATGATATAATGTCGCATTTATCAGAAAAAGGAAAGTTATGATAATAGACGATGCCTTGTTAAGTAAGCTAGAAAGGCTATCCGCTCTTAAAATTCCGGATGGAAAACGGGAGGAATTTAAGGGGCAATTAAATAATATCGTAGATTTTGTAGAAGTTTTAAATGAGTTAAACTTAGAAGGCGGCGAGGTCGCCATAACGACGCTAAAAGGCGGAACTCCGTTCCGTAAAGATATCCCACGCAAAAGTGACGTCGCAGAAAGCGTCTTAAAGCATGCTCCGCAGTCCGAAGGCGGCTACTTCGTAGTACCGAAAATCATAGATTGAAAGGAATTTTATGGAAGAAGTTCAAAGAAATTTAGTAGATATCGAAACCCTACTAAAAACCGTCGTTTTTAACAAAGCGAGCGACCTTCACTTAGTTTCGCGCTCGGCGCCTCAAATACGTATCGACGGAACATTGCGCCCACTTGCCATGGATCCGCTTAAGGGCACGGATATCGAGTATATCTGCTACGCGCTCATTACCGATGCGCAAAAAAGTGCGCTCGAGGAAAATAAAGAGCTTGACTTTGCGATCGAGCTTCCTAATATCGGACGCTTCCGTGGTAATTACTACTACACTATGAACGGCGATTTGGCTGCCGCATTTCGTATTATTCCTATCGATATTCCTAGCCTGGACGATTTAAAAGCCCCTACGATTTTTAAAGAGGTGGTCAAGCACGAAAAAGGTATGATTTTGGTTACCGGGCCTACTGGTAGCGGTAAATCAACTACTCTTGCCGCGATGCTAAACGAGATAAACGAAAAAGAGCGCAAGCACATCATCACCGTTGAAGATCCGGTTGAGTTCGTCCATACCAATAAAAAAGCACTTTTTTCTCACAGAAATATTGGCACCGATACCCATTCCTACGCTAATGCGTTAAAATTTGCCTTGCGTGAGGACCCGGACATTATCCTAGTTGGTGAGATGCGCGATAGAGAGACTATCTCGATTGCTATTACCGCGGCTGAAACCGGTCACTTGGTATTTGGTACCCTACACACCAACTCCGCGATGCAGACGATCAACCGTATTATAGATAGCTTTGATGGCGGCGAGCAGCTCCAAGTGCGAAATATGCTCTCCGTGTCACTTACCGCGGTCATTTCGCAATCACTTTTGCCGAAGCTTGGCGGTGGACGTATCGCGATCCATGAAATTTTGCTCAATAACAATGCCGTAGCGAATCTAATCCGCGAAAACAAGGTGCATCAAATTTACTCTCAAATGCAGCTAAATCAGCAATCTACAGGAATGATAACTCAAACTCAAGCGATGGTTAAAGCGATCCGTGCAAATCAAATTTCAAAAGACACGGCGTTTAGGTACTCGACTAACCTGCAAGAGCTAATAGGCGTGGTGGGTGCTTGATGGAAGGTATTAATTGGTTCGACGTCGGCTGTTTGGTACTCGTAGTGCTCTTCGGACTACGCGGTATCACCAACGGCATTGTAAAAGAAATTTTTGGAATTTTGGGTCTCATCGGTGGTCTTTTTGCCGCGATGCGTTATAAAACTATGGCAGGCGAGTGGATTGCAGCAAAAATTCCAGCTTTGCAGAATGCAAACGGCGTGCTTTCGGGCGATACGACGCAGGTTCTCATCGGCTTTATCGCTGTGCTTTTTGGCGTATGGATCTCGTGTCTGATTATAGGCGAAATTATTTCAAAATTCTTTAAATGGAGCGGACTCGGATTTGTCGATAAGATCGGCGGTTTCGTGTTTAGCGTAAGTAAAATTTTCTTGATTTTTGCCGTTATCGTTACGCTTGCAAGCGGTCCTATGTCGATGAACGAACAGACTAAAAAGTATTTTGAAAGCAGCAAAACTGCGCCAATTTTCTTAAAAATCGGAAATTGGATTTTAAATCTCAAAGACGATCCGAAGATCAAACAAAGCTTGGATTCTATCGGTTCTAAGATGGATGATAAGCTCTTAAAAGATCAAAATTCTACCGCCCGTATGAACTCGGATCAAAATCAAAGCACTGAACCTAGCGATTTTAACGCCAGTTCAGAAGTAAATTCTACAGAAAGGACAAAATTATGAATGCAAAAATCGAAAATTTAGAGTTTGACGCTCTAATTGTTGAGTTTAAAAAGGCGCTTGCCGCTAGCGGCCTAAAATATACCAAGCAGCGCGAGGTTTTGCTCCGCACGCTTTATAACAATAACAAACACTTCACGCCCGAGGCACTTCACAACGAGATCAAAGCGAAATTTCCGGAGCTAAACGTAGGCATAGCGACGGTGTATCGCACCTTAAATTTATTAGAGGATTCGGGGATGGCGACGTCGATCTCATTTGGCGCACAGGGCAAGAAATTTGAGCTTGCCAACAAGCCTCACCACGACCATCTAATCTGCAAAAGCTGCAATAAGATCATAGAATTTCAAGACGCCACTATCGAGCGCAAACAGCTTGCCGTCGCCAAAGAGCACGGATTTACGCTTACGGGACACATGATGCAGCTGTATGGAATTTGCCCTGAATGCGCGGCAAAAAGGAAGTAGATTGTTTGATAGCCAGTTAGAGATCCAAAGGATAGACAAGGCGTCGGAACTTCGGAATTTAGGGGCTAATCCCTATCCGCACTTTCTAAAAAAAGATATGAGCATAGCCGAGTTTAAAGAGAAATTCGGCTACATCACAGATACCGAGGATAAAAAAGCGAGCGAGGAGGTAAGCCTTGCCGGAAGGTTAAAGCTAAAGCGTGTCGCGGGCAAATCCACCTTTGCAAACATAGAAGATCAAAGCGGCAATATTCAAATTTATTACTCTCGCGATAGCATCGGCGAGGAGGATTACGCTAAATTTAAGAAAAATCTCGAAGTGGGCGATATAATTTTGGTGCGCGGATACGCTTTCGTCACCCAAACGGGCGAGTTTTCGATCCATGCTAGTAAAATAACGCTTGCATCCAAAGCGATCTGCCCGCTTCCGGAGAAATTTCACGGCCTCGTCGATATCGAGATGCGATACCGCCAAAGATATCTCGATATGATAATGAACCCCGAGATCCGCGAGGATTTTATCAAGCGCTCGATCATCGTTAGCGAGATCCGCAGCTTTTTTGAAAAGCATGGATTTTTAGAGGTCGAAACGCCGATGATGCACCCAATCGCAGGCGGCGCTAATGCCAAGCCTTTCATCACGCACCACAATGCCCTCGACGTCGATCGCTACCTGCGTATCGCACCGGAGCTGTATCTTAAGCGTCTCGTCGTAGGCGGCATGGAGGCGGTCTTTGAGATCAACCGAAACTTCCGCAACGAAGGTATGGATCTGACGCACAATCCGGAATTTACAAGTATAGAATTCTACTGGGCGTGGCATGATTATAACGACGCGATGAACCTAACCGAGGAGCTATTTAAAGCGCTGTTTAAGAGGCTCGGGCTAGGCGAAATTTTAACCTACGATGAGCGCGAGATCGATTTTTCAAAGCCTTTTGCGCGCATAAAGTATCTCGACGCGCTTACGCAGATAGGTGGCATTGAGCCGCAGATCGTAAATGATCGCGAAAAGATCATCGCTAAACTCAAAGAGGACAAATTTGAAGTCAATGAAAAGCTCGATCTAGGCCACCTGCAGAGCGAACTTTTTGATAATTACGTAGAAGCTAAGCTCATAAATCCGACCTTCATCGTGGATTTTCCAATCTCGATCAGCCCGCTTTCGCGCAGAAGCGACGAAAATCCGCAGATAGCCGAGAGATTTGAGCTTTACATCGCAGGCAAGGAGCTAGCCAACGCCTTTAACGAGCTGAACGATCCGCTCGATCAATACGCCAGATTTAAGGCTCAAATAGACGCTAAAAATGCAGGCGACGACGAAGCTCACGAGATGGACGAGGATTACGTTCGCGCGCTTAGCTACGCGATGCCGCCGACTACCGGCTGGGGGCTCGGTATCGACCGCTTGGCGATGATTTTACTGAATAAAAAATCGATCCGCGACGTGATTTTGTTCCCTGCGATGAGGCCGCTAAATTTAGAGAAGGAGTGAACGTGTCAAATTTAGAAAAATTCGATAATGAAATTTTTAGTTTAACCAACAAAGAGCTTGCCCGCCAGTGCGATTATTTGGAGATGATTGCGAGCGAAAATTTCACCTATCCCGAGGTGATGGAGGCGATGGGCTCGGTGCTAACGAACAAATACGCCGAGGGTTATCCCGGTAAGCGCTACTACGGCGGCTGCGAGTTCGTAGACGAGATCGAGCAGATCGCGATCGATCGCTGCAAAAAGCTCTTCGGCTGTGAGTTTGCAAACGTTCAGCCAAACAGCGGCAGCCAAGCCAACCAGGGCGTATATGCCGCGTTTTTGAAACCGGGCGAGAAAATTTTAGGTATGTCGCTTAGCCACGGCGGCCATTTGACGCACGGTGCGAAGGTCTCAAGCAGCGGAAAGATGTATGAGAGCTTCGAGTACGGCGTGGAGCTTGACGGTCGCATAAACTACGATAAGGTGCTTGAGATCGCTCAGATCGTAAAGCCGAAGATGATCGTTTGCGGTGCGAGCGCCTATACGCGCGAGATAGATTTTGCTAAATTTAGACAGATCGCTGATAGCGTGGGCGCGTTTCTTTTCGCCGATGTAGCGCATGTCGCAGGGCTCGTCGTCGCAGGCGAACATACTAATCCGTTTCCGCACTGCCACGTCGTAAGCTCGACCACGCACAAGACGCTTCGCGGTCCGCGCGGCGGCATCATAATGACCAACGACGAGGAATTTGCTAAAAAGATCAACTCGGCGATCTTCCCGGGTATCCAGGGCGGCCCGCTAATGCACGTCATCGCCGCTAAGGCGGTGGGCTTTAAACACAATCTAAGCCCCGAGTGGAAGGTCTACGCCAAGCAGGTCAAGACAAACGCTAGAGTTTTGGGCGAAACGCTGGTCGGACGCGGCTTTGATCTCGTTAGCGGCGGCACCGATAACCATCTGATTTTAATGAGCTTTTTAAATAGAGATTTTAGCGGCAAGGACGCTAGCGCCGCGCTTGAAAATGCAGGTATTACGACGAATAAAAATACCGTGCCGGGCGAGACTCGCAGTCCATTCGTCACCAGCGGTATCCGCGTCGGAAGCCCCGCACTTACTGCGCGCGGGATGAAAGAGAAAGAATTTGAGTTTATCGGAAATAAAATCGCCGACGTGCTAAGCGACATCTCAAATTCCAAGCTTCAGACGCAGGTCAAAGAGGAGGTGCGGGATTTGGCGCACCGCTTTATCATCTACGACCGCGCGATGTATTAAATTTAATAAATTCGGGTAAGCTTACCCGAATTATCTATTTCGTAAATTTTGCGTGGTAGAATTTACAAAGTAAATAATAATCTTAGGAGAGAGTATGAACGACAAAAATTTCGATATGAGCAGCATAGACGACATAGTGATCAATAGCGGCAATGTCGATAAGAACGCGAATTTGAAAAAAGGTCTTACCGTCGCAGCCGGCGTCGTAGTTTTATTCTTAATCATTTTAATCATAATGAAGGCTATTAATAAAGACGATATTGACACCAATGCAGGTCTTACTATGCCTAGTGAAGAAGAGCTTGCCAAAGCGGAGCAAAAGCCTGCCGTGCAAGTTCAAAAACCCGAGCCTTCGCAGCCTGAGCCTGTAGAAGTGAAATCAGAACCCAATGCAGCATCTGCAGCTCCAACCAAAGTAGAGATAAAAACCCAAGAGCCTAATTCCGAAAGCAAGGTCGTCGCAAGCGCTCAGCCTGAAGCACAGAAAGTAGAAATCCAAAAGCCCGAAATCAAAGAAGAGCCAAAAAAATCCGAAGTTAAAATAGAAAGTAAAAAGATTGAGCCTAAAGACGAAGCCAAAAAACCTGAAAAAACGGACATAAAAAAGCCTGAGCCTAAAAAAGAGTCTGCAAAAGACGAGATAAAAAAAGAACCTTCTAAAACCGAAATTAGAAAAGTCGAGCAGAAAGTAGAGTCTAAAAAAGAACCTGAAAAACAAGCAAAAACAGAAGTTAAAAAAGAGCCTTCAAAAACGGAAGCTAAAAAGGAACATGCAAAAGCTGAAGCCAAAAAAGAGCCAGCAAAACCTGAGTCTAAAAAAGAAGCTAGCAAGCCAGAGTCTAAAAGTGAGAGCGTAAAAGCTGGCGTTGCAGCAAAGAGCACAAGCACCAGCGTGGCAAACGGCAGTTATGTGCAGGTTTTCGCATCCAATGCCTACGATCCAAACGGATCTGATACCAAAAAAATCACCAAAAAAGGCTATAATCCGATCGCTCTGCAAACTCACGTCGGCAGCAAGAGCGTGACTAAAATTTTAGTTGGACCTTTTGAAGGCGAGGCGCTACAAAAGGCACTTAGCGATATGCGCAGCATCAATAGCGGAGCGTATATCTACCGAGTGAAATAGTGGACAGATTTGCGGTTTTCGGCAACCCGATCGCCCACTCTCTCTCGCCGCTACTTCATAATTACGCGATAAAATTTTTGGAGCTGGACGCCTACTACGGGCGAGTTTTGCTGCAGCGCGGCGAGGAGCTGCGAGCTAAATTTGAAACTTTAGGGCTTACGGGCGCGAACGTAACCGTGCCTTTTAAGCTCGACGCATTTAAAGCATGCGACATCCTAAGTGAGGCGGCTAAGCAGATCGGCTCGGTAAACACGCTAGTGCTAAAAAGCGACGCGCTGCACGGCTTTAACACCGACGCGCAAGGCTTCTTCTGCGCGATTTTGGGCTTTGGCAAGATTCGCAATGCGCTTATTTTAGGCGCAGGCGGCACTACGCGAGCGATCGGCTACGCACTAGGCAAAAACGGCGTGAAATTCGATATCCTAAACCGCAGCGCAAAGGAATTTGACTTCGGCTGCGAGGAATTTTTTACCTATGAAAATTTCAAATTTAAAGATTACGATCTGATCGTCAATGCCACCGGCGCGGGGCTCAAAGATGACGCGCTACCTGCACCCGAGAGAGTAATAGATGAAATTTTATCCCGCGCAAAATTTGCTTTTGATGCGATCTACGGCAAGCAGACTCCGTTTTTACAAGCCGCGCGCGCAAAAAATCTGCCCGCAAAAGACGGTAAGGAGATGCTTATAAATCAGGGCGCGCTTGCTTTCAATCTCTTTTTCGGCGGTAAATTTGATCTCCAAGAGATAGTTAAACTTATGAGTTATGCCGCAAATCTTCGCTAAATTTAGAGCCGGATGCGGCGCTAAATTTTTATATCGCTCAAACGATAAAATTTTATCTTGCTTTAAATTTGCCGCATTAAACGATATGATCCGCTAGCTTTATCTTTTGTGCCGCTCGGAGCGAAGTGAAATTTTAATTTAAAAAGCGGCGACACCGTTAGGTTTTTTAAAAACGCGCGCTACAGCGCACTGAGACGGAGTTTGGAATTTTTTCCGAAATAGGATAAAATCAGCGCGAATTTTTTAAAATTTAAAGTTAGATTTTAATTAATTACTATATAATAAAAAATATAAACTAATAATTGCTAAAGGTTAAAATTTGATGTTTTTCGGCAAAATTTTAAAATTTTACGCGCAGGGATTTGCTTCGATGAAGCTTGGTAAAACGCTGTGGGCGGTGATTTTGATCAAGCTATTTATAATTTTTGTGCTACTGAAATTTTTCATTTTCGACGAAAACTTGGATTCTAAATTTAAAACCGATCAAGAAAAAATCGATTTCATCTATAAAAATTTGACTAAGGAGTAGGAATGCAAGAGCTTGCTAGCGTGGATTGGTCGAGGGCGCAGTTTGCGCTCACGGCGCTTTATCACTTTCTTTTCGTGCCCCTAACGCTGGGGCTTAGCTTTATCGTGGCGTTTATGGAGAGCCTATATGTCGCGACCGGTAAGCAGGAGTGGCTCAAGATCACTAAATTTTGGCTGCGCCTTTTCGGTATAAATTTTGCCATTGGCGTCGCGACCGGCATCATAATGGAGTTTGAGTTCGGCACCAACTGGGCGAATTACAGCTGGTTCGTAGGCGACATCTTCGGCGCGCCGCTTGCGATCGAGGGCTTGCTCGCGTTTTTCTTAGAGGCTACCTTCTTTGCGGTAATGTTCTTCGGCTGGGACCGCGTGAGCAAGAAATTTCATCTTCTTTCAACCTGGCTCGTGGCGATCGGATCAAATTTAAGCGCGTATTGGATCTTAATCGCGAATGCTTGGATGCAAAACCCTGTTGGTACGAGCTTTAATCCAGATACGATGCGCAACGAGATGAGTAATTTTTTAGATATCGCGCTATCTCACTTCGGAGTGGCTAAATTTTTACATACCGTCGGCGGCGGCTACATTACCGCGGCGCTTTTCGTACTTGGAATTTCGGCGTTTTATATGCTAAAAAACAAAGACTTCGCGCTTGCTAAAAAAAGCTTCATCGTAGCGGCAAGCTTCGGTATGTTAAGTTCGCTTTTCGTGCTATTTAGCGGCGACGAGAGCGCCTATCAGGTCGCGCAAAAGCAGCCGATGAAGCTTGCGGCGATGGAGGGTCTGTATAAAGGCGAAGTAAACGCGGGCATCGTCGCGGCTGGAGTTTTAAATCCGAGCAAAACCGCGGGAGACGATAAGGAACCGTTTTTATTTGAGATCAAGGCGCCTTATGCGCTAGGGCTGATGGCTACGAGAGGGCTTGATAATTTTACTCCTGGCATCGATGATCTGGTATTTGGAAACGAAAAATTCGGCATCGAAGGCGCGGATAAAAAGATCGAAAAAGGCAAAATCGCCCTGCAAGCGCTAAAGGATTACAAAGTTGCCAAAGACGCCAATGATACCGCTGCAATGCAGCAGGCGCGCGAAATTTTATTCGGCAACCAAAATATGCAAAATTTAGGCTACGGCTACTTTGATGATGCGAAGCAGATCGTCCCTCCCGTGGCACTTACATTTTATAGCTTCCACGTGATGGTGGCTTTGGGAAGCTATTTTATCTTGCTATTTTTCGTTACGCTATTTTTGGCGATGCGAAAGAATCTCGCCGAATACAAGAAAATTTTATGGCTTTGCGTATTTAGCATCCCTCTGGGATACGTCGCGTGCGAGGCGGGCTGGATAGTAGCCGAAGTAGGGCGCCAGCCGTGGGCGATACAAGATCTCATGCCGGTGGGCGTCGCGGCTACGAGCCTGGCGGGGACGAACATAATGATCTCGTTTGCGCTCTTTGCGGTTTTATTTACGGTTTTATTCATAGCCGAGATAAAGATCATGCTAAAACAGATAAAGATAGGATTTTAAGATGCACGAAATTTTTCAAATTTATTGGTGGTGTGTGGTTTCGCTTCTGGGCGGAATTTTGGTTTTTATGCTCTTCGTGCAGGGCGGTCAGACGCTGCTTTTTACGCTGGCGAAAAATGAGACCGAGAAGGATTTTATAATAAATTCCATCGGCAAGAAATGGGAGCTTACGTTTACTACGCTCGTGATGTTCGGCGGGGCGTGCTTTGCGGCGTTTCCGCTGTTTTATGCGACCAGCTTCGGCGGGGCGTATTGGGCGTGGATGGCTCTGCTTTTTTGCTTTATAATCCAAGCCGTCGCCTACGAGTACAGAAAAAAGCCCGATAATTTTTTGGGCGCTAAAACTTATGAAGCCTTTCTTTTTATAAACGGCTCGCTGGGCACGATCCTGCTTGGTATCATCGTCTCAACGCTTTTTAGCGGTAGCGAGTTTGCGCTGGGCGATAATAATTTTGTGCAGTGGAAAAATCCCGCTCGCGGACTTGAGGCGCTAGCAAATCCGTTTAACTACATCTTGGGGTTTGCGCTATTTTTCTGCGCCAGGACGGGAGCGAGCTTATATTTGATGAACAATATCGCCGAGCCTGAAATGATCGCCAAGCTCAAAGCCTCGCTTAAATTTAACGCTAGCGCATTTTTGGTATTTTTCATCGCGTTTTTGGCGTGGGTCTTGCTAAAGCAGGGCTACGCGGTCGGCGCGGGCGGCATAGTAAGCCTTGAGAGCTTTAAGTATCTGCATAACTACCTAAGCCTGCCTGCGGCGCTAGTCTTGCTGCTGCTAGGCGTCGTGCTGGTGCTGGTGGGCATCGTAAAAGGCGCATTTACAAGCAGCGTGCGTGGAGTATTTTTCTACGGCGTAGGCGTCGTATGCGCGGTAACGAGCGTATTTTTGATTCTAGGGCTAAACAATACGGCGTTTTATCCGTCAAATTTCGACCTGCAAAGCTCACTTTCGATAAGCAACGCAAGTTCGAGCCTCTATACGCTTAAGACGATGTTTTACGTGTCGTTTCTGGTGCCTTTCGTGCTGGGTTATATCAGCTATGTTTGGCGCACGATGGATGCAAAAAAGCTTGATAAAGAGGGGCTTTTAAACGAGCATTATTAGGCGCGCCCGCTCGCGCACGGATGAGCATGGCGCATAAATACGCGCCGCGTAAAATTTTATTTGCGTACCTAGCAAGCGCTAAATAAGCTGCTCGGGCAACGCAAATGCCGCCTGCCGCAAGGCTATCGCGGCGCCAAATGGAAGTCGGCGGCGCAAGGCGCACGCTGTGAAATTTAATGAGCGTCAAGTAGAGCCGAGCCGTGCTAAACGGCGCGAAAGCCGAGCTTCGAAGGCGCTAAAATTGCACGAGCTTCGCTTTAAATTTAACGGCATAGATGCTCGGCGCGATTAGAAGCTTTCGGACGCGATCGTGAGGCTGCTCTAGCGCGGCGTTTATGTGTGCCTTTGCGCTTGGTTAAATTTCATATCGGCGGCGCTTTTCGCGCGCCGCATTATAAAAATTTTAAGGATTAAAAATGATCAAACCTTTAGTTTTCATCGCGATTTGGATAATCTTGCTCGTAGGAAGCTATAAATTTATAAAGCTAAACATCGCTCATCACGAAAAAAGCGAGCAGTAGGTAAAATTTTAAAAATTTCGTTTGGGTTAAAAATTTGTTCCTCTAATCGGAGCGAAATTTTAAACCGCACGGGGCGGCTGAAATTTAGCCTAGCCCTTGTAGTCGATATTTTTTTCAAATTCTTTAAGTCGCATATGGATTGAGCGCAGCTCCGTAATCGTCGTCCAGTTATTCATAAAAATACTAAAACTACCGCGCACCTGATTAAAAGCGTTACTTACCTGCACCAACACACCCAAAGTGATCGCCTGAGTAAAGATACCAGGACCTACCAAAAAGTAAGGCACTAAAATTAAAATTTGAGAAAAAGAGCGAAGCCATAGATCGAAATAACAAAGATGCAAATATAACTTGTAATAGTTATGCTTTAGCTTCGCAAACAGCCCCTCAACTTGCTCCTGCCCTCCATAGTTGATCTTGTCGTCCTCGGCTAAGACTAGCTCTTTACGAAAAGCCGCTTCTACCTTTTGGTTATCGTATTCCAGACGCGGCAGGTACCAGCCCACTAACCAGGAAATGATAAGTCCGCCGATGCTGACCCCTAGTGCGATCCATACGAGAGAGCCTGGTGTTTCGTTTAAAAAAGGTATCTTGACCTTTGCGCTAAGCTCCCAAAGCACGGGTATGAACGCGATTAGCGTTAAAATCGCAGACAGCACTCGCGAACCGATATCTTCTAGGATGCGCGCAAAGCGAAGGGCGTCCTCTTGGATACGCTGCGAGCTTCCCTCTACGTCGCGTTTGACATTTTTCCAATATTTAAAATATGAAAACGTAATAGCCTCGCGCCATTGAAACACCCATAGCCTAACGACGTACCTCTCAAGGACGCCCACTAAAACTAAAGGGATAGCGATCCACAAAAATATAAACATCTGGTTCCAAAAATCTTCTATAGTGTGGTTTTTTGCGTCTTGAGCCAGATCGTAAAAGGAGCGGTTCCATTTATTGTATTGCACCATCAGATCCACTTCAAAAATTTGCACCAAAATAATAAAAATTAGACCCGAATAAGCAAAGAATGCGTATTTTTTACTCTTAAAAAACGATGAAAACATTAAACTCCTTTATTCTTTCGGTTGCGCCTCTTGCGGTTTTGCATCGCTGCTTGGTTTTGGATTTAAGATTGCCGTAAATAGATGCTCGCGAAGCACCCGCACCGCTTTTTGCACGTCCGCGCTTTTTACTGCATTTATGCTTGCCGCGTAGCTTTTTTCGTCATAGAGCGGATAGCCGTAAAGCTCGTGCGCAGTGATATTAGCAAGCCAAAAATCGTTCGTCTGCGCAGCTCTTTTGGTCGATAAAATTTGCGCTTTTTTAAAATTTGAAAGCTCGCTATCTTTTGCGCCCGAGTTTTCAATCTGCTTTAAAATTTCACTCACGCTTGCTGCAACCGTAGTGGCGTCTTTCGGCTCGGTAGAAAACGATACATTCAAGCTCGCTGCGATTTGTGGCTCACGCACATAGGCGCTATGCACCATCGCCGAGTAAATTTGTCCGCGCGCCTCGCGGATCTGCTCGACGATGCGATTGCTTAGCACACTTTTTAACGCTTGAAATTTATAAGTGTCTGCAAAGTCGAAATTTTGCAGCTCATAGTTTGAAAAAATCATCCGAACTTCGCTTTTATCACTATCGCCGTAATCTTGCACAATCTCGCCGCTAGAAGTATTTAGCATCAAAGTTTTAGGCGTAGCGCTGCTTGTGCCGGACTTTAGATTGCCGATATATTTGGCTAGGATTTGTTTTGCGCGTGCAGGCTCAAAATCGCCACTAAGCACAAAGATAAAATTTCCAGCACCTGAAAAAATTTCATCCGCATCGCGCTGTAAATCGGCAAGATTTGCGCTCTTTACGTCATCTGCACTAAGCGGCTGCTTGCGAGCCATATCTCCTGAATATAGCGATTTTAAAATTTGCTCGCCGAATTTAAATTCCGCCGTCTCGTCTCGTAGCGCAATCGCCGAAAGCGCGTCGGTTTTGTATTTTGTAAGCGAGCTTGCATGAATTAGCGGCTCGCTAAATCTCGCGTAAAGCTCGTGTGCCATCGCTTCCAGATCCGCTCCTGCGCCTCTAAAACCGCAGTCTGCGTCATCCATTCTAAATCTTAGCTTATAATCAAATTTTGAGGTCAAACGTCCCGCCTCGTATTCGTTTAGCTCGCCTATGGTGCCTGAGTTTAGCAGCGCGGTTAGAATTTCGCCACGAGCCTTGCCGAAATGCGCATAGCCGCCTTTTTTAACGGCTGCGAGGGCGATTTTATTTTTCTCGCTTTTAAGAGGCTTTAAAATTACGCGAGCGCCGTTTTTAAACTCCAAAATTTCAGTGCCGCTAGCGCCTTTTTGTGCTTTAAATTCCGCCTCTTTTAAATCTGCTCCCGCAAGCTGCTTGGAAGCAAGCTTCGAAGCAGCGAAATTAAACGGCAGCGCTTTTTCGTAGAGCAGCTTCGCGTCTTTTTGGCTAACGCCCAAATCCTTTGCCGAGATAATCTCCGTAAATCTCGTTCCATCCGTTATCTTTGAGAAAAATTTATTAACATCTGCTAGCGTTATTTCTTCTAACGCCTTGAGGCTTAGATCGTGCTCGTCTTGCTTACTAAGCTTTACATTGCCGTTTTGTACGAAATCAAGTAATGCTCCTATTTGCGCACTTTGCGTATCGTTTTTAAGCAGATCGGCTTGCACTTGATGTTTAAATTCCGCCTTAACGCTATCAAAATCGTCATTGTTAAATCCGTGTTCGCGTACCCCTTTGATCGCGCTAAAAAGACTACTTAGCGTGGCATTGGCGTCGAAATTAAAAATATTTGCGCTTATGCTGTATAGTCTGCGGTTTTTAAACAGATCGTCCGAGCCGAAATAGGCTTTAAGCGGAATTTTGGCATTCACATTCATCGCGTCGTATCCAAGCTCCATCAGCCTCGATACGTAGGCTTGCAGCCACTCATTTTTAAGCGCACCGTAGCTTCTTAGCGGCTCATATTTACCTGCGTAAAGCACGCTAGCGACATTAGTGCCGAGCTCGGGCTCTACGGTGCTTGCTAGCCCGCCTTCAAATGGGCGTAGGCTAAGATCGCGCGGGATTTTTTCGCCGTGCGCAGAAAGAGAGCTAAAATTTTGCTTGATTAGGTTTTTAATCTGCTCAACGTTTACGTCGCCCACGACTATGATACTAATGGCGCTAGGAAGGTAGTTGCGCGCATAGAATTTTTTTAGTTGCTCGCCGGTGGCGCCTTTGATGATTTCATTTTGTCCGATCGGAAAGCGTCTTGAAAATATGGAATTGGGGTATAAATATGTAGCACGCTTTTCGTAAAAGCGCCTCTCAAAGCCTTTTTTTGCTTCCTCTAAGATGACGCCTTTTTCCTTTTGCGTTTCGTTCTCGTCAAATTTCACGCCGCCTGCATAATCGCGCAGCACCAAAAATATGTCCTTTAGCGTCTCGTCGCTCACTTGGGCTTGGATGTTGTAGGTGGTGTTTTCAAAGCCAGTCTGTGCATTGAGATCGGCGCCGAATTTCACTCCAAGGCGCTGCAGAGTGTGGACTAGCTCGTTTTTATCGAAGTGCTCACTGCCGTTGAATGCCATATGCTCGACGAAATGCGCCAAGCCCTGCTCGTCGTCATTTTCATCAACACTACCTGCGGCTACGTTGAGGTAAAAAAGCGCGCTATTTTTTGGCACGTCATTTTTGAGGATATAAAATTTCACGCCGTTTGCCAGCTCGCCGTGCACGACGCTAGGATCGAGCTTAAGCGGCGCATCCGGGTTAGCGTCTGCGGAGTAAAGGCTCAAAGAGCAAAGCAGGGCGGAGATAAAAAATATAAGCTTTTTCATAATTGTCCTTGGATTTAAAAACTTGCGATTGTAACAAAAGCTAGTTTAAAGTATGATTTTGCGAGCTTTGTTATGGATGAAATTTTGCCAAGGATTTGAAATTTTACTTGTAGATTTTCAAGAAACGGAATTTTTGGAATTTTTGGAATTTTTGGAATTTTTGGAATTTTTGGAATTTTTGGAATTCCGCCGCCGCGACTTAAAATTTTGGCAGCGGAATTTAGAAAGCTTTGCGAGCTTTAATAGCCCGCGCAAGGCTAAATTTAAACTTTACGCGGTTAGCATTAGAATTCGTACGCTCGCGCGAAGAATTTTACAACTTATAGTTTGCTCGCATTTTTGCCTAGATAATCCGCGACGCCCTTAGGATCCGCTTTCATCCCTGCGTCGCCTTTGTGCCAGCCCGCAGGGCAGACCTCGCCGTACTCGTTTGTAAATAGCATCGTATCGACCATGCGAAGCATCTCGTCGATGTTTCTACCGAGTGGTAGGTCATTGATGACGGCGTGGCGAACGGTGCCGTCTTTATCGAGCAAGAAACTACCGCGAAGCGCTACGGCGTTGCCGAACAGCACGTCGAAACTGCGCGCGATGTCCTTCGTAATGTCTGAGACGAGTGGGAACTGCACTTTGCCGATACCGCCTGCGTTTACCGGAGTGTTTTTCCATGCAAGGTGGGTAAACTCGCTATCGCAGCTAACGCCGATAACTTCGATGCCCTTGGATTTGAAATCTT
>CAUQPS010000006.1:0-71566 GCA_963520005.1 uncultured Campylobacter sp.
AGGCGATGCGCGACGCGAGTTTTAAAATTTTACGCGAGATCGGCGTGGATACGGGTGGCTCAAACGTGCAGTTTGCGGTAAATCCGCAAACGGGGCGGATGATCGTCATCGAGATGAACCCGCGCGTAAGCCGCAGCTCGGCTCTCGCGTCCAAAGCTACGGGCTATCCGATCGCCAAGGTAGCTACGATGCTGGCGGTAGGCTTTAGCCTGGATGAGATCAAAAACGACATCACCGGCACGCCCGCGAGCTTTGAGCCGGTGATCGATTATATCGTCACTAAAATTCCGCGCTTTGCGTTTGAAAAATTCCCAGGCGCAAACCCCTATCTAGGCACTGCGATGAAAAGTATCGGCGAGGTGATGGCGATCGGGCGCAGCTTTAAAGAGAGCATTCAAAAGGCGCTGTGCTCGCTGGAGAAGGGCTACTTCGGCTTCGTGGAGCTAAATTTAAGTGAAAAGGATCTCATCTTCGGGCTTCGCAACGCGCAGCAAGATAGAGCTTTATATATCGCCCAGGGCTTTAGAGCAGGCATGAGCGTGGATGAAATTTACGAGCTTAGTAAGATCGATCGCTGGTTTTTGAGCCAGATCGAGCAGATCGTAAAATTTGAAGAGCGCATCGATATGGAGATCATCAATGACGCGGCGCTTTTAAGACAGGCCAAGAGCTGGGGCTTTAGCGATAAGATGATCGCAAATTTGATCAACAAAAAGGACAATCTGGGCCTTACGCAAAACGACATCCATTTTGCCTGCGCCAGGCAGGGCATCGACCTTGAATACAACGAAGTAGATACCTGTGCGGGCGAGTTTGCGGCGCTCACTCCGTATCTGTACTCCAGCACCAACATAACGCCCGCCATCGCAAGCCGTAAAATTTCAAAAGATAATAAAAAGGTCCTCATCATCGGCGGCGGTCCGAACCGCATCGGACAGGGCATAGAGTTTGACTACTGCTGCGTGCACGCTAGCTACGCTCTGCGCGATATGGGGATCACTACGATAATGTATAACTGCAACCCCGAAACCGTCAGCACCGACTACGACACGAGCGATATTTTATACTTCGAGCCGATCGATTTCGAGCACGTTAGAGCGGTCATCGAGGCCGAGAACCCCGACGGCGTGATCGTACATTTCGGAGGTCAAACGCCGCTAAAGCTCGCCAAGCGCCTAAGCACCGTGGGAGCCAAGATCATTGGCACGAGCGCGCGCACGATAGACGTAGCGGAGGATCGCAAGAAATTTAGCGAGTTCATCGCAAGTATCGGCGTTAAGCAGCCCAAAAACGATACCGCCATAAGCGAAGCAGAAGCGATCGAAAAGGCCGCTGCGATCGGCTATCCGGTGCTCGTGCGCCCTAGCTACGTGCTCGGGGGTCGCGCGATGCGGCGCGTGCACAACGAAGCCGAGCTTAGGCAGTATATGAGCGAAGCCGTGAGCGTGAGTCACCACTCTCCCGTGCTGATAGATAAATTTTTACTTGACGCGACCGAGCTTGACGTCGATGCGATATGCGACGGACGCGATGTGTATATCGGCGCGATAATGGAGCATATCGAAGAGGCGGGCATCCACAGCGGCGATAGCGCGAGTATCTTGCCGCCGCTTAGCCTAAGCGCGGAGATGATCGATCTGGTAAGTCGCCAAACCAAAGAGATCGCTCTAAATCTCGGCGTCGTAGGGCTTATGAATATTCAATTCGCGATTTTTGAAAATGAGCTTTACATCATCGAGGTAAATCCGCGCGCGAGCCGCACCGTGCCGTTTGTGAGCAAGGCGAGCGGAATTCCGATGGCAAAGGTCGCTACTCGCGTAATGTGGCAAGGGGGTCTGCGCGAGGCTTTGAAATTTTACGACGAGTTTGGTGTGCTGGTCGAAGAGAAGGGAATTTTAAAGCCGCGTATTAAAAACCATATCTGCGTCAAAGAGAGCGTCTTTCCTTTTAACAAGCTTGCGGGTGCGGATCTGATTTTGGGGCCTGAGATGAAAAGCACCGGCGAGGTGATGGGCATAGGCGAGAGCTTTGCCAAGAGCTTTGCTAAATCGCAAATCGGCGCGAGCAACGCGCTTCCAAGCGGCGGCAAGGTGTTTTTGTCGCTAGCTGATCACGACAAACCGCGAGCCGTAGAGCTTGCGCGCGCGTTTACGAGCGCAGGCTTTAGTATCGCGGCTACGAGCGGCACTCACAAGCTGCTGGGAGAAAACGACGTAGAGTGCGAGTTTGTCTATAAAATCAGCGAGGGTCGTCCAAATATCGAGGATAAGCTCAAAAACGGCGAAATTTCACTCGTCATCAACACTAGCGACAGCAAATCAAGCTCCACCGACGCTGCGAAGATCCGCCAGAGCGTGCTGCGCTTTAGGCTGCCGTATTTTACGACGATGAAGGCGGCGATCGCCGCTACGCGCTCGATCTGCTCTATAAAGGACGACTCCGCGCTTGAAGTTAAAACGCTGCAGGAATATCTAAGCGGGGAGTAGTGAGTTGAAGTTTAGCAGCGGAATTTCTCGCTGCTAATACAGTAAGCCCAAGCTTTTACTTATATCTATTAAAAGTTTACTTAATGGTCTTTTGTTGATGTCTTTTTCATCTACATAAACTCCAATTATAAGTCTTAGTAAATCTTCTCGGTTATTAAAGACCTTCCCTTGGTAATTTTGCAAAAGCTCGTCAATATAGCTTTCCGTATAAATTTGAGATTTTTGTATAAGCTCCAAGATAAGATCTTTATGTCCTTCATATAATTCTTTAATCTTAAATATATCCATATTGTTTTTTACTTTTTTCTCTTCTTCTTCATTTAAGATGCCATAGTCTAGATCGATTTTCTCTTCATTATATAAAAAATTTACATCCTGGGGAATGTAGTCAAATTGAATATTATGGCTAAATGATTCCTCAAATGGATAATAAATTTCTTCTTCTTTTTGTGATTTTCTATGATTACAAATATGGCAACATGGAATTAGATTATAAATGGATATTGCAAAACAAGGATATAGTTCTTTTGGAAAAAAGTGGTCTAATTCAGCTGTCACAGCCCATCCTTTATTTCTTATTTTGAAATTTTTTATATAATTTCTATTGCAATATGGGCATACGGATATATTCAGGTTTTTTATGTATTTTATTTTGGTTTCACGGTCTATCTTTTTATAAAGATCTTTACCGTTAAAGTTAAATTCTATTCCATCTTTATCTATAAATTCTTTTATCTTTTTGATTTCTTTAAAATCGATATCTATTAAGCTTTTTAAATTTATCCTCCCATCATAATCTTTCAGTTTTGATTTTATCTCTTCATCAAATTGTTCTAATTTATTATTTTTAAATTTCTTCATAACACTCTTTTTAAATTCTTCTACAGTCTTATACTCCATATCTATTTTAATCATTTTTTCTATTTCCTTAATTCGTTTTTATAGTTTTTCTATATCACTTTTTACAATATCAATTTCGTCTATTCTACGAATACGCGCATTATTTAGCATCTGTCTAAGCTTGGTTTTTAAAATTGGCTCACCGATGAGCGATATAATATTTTCACAACTCTTTATTTCTTCGTCATCGAGACGCGGTTTATCTAGTATTTTTATAATGCTATCTATTTTTTCTTTTGCAAAATTTCCCATCAGTCCATTATTCATAAAAAATGCGTTTGCCAATAAAGTATGGATATTGGCTCCAAAGGTATTTATGTCCGGATAGACTTGTTTGCCATCTTTTAAAAATATGATATTTTCATTTGGGATATCAGATATAATAAAAGGCGAATGCGAGGTTAGTATCAGTAAAAATTTAAGATCTTTAAAATTTTCTAATAATTTTATAATTAAGTTAAATAGCTCCTTTTGCCATAATGGATGTAATCCATTTTCTGCTTCATCCAAGATGATGTTAAAAATTTCTTTGCCATCTTTATGATAAAAATCTATATAAAAAATCAATGAATAAATAAGGTTTAATAGAGTTTTTTCTCCAAAGCTGAAATCCGAAAAGTGTCTTCCTGCTTCATCTATGACATCTAAATCGATGAATGAAGGTAGGCTAGATAAGATATCATTTAATTTATCATCGCTTCCGGATTTAAATTCTGCTAAATCTAATTTGTGATATTTTTCCATAGCATCAATTAATTTAGCTAGTTCATATACATCTTTGTGCAGAGTATTTTCTCTAAATAATGAGGCTATGCTCTTTTTATTCCGCAAATGTTCTTCTATCCAACTACTAGATAATAACTCTCGAACAAACCCTTCAAATTTATTTTCGTCTTTATTTAAAACTCTAGGCTTGTGATATAGTTCTTGTAACTCTAATTCTAAATCTGATCTTTTGTCTTTAAAAAAGTAAGTTTCTATTTTACCAGATTCGTTATCTTGATTACTCATAGATACAATAAATGCAAATAAG
The DNA here is from genome assembly GCA_963520005.1 of uncultured Campylobacter sp. Taxonomy (GTDB): domain Bacteria; phylum Campylobacterota; class Campylobacteria; order Campylobacterales; family Campylobacteraceae; genus Campylobacter_B. The sequence goes on from CAUQPS010000006.1 coordinate 4,420, forward strand.
TATTTTTTTAGCGATTCTATAGATAAAGATAACTTTAATTGAAGTACTATATTACGAACTGTTGCATTTGAAATTCTACTTTCCAATACGCTCTGGTTTAAGGATATTTTTATATTATGAGGTATAAATTTAAGATTCTCTTTATCTTTAAATACATAACCTAGTACTTTTTTTTATGCCAAGTCCTTTATTATTTTTTACTTTAAACATATTGAGCAAATATTTATTATAAGCTTGTCTTATATCTAATATGCCATTTGTCTTATCGGGAAATAGAAGTACATTTGCAGTATTTGTCGGCTTTTGATCTTCGCTATATAGCAAATGAGTGAGATCTTCATATCTTGTTATAAAAGTACTAGGCATCTCTATTGATGGATTATAAAGAATATTGAAAAATTTTTCTTTTCCTAAATCCTCAGAGTAATTTTTGCTATAATTTGGATTAATTTTAGGCTTTTTCAATCTCGGATTCACATCATCGCTAAGGTATATAAAAAATTTTTCCTTCTTCTTATCGTATATTAACAGCCATCCACTCGGAGGGATTTCTGTTCCAGAGCCTCCTTTGTATGCGAGCATAGATAATAAAATAAATTCTACTATGCTGCTTTTACCGCTTCCGTTGGATCCTATTAGGGCATTTGCTTTTATATTATCGGGGAAAATATCGATGTGGTTTAGATTTTCGTCTATAATTAGTTCATTCTTCTCGCAATCGTATTTGCATTTAAATTTCGAACCTAAGTTGAAGCCTTGTTTTTCAATATTTTTGTGCTTTTCTATCCAAAGATATACTAACTCCATTTTATTACCCCTAAATATAAGTTTATTGCTTTTATTAAATTATATTTTTTTTAATAAATAATATGGCTGTTGATTTAGTATAGATAAATTTAAACTCTCGACAAATGTTTTTTGCCCTAGTATCGCGTGCATTTGCTCGTCATTGCCTACTATCGTTCTTAAGTTTGGTAAAACCGCTGATTACTATCACGCAAAGCCTTTAAATTTTATCAAAATTTTACGCGCGAACAGGCAAGCTGCGCGCTCGCCATTGCGCTATCGGCGTTAAATTCTATAAAATTTAATGCACGGCATCGGATTTTAAAATTTACTGCCTTTTTTGCACTTTAACTTTCGGAGCGGTTTTTGTGCCTTGCGATTTTGCCTGCGGACGCTCGATGATGCGGATATTAGCGTTTGAGCGGAGTCTGTCGTTAAACTCAGCGATCGCCTTTTTGCGTTCAGAGGTCACGTAGCCTTCGATCGCCTTTTCTTGCACGCTGTCAAAATCAAGCGTACGAAGCCCCTTTTTGTCGTTTACGTAAAACATCTCATATCCGTTGCGCGTAGGGATTATCGGCGAAAATTTACCCTGCTCGACATTCGTGACGATGTATTTTAGCCCCTCGTCCATTTGATTGGCTTTGAGGGTGCCCTTCATCACATACACGTCGCTTGGGCGGAGCTTAGGATTTGTGCGGATCTTATCGAGCGGAGCTTGCGATTTTGCGATGTAGCGGGTGAGCGTGATGCTGTCGAAAGTCGTAAATAATGAGCTATTTTGGCTATAAAATTTTTTAACATTTTCGGGGGTCGTGCGGTGCTGTACGTCTGCGAATATCGAGCCGTAGAGCTTTTCTTCAAGCAGTGTGCGGCGGACATTTGCTTTAAAGTCATCGTAGTTTATACCTTGCTTTTGCACGGCGGTTTTGAGCTGGTCTAAGCTAAGCTTATTTTGATCGGCGATCGCTTTGAGCCTCGCGTCGATCTCCGCGTCATTTACCGCGATGCCGCGGCGTTTAATCTCGGATTGTTGTAACTTTTGCCCGATTAAAATTTCCATCGCAGCTTGCGGCGAAGCGCCCGTTAGTTTTTGAACTTTGGCTAGTTCGTAGCCGGTAATGGGCTCATTATCTACCACGGCGATGACGCCGTTTACTACTTCGGCATTTGCACAAACAGTACAGATCATTGCGGAAAAAAGCAGTTTCTTTATCATTTTTAACCTTTATTTAGTCTTTTTGCTTTATAATTACAAGATCGTGATTATAACATTAAATGGTAATTTTTGCAAAGGAATTTTTATGATAGTAACTCGTTTTGCGCCGAGTCCTACGGGATATCTACATATCGGCGGACTTAGAACGGCGCTTTTTAGTTATCTTTACGCTAGGGCAAACGGCGGCAAATTCCTGCTGCGTATTGAGGACACTGATCTGAAGCGCAATTCGCAGGAGGCTGCTAAGGCGATCGAGGAAGCCTTTAAGTGGTGCAATCTGGACTATGACGGGCAGATCGTGTATCAAAGCTCGCGCTTCGATCTTTATAAACAATACGTCCAAAAGCTGCTAGATGAGGGCAAGGCATACAAATGCTATATGAGTAAGGACGAGCTGGATGAGCTGCGCGCGCAGCAAGAAGCTCGCAAAGAGCGTCCTCGCTACGATAATCGCTATCGCGATTTTACCGGCACGCCGCCTGCTGGGATCGAGCCCGTAATCCGCATCAAATCCCCGCTTAGCGGCACGATAGAATTTAACGACGGCATCAAGGGCGAGATAAAATTTAATGCTGCCGATATTTTGGACGATTTCATCATCGCGCGTTCCGATGGCACGCCTACGTATAACTTCACGGTCGTGATCGACGACGCGCTGATGGGCGTCACGGACGTGATCCGCGGCGACGATCATCTAAGCAACACCCCTAAGCAGATCGTGCTGTATAACGCGCTGAGCTTTAAAATTCCTAAATTTTACCACGTCGCGATGATCAACGGCGCCGACGGTAGCAAACTAAGCAAACGTCACGGCGCTACCGACGTGATGGAGTACAAGCGCATGGGCTATCTACCGCAAGCTCTGCTAAATTTTTTAGTACGCCTGGGCTGGAGCCACGGGGATGATGAAATTTTTAGCATGGAGGAGATGAAGCGATACTTTGATCCTAACCATATCAGCAAGAGTGCCAGCACCTTCAATCAAACCAAGCTCGAGTGGCTCAACGCGCATTATATTAAGAACTCTGACGACGACGAGCTTGCCACGCAGCTTGTGGAATTCGGCGTCGATATCCGCTCGCACGCGAAAAAACATCTCATCGCGCAGCAGTACAAACAGCGCGCAAAGACGCTAGTGGAGATGGCCGAGAGCATTAAAATCCTTCTAAATCGCCCGAGCTGCTATGACGAGAAGGCGTATAAGAAATTTGTAACCGAAAGTTCGCTAAGCTTACTCGCAAAATTTTCGGATACTCTAAGCGCAAATTTAAATGCAAAGGAGTGCGAGGAAAGGACGATGGGATTTTTGGACGCAAACGGCGCCAAGCTAAAGGATCTTGCTCAGCCGCTGCGCGTTGCGATCACGGGAGGAAGCGTAAGTCCGTCGATTTTTGAAATTTGTGAAATTTTAGGAAGCGACGAAGTTAAAACGAGAATTTCAAATTTAATCAAAAAAGGATTATAAAATGGCTAAAGTAAACGTTGAAGCGGCTTTAAAGTACCACATAGGCGGTAAAATCGGAACGAATGTAAAAACCCCGTGCGCTACGGCGGAGGATTTGGCGCTTGCATATACGCCGGGCGTCGCGGAGCCTTGCAAGGTGATCGAAGGTGATCACGAAGCTGCGTTTAAATACACGAATAAAGCCAATCTCGTAGCCGTCATCACTAACGGCACGGCGGTTTTGGGTCTCGGAGATATCGGCGCAATCGCCGGAAAGCCCGTAATGGAGGGCAAGGCGGTTTTGTTTAAAAAATTCGGCGGCGTTGATGCCTTCGATATCGAGATCGACGAAAAAGATCCTAAAAAGATAATTGAAATTTGCAAAGCGATAGCACCTACGTTCGGCGGTATAAATTTAGAGGATATCAAAGCTCCCGAGTGCTTCGAGATCGAGCGCGAGCTACAAAAAGCCGTCGATATCCCCGTCATGCATGACGATCAGCACGGCACTGCGATGATTACGGGCGCAGGGCTAATTAACGCAGCCCTTATCAGCGGCAAAAAGATCGAGGATATGAAGATCGTAGTCAGTGGCTCGGGCGCTGCTGGCATAGCGTGTGCAAAGATGTATCGTAATTTAGGCGCTAAACACATCATAATGCTCGATTCCAAAGGGGTGATCCACAAGGGCCGCACCGATCTTACCGAGCAAAAGAAAGAATTTGCCCTAGACACCGCAGATCGCACGCTAGAGGATGCGATGAAAGGCGCGGATATGTTTTTAGGACTTAGTAAGCCGGGCGTTTTAACCAAAGAGATGGTAAAGACTATGGCGCCACATCCAATCATTTTCGCGCTTGCAAATCCGGTCCCCGAAATTTATCCAAGCGAGGTCGAGGAAGTACGAAACGATGCGATCGCAGGTACCGGCAGAAGCGACTTTGCAAATCAGATCAATAACGTTTTGGGCTTTCCGTATATCTTCCGCGGCGCGCTTGACGTAAGAGCCAAAAAGATCACCGAAAATATGAAAATTGCGGCGGCGCGCGCGATGGCGGATCTTGCTCGCGAAGAGGTTCCTGCGGAAATTCGCAAGATGCTGGGCAAGGATAATTTAAAATTCGGCAAAGACTACGTAATCCCAAATCCTTTCGATCCGCGCGTATTTGCCGTGATCTCGACGGCGGTCGCAAAAGCTGCGGTAGATGACGGCGTCGCTCGCGTCAAAGAGTTCGACGCTGCGGCTTATAAAAAGAGCCTGGAAGCTAAAAAGCTATGATTTTTTGCTCCTGCACGAGGCGAGATTAAATTTAAGAGGCGTAAATGAAAGATTTGGCTTTACTTACCGATTTTTATCAGCTTAGCATGATGCAGGGCTATTTTTTCACAAAGCCCGATCAGACGGCGGTTTTTGACGTTTTTTATCGTAAAAACCCAAGCGGCGGCGGTTATGCGATATTTTGCGGCTTAAACGAGGTCGTGGATTATATCGAAAATCTTAGATTTAGCGACGACGACATCGCATATCTAAAAAGTCTAAATTTCTTTAAGCCGGAATTCTTAGAATTTCTAAGAGGCTTTAAATTTAGTGGCGAAATTTACGCCATGGATGAGGGGCAGATCGTATTTCCGCACGAGCCGCTAATTCGCGTCAAGGCAAATATCATGGAAGCGCAGCTCATCGAGACTGCGATCCTAAATACTATAAATTTTCAAACTCTAATCGCCACGAAAAGCTCGCGCATTAATTTTAGCGCCAAGGGTGATTCGGTGATGGAGTTTGGTTTGCGCCGCGCTCAGGGGCGAAGCGCCGGTATCTACGGCGCAAAGGCTGCGATTATAGGCGGCTGCAGCGCCACGTCAAACGTGCTTGCCGCAAAGAAATTTGACGTGCCCGCGATCGGCACCCACTCGCACTCGTGGATTCAGAGCTTTGATAGCGAGCTGGAGGCGTTTCGCACCTACGCTAAAATTTATCCAAACAGCACGCTTTTGCTCGTCGATACCTACGATACTCTCGCAAGCGGCGTGCCGAATGCGATTACGGTTTTTAAGGAGCTACGCGCCAGCGGTCATGAGCCGCTTGGAATCCGCATAGATTCGGGCGATCTGGAGTATCTGACTAAGCAGGCGCGCAAGATGCTCGATGCGGCGGGCTTTGAGGGCGCAAAGATCACTGCGTCAAATGATCTGGACGAATACGCGATCGATCAACTTAAGCTTTTTGACGCCAAAATCGATAGCTGGGGGATCGGCACGAGGCTTATTACGGGCGGAGATAGTTCGAGTCTGGGCGGCGTGTATAAGCTAAGCGGTATCGAAAAAGATGGCGAGATCGTGGCTAAGATCAAAATTTCAAACGATCCGCGCAAGATCAATAATCCAGGCTACAAACAGGTCTTTAGACTCTACGACAAAGATAACGGCATGGCGCTTGCCGATCTGATCACGCTTGAGGGCGAGAGTATAGATGAGAGCGCGCCGCTTGAAATTTTTCATCCGCTTTACACCTACAAGCGTAAAATTTTAACGAATTTCAGCGCGCATAAGCTCTTACGTCCCGTTTTCAAGGAGGGCAAATTCGTAGGTGTGCGCCGCACGGTAAGCGAGATCGCGCGTTTTAGCAAGGAGCAAAAGAGCAAATTTTGGCTCGAGCACCTTCGTAACGTCCATCCGCAAAGCTACAAAGTGGATCTCTCTCAAAAGCTTTGGGATATCCGAAAATCACTCATCAATGAGTGTAACCTAAATTTAAAGGAGAAATATGTTTAAAGTTCTATCGTGCGCCGCTTTGGCGTTAGTTTTGCTAGGATGCGGCTCAAACCAGCTCCGCCAATCCCCGGATAGCGCTATGAATAAGCAAGCACAGAGCGAAAAAACAATAACTCAAGAGAACGCAAAGACCTTCTATTTCGTCGATGACAAGGGCAGAAAGCTATCGCTTAGCTCAAACGACGATTTCAATACCGCCGTGTTAAAGGACGATAGCGGCAAAAGCTACGATCTTAAGCGCGACCGCGCCGCCGACGGCATCTATATGGAGAACAAAGACGGAGTGAGCATCCACTTCAAAAAAGGCGAGGGCATAGTGGAGTTTAGCAAATACAAATCCATCCCAATCACCGAGGTCAAATAAATCCTGAAATTTTTTGGTTAAATTCCGATTTAGCGCCGGAATTTAACCTCTTTTCCTGCGCTAAATTCGGAGAAAGTTATGTTATTAGGCAAAATTGATTATCTAAATTTGCTCCCATTTCACGTATTTTTAAAATCACTTCCGCTGCCGTCTTATGTTAAAAAATCGATAGAATTTAAAAAAGGGGTGCCGAGCAAACTCTGCGCCGATCTTTATAATTGCAGGATAGACGCCGCGATAATTTCCAGCATCGAAAGCCGCCGCGCAAAATACCGCAAGCTGCCTTTGGGAATCGTCGCAAAGCGCGAGGTTTTAAGCGTACTCGTGCGCAAAAACTCGGCGCCCAGGCTCGATCCCGCGTCGATGAGCTCAAATATGCTAGCTCGCGTGCTGGATCTTAGCGGCGAGGTGCTAATCGGCGATAATGCTCTAAAGGCGCTGCTTTTGCAGGGCAAGGATAAATTTTACGATTTGGGCGAAATTTGGCAGCAGCGTACGGGCTTGCCCTTCGTTTTCGGGAGGCTGTGCTGCGTGAAAAACGAAAAAGCTTACGCGCGCCTGGCGGCGAAATTTTTACGTTCGCGCATTAAAATTCCAAGATATATCCTGCAAAGCTACGCCCTTTCGCGCGGCATAAAAGAGCGTGAAATTTTAAATTATTTGAAATTTATAAGCTACAAAATCGGCGTCCGCGAGGAGCTGGCGCTGAAAAAATTTATCGCTAAAGCCAAAAAATTAAAATTTAATCCAGTTCAAAAGGAGGAACTATGAAATCTTACATCGACGGCTTGCTGCTAAATTTAAAGCGCGCCAATCCCGGTCAGGAGGTCTTTATCCAGGCATCGACCGAAATTTTATACTCGCTCATACCGCTTCTAAAGCGCGACGAGCGATACGTGAAAAATAAAATTTTAGAGCGCATTTTGGCGCCCGAGCGCACGATGATGTTTCGCGTCGTCTATATGAGCGACGGCGGCGAGCCCTGCGTGCATACGGGATACCGCATAGAGTTCAACTCCGCTCTGGGTCCTTACAAAGGCGGTCTGCGCTTTCATCCGAGCGTAAATTTGGGCGTTTTAAAATTTTTAGGGTTTGAGCAAATTTTTAAAAATTCCCTCACGGGTCTTAATATCGGCGGCGCAAAAGGCGGCGCAAATTTCGATCCCAAGGGCAAGAGCGACGGCGAGATTATGAGATTTTGTCAAGCTTTTATGTTAGAACTTCACCGTCTAATCAGCTCTAATACCGACGTGCCTGCGGGTGACATCGGCGTGGGCGGCCGCGAGATCGGCTATATGTACGGAGCGTATAAAAAACTCACCCGCAGATTCGACGGCGCTCTTACGGGCAAGGGGCTAAGCTGGGGCGGCAGTCTTGCGCGCACCGAGGCTACGGGCTACGGATCGGTCTATTTTGCAAACGAGATGCTCGCTACCAGAGGCGATTCGCTGCACGGCAAAATTTGCACGATCTCGGGCGCCGGCAACGTCGCGATCTACACAGCCGAAAAGCTATATCAAATGCAGGCTAAGCCCGTCACCGTGAGCGATTCTACGGGCTTTATCTATGATGCCGAGGGAATCAACGTGGCGCTGCTTAAAAAGCTAAAAGAGCAACTGCGCGTAGGGCTTTGCGAATATATTAAAGAGCGTCCTAACGCAAAATTTATCCCCGTAAGCGCCTATCCCGCGGGTCGCAACGGCGTGTGGAGCGTGCCGTGCGACGCGGCATTTCCGAGCGCTACACAAAACGAGCTTAATCTGCAAGACGTAAAGACTCTCTATGCCAACGGATGTCGCATGGTTTGCGAGGGCGCGAATATGCCTAGCACGCTCGAGGCGATCGATTTTATGCTCGCGCAAAAAGACTTTCTTTTCGGTCCTGCCAAAGCGGCGAATGCGGGCGGCGTGGCTACGAGCGGGCTTGAGATGGCGCAAAACGCGCAGATGGCGTCGTGGAGCTTCAAGGAGGTCGATAGCAAGCTGCGCGAGATCATGCGCCACATATTTCGCACCAGCTACGAGACCTCGAAAGAATTCGGCGCGGAGGGCAACCTCGTGCTAGGCTCGAATATCGCGGGCTTTCGCCGCGTAGCCGATGCGATGCTGGATCAAGGTCTGGTTTAAGCTTGCTTGTTTTTGCTGAAAGCGGCAGCTTGCTTTTAAATTTAAGCTCTTTAAATTTACGGCGAGCTTTTGGCTGCTTTGATAAAATTCCAATCGTTTGCGCGGAGGATAGGATATGCGAGCTTCTCGACATAATTCGCTCTGCGCGGTTTGCGTTGGCATCTTGCGCGCTGTGTAAATTTTAAATGGCACTCAGGCGCAATGCAGTTTTAAAATTTTAGCTCGTCGTCGTAGTGCTACTTTTAAAATTTAGCCGCAAGCATGACAAAGACCGTCCAGCCAAATTTCATCTTTAAATTTGGCTGTAAATTCCGCCCGTTAAATTTAGCTTTTAAATTCTACGTTTCAAATTTAGCCTAAATTTTATCTCAGTTCGTCCACGCAGCGCGTAAATTTACACCACGCGAGCCTAGCGTTTACCGCAGTTTGGCATAATGGCGCAAATTTTATCCAAAGGTTGCAATATGAAAAAATTTATGGTTTTGCTCGCCGCTGCGGCGCTGTCGCTTGCGCATGCGGACGTGACGGATATCCTAAGGCAGGGCGCGGACGCGCTCGGTGCGACTAGGAGCGGAAACTACAAGGATCTGCTCGCTTCCGCTACGAACCGCGCCGTAAGCGAGCTCGCCAAGGGCTACATCCACAGCAAGACCGCTAAAATCGAGCTTCCTCCTTCGCTAAAGGCGGCTGCGAAGCTTGCGAGAAAGGTGGGCGGCGATAAATGGGAGCAGCAGCTCGTCGTGAGTATGAACGATGCCGCTACCAAGGCGGTAAGCGGCGCGAGCAAGATATTTTTGCAAGATCTGAAATCGATGAGCGACGACGACGTTAAAAAGCTCATCGGCGGCGGTGACACCGCGCTTAGCGAGTATCTGCAGAGCAAATCGGGCGCGAAGCTGCGGGCGGTTTTTAGGCCGATCGTAAGCGATATGATGAGCAAAAACAGCTTTGCAACGGCGTATAACGGGCTAAATTCTTTCGCGCAAAACAAAATCGCGGGTAACGAAGCGGTGCAAAATATCGCGCGCGGGCTGGGCGCGAGCGAGTATCTGCCTAAGCAGGGCGAGGATTTGAACGATTACATCACGCAAAAGACGCTGGACGGGCTATTTGCGGTGATGATGGAAAAAGAAAGCGCGCTTCGCGGCAGCGCCGTCGGCAAAGGTGCAGGGATTTTGGGTAAGGTGCTTCAATAAAACTTGCGGCGAGGCTTTGGCGTAAATTTCGCCGCATAGCTGCTTATAATTGCTTTGTGCCGTAAGCTTGGGTGGCCTAAAGCTGTGCGCAAAGTGCCCGCTCTAAGCGATTGTTTGCGCCAAAGCGGGCGTGCGGCGGAATTTAGAGGTTTGTTTGTCGCGCGCCCGGGGTATATTGGCTTTATACGATAATCTTGTGCGGAGTTTAGTCTGCGAAATTTAAAATTTTACAAAGCTCAAGGGATTTGAAATTTTAGAATTTCATGCGGTGTTTAGATGCGCGCATAAATTAGCGCCTATATCTGAAATTTTACAAAGCGGCGGAGTATCGGGAAGTAGGGCGGCGGCTGATAAGAGCGTAAGGATAAAACAAGAAACTGTCTTGTAAATTTCGCTTCTTTCATATCTCTTTTTATGTTCCGCAAAACCGGTTTACTCATTAGTTCTATTATTTTCCGATTCCATTTTTCTTAATTCTTTAAGCGCTCTATTATGGACATTGGCTTGCTTGCAAACTCTACCTTCAGCAGCAATATATCTTACTAAATTTATATCATTTGTATCGATTGCTATCAATAATCTACCCATGAGCCTTTCCTCTACAAAAAACGTATAATCGCACTTTGCACACAAATTGCTTTCATAAATTATAAATAATAACAAAACTACTACGGCGCAAATTATAAATTTTAATACTTTAACCATATTTTCTCCTTGTGTGTATTCTTCCCGTATATATTGATAATGTCGATTGGCGAGGCATTATATCACTTCTTATTTTTAAATTTAAATCTCTTTCGCTTTATTTTTATAAAATTTTCCAACTCTTTATCGGTAAAATTTAAAATCTCTTTTCGATTTTGTAAATTTATATAAGTATATCTTATGTCGCAGCATCTATAAAAAATATATTTCCAATTTTTAATTAGCCAGTCTGCTTCTATTGTGTTTTTATCCGTTTTAAATAAAAACGGCAAAACCCATAAACCCGCCTTGTAGCCGCTAATTACGATCAATTTTATAAAATTTGCTCCATCAACGTCTTTTGCTTTTACTACGACAAAGCTTACATTTTTCTCGTACGGATAGCAGGATTTTCTACATTCGATAATATCTCCGAGCTTGATCCTTCCACGAAATTTCAAGAGAGGAATACTAAGCTTTTCTATCAAATTTGTCTTTATGCGTCTATTGCGTCCGAATTTATCCCTAGGTTTTATCAGTCTGAAACCAGGGATTGTTTCGTCGCAATCTTTTAGTTCATCGCTACTAAGATAATTATCGGAGCATATAAATACCTCCTGGGGGTCCGCATTGATACCGAAATTTGCTAAATTATGAATCAATTGCTCCTTGTCCACGACAAATCCCGCTTTGCTTGATAGCATCTCATCCGAAAGCTCAAAATATCTGGTATCTTTTAAATTTAAAAGGCAAGGATTTTCTGTCCAGAAACAGCGCTCATCGCAGACCATAAGTTCATCGTCGTTAAATTTTATAATATCGCCTCTTTGTAAATCATTGTCGAAGGTTGATATTGGTAAGATAGTCATTCAAAGTCCTTTTTGCTTGCTAGATTAAACATGTTCATAATAAATTTTCGTTATTTGTAATCGCTAAATTACACCTCTATAACCACATCCTTATACTTTTCATAAAGCCTCGGCTTTAAAATTTTATCACGATACTCTTTGCCCGCCTTAGTCATACACATCCAGTGGCTAAATCTGCTCCAGGTATCAGGATTTTTCCAAGTTATCTCTGCTTTGGGAGTTATGTTCTCCTCTTCTAAAAATTTATACCCAAAAAAGAAATTATCTCTAAAATAGATCCACTTCTCATAAAGCGACATCCCTAGATCGATCTTGGATAAATTTGTATCGAAGTCAGCCCATTCCTTTCTTAAATTTTCGCCCTCTATGCCGAAGTCTATCATACCCCCTAAAAACAGCTGACCCATTACTCCGAAATACTCTCCCGCGTATGTCGGATAGGCTGAAATTTCAGGATTATCTTCGTCCGCTAGCTTATAGTCGCTTTGGATAATCCCATGTAGTTCAAACCATTCGTACCAATCAAAGATTTCATATTCAATGTAATCCAAAATATCTTTTTTTCTGGTACCGGGAATTTGAGCTAATATGCGAATAAACGAATCCTGCCAGCAATCAAATCCTAAAGCCTTATAAAGTTCTTCATCATAGTTAAAATTCCAATCATCCGGTTCATCCGGTTTCAAAATTTTAAATTTCATAGTATCTCCTTTTTAAATTTAATCGGTTGGCGATATTTTATTTGTTGCACAATCTAAAGCTTTATCCAATCCTCTTTCTTTACGCCAAATTCAAATTCAGCCTGCTTAAATGCGCCCTCTATGCTTTCATGATATGTATCGGTTTGCTCTTTCCCCGATTTGTCGAGATAGAACAGATAAAATCCGCTGTCGCTGTCGTATTGAACGATGCTTAAAGCAAACGGCTGCGACAGAATTTTATTGCCGTCGTAATGAGTAGTATTTCCAGTAGCCATGAAGCTCTTTTTACTATCTTTCAGATAAATTTTATATAGCTCTTTCATAATGCTTTCGCTAAATTTTAATCGCGTATTAGAAATTTCTTTTCCAAGCCATCTTTATTTACGGTGATTATCTTCGAGTTCGGAATATTTAAAAATTTTATAGCTTTTTCATCCAGTTCGGACAATGGCTCCTCAAGATTAAATTTAGTTTTATAGTAATATAGCGAAAGATCTCTTTTGTTGTCCTGCTCCATAAGCTGCATTATGCACTTGTCGTTTGAATCGCCGGTCATATAGCGGTTTACCATCATAAACGCCTCGCAGCTTTTATGAAATGGGAAGCGCCCGAAGTTAAAAAGATTGCCGGCGAGCTCAAATACAAGGACAAAAAACAGAAACAAAATGAATAGTTTGACCATTCTGCCTTTCACAGCGGCGCTCCTAAATTTTGAAATCAAAAATTCGTTTGTGTTTTAAATGCCAAACGGTATTTGCGCTCAAGTCGCGGGTGCGTCCAAGCGCTAGTAGCGGTCTGGCACAAAATTTACGACGCTATCTCGCCTTTTGCCGCACCAGCTGCGGCGGATTCGCTTTCGTCCATGATGATGAGCTGTTTTGCGCGCTTAATCTTGGCATCGTCGCGAAACGCCGCGCGCACCTTGTCCATGCCGGTGTAAAATTCTTTCATCAAAACAAGGCACAGATACGCGCCGAATTCCGTCGTGCGGATGATCTCGCCCTCGATCCGCACGGCTCCTGCAAGCCTTAGCAGGCTAAGCTCTCTGCCCAGTTCGCGGCGCAAATTTAGATCGTTTGCGGCGTTAAATTTAGCGATATCGATCTCGCCGTTGAAAAGCTCGGTCAAAAAGAGGTATTTCGCGCGCTCGGTTCTGCTAAAATCGCAGGTGGCGATGACGGTGCTTTCGTTTTTGCGCACTTTGCTTACATAATCTTCGAGGTTGAACGCATTTACGAGCAGCCGCCCACCTAAAAAGCTAAACGCGCCGCTTCCGATGCCCACGTATTCGTGGTTTGTGCCGACGTACTCGTCATTGATATTTGATTTCTCGCGAGCGAAGGCCCATGCGTTGCTGCGGTACCAGCTAGAAAATTCCTTGCAGATGATGGAGTAAAACTCCTCCTCGCGGTCTATGTTGCTAACGCCGAGGCTTCGCGCTATTTGATCGCGCATCAAAGGCGATTTCATTAGCGGATACAGCGTGATCTGCTCCGGTTTTACCGCTTTTGCCGCTTCGATGTCGCGAAGTAAAATTTCGCGAGTTTGAAACGGAAAGTTAAAGATCAGATCCAGGCTTAAAATCGGTAGAATTCCGACCGCTCGAGATAGCTTTTCTTGCAAAATTTCGCCCGAGCCGAATTTGTCGTAGCGTGAAGCTTTGCGTAAAATATCGTCATCAAAGCTCTGCACCCCCACGCTTAGGCGGTCTATTAGCCCGCGAAATCGCAGCAAGCTCTCAGGCTCGATGTGGTTGGGATCGCTCTCGCACGAGACCTCTTTGATGCTAAAAAGCGACTTGGCAAGCTCCAGCGTGCGTGCTAGCTCATCCTCGTCGATAAGCGTCGTGCCGCCGCCTACATAAAGCGTCTCAAAGTCGTAGCCCGCGTCCTTCGTGCGCTGCATCTCGGCGCGCAGAGCGCCGAAATACGCCTTGCACGCGCCGCGCTCGTAGGCGTATTTGTGAAAGGAGCAGTACGGGCAAAACGTGTGGCAAAAGGGCACGTGCATGTAGAGCATATATTTTTTATCGGGATTTGGAATTTTGGCGATATTTTCCTGCGTGATGTCGATTCTAAGGGAGTTGTATAGGGATTTTTGCATAGTTTCGGCGGCGTATTTTTTGGCGAAGCTATGCACCATTTGACTGATAAAATTCATAAAACTTTAACCTTTTTTAAACTTAAAAATTAATTTCTGAAGTTTATCGAAAACTAACTTATAAATTTATCAATAATTCAATAAAAAGCGTAGCGCCGCCATATATATTAGTGTAGGAAGCGCTATCGTAACGAGGGAATTACGAAATTTAGCATGCACGCAAAACGCCATAATCAGGCAAAATAGCAGCATCGCCGTTTGCAGGACATCCGCGCTAAAAGCCCGCTCGCCCGAAAAGCTAGGCAGCATCGTTTTAAGTGCGTAGATCGTCAAAACGACCATTATCAAAAGTCCGGAGTTTTTCTGCAGATACGCCAGATTTGGACTCGCGGTCTTTTTCTTAAAAAGCAGCAGCGGCAAAAATCGCGTCAAAATCGTAGCGAGCGAGGCCAGAAAGATATAGGGTAAAATTTCCACTACCTGCTCCTTTTTAGGAATTTTCGCAGCCTGCGTCCCGCGTGCGAAGGTCGCTCGAAGTATTTACGAAAGAGCAGCAAAACCGCAGTGCCAAAAATCAGAGTGCCGAATAAAAAGTATTTTGTAGGAAAGATAAAAAGCCCCGCAAATGCGCAGGCAAATCCTAGCAATAGCACTTTGTATTGCGAATTTGCTTTAAAAACCTCATAGGTTAGCATCGCAAAAAGCGCCGTCAGGCTAAACTCGACTCCACTAAAATCAAGCTTTAAGCTTGCTCCTAAAACAGCCCCCGCAACGACGCCCACGACCCAGTAGGAGTGATTTAAGACCGCGGTTAGATTATAGAGCAGATCAAGCTCTTTTAATCTTTGCTGCGTTACGGGCTGTTCGCCGCTAAGCTCCTCGGGGCGCAAAAACGCGCGCGCTTTTAACAGAGCAAAGGTTTCGTCCGTAAGGGCATATACGGCGTAAATTTTATGGCGCACGAAGCGCAGCTCGTCCAGCAGCGACATCGTATAGAAAAAATGGCGAAAATTTAGCAAAAACGCCACGACGAAGGTATCTACGAGCGAGGCGTGGGTTACGATGAAGGCGATCAACACAAACTCCACGCTGCCTGCGTAGATCAGCAGCGAGGTTAGCGCGAGCGCCCATACGGGCAGGTCTTGGCTGATGCCGTAGATGCCAAACGCCAGCCCTAGCGGCACGTAACCCATCATTACGGGGAGGGTGGATCTGAAAATTTCTGCTTTACTCATAGCTTTCCTAAATTTAAAAGCGCGATTTTAGCTAAAATTTTATTAAATTTTACAGGGCGTGCGGGCGAGATCTGTGTCGCCGCTAGCGAGTTTTATGCGGTGTGCGGTCGCAATAGGAGCTGTAAAATTTACTCGCTTCGGTGCCGTAAAATTTTAAAATTTAGCCTGCGTAGAAATTCGCGAAATTTTAAAATTTCAGAGAGCGGATTTTTAAATTTAGCCTAAAATACGTGGCGCAAAAGCACGAATGCAAACGCCGAAAGCAGCGCCGAGACGGGCAGAGTGATGATCCACGCTAGCCCAATCGGCTTCATCAGCGACCAGTTTGTGCTGTGATTTACCAAGCCGATTCCCAAAATCGCGCCGATTAGCACGTGGGTCGAGGAGATCGGCAGCCCCAGCACCGATGCCGCCATGACGACGACAGCGCTTGCGAGCTCGGCGCTAAAGCCCGAGGCTGGGTGAATTTTCGTAAGATTGGTGCCTACGGTGGCGATTACCTCTTTGCCGATGAACCAAAGCCCCGCTATGAGGGCTACTGCGAACATTATCATAATCTGCTGCGGCACGGGAGTGGAGGGATTGATACTATTCGTAGCCATCGTATCGATGATGGCGGCAAACGGACCTACGGCGTTTGCGATGTCGTTGCTGCCGTGCGAAAACGCAAAGCCGCTAGCGGTGAGCACCTGCAGCCAGCTAAACATCAAAAACGCGGATTTGTTTAAATTTGAGCGGCGCAGGGTTTTAGCGAAAATAAACATCAAAAGCCAGGTGATTAGCGTCGACATACCGATGATGAGGTAGTTGTAAAAATTCGTAAGCCCGAAATTTAGATTATGCAGCCCCTTAAATATCAGCATTGCCGAGATCACGAAAGCGCCGATACCTGCTACGGCAGGGATGCCGAATTCTAAAGCTTTGTGGGATTTGAGCTTTTCTTTTTTTGCGTCAAGCTCGATTACTTTTTTATAATACTCGCTATCAAGCTCGCTTGGGTCGAAATCTGGATCGCGCATCGCGTAGATATCGTGATTTAGCGCCTCTGCGTAGGCGATCTTTTGAATGTCGTCCAGAGTCTCGAAGGTCTTTTTATGTAGCTTGCGGAGGGATTTTTTTTCGCGCTTTATGCGGTCGATCTTTATTTGAGCGTAGCGGTTGTAATCCAAAATGTAATGTTTGATGAGCCAGAAAATTCCAAAGGAGATCACACCGCCTAAAATCGGCGAGAGCACCCAGGAAATCGCTATTTTGCCGATCTTATCCCACTGCACGAGCCACAATGCGGAAGTCTCTGCGGTATTAAGCAGGGCGCCTAGCGTAAGCCCCGAGCCCACGATACCGCCGATGATCGCATGAGTAGTTGATACGGGCAAGCCCTTTCTGCTGGCAAAAAGCAGCCACGCGCCCGCCGCAAAAAGCGCGCTCATCATTACGTAGATAAAGTCTCTCGGATGTACGTCCATTTTGCTAAGATCGATTATGCCGCTGCGGATCGTCGAAGTTACTTCGCCGCCTGCGATTACCGCGCCGCTTGCTTCAAATACCGCCGCGATACAAAGGGCTTGCGCGATACTAAGGGTGCCGCTTCCGACGCTGGTGCCGAAGGAATTTGCCACGTCGTTTCCGCCGATATTAAAGGCCATAAAGATGCCCAAAAATACCGAAACCAAAAATAGCATTTTATCGCCGCTTCCTATAAAACCGAATCCCCAGATAAGAAAATAGATTGTTACGCCGCAGAATATGCCGTAGAAAATGAGACTTATCTTGCTAGATTTCATAGCTCTCCCTTAAAATCCGCGAAATTTTACCACACGCGCCTTAATCCCCACTAAATCGCACGGGCGAGGTATATAAATTTTAATTTTAAAAGCGAATTTAGTGGCGCGCGCTAAGCTTTATTAAATCAATACTTCGTTACAATCCGCATTAAATTTTAAAACTGAGGCGAAAAATGTCTAGAATTCCGCTGCAAAGCCCATATTTCGGAATATTCGTAATGCTAATCCTAGCCTTTTGCGTCTTTTCGCTCATCGTTAAACTATCCTCTTTGGTAGGCTCGCGTTTAGCAGACAGGCGCGACGAGCGGCTAAAGGGCGAAATTTACGAAAGCGGCCCTGAGGCCGTCAAGCAGCCCAACCGAATGAACTCCCACTTTTTTTTAATAGCCGTGCTTTTCATACTTTTTGACGTCGAGATTATCTTTATGTTTCCGTGGGCGGTAAATTTTAAAATTTTAGGTGTGTTCGGGCTTGTAGAGATGGTGTTTTTCATCGTATTATTAGGCATCGGTTTCATCTACGCCTGGAAAAAAGGAGCGCTAAATTGGCAGAGCATAAGATAAACTACGCGCGCGAAAACGGGCTTCCCGTAGTTCTTACCACCATCGATAAACTGATCGCGTGGGGCAGGAGCAACTCCTTGTGGGCGATGACGTACGGGCTTGCGTGCTGCGCGATCGAGATGATGGCGGCGGGCGCGGGCAGATTTGACTTTGACCGCTTCGGCACGATATTTCGCGCAAGCGCCAAGCAATCGGATGTGATGATAATCGCAGGTACGCTTAGCAAAAAGCACGCCGAGTTTACTCGCCGCCTATACGACGCGATGCCAGAGCCCAAATGGGTCATCAGCATGGGCAGCTGCGCCAATACCGGAGGGATGTTTAATACCTACGCGACCGTTCAAGGCTGTGACCGAATAGTGCCAGTTGATATCTATCTGCCCGGATGCGCGCCGCGCCCCGAGACGCTGCAGTTTGCGCTAATGGTGCTGCAAAAAAATATCCGCACCCAAACCCCGCGCCGCGCGCAGAAAGCAAAAAGGCTGATCTGATGAGAAAATTTAATCCCAAAGGCGATCAGAGTAAAAAAAATTACTACAAAGACAGATTTTTCATCCCGGAGGAAACGCCTAAATCCAGCGCAAGCGAAAGCGATTTCAAAGACGATCTGGACGCGCTTGAAGGCATCCAAATTTTAAACTCATACGTAGAATTTAACACTCTCGTGCTCTACGCGGAGCCTGCGCAAAATTTAGCGGCGCTGCGTGCGCTTAAGGGCGCGGGATATGAAATTTTATGTGAGCTAAGCGGCGTGGATTTTACCGAGACTCGCGGCGGCATCGAGGTTTTTTACCAGCTTTTGGATATCAAAAGAGCGCGCCGCGCGCGACTAAAGTGCTTCGTGCCGAATGAGAGCTTTTTACAAAGTGCTGCGGGTATCTACAAAAGCGCGAACTGGGCGGAGCGCGAGCTATACGATATGATGGGCGTTTGGATTGAAAATCATCCAAATTTGGCGCGCCTAATAATGCCCGATGATTGGTTCGGACACCCACTTTTGAAATCCTATCCGTTGCAAGGAGACGAGTTTGCCAAGTGGTACGAGGTGGATAAAATTTTTGGGGTTGGCGCGCGCGCGCGGATCGGCGAAGAAAACCGAAATTCCGCGTTCGTAGATGAAAAGGATACCTTTAACTTTACGCGGCTCTATCACGAGGGCGCTAGAGGCGAGCCGCGCCCGCAAGAAAGAATTTTACAAGAATACCAAGAAGAAGGCGGCGTGCGCTTCGTAAAACGCGCTAAACGCGGAATTTACAAGATCATCACAAAGAGAAAATAATGCAAAATCCAAGCAAGCTAAGACCGTTTTTTGAAAACATTGAGTACGAGCGCGAGGGCGCAAATATGATCTTAAATTTCGGCCCGCAGCATCCAAGCGCGCACGGCCAGCTAAAGCTAGTGCTGGAGCTTGACGGCGAGCGTATCGTGCGCGCCCGCCCCGGC
Organism: uncultured Campylobacter sp.; assembly: GCA_963520005.1. Lineage (GTDB taxonomy): Bacteria > Campylobacterota > Campylobacteria > Campylobacterales > Campylobacteraceae > Campylobacter_B. The sequence continues at coordinate 23,706 of CAUQPS010000006.1, forward strand.
GTAGGCTATATGCACCGAGGCATCGAAAAGATGGCAGAAAATATGATCTACGCAGAGTTCGTCCCCGTGACGGATCGCATCGATTACATCGCATCGGGTTCGAACAACTACGGCTTTTGCGCCGCGGTTGAGAAGCTCTGCGGTATTGAAGTGCCGCGCCGCGCGCAGATCATCCGCACAATCTTGCTTGAGCTCAATCGCATTAGCTCGCACCTTCTGTTTTTGGGCACGCATGCGCTTGACATCGGCGCGATGACGGTATTTCTCTACTGCTTTCGCTCGCGCGAATACATACTCGATCTCATAGAAAAATACTGCGGCGCGCGCCTTACGCACAATAATATCAAAATCGGCGGCGTATTTCTGGACCTGCCTGCAGGCTGGATAGAGGAGATGTTAAAATTTTGCGACGAATTTCCAAGCGATATTAAAGAGCTTGAAGATATGCTCGATACAAATAGAATTTGGCTGATGCGAACCGAGGGGGTGGGCGTGATCTCGCACGAAGCGGCTCTTAGCTGCGGCTGTAGCGGCGTGACACTCCGCGCTAGCGGGCATGCTTGGGATATCCGCAAAGAGGAGCCCTATCTCATCTACGACGAGCTTGATTTTGATGTGCCGTATGCGAGCGAGGGCGACTGCTACGCTCGCTATAAGTGCTATATGGCGGAGATGCGCGAGAGCCTTAAAATTTTGCGCCAGTGCGCGAAACATTATCCGTTGAGCGATCCGCAAATTTTAGCGATTGACCCCGCTTACGTAAATCCTAGCAAAGAGCAGATCATGACGCAAAACTACTCGCTGATGCAGCATTTCGTGCTGGTTACGCAGGGCTTGCGCCCGCCCGTGGGCGAAATTTACGCTGCGAGCGAGAGCCCTAAGGGCGAGCTTGGATTTTATATCCGCTCAATGGGCGAAAGCCGCCCCTACCGCCTTAAGATCCGCACGCCGAGCTTTTGGCACTGCGCGGTCTATGAAGAAATTTTGCCCGGGCAGTATCTTGCCGACGCTGCGGCGATCATCGGCAGCACGAATATCATTTTAGGCGAGGTGGATCGATGAAGCGCTACGATTTGAGGCATCTGGGCGATAAATTTTTAAACCGCATGGGCGAAATTTTAAAAAATTCCGCTCGCGGCGAGACGATGATCTTTATGTTTGAGATGGGCGATTTCAGCGCGGTTCAAAAAAGCGCCGATCTAGTCGAGGGGCTAAATTCCACGCTTTTAAGCTCAATCCGCTATAACCAGGTCGATTGGATGATAGTCGCAAAAAAGGGGAGAATATGAAAATTTTAAATTTTGCGCCGCTACTTAGACTGCAAAGTCCGGGGCTTACGGAAGGTTTTAAACACGCTAAAATTTTAAGCGTATCGCCGTTGCAAGATCCGTATTTAGAAAGTGAGCTGATTAAATGCGAGATCGGCGCGCAAAACTTCGTGCTGGCGCTAATCTGCGCTAGTTTTTGCGACGAGCCCTATTTTGCGGATCTGGATCTGGAGTATCTAAACGGCGAAAGCAACGTGGGCGAGGAGGAGATCGAGCAGATTTGCGAGTTTTTACGGGGAGGCTGCGACGCGCTTTTGATCGACGATGCGCTTATTAAAACTCATCCCGATGCCGAAAATATCAAAGCTTTTCTGTCTCTCATAGCGGCAGAATTCGGAGTTAAAATTTTAAGCTTACGCGGCGAGCAAGTGGAGCTGGCCGCACCGCATGCGGTAAATTTAAGCCCGCTTAAAGAGCCTATGAACTTCGACGGCGCCGTGGTTTTCAAACACGATGCGGATGATCGGCTCGTCGGCGGAAGGTATTTTAGCATGGTCGCAAAGATCAAATACGGCGATCGCGTCCGCATCAAAACGCCGCATTTAAATTTGGAAAAAGAATTTATCCAAGATGGGTGGATAAATGGCGCGATCGCGCTTCTGGGCTCGGGCGGACGGGGCTTTAGCGGTTATAATTTCGAACTAGCCGAAATTTCTAAGGTTTAAAATGGCAAAGATCACGATCGACGGTAAAACTTGCGAGTGCGACGAGGGCGAGTACATCTTGCAGGTCGCGCGTCGCTGCGGCGTTTTTATCCCTGCGCTTTGTTATCTAAGCGGCGGTACGCCGACGCTCGCATGCAGGCTTTGTATGGTCGAAGCGGACGGCAAGCGCGTCTATAGCTGCAACGCCAAGGCCAAGGACGGCATGGTCGTTTACAGCCGCAGCCCCGAGATCGACGCCGAGCGCGAGGCGATCACGCAGGTTTATTGTATCAACCATCCGATGGCGTGCGGGGTTTGCGATCAAAGCGGCGAGTGCGAGCTTCAAAATTTAGCTCATCTGATGCGCACAAATACCCAAAGCTACGCTATCCGCGATACGGCGCGCGAGGTGCAGGATTGGGGTTATTTGAGCTATGATCCTAGCCTTTGCATCGTTTGCGAGCGCTGTATCACCGCCGCGAAGGACCGCTTGGGCGTAGATGCGTTTAAGCTCGTTCCGCGCGGCGGAGACGCGCTTAGTAAGGAGCAAAAGGACGCGATGCCCAAAGACGCCTACGCCGTGTGGAACAAGCTTCAAAAAAGCCTAATTGCGCGGGTCAACGATGAGGATGATTGCGTAAACTACGGCGAGAGCGCGGCGGTCTGCCCGACGGGGGCTCTGGTAGAGAGCGCGTTTAAATACGTTTCAAACGCCTGGGAGCTGCGTCAAATCCCCGCTTCCAACCCGCACAGCAGCGATTGCGAACTGCTTTATTACGAGATCAAGCGCCGCGGCATAGGCGAGCCGCGTGAAAAAATTTATCGCGTTAGTAGCGACATAAATTTTAGCGTCCTGCATGCAGGAGCGCGCTTCGGCTGGGATTTTTCAAACGAACGGGCGAGCAAAAACGAAGCGGTTTTTAGCCGCATCGTGCGCGGCATCGAGGACGGCGAGATTAAAAATATCAAATTTAATAGCTTCATCACCAATGAGGAAGCTCGGATTTTAGAGCTTTTGCGTCAAAAATTTAAACTCGCTTTGATCAACGACGAAGCGCTTGCCTATCAAAAATTCCTGCGCGAATTTTCAAAGCTTAGCGGCACGAAATTTTATAATGCGGATTCGCAGACGATTAAAAACAGCGATTTCATCGTAGTTTGCGGCACATTTTTGCGCAGCGACGCTCCAAATCTGGGCTATGCGGTAAACAGCGCCTGCAAGCTAAATAAGGCAAGCGGGATCTATTTTCATCCCTTTTGCGACGAGGGCATTAAAGGCTTTAGTAAAAATTTCATCCATCAGCCGCACGCCGCGGGCTTGGAGGCACAGATCCTGCTTTGGATCTTGCAGAAATTCGGACATGATTTGCCTGAGTGGCTGGATACGAAACTCGCGGCGGAATTTAAAATTTCGCGCGCCGCGGCGAAGCAAAATTTAGACGAGAAATCCGCGGGTTCGCGAAATCCTGAGAATTCTACGGAGGCAAATAGCGCCAACAATGTTGCAAGTGCCAGCGGTGCTGAAAATCCCGCAAAAAATTCCGCGCAGAATTCTGAGAATTCCGCGGAAAGTAAAATTTCAAATTTTGCCGCAGCGCTCGGGCTGGACGAGCAGAAAGTGGATGAGCTTTTGGCTAAAAAGGAGAGTTTTTCGCTCATCATCGGCGAGGATTTTATCCGCACGCCAAATAGCGCCACGCTCGCGCGTCTAGCGGGTTTGGTGCAGCGCTACACGCCGCTAAAAGTGCTAGTGGTGCCGCCGCGCACGAACAGCCTTGGCGTCGCGCTCATCTGTGAGCTTAGCGCGCAAATGAGCGCGGGCGAGACGCTAGGCTACAACGAAGCGGGCGATATTAGCTTCGGAGTGCTGGAAGCGGATCTGGACGCGCCTAGCTTGGTGCAGCAGGAGGGCACGTTTACGAACTACGACAAGCGCGTAGTGCCTACCAATGCGGCGCTTGATTACGGCGGATACGAGTTAAACGACATCGCCTGTGCGCTGGGAGTTTGCGCGGAACACGCGATTGGCTATACGCCTAGCTTGGGCGCGGATTTTGAGCCGGTTAAATTTGACGATTTAGAAAATTTTTACGACAACGGCGGCGCAAATCACCGCGGATATGAGCTGCGAAATGAGGAGTTTGCCGCTAGCGAGGAGGAGTTTGAAATTTCGCCTTCCGCGCCGCTTAGAGCAGGCGAGGGCGAAATTTTAATCTATGAGGCGAATCCGTTGCATCAATTCAATAAATTTAGCGGCGCAAGCAGCGCTCTGGGCGAAGCGGGCGCGCTGTATCTAAGCCCTAATATCGCCGAAAACTTGGGCGTGAGCGCAGGCGATGTCGTTAAAATTTATCAAGCAGACGATGCGGGGCATAATGAAAAAACTAGCGACGCACGTAAAGCTAGCGCTGCTAGCAATGAAAGCGACAAGGGCGACGCCGGTCGTGCAAAAAAAGCGGATCGTGCAAGGGGTGCTCGCAAAGCCGATGCCACCGGTAATGAAAATGGAGAAAGCGGCGCAGAGGGGCTCGTAAGCTTAAAGCGCGAAATCATCGCCAGCGTAAAGATCGATCCAGGCTTTAGTGGGGCGTATCTGCCGTATTTTGATGAGAAACTTCGCGGCGAGATATTTTTCAAAACCTCGCGCTACGCCGGCGTAAAAATCGAGAAAATTTCAAATTCCAAAGGAGAGGGCAGATGAGCGATAGTGCATTTTATTTCGTAGCCACCGTCTTAAAGGCGCTCGTGATTTTAGCCGTCATCGCGCTACTCTCGGGACTTGCGACCTATGCCGAGCGCAAGGTGCTTGCCTTTATGCAGCGCAGGATCGGGCCCTCTATGGTCGGGCCTGCTGGGCTTTTGCAGGTAGGCGCGGATATGATAAAGCTTTTTACAAAAGAGGACGCGATCCCTGCGCGAGCGAATAAGCTTCTTTTTAAGATCGCGCCGATAATCTCGGCTACGGGAGCTTTCGTGGCGCTTTCGGTAGTGCCGCTGTTGCCGGAGTTTACTATCGGCGGGCGGACGATACAGCCGATTTTAAGCGATATAAATGTGGGAATTTTATTTTTGCTCGGAGCTAGCGGTACCTGCGTTTACGGACTGCTGATCGGAGGGCTTGCGAGCTACAATAAATGGGGCACGATAGGCGCGTTTCGTGCGTTTTTGCAGATCACCTGCTTTGAGGTGATAAATGGGCTTAGCCTGATCCCTATCGTAATGATCACTGGCTCGCTCTCGCTTATCGACATCGTAAGCGCGCAAAGCGGCGGCATTGACAAGTGGTTTATCTGGAAAGAGCCTGTCTGCTTCGCGCTATTTCTCATCGCCGCTTTCGTCGAGTGTAACCGCACGCCGCTATGCCTCACCGAAAACGAAACCGAGATCGTAGCGGGCGCTGGTACGGCGTATTCGGGCATGCGCTGGGGTATGTTTTTTATCGGCGAATACGCCAATATCATAACCTATTCAGTCGTTACTACGCTGGTCTTTTTAGGCGGATTTAACGCATTTTGGTTTATCCCCGGCGGCGTTATGATGGTGTTAAAATCAAGTCTCGTGTTTTTCTGCTTCCTATGGGCGCGCGCGGCGTGGCCGCATCTGCGTCCCGATCAGCTGATGGGGCTTTGCTGGAAAGTCTGCATGCCGCTAGCTCTTGCTTGCGTGCTAATTACGGCGCTAGCGATCGTTTAAGGAGGGTACGATGGCAAGATACGCCCAGATCGATAAACGAGCCCCTATTAACTCAGGTGGCGATAAGCTTCGTAGATTTCTAACCCGCACCTTTCGCGGCGAGCTTTTCGTGGGGCTGTGGGTCGTTTTGCGAAATATGTTTAAGCGCGGCGGCTCGCATACGCTTCGATATCCTATGGAAAAATTTGTCATGCCGCCTAGATATCGCGGCGTGCACAAGCTAATGCGCCTGCTTGAAAGCGGCAGCGAGCGCTGCATCGGATGCGGTTTGTGCGAGAAGATCTGCGTGGCGAACTGCATCGCGATGGAGACAAGCCTCGGCGCCGACGGCCGCAAAAAGGTAGATAACTACTCGATAAATTTAGGGCGCTGCGTCTATTGCGGGCTTTGCGCGGATGTCTGCCCCGAGATCGCTATCGTGCACGGCTGCGAGTACGAGCTTGCGAGTGAACAGCGGGCATACTACGGCTTCAAAGAGGATCTTTTGATTCGCGGCGAAAATTTATGCTTAAACGGCGCGGCGCAGGAGTTTGCGGGCTACGGCAGCCTGGATGAAAACGCAGGCGCGCGGATCAAGGTGACGCCGAACGCTTATATAAAAAGCGACGCCGCAAGCGACGAGCCAAACTTAAAGAGCGCGGATTCAAATTTAAAAAATAGCGCCGCGGAAAGCTTTAAAAAAGAGGGCGCCGCTAGCGATAAAATTCTATTTTCAGGCGCGGGCTTAAGCGGCGAAATTTTAGCCGAGCGGCAAAATACCGAGCGGGCAAGCTTAAAGGAAAGCTTCACCGCGGACGCCGAAAATTCTAAAGAAAATTCCGCGGACGCTGAAAATTCTACGCTTGATTCGCAGCGAAATTCCAAAGAAAATTCCGCTTCGCAAAGCGCCGAGGATTCCGCCGCGCAGGGGGAGGAGCAATGATACAAACGCTTGCATTTTATTTTTTCAGCGCGGTTTGCCTGGCGCTTTTCGGCATCAGCGTTTTTAGCAAAAACGTCCTTTACGCCCTTAGCGCACTGGCTGGCGGCATGGTCTTTATGAGCGGATTTTTCTTCTTGCTGGATGCGGAGTTTTTGGGCGTAGTGCAGATCATAGTCTACACTGGCGCCGTGATCGTGCTTTACGGCTTCGCGCTGATGTTTTTGGGCGCGGATAAAAACATAAGCGAGCCGAAAAAGGGGGCAAGGCTATTTTTCGCGCTTAGCGGCGTGATCGCATTTTTGCTCGTGATTATCGTGCTCGGCGCGGTGGTTGCGAACAACGTAGAAACGCTTAAAATTTTAAACACCGACGATACCGAGGCGCTTGGGATGATTATCTTTACGAAATATCTGGCGATTTTCGAGCTTGCCGCCGTGATGCTGCTCGTGGCGATGATCTGCGCTATCGTGCTTGCGCATAAGCAGATGGACGCGAGCCTGAGCTACGAAGAGAGCGAGGGATAAAATGGGTCTAAATCACTATCTGATCGTCGCTGCGATGATGTTTGGGCTCGGGCTTGCGGGTATGATGAAGCGAAGAAATTTGATAATGCTCTTCTTTTCGAGCGAAATTTTATTAAACGCCGCAAATTTAGCCCTCGTCGCCGTGGCGAAATTTTACGACAATATAAACGGCGAAATTTTTGCGCTTTTCATCGTAGCGATCGCCGCGAGCGAGATGGCCGTGGGGCTTGGGCTGCTCATCTTGTGGTATAAGAAAACGGGCAGCATCGAACTTGACAGTTTCGTAAATTTTAAAAATCCTTCTAAGGACGGGCCGGATGCTTGATACCGTTTTTGTATGGCTCTTAATCGCCCTTTTTGCACCGCTTGCCTCGGCGATCTTCGCAGGCGTTTTCATTCGTGCCAAAGACAAGATGTTTATAGGCGTAATCTGCTCGGCGCTGGTGATTTTAAGCACTATCGCGTCGCTTGCTTTGATGGAGCTCGTCTCTGACAATCGCCTAATCAGCGTAAGCTTAGCCGATTTCATAAGCACCGGATTTTTGGACGCAAAATTTAGCTTTCTTATAGATAGCGTAAGTGCGGTGATGATGGTGGTCGTAGGCATCGTTTCCAGCGTAGTGCACGTGTATTCGATCTACTATATGTGGGATGACGAAAACTTCGCTAAATTTTTCAGCTTCCTGGGACTTTTCGTATTTTCGATGCTGGTTTTGGTAACGAGCGATAATTTTTTAGGGCTTTTCATCGGCTGGGAGGGGGTCGGACTCTGCTCGTGGCTGCTGATCGGCTTTTGGTATGATAGGAGCAATTACAGCTGGTGCGCCAACGAGGCTTTCATAATGAACCGCATCGCAGATCTTGGGATGCTGCTTGGAATTTTCTTGATCTATTTAAGCTTCGGCTCGCTGCGCTACGAGGTGGTATTTGCGAACGCGGCGGGCTTGGAGCCTGAAATTTTAACCCTGATCGCCGCGCTTTTATTTATCGGCGCGATGGGCAAAAGCGCGCAGTTTCCGTTTCATACTTGGCTTGCCGACGCGATGGCGGGTCCGACACCCGTATCCGCGCTTATTCACGCAGCGACGATGGTTACGGCGGGCGTTTATCTGGTGATCCGCGCAAACGCGATTTTCGCGCTCGCGCCCGAAGTAAGCGGCTTTATCGTCTGCTTGGGCGCTTTCGTGGCGGTCTTTGCGGCGTCGATGGCGCTGGTTCATAACGATCTTAAAAAGATCATCGCTTACTCCACGCTTTCGCAGCTTGGCTATATGTTCGTAGCCGCGGGGCTCGGGGCGTATTGGATCGCGCTATTTCATCTGGCTACGCATGCGTTTTTCAAAGCGCTTCTATTTTTGGGCGCGGGCAACGTAATGCACGCGATGAAAGACGATCTAAATATCCAAAATATGGGCGGATTATATAAGTTTATGCGACCTACGGCGATTTTAATGTGCATAGGCTCGCTTGCACTTTGCGGATTTTATCCGTTCGCGGGCTTTTTCTCAAAAGATAAAATTTTGGAAGCGGCGTGGAGCGCGGACGCGTATTTTATCTGGGCGTTGCTGTTTGCGGGCGCTGCGATGACGACGTTTTATAGCGTGCGTCTGATAATGCTCGTGTTTTTCGGCAAGCAAAATTTTACCCACCATCCGCACGAGGCGAAAGGCTTTGCCCTCATTGCGATGGGCGTATTAGCCGTGCCTGCGGTGATCGCAGGCTTTTTCGAGCACGATTTTGCGGAGTTCGTGCTAAGCATACTTCCCGGCTTTAAAGCTTCGATCCCGCACGGCGTGGAGGTAATTTTGATCGCCCTAGCGCTAGCGATGATAAGCGCAGTAGCGATCGGCACGATTTGGACATACGGCAAGGGTAAATTTAGCCAAAATTTAAAGAACTGCAAATTTTATAAAATTTTGATCGCTCAGTATTTTATCCCGCAAATTTACGAGCGCGTGATCGTGCGCGGATACGCTAAGCTTAGCGAGATCTGCGCTAAATGCGACGGCGCGATCATAGACGCCAGCGTCGATCTGATCGCTCGCATCGCGGTAAAAGGCGGCGAAGGAGCGGATCGCGCGAGCAATAGCGGAGATTTGAGCGCAAATTTAAGGTGGATGGTTTTGGGATCTTTCATTTTGCTGATTTTGGCGTTTGCGCTGTGAGGTGGGCATGGAATACTTTTTAAGTTTGGTTATATTTTTCCCGGCGGTAGCTGCGGTTTTGGGCTTTTTGATCGACGAAGCGAGCATCAAGACCTACGCCGTTACGATGAGCTTAATAGAGTTCGTGCTTTCGCTCGTTTTGTGGATACTCTACGAGCCGGTGGACGGCATCGCATTTAGCGTGCTGCATCCTTTCATAAGCGAATACGGCATCAACTACTTCATCGGCGTGGACGGAATTTCGCTGTTTTTAGTGATCCTAAGCACGCTGGTTACATTTTTGGCGCTGCTTAGCCTAAGCATTAAAGAGCGCGCCAAAAATTTAATCATCTGCATTCTATTTTTAGAGATGACGATAGTGGGCGTTTTCGTGGCGCTGGATGCGATTTTGTTTTACATCTTTTGGGAGCTTTCGCTAATTCCGATGCTCTACATTATCGGCGCGTGGGGCAGCGGCAAGAGGATTTACGCTGCGGTAAAATTTTTCATCTACACCTTCCTGGGTTCGATGTTTCTACTCGTAGGACTCGTAGCGATGAGCTATTTCTATCACGAGGCTACGGGCGAGTACAGCTTTAATATCCTAGACTGGCAGAGCCTATCGCTGCCGCTTAGCACGCAAATTCCTCTGTTTTTGGCATTTTCGATCGCCTTTGCGATCAAGACCCCTTGCTTTCCTTTTCATACCTGGCTTCCGTACGCGCACGGGCAGGCCCCTACGATAGGCTCGGTTCTGCTTGCCGCGGTGCTTCTTAAGATGGGTACCTACGGCTTCGTGCGATTTTCGCTACCGCTATTTCCCGACGCGAGCGTCTATTTTAGCGGGATGATGTGCGCCGTAGCGATCGTTATGATCATCTATGCAAGCTTTATCGCCTTTGCGCAAAAGGATATCAAACAGGTTATCGCGTATAGCTCGATCGCGCATATGGGCGTCATAATGCTTGGAATTTTTTCAATGAGCCGCGAAGGAATGAGCGGTGCGGTATTTTTGATGATAAGCCATGGTATCGTAAGCGGCGGGCTTTTTATGCTCGTAGGCTTTTTATACGACCGCAGGCATACGAAGCTTTTCAACGAGTTCGGCGGGCTTGCGCGGGTGATGCCGCTTTATGCGTTTTGCTTTTGCGTCGTGCTGCTGGGCTCGATAGGCCTTCCGCTTACGATCGGTTTCGTGGGAGAATTCCTAAGCCTTGCGGGGATTTTTAAAATAAGCTTTAGCTACGCGCTTTTGGGCGGACTCGGCATCATAATGGGCGCGATCTATTCGATGAATCTTTATAAAAAGACCTTCTTCGGCGCGCTAATGCATGAGGAAAATAAAAAGCTAAGCGATCTAAACAGAACCGAGCTTTGCTCTATCATCCCGATCTGCGTGCTGGTGGTAGTGCTCGGCGTCGCGCCGAATCTGATGTTAAAGAGCATCGAGCCCAGCGTGACGCAAAGCCTTGAGCTGATGTTTAACAAAGCCTCTCAGACTGCGACTCGCGCCTATATGGAAAAAGCAAATTTTAAGGTAAGAAGCGATGCAAAATAATCTTTTAAATTTAGCCTCGATCGCGCCTATGGCGATACTTGGAGGATTTGCCCTGCTGATGCTCGCGGTTTCGCTTTTTGCGCGCAGGCTATCGTATAAATTTTACGCCGTCATCACGATACTGGCGCTAGCTCTGGGCTTCGGGCTCGTTTTTGGATACAACAGCGGCATACGCGGGCTTTTCGACGTAATGCTGGTGGACGGAATCGCGACGCTATCGATGCTTATTATGCTCGCAGGCTCAATATTTTTCATCTTTCTGTCTTTGGGCGCAAGAAGCGCGCATGAGTACCACACGGCGGAGTTTTTCGTGTTGTTTTTATTCGTGCTCGTGGGCTATGAGTTTATGGTCGCGAGCGAAAATTTAATGATGATCCTCGTTGGGCTTGAGACGGGCTCGCTGGCGCTTTATACGCTAATCGCGCTTCACAACCGCGCCAGATCGGTCGAAGCGGCGCTAAAATACTTCATAATGGGCGCGCTGGGATCGGGCTTTTTCGCATTCGGCGCGGCGATGTTTTTTCTATCGACCGGCTCTATGGAAATTTCAAACATCGCGCAGATCGCCAAGGGTTCAAATCTGCAAACCAACGTCCTGCTTTTCGCCGCCTGCTCATTTATGATCGTCTCGATAGGATTTAAGCTCTCGCTGATCCCGTTTCACACCTGGACGCCCGACGTTTACGAGGGTGCGAACTCCGCTATGGCGGGCTTTTTGTCCGTCGTGCCCAAGATCGCGGGCTTTGTCGTTGCGATCAGGCTGTTTGAAGCGCTGCAAAGTATTGGCGTGCAGTGGCTAAACATCGTGCTCTACGCCGTAGCGGTGGCTACGATGAGCCTGGCGAACCTCATGGCGCTCGTGCAGCGCGACGTCAAGCGAATGCTTGCTTTCAGCTCCGTTTCGCACGCGGGCTTCGTACTCTGCGCGATCGTGATCGGCTCGACGCAGGCAAACGCGGCGCTTTTCACCTACTGGATTCTATACGCCGTGGCGAATCTCGGGGCGTTTGCCTTCATTTGGTGCGTACGGAAAAGGCGTGCGCGCTCTTTAAATTTAAAATTTAAAACCCAAAACCCCGCTTTAAATTTAAATACAAAAGACGAGGATGAGGGAAATTTTATCTCAAACGCAAAACTCTCTTTTTTGCAAAATCACGAGCCGAGCTCTGCCGGCAAGTTAAATTTAGGCGCGAACGGACAAAATTTAGCTTGCGGCGAGCGGAGCTTTAAGGCAAGCGAGCAAAATTTTAAAGCAGGCGAGCAAAATTCCAAAGAAAACGAGCAAAATTTTAAAGCGAGCGAGCCCGGCGCGGAAGCGACCCTTTTCGGCACTGAAACTTGCGAGCTCGGCGCTAAAATTTGCGAGCAAAGCTCCAAGTTCGCGGCTCGCTTCGAGCATCCGTTTGAGAAATTTGACGGGCTGATCCGCACCCATCCGCTTTTTGCGCTATGCGCAGCGATCTTTATGCTCTCGCTTGCGGGTATTCCGCCGTTTAGCGTGTTTTGGGGCAAGATGTATCTGCTAAGCGCCGCGGTCAATTCGGGCTACTTTGCCCTCGCCGTCATCATGGCGGTAAATAGCGCGCTCGCGCTGTATTACTACCTGCGCCTCATCGTGCGTATGTTTTTGCACGAACCGCGGGAGGACGTGGAGCTTGACGGCTCGCTGAGTGCGGTCTCGGTGCAGATAAAATTTGCCGTCGTGCTAGCTAGCGTGGCATGCGTGCTGGCACCGTTTTTAGTGAAATTCCTAACCGGCGCGGTAAATAATTTCGTCTTTTTAAGCGGGTATTGAGCTAAAATTTTAAGCGCGAGCTGAACCGCTGCGCTTTGTTAGCAAAGAAGAGATATGTTTTTGGGCGAGCTAAGTGCTGACGGCTACGGTTTTGCGCTGCTTGATGTGCGCGATTTGAGTGAGTTTTTAAAGGAGCGAAAATGCAGAGCAAAAAAGCTTCTAAGCTACTGGGACGCGCACAAGCAGCTGTTTTATGACGCCGTAAAGGGCGCTAAAGTTTTACCCTTCTACCCGCTTACGGTGCGCAGCTATGAGATCTTCGTTTGCACAGACGGGGATTTTGCGCCGCCTGCGGGCTACGAAGTAGCTTTTAAGCGCGATAGGTTGTATTTCGCCCCGCAAAGCGACTCCGCGATCCTAGCGAGCTTCGATGCTTTGCAGCATCGTTTCGATAAGCTAAAAAGCGGCGAACTCGAGCTAGGCTATGAGTGTCAAAGCGGCGCTGCGGGCAAGATACGAAAATTTAATTCCACGCTCAAGCTTGGCTTGCAAAGCGGCGCTTACGAGCTTTGCGCCCTGGGGCTAAAAAACAGCTCGCGGCACTCCAAGAAATACGGCTACGCCTTTATTCTCAAGCGCAATGCAAGCGCGGAAAATCAAAATTTTAGTAGGCTTGACAACGATAAATTTAGCTTTGATATTTGCGAAGGCGATTAAATTTTACCGAAATTCTGCGTCACGCAAGGCCTCGGCGCGCCCCGCAAAATTTCAAAGATGCGACCGGCGCGGTAAAATTTAAATCTAAATTTTACTCCCTTGCCCCGCTGCTTTCTAGCAAGAGCACAAATTTTGATAAATTTCGATTTTAAATCTCGCGGCGAAGGAGCTTTAAAATTTCACGCTCCAACTCTTGTGGCGGCGCTGAAATTTTATCCGCAAACTGCGAGCGGTTGAAGGTGCGCTGGCGCTTTGCAAGCTGTACCGTATGCAGGCTTACGAGCTGCTCGCACTGTGCCCGCGAGATCTGCCCGCGTAAAAGCTGCCCGCACTCCTTTAGCCCGATGCAGCCTAGCGCCCTGCACTCCGCGCCGTAGCGGGCGAATAAAAACTCCGCCTCCTCTAAAAGCCCCCGCTCAAACATCGCTTTCGTGCGCGCTTCGATGCGCTGCGTAAGCCACTGCTTAGGTGCGTCGATCTCAAAAATTTTAATATCCGAAATCACGGGCGGAGCGGTGTTCTCGCGCAGAAATTTACTCGGCGCCTCGCCGCAAAATTTATAGATGCTTAGCCATTTTTTTAAACGAAAGCTGTCCGACACGCTAAATTTCGCGGCAAATTCTGGATCGATCCGCTGCGCTAGGGCGTAAATTTCATCGTTTGAAATTTCGCTTTTAAAATCGGGAACCTTCGGCGCCAGCCCGCTTAGCATCGCTTTGAGATAAAACCCGCTGCCGCCCGTGATTATCAAAGGCGCGCCGCTACGATCTGCAAAAGCCCGCGCGGCTGCGTATTCTTTGATAAACTCGCCGACGCTGAAGTATTCGTTTGGATAGATTAAATTTACGCCGAAGTGCCTGATCTCGCGCAGCTCCTCCTCGCTTGGCTTAGCGCTTGCGATGTCGATCTGGCGGTAAATACAGAGTGAATCAAGGCTCAAAATCACGGCGCCGATTTCGCGCGCGATGCTTAGCGCAAGATCGCTTTTGCCGCTTGCGGTGGTGCCGATGATCGCGATCTGCGGGCTTGCGTGCGAGTTTTGATTTTGGCTCAAGGCGTTTCCTTTCGTAAATTTTTCGTTCAAATTATATCAAATTTAGAGCTATTCTTACTTTTTTTTGATACAATGGTGCCCAAAATAAGGGGCGAAATGGCTAAATTTAAAGAAATTTTATCCGACATCAACGAATTAATAGTTTTTAAACACTCGGTTTTTGCGCTGCCGTTTATCTTTACGGCGATGATCACTGCTAGCAAGCTGCAAAACGGCTCGGTATGGTTCGGCTGGAAGCTGCTTTTTTTAGGGATTTTATGCGCGGTAAGCGCGAGAAGCTTCGCAATGGCGTTAAATCGTTACTTGGACGAGGACATCGACCGCACCAATCCGCGCTGTGCTTCGCGCCCTAGCGTGGACGGACGGATCGGGCGCGGGAATTTACTGCTTTTCATCATCGCAAACGCGGTGGTTTTCATAGCGGTTTCGGCGCTTATAAATTCTTTGGCGCTTAAGCTTTCGGTGCCGATTTTAGCGGCACTGGGCGGGTATTCGTATTTTAAGCGCTTTAGCGAGACCGCGCATTTAATGCTCGGCTTTTGCTTAGGGCTTGCGCCGATTGCGGGAGTGATCGCCGTTAGCGGCGTAATTCCGCTCTGGTCAGTGCTGCTATGTCTCGGGGTAGTATTTTGGGTAGGCGGCTTTGACGTGCTGTATTCGCTTCAAGATATGGAATTTGACCGCACGGCTGGGCTTTACAGCATCCCTGCGCTTTACGGCAAGGAAGCCTCGATGTTTATCTCTAAAATTTTTCACGCCGTAGCAGTGCTTTTTTGGCTGCTGTTTTGCGCAGCGGCAAATTTAGGCTTTTTTGCCTATCTGGGCGTGGCTGCGTGCGCGACGATCCTGTACTTCGAGCATAAGATCGTGCAGAAAGATTTTAGCAAGATTGATCGCGCGTTTTTCACGCTAAACGGCTACTTGGGCATTGCGTTTTTCGCTTTTGTTTTTGTAAATTTATTTTAAGGAACCCCTATGGATCTTAACACTATCATCATTTTAGGACTCTGCGTCGTTATATTTTTGATGTTTTTCGTCATATATTTTAAGGATAAGCAAGCGGATAAAAAATTCGAACGCTTCGATCAGGTCCTGACTGACGCTATGCAGGAAAACTATCTGCTTAAAAAGAAGATCGAGGAGCTAAAAGAGATGATCGATTCGGGCGGCAAAGTCGCCCCCAATATCGATATAAACGCGATTGCAGACGTAATCGACGAGACGATAGAGCAGAGACTAGATGTAGTGCCTACGATGATCGACGAGCGGGTAGAAAAGCAGATTAGGCCGCTGCTCGATCAGCTTAAAGAGCTCATCGGCTCGGTAAGAAAATAGCCTGAGCAATATAAAAATAAAATTTTGCAAAATCGCTTTGTTTTTTATATAATCGCCGCAAATTGATATTAAGGCAAAATATGCTAATTGATAAATTTGGACGAACGATCGATTATTTGCGCATTTCGGTTACGCAGCGGTGTAATTTCAGATGTAGATATTGCATGCCTGCTACGCCGTTTAATTGGGTGCCGCGAGAGAATATTTTAAGCTTTGAGGAGATGTTTTTATTCGTCAAGGTCGCGATCGACGGCGGCGTAAAAAAGATCCGCATAACCGGCGGCGAACCGCTGGTGCGAAAGGGGATCGAAGATTTTATAAAGATGATCGCGGATTACGCCCCGGACATCGATCTTGCGCTTACTACCAACGGATATTATCTCAAAAACTACGCACGCGCCTTGAAAAACGCGGGACTAAAACGCATCAATATGTCGCTTGACTCGCTGCGTCCGGAGCGGGCTAAATTTATAGCTCAGCGCGGAGTGCTTTATAACGTCTTAGAAGGCCTTGACGCCGCGCTTGAAGCGGGACTAAAAGTCAAGCTAAACACCGTCGTGCTAAAAGGCATTAACGACGACGAGCTTATTTATTTGCTGGAATTTGCCCGCGAGAAGGATTGTCAGATCCGCTTTATAGAATTTATGGAAAACACCCATGCCGGCGATCTTACAGGATTAAAATCAAACGAAATTTTAGATATTTTAAGGCGTAAATTTATCTTTACCGCTCTGCCGAAATCGCAAAGCTCGCCCGCATCGCTTTACGCGCTCGGGGACGGCTACACCTTCGGTATCATCGATCCGCACAAGCATGATTTTTGCGAGAGTTGCAACCGCATCAGACTAAGCGCCGAGGGGCTTTTGATCCCATGTCTTTACTTCGAGGACGCGCTAAGTATCAAAAAGGCGGTTAAAGAGGGCGACATCGCCGCAGCCGCCGAAATTTTGGCTAAAATTTTAGCGAATAAGCCCGAAAAAAATCGTTGGCAAACTGACGCTTCGAATGAAATTTCAAGCCGCGCATTTTACGAGACGGGCGGATGAGGCTTGTTGAGAGCTTTTTAAGTATCCAAGGCGAGGGCAAATATGCGGGCAGGCTCGCGTTTTTCTTTCGCTTTGCAGGCTGTAATCTGCGCTGT
Organism: uncultured Campylobacter sp.; assembly: GCA_963520005.1. Lineage (GTDB taxonomy): Bacteria > Campylobacterota > Campylobacteria > Campylobacterales > Campylobacteraceae > Campylobacter_B. The sequence continues at coordinate 40,501 of CAUQPS010000006.1, forward strand.
GCGGGCTTCGGCGGCGAGCGCATTTCGCCAAAGACCGGCGAGATCTTGCGCGGTTGCGATACGATCCGCGCGGTTTTTACAAATCACTTCGAGCACGAAGAAATTTTAAATTTAGCGCAGCTTTTGGATAAAATTCAGAATTTCGCAGAGCAAAGCGTTAGCGAGCAAAATTCTACTTATTGCCGAAATCCTGCCTCGCAGAATTCTAAAAATTTCGCCGCACGGAATTTGGCTGCACAAAATTTTACTAATTTCGCCTCGCAAAATTTCGTCGCGCAAAACTACGATATTAGTTCGGCCACTTCGCTAGGCGTGAGCTCTACCGCTTCGCTCGCGCAAAATTTTAAAAATTCCGCGAAGCAAGCCTCTGCGGAGCAAAATTTCGCGCCGCGCCTAAGCTCCGCCGCGAATTCCGCCGCTTCGCTTGCGCAAAATTCTATCGGGTCCGTATGCCCTAAAAGCCCAATTTCGCAAAATTCTTCAAATTTAAATCCGCAAAGCTCCGTCTCGCCGCAGAGCGCTAAGCTTTATCAAAAGCCTATTATCGTTATCACCGGCGGCGAGCCGCTACTGCATCACAAAGAGGCGCTATTTTACGAGTTCGTCTGCGAGCTGCTAGCGCGCGGATACGAAGTGCACTTCGAAACCAACGGCACGATTTTAGTGGATTTTGAAAAATTCCCCGCTTACAAAAGCTGCGTCTTTGCGATCTCGCCTAAACTCTCAAACTCCGCCGAGCCGCGCGAACGCAGGCTAAGCTTCGCCGCGCTACGAAGCTTAAAACAAAACGCAAAAGATAGCTTTTATAAGTTCGTGATCTCGCCAGAGTTTGACGCGCAGCCCGAGATCAGCGAAATTTTAGCGGCGTGCGGCGGCGAGGTTTATTGTATGCCGCGCGGCGCAGATCGTCGCGAGCTGGAAAGCGCCGCGCAATTTTGCGTGGATTTTTGCCTAAAAAACGGCTATAATTACTCCGATCGCCTGCACATTAGAATTTGGGGCGAGAAGGACGGGGTATGATAATTAGGAAATTATACGAATTCGAAAACGCTCACATCGTGCGCCTGTGCGGCTCGAAGCGGTGTCGCACGAGCATCCACGGCCACTCCTACAAATGCGAAATTTTGCTTAGCTCAAATTTTTTGGATGAAGCGGGGATGGTGTATGACTTCGGCTACATGAAGCTCGGTATCCGCGAGCTTATCGATAGTTTCGACCACGCTACGACGATCTATGCGCGCGACGATGCGGGCTATATCGCGGATCTGAAAAAACACAGCGCGCGCTGGGTGCAGATACCGCTAAATCCGAGCGCGGAGCAGTTTTGTAGAATTTTTTTCGTTCTAATCGACCGACTTTTGAGCCTAACTCAGATGCAAAACGGCGAGCGCGAAGTAAAGCTTCACAGCGTCATCGTGCACGAAACCGCGACCGGCTATGCGCAGTGCTTCCGCGAGGACGCCTACAACGCGCAGATGGGCGAGATCTCGCTGGAAGAGATAGAATTCTCGCCCGCCGTGCGCGAGGAGTGGAGGCAGCCGGAGCTTTGGCAAAAGCTTCTGCGCGGCGAAAAAATCATCTATCCAAAGGACTGCTGATGAGAAATTTCTTTAAATTTGGCGCGGGATTTGTGCGCGTTTTTGCCGCGTGCGCGATCTTTGTCTGCGCGCTTGCTTTGGGCGGCTGTGACGATGAGAAAAAGAACACCTTGCAAAAGCCGCCGGTAGATAGCGAGGTGCCGAAGGATGTGCCTATCGCGCCTAGCGAGCCTAAAGTCGACATAAATGCCGATATGCTGCCGCTTCCGGTGACCGAATAGGACGGAGCGTTGAAAAATCGGCGGCTAAATTTGAAAATTTTTAAAATTTGCGTTGTTTGTATGCGGCGTGCAAGTGCGATTTTGGCGTCTTTTTTACCCGTACGATCTGCGCAAAGAAATTTTAAATTTTATAAAGCTTTATCTGCAAAATTTCATTCTTGGCACGAGAAATACGGCACGGAACCGAGGTTGAGAGAGCGCGCAGTAAATTTTGACGCAACAAATAGCTGCAGCCGCTTTGAAGAGTTTTTAAAATTTCAAAGGCGCAGAGCCGATCTGCTTTATCTTGTGCCGAAAAAATTTGCGTTGAAATTCGGTCATTTCGGCTCTAGCCGCGCAAAATTTTATACTGCAAATTTAACTCCCTGGCGGAAGTGATGGATTATCTGTATCAAAGCGCCCTAGGTTTTCATAAGTTTTTCGCGCTCGCTACGGCGATTTTAACGATAATTTATCTGATCTTTACCCAGCTTAAAATAGACGCGGCGGCGGAATTTTGCCCTCGCGGCAAGGCTTTAAATTCCGCCGCCTCCGCGCCGCAAGCTGAAAATTTAAAGCAAAAAAGCAGATCGGGGCTTAGATTTCTTAGGCGCATCAGGCTGTTTTTGCCGATCTATTATTCGTGCATCGCGGCGCTGATAATCAGCGGAAGCGTGATGCTAGCGGTGCTACGCTTCGATCTGAGCTTTAGAATTTACTTTATGGCGGTCGCCGCGCTAGCGATGATCGCGCTTAGCGCGGTATCGTACAAACGGCTGAAAATAGCGTATCTAAGTCAAAACTTTGCGCCGTATCAGCGCAAAATGCGGGTGATTTTGGGGCTAAGCTTAGCGATAATTTTGATAGCGAGTGTTATTTGATGATATATTTTTACGATAAGCTTGCAGGCGAACAGAGCCTGATTTTGCAGAATGATCAGTTTTTGCACCTAAAGGCCAGACGAGCAAGGGCGGGCGAGCGCATAGACGTGCGAAATCTAAAGGACGGGGCGAGTTATCTATATGAGATCGCCGAAATTTCGCGCAAAGGTGCGGCTTTAAATTTGGTTTTTAAAAGCTCGGTTTTTACGCCGAGCCACGATTTTTGCGTCGCTTGGGCGGTCGTCGAGAGCGCCGTGATCGAAAAGAGCCTGCCTGCGCTAAACGAGATGGGCGTCGGGCGGCTTGTTTTGGTATATGCCGATCTGTCGCAGAAAAACGTGCGGCTCGATTTGCAAAGGATGGAGCGGATTTTGATCAACTCGTCTCAACAATGCGGGCGCAATTCCATCATGCAGATCGAGGTCTTAAGCGGTTCCGACGAGCTTGCGCAAAGATATGAAAACGTAAGCCTGATCGATTTTGGCGGCAAGAACATCGACATTTTCGGCGGTGACGAGATCGCGTTCGTCGGTCCGGAAGGCGGGTTTTCGCCGCGCGAAAGAGAGAAATTTAAAAATGCCTATGCGCTTAATAGCCCCTATATTTTGCGCTCAAACACCGCGCTGATCGCAACTTGCTCGAAGTTGATGTTTTAAGCGCTCGACGAATTTTAAAATTTAAAAAGATCGCGCGCTTTAAATTTTGGAATTTAAAATTTACTCTGCGCGATCCGCTCTATGTTTATCTGCGGCTTAACGCGCGACGCGTATTTGCCGCGCGCATCTTCGCGCACTGTATTTTGCACGCCGCAGTAGGCCGCGGTGAAATAAAATTTTACCCGCAAGCGGGCTAAATTTTAAAATTTTCGCGTCCAAAAAAGCATATTCAAAAAGAAAATCCACGCTTTGCCTAGAGTTTTTTAAAACCCTTTGAATTTGCTTTTTAGATAAAAAAGTTGTATAATCGCTGCCTTTTAAAATCATCAAAAAGGATCAAAAATGAAAAAAGATATCCATCCAAACTTTGTCGAAACGACCGTTACCTGCGCTTGCGGCAACACTTTTAAAACGCGCTCGAACAAGGCCGAGATCCGCGTCGATATCTGCTCCAATTGTCATCCGTTTTTCACGGGCAGCGAGAAGATCGTAGATAGCGCGGGCCGCGTCGAGAAATTTAAGCAAAAATACGGAATGAAATAGTTGCTATATCTCATTCCTACGCCGATAGGAAATCTAAGCGATATCTCGAGCCGCGCGCTTGAGGTATTGCAAAGCTGCGAAATCCTAATCTGCGAGGATACGAGGGTTTCGAAAAAACTTCTAAACTTATTATCCGATAAATTTCAAATTTCATTTAAAATTTTACAGTTTTACTCTCTGCACACGCACAACGAAACGGAGTTTTTCGCTGACTTTGATCCGACGCTTCTGCGCGAAAAAGCTTGCGCATACGTAAGCGATGCGGGCATGCCCTGCATCAGCGATCCTGGGATTGCGCTCGTAAAATTTGCGCAGCGAAGCGGCGTACCTTACGAGGTGCTTAGCGGCGCAAACGCTCTGTTGCTTGCAGCTGCCGCAAGCGGGCTAGTAGAGAAAGAATTTAGCTTTTTAGGCTTTTTGAATAATGACGGCGCGCAGCGCAAAGCCCAGATCCTAAATTTAATGCAAAGCCCCTATCCATGCGTGCTCTACGAATCCCCAAAACGCGTGGTAAAGCTAATAGAGCAGATCGCGGGGATCGACGCGCAGCGCAAAATTTTTGCGATCAAAGAAGCTACGAAAAAATTTGAAACAAAATTTTTCGGTAGCGCTGCGGAGGTTCTATCCAGCCTAAACGGCGCAAATTTAAACGGCGAATGGTGCGTCGTGATTGACGGCGCAGGCGAGAAAAGCTTTGAAAAAATCACGCAGGAAGATATTTTGTCGCTTGAGATCGCGCCGAAAATAAAAGCGAAACTGCTCTCAAAAATAAACGGCGAACCCGTCAAAGAAATATATAAAAATTTGATACGCTAAGTCATATTTTAACCGTTTTTCGCTAAAATCCCAAAATGATTATTTACGGCAAGCAGCTGTTTTTGCACCTTTTAAACCGGCATCCGCAGAAATTTATCCGCATTATCCTTGCAAAGGAGTGCGAGAAAGAAATTTTTAAAAAGATCGCCGCGACCGGTGTAAAGATTGAGCGCGCCGATGCGAAAAAAGCTCAAGCCCTTGCTCGCGGCGGCAACCATCAAGGCTTTTTAGCCGAGGTGGAGGAGTTTAGCTTCGGCGATCTGGCTAGCGTCAAAGACGATAAATTCGTGCCGATCCTTTATGGGCTTACCGACGTCGGAAACATCGGCGCAATAATGCGCAGCGCCTATGCTTTGGGTGCGGACAGCGTGATCGTCGTCGCAAATAATCTAAATATGGCGGGCGTAGTGCGCGCAAGCTCGGGAGCAGCGTATGAGCTAAACGTCGTTAAGGTCGCAGATGGGCTTAGCGTGCTAAATGAGCTTAAACAAAGCGGCTTTGAAATTTACGCCGCGAGTGCGGACGGGACGAACTTTAAGGAGTTAAAGCTCGGCGCAAAAAACGCACTCGTAATGGGGAACGAAGAAGAGGGGATACCCGCTAGGGCGCTTAAAAAATGCGACCGCGCGGTATCTATAAAGATGCGCGAAGGCTGGGATTCGCTTAACGTAAGCGCGGCATTTGCGATACTATGCGATGGAATTTTAAATGGAAGAAATAGAAGAGAAGTTAAATAATACGGACGAGCAGGCGGAACAAACCGAGAAGCCCGAGCAAACGCAGCAGCCAAAAAGCAGCGATCTGGATAAATTAAAATCTATGGATCTGATCGAGATAGCGCGCACGACGCGCATCGACGCACAAAATTTAGAATATATCATCAACAAAGACTTCGAGAAGCTGGCAAATTTTAACGTTAGGGGCTATATTAAAATTTTAGAGCGCGAGTTCGGACTGGATCTATCGGACTGGCTTAGCGAGTTCGAGAGCGCCAAAGCGAGCTTTGCGCCCGTTAAAAAAGCTAAAGTCGAGCAGGTTTATGGTCAAAGGGTCAGCCCTAATAAAAGCGGCAGCGGTTGGCTTTTATGGCTGCTTGCAATGGTATTAATCATAAGCGCAATCTTTTATTTCGGACTTTATAAAAGCTTCGGCGAATTTTTGGGCTCGCTTTTATGGGAGCAAAACAAAACCACCTACTCGGACGCTCCAATCGTAAATAACACTCAAAAAAAGCTTGAAAACATCGGTATCGACGTCGTTTCGCACAACGCTACAGATGAAAAATTCGCACTAAAATCGGATATCAATGCAGAAGCTGCTACGGATGAAAATTTAAGCTCGCTTAATGCGCTGGACCGCTCTATCAGGATCGAGCGCGCGAGTATTAAGACTGAGGAAAATTCTACCGACGAAAACGCCACGCAAAGCAAACCGGCACCCAGCAAAGATATCGTGCTTAATCCGCGCGGTAAGATGTGGATCGGCGTTATTGATTTAAAAAGCGGCAAGAAGCGCGAGATGGTCATAAATACCCCTTACGTCGTCGCTTCGCAAGGAGATGAGGAGCTGCTAATCTCTACCGGCCACGGGATGTTTGAGCTCGGTAAAGCCGATGGCAACGTAACTTTCAGCGAAAGAAACACTCAAAAATTCCACGTCAAAGATGGCAATATCACTAAAATTTCAGCCGATGAGTTTCTGCGCCTAAACAAGGGCAAGAAGTGGTAAAATCCTCGCTCTCGCGCGGTTTTTCACTCGTAGGACTTCGCCGCCGCTGAGAGTAAAATTTTGGCTTTCTGCGGCGAGTGCGACTTAAATTAAACCCACGAGCGTAAATTTGGAGGGTTTTGAACCGCGCCGCCTTAGATAGAATTTTAAGCGGCGCAGACAAAATTAGCGGTGCGATAAAATTTTAAGCGGCATGGGCGCTTGCGGTAGCGCGCTAAATTTAAGAGGCGTCGTCCATGACGTCGTATAAAACGGAAGCTTTGATCGTTATCGTTTTGATCGGACGTAAATTTAAACAGCGCCGCAAAGGGTCGCGACGAGATAAATTTAAACGATCAACGCCTCCGCGCCCCTGCGGTTTTAAAATTTTAGCGAGGTAAAAGTTTAAATTGTCCGAGCAATATAAAAAGCGCCGCCGCATCGCCGCTATAAAGGCTTGAAATTTAGCCTCCGTGCGGCGCGAGCAGATCGCGGCGCTTAAGGCGCGAAATTTTAAATATGGCTTGAAAATTACTTTAAGATAAGAGGTTTGAGATGTTTGACGAAATTCGTTTTTCAAAAATCGAGCGTTTGCCCAATTACGTTTTTGCCGAGGTTAACGCCATAAAAATGGCGGCGCGCAGAGCCGGCGAGGATATAATCGATTTTTCGATGGGCAATCCCGACGGCAGGACGCCGAAGCATATAATCGACAAGCTTTGCGAAAGCGCGCAAAAGGACAAGACGCACGGCTACTCCGTAAGCCAGGGCATCTACAAGCTGCGACTTGCCTGCGCGAATTGGTATAAGCGCAAATACGGCGTGATCTTGGATCCTGAAAGCGAGATTGTCGCCGTGATGGGCTCTAAAGAGGGCTTCGTGCATCTAACTAGCGCGATCGTAAATCCGGGCGATGTCGCAGTGGTGCCTGATCCCGCGTATCCGATCCATACCCAAGCCTTCATCATCGCGGGCGGTAATGTCGTTAAAATCCCGCTTGCCTATGATGAGAATTTAAATTTTAATGAGAATAAATTTTTCATCGATCTGCAAAAAACTTTCGACGAGAGCATTCCGCGTCCAAAATATGTCGTCGTAAATTTCCCGCATAACCCTACGACGGTCGTCGTGCAAAAGAGCTTCTACGAGCGGCTTGTGGCGATGGCGCGACAGGAGCGGTTTTATATCATCAGCGACATCGCTTATGCAGAGATCGCTTTTGATGGTTATAAAACGCCCTCGATCTTTGAGGTTCAGGGCGCAAAAGACGTCGCAGTCGAAGCGTATACGCTTTCTAAAAGCTACAATATGGCGGGCTGGCGCGTGGGTTTTGTTAGCGGCAACAAAAAGCTAGTCGCCGCGCTTAAAAAGATCAAATCGTGGTTTGATTACGGTATGTTTACGCCGATCCAAGTAGCCGCAACGATCGCGTTGGACGGGCCGCAAGAGTGCGTAGAGGAGATCCGCGCGAGCTATGAGAAGCGTAGGAATTTTTTGATTGACGCTTTTGCGGACGCGGGCTGGCAGATCGCTAAACCTAGCGCGTCGATGTTTGCGTGGGCGAAATTACCGCCAGCGGCGGCTCATCTAAGAAGCATGGAGTTTTCCAAACAGCTTCTTACCAAGGCGTGCGTCGCCGTAAGCCCAGGCGTGGGTTTTGGCGCGGCGGGAGACGATTACGTGCGGATCGCCTTTATCGAAAATGAAAATAGGACCCGTCAAGCCGCTAGAAATATAAAAAAATATTTGAAAGAGATCTGATGAAAGTAGCGATTTTAGGCGTCGGCACCGTAGGTAGCGAAGTTGCAAACATTTTGATCAAAAACAAAGATATCATCCTTGCGCGCGCAGGCGTTAGCATAGAGCCCGTAATCGGACTCGTGCGCGACACTAGCAAAAAACGTGACGTGCAAATTCCGCTTAGCAGCGACGCGCAAAGCATTATTGAGCGCGACGATATTGACGTTTTTGTAGAGCTTATGGGCGGGGTAGAAAAGCCCTATGAGATCGTAAGCGAAATTTTAAAGCGTAAAAAGGCGGTCGTTACCGCAAATAAGGCGCTTTTGGCTTATCATCGCTACAAGCTTCAGGCTCTGGCGGGCGATACGCCTTTTGGATTTGAAGCGAGCGTAGCAGGCGGAATTCCGATTATCAAAACCCTGCGCGAAGGGCTAAGCGCCAATCGTATCGAAAAAATAATCGGCATCGTAAACGGCACGAGCAACTTCATCCTTACGAATATGATGCAAAAAAACGAGAAATTTGAGGGCGCGCTAAAGCGAGCTCAAGAGCTTGGTTACGCCGAAGCCGATCCTAGCTTCGACATCGGCGGCTTCGACGCGGCGCATAAGCTTTTGATCTTAGCTAGCATCGCATACGGCGTGCACGGCGACCCGGAGGATATCCTAATCGAGGGGATCGAGGAGATCACGCAGGAGGATATATATTTCGCGCGCGAATTTGATTTCATAATCAAGCTGCTTGCGGTGGCTAAGCGCGCGTGCGACAACAAAGTCGAGCTGCGCGTCCATTCTGCGCTCATTTCAAAGGATCAAATGCTCTCAAAAGTCGATGGCGTAATGAACGGCGTGAGCATCTACGGAGACTGCGTCGGCGAGAGTATGTATTACGGCCCTGGCGCGGGCGGAAGCGCTACGGCAAGTGCGGTTATAAGCGATCTCATCGACATTGCGCGCGATAATAAAAATCCGATGCTCGGATATAAAATTTTGCCGAGCGAAAATTTTATGCAAATTTTGCCTAGCGAACAGATCCGCACGAAGTATTATTTCAGGCTGCGCGTGCGCGACGAAAAGGGCGTGCTTGCAAAACTTACGAACATTATGAGCTTAAACGATCTTTCGATCGACAGCTTTTTGCAAAAGCCGAAGCTCAAAACGGATGAGGAAGTGACGTTGTTTTTCACGACGCATACGTGCTGTGAGAAGGATATCAAACGCGCAATAAGCGTGATCGGCGGCGAAAATTTCATCACGCAAAAGCCTTTTATGATCAGGATTGAAAGCTAAATTGAGCTTAAAAGAATATCTTTTCGGCTTTGCCTGCGAGAACCGTGCGGCAGAATTTTTACGCGGCGAAGGGTTTGAAATTTTAAAGCGAAATTTCCGCTGCCGCTTCGGCGAAATCGACATCGTCGCGCGCAAAGACGGGATTTTGCACTTCGTAGAAGTAAAGGCCACGAGCGGCGATTACGACGCCGCAGAGCGCGTGACGGGCGCCAAGATGGGTAAAATTTTAAAGGCGGCGGAATTTTATCTGATGAGCTGCGATACGGACGAGCCGTGGCAGATCGACGTCGTGGAAGTTTATCCAAAGCAGATAAAATTTATCGCCAACATATCTTTTTAAATTAGAATTTTTATTATTTATTTAAGATAATGAACTATAATCCGCAGAATTTTAACACAAGGAGAACATTATGGGAAAGTATATAGAGCTTACTTCGGAGAATTTCGATGTTACTAAAGAGGGTGTCGCGCTAGTCGATTTCTGGGCGCCTTGGTGCGGACCGTGCCGTATGATCGCCCCGATCATCGAGGAGCTTGCGAACGATTACGACGGCAAGGCTAAAATTTGCAAGGTTAATACCGACGAAGCGCAGGATCTTGCGGTGCAGTTCGGCGTTCGCTCGATCCCAACGATATTATTTTTCAAAGACGGCGAGCTAAAAGCTCAGCTCATCGGCGCGCAATCCAAGCAGATCATAGCCGACAAGTTAAACTCGCTTCTGTAAATTTTAAAAGGGCGGCTTTCGCCCTTTCTTCTCCCACTCATCGTTTTATTAATTAAATTCGTAAATTTAACGCCTGCGGTTTTACTTAATAAAATAATTAAGGAGAAAAAATGTTAGATTTAGCAATTATCGGCGGCGGTCCTGCGGGGCTAGCGGCGGGGCTTTATGCTACAAGAGGCGGTTTAAAGGATGTCGTGATGTTTGAGATGGGTATGCCCGGCGGGCAGATCACCTCAAGCTCCGAGATGGAAAACTACCCGGGCGTCGCCGCGGTGACCGACGGTATGAGCTTTATGGCGCCTTGGCAGGAGCAGTGCTTCCGCTTCGGGCTGAAGCATGAGATGGTGCGCGTGCTGCGCGTCTCAAAAGACGGCGACGGAAATTTTACGATCTATCTCGAAGACGATCAAACGCGTCGCGCGCGCGCCGTTATCGTGGCTACCGGCTCTACTCCGCGCCGCGCGGGGATCGAGGGCGAGGATGAATTCTTCGGTCGCGGCGTTAGCACTTGCGCGACCTGCGATGGGTTTTTTTACAAGGGAAAAGAGGTTGCCGTCCTCGGCGGCGGCGATACGGCGCTAGAGGAGTCGCTGTATCTGGCTAAAATTTGCTCTAAAGTCTATCTGATCCACCGCAGGGACGAGTTTCGCGCCGCGCCTTCGACCGTGCAAAAGGTGCGCGAAAGTGAGAATATCGAGCTCATTACAAGCGCGCTTGTAGAGCAGATCAAAGGCGATGCAAGCGGCGTAACTGGCGTCGTAGTCAAGGATAAAACAAGCGGCGCCGCGCGCGAGCTGCAGCTGCCTGGGATCTTCGTATTCGTGGGGCTTGACGTGCGAAATGAGGTGCTAAAAGACGAAAGCGGCAAATTCATCTGCGACGTCACGCCCGGCGGACAGGTCGCGGTAAATTTAAAGATGCAAACAAGCGTACACGGGCTATTTGCAGCGGGCGATATGAGGCAGGATGCGCCTAAGCAGGTCGTTTGCGCGGCAGGCGACGGCGCGGTTGCCGCACTTAGCGCGATCGCGTATCTGCAAGGACACGATAAATAGACCTATCTTCGGCGCAAAATTTCACGGTGCGGCGGGCGAAACTACTCCCGTCGCGCTTTAAATTTAAAATCACACCTGAAATTTTGAATGAAATTTTATTATAAAAAAAGCGGCTAAATTTTAAAATTTCATCAAATTTAGCCGCGAAATAAGGCGCTTGCTATCTTTCTTAGAAGCCTGCAATGATATCTTTTGACTTCGTTTTATTTACGGGATCTTCTTTGCCGTTCGTGATGAGTTTAAATTTATCGGACAGACTTACGCTTTTATCAGCATTTACGATAAAATTTAGTTCGATAGCAAGCTTTGATAACCCATCTTCTTTATGTCCGAAGCTTGCGTCCAATTGCTCTGCCGTTATTTGCGAGTAATAAACGGCCGCTTTTAAGCGCTCCATAATAGAGTCTATGTAGATTTCGGTATTGCTTTCTTTTAGTATCTCCCCTTTTAGTTTGTCGTCGCAATCGACCGACTTCCATTCTTCTTCAAATTCTATTTTGCCTTTGGTTTTAAGCGTTTCTTGAAATTTGACTTCGTTTAACTTGCAGTATTCCTTTGCCAGCTTAAGCAAACCCTGCGCGTCGTAAGCCTTGCCCTCATAAAAAGTCATAACTCTTTTTAAAGACGAGTCTAACATCTCTTGTTTATATGATTTAAGCCTCTGCTCTACATCCACGTCGCAGACCATCTTAACCGTCTTTAATCCGCCGTTTTCCTCTTTGCTCCAGGTGATATTTTTGCAGATTTTAGAGCCCTCGATCGCCGCGCCGATACTCATAGATTTAAAATCTGGTAAGGTGTAGTTTTTGACAAGCTCCACATCGTTATCGCCGCATCCTGCAAAAATCAACGCCGCAAGCGCAGCGCCCAATACGTATTTCATACTCGCTCCTTCAAGAAAAGTTAACGAGCAATGCTACCCGCCTCTGTTTAATAATGGATAAATTTAGAGCTAAAACTTGAAATAAATTCGCAAAGCGCTAGAGATCAAGAATCGTAAAAGTGAAATTTTATGAAAGAATTTGGCGAGAGAGGGAGGGAATCGAACCCCCCGGAAAACGGTCAACCGCCCTCCTATCGGATTTGAAGTCCGCAGACGCCACCAGGTCGCCATCCTCTCCAAACGGCGTAATTATAGCGAGATAAAATTTATTTAGCTTTAAAGAGGCTAAATTTTAAGCCCTTTCGGCTCATTATTAGCGACGGCAGGATTATGAGCGCGCCCAAAAGCAGTAGGCTCATCACTAGACATATCAGTAGCCCGAAGTAGATCGTAGGCCAGAAATTACTCATCATCATCACGCTAAAGCCCAAAATGATCGCAAACGACGTATAATACATCGCGTATCCGATACTTGCGTGGCTCGCGCGGATCGCCGCGGCCTCGTCGCCCAGGCGCGCAAACTCCCGCTTATAGCGGTAGATGTAGTGGATGACGTCGTCCACGCCGATACCGATGCTAATCGCCGCTATCGTGATACTCATGATATCCAGTGGGATGCCCGCAACTCCCATGATGCCGAAGCAAGCGCAAAGCGGGATCAAATTTACGACGATCGCGATAAGAGCGTATGAAAACGAGCGAAAGATGATCACGAAAAGCACGAAAAGCACGAGCACGGTGATACCCAGGGTGTCTATCTGCGAGCTCATCAGGCTTTGAAGCATATTGTTATAAAGCACCATTATGCCGCTAATCTGTGCGCTTGCCTGCTCGCCCGCTAGCAAAGAATTTAGCCCGCTTTGCAGATCCTTTAGGAATTTTGCTCTGCGTAAGCGCGGATCGCTGTCTATCGTGCGGACGCTAAAATGCGCCTCGTTCGCCTTGATATTTACAAAAGGTGAAAGCACCATCTCGCGGTAGTTTGCTGGCATTTCAGAGTAGATCAAAGCAAGGCTTAGATCATCCAGATCGCGCCCCTGATTAATCTGCTTGCCGAGCTTTAAAAGCGATGCGAGCGAGCTTACGTTGCCGATAAACTCATGCCCCGTGACGTTTTTGTCCTTCAAAAAATCGTCTATCTTGCCGATGATACGCATCTTTTCGGAGGTGAACCAATACTGCGGCTTGTTTTCGTTGGCGGCGTATTCGGCTTCGAAATCGCCAAAATCGTCGCTCGCGGTGGAATTCTGCTCTAAATTTGCGGCTTCGCCTGATTGCGCTGCCGCGAAGGAGCTTTGCTCGGTAAAATTTTGATCATTGAAATTTTGCGCCGCGGCAACGGAACTTTGAGGTATGGAATTTCCTGCAATAGAATTTTGCGCTGTGGCGGTAGAATTCTGAGTAGCGGAATTATGCGCGGTAAAATTTTGCCCCGCAGGATTGGAATTTTCGCCGCTCTTAAAATTTGCGCTACCGCTTGCGGAATTTTCACTCCCGCTAGCAGTATCTGCGCCGCCTGCACTTTTAAATTTAACGACGATATCAAGCGGGATCGTTCCGCCCAGATTGGTATCGATGACCTCCATACCCGCGCGGATGTCGGTGCTTTTTTTAAAGTAGCCGATGAAGCTGTTTTCGACGCGCAGCTGCGAGATACCGTATAGCCCGAAGATCACCGCCGCAGCGCATACGCCATAGACCGCGCTTCTGCTACGTAGCGCTGTTTCAGCGCACCAAAGCGTAAATTTAAAGTGCTGTTCGAAGCTGCGGTTATTGTGCGTGCGCGGCAGAAGCGACATAACCGCGCCAAATACTCCAAATGCCGTAACTAGCGAGATGCTGATGCCTACGCTCATCATAATTCCCAGAGAAATTACGGGTTTTATATCGCAAAAAATTAGCGACATAAAGCCGATAACAGTCGTAAAGATTGCAAAAAAGCAGGGTCTTGCGCGCTCGCGCAGCACTGCATAAACGAGCTGGCGCTGCGAAAATGCGTGAAAGCGCGCGCTAAATTCGCGGTATGCGACGATTAGGTGGATACAGACCGAAACCGTGATGATGAGCTGAAGCGCTATGAAATTTGAGCTAATCACCGTGACCTCAAAGCTCAAAAAGCCGAATAATCCGGCTGCAAGCACGACCGAATACGCGCAGATGATAAGCGGCAGCAGGATAAATTTCGCCTGTCTAAAAAAGAGCCAAAAGCAAGCTAACAGAAGCACCAAGGCGCCAAGCCCGTATGTCGCTAGGTCCGAGCGGACGTAGCCTACCATGTCGTCGGCGATCATATTCAGTCCGCCTAGAAACAATCGGTCGCCCGCAAATTCCTTCTCAAAGCCCGCGATCAGCGCCCGCAAAGCCACAATATCTCGGTGATCCTTTTCGCGCAGCTCGTCGCGGTAAGATTTAAAATTTTGCTCCGAAACTTTAAGCGTATCTTTGAGCTGTGAAATTTGAACCCCCGAGCGGTTGGCCTCATGCTCTGCTTGTTCTAAAGCGCTTTTGGCTCCGTCTCTTAGGCGCAAAAGCTCCTCGTAACGGGTCTGCGGCTTTAAATTTATTAAAATTGCGGTAGTGCGAAAATCGGCGCTTACTAAATTTGACGCGTAAAAGGGGCTTGTGGCAAACTCGCGCCTAGCCGCGGTTAAATTTACGTCCGCGTCGGTAAGAGTGGGTATGTGCTTAAGCAGCTCGCTCATACCGCCACCTTTGTTTAGCAAAAGCGGCACATTCGTGATGTCCGTGACGCTAGCGACGAAATCCAGCTTGGAAAAAGCTGCGTCCATCTGCGCTATTTTGCGGATCGTCTCGGGCGCTAAAAGATCGCCCGCGGGAGTGTATGCAAGCACCAAGAAATTCGGCGTTTCGTAGCGTTTGGATACTTCGCGCCAAATTTGAAGGTCTTTGTCATTATCTAGTAGAAGCGTCTGGCTCGAAGCGTCGATCTCGAGCTTTGTGGAGTAATATCCGAAAAAGAGCGCCAGCGCCGTAAACAGCGCGAGCGTGATTTTCGGAAACGCGACGATTAAGCGAAAAATTTTTTTCAAATACCGCTCTTTTGGGCGTGCTGCTATTCGCCGCTATTGATGACGGTCGAATTTAGCCGCTTTATAAGCTCGTCAAAGCCCAAGCTTTGCGTTACGTCGCCAAGCTGCGAGCGGTAGGTCTGAATTAGGCTAACGCCCACGATATCGACATCGTAGATGCGCCAATCAGAGCCGTTAGGATAAAATTTAAAATCTATGTCGTAGTTTTTCTGCTCGCCGATGACCTGCGTTTTTAGCACGCGGCGCTTATCGCTCGGGCTTTGTTTACTAAGCACCTTCATATCCTGATCGGTATAAAGCGAAAGCTTTTCGATAAAGGAGCGCTTTAGATGCGCCTCGAAGGCTTTATTAAATTCCGTGATCTGCGCGGGGCTAAGGCTTGCGTAATGTTTAGCAAGTGAAAGCTTTGCCATCATCTTGTAATCGAAGTAGCCGTCAAAAAGTGCAAAAATTTTCGCAGGCTTTGCGTCTTTTGGAGTACTGCTTCGCATAATATTTACGGCCTCGGCGACCTTTTGGCTCATCACCGGCTCGATATCCGCATCGCTAATAGCGTGCGCCGAAATCAAAAGCGCTCCGCAAAGCGCTAGAACTTTTAAAATTTTCATTTTTATTCCTTTATTAATTTCTCGCGATTTTGCTCGTAAGCATCGCGCAAAAATGGATATAGATCCACCGCATCTTTGGTCATTTTTTCATAAAATTTCGGATCGCGCGAGTAGTCGTTAAATATTCTAAATCCATTGACGGAGTTTCGAACAGTGCCGTCTTTAATATAATTTATAGGGTTTGAAAAATAATCTCCTACAAGCCCCACTGTATCGCGTAGATTGCTCTGTCCCAAAATCGGCCAGACGATATGTGGGCCTGCCGGAACGCCCCAATATCCGAGCGTTTGCCCGAAATCCTCGTCGTGGCGCGGAATCCCGTAGTATTTGCCTGCCATATCATTAAGCCCGCCGAAGCCGACGGTCGAATTAATCAAAAATCGCTTCGTCTCGTCCCAAGAATTTTCAAATTTACCCTGCAATAGGTTGTTTACGAGCCTCATCGGATATAAAATATTATAGAAAAAATTTGAAAATGCCCCTTGAATCGGATCGGGCATTACGTAATCGTAGCCACTGGCTACGGGGGTTAATATGTATGAGTAAAATACGTCGTTGAAGCTCGTCATAACGCGGTTATAGCCGCTAAGCGGATCGAAAACTTCACGCTTGGCGAACTCCTCATCAAAACCATCCGTATCGCTAGGCGCTACGTCTTGCTTTTGCGAGCAACCGCAGAGTGCCAATGCTGCGGCTAAGAATATAAGTTTTATAAATTTCAAATGTGACCCTTCTTTATAAATCAAAGTGGCGATTTTACAAATTTAAAGAAATTTTGTCAATAAGGGTAAAATTTCGTATCGAATTTCCCTCTTTATATCGCAGAATAAAGCCCGTAGCTCTTTAAGAAATATATCAGAGGATATATTATAAAATCACGTGAAAGTAAATAAGAAAGGATGAAAATGGATGCAAAATTTGCTTTGGAATTCCTGCTTGGCAACAAAGCATCGCTTTTAGCCAAACACATTAAGCTGCTTAAGGCCGTAGATGAGACTAAAAGTATTACAAAGGCCGCAGAGATCGTAGGAGTGTCGTATAAAAACGGCTGGGACGCGCTAAATTTAATCAACAACGCGAGCAAAAAACCCCTCATCGTCCGCACTCAAGGTACTAAGAAAAATAGCGGCTCGGAGCTTACGCCTTACGCTCACAAGCTGATTCGCGCTTATGATGCTATCAGCCACGCGGGCGAGACGTTTTTGAGTGAAATTTTAAAGCTTGACGAGATCACTGAAGAGAGCCTTTTAAGCTTAGAGAAGATCGGTATGAAGCTTTCTGCGCGCAATCAGCTAAGTGTTGAGATTACGGATGTTCAAACAGGCGCTGTAAATTCTCAAATCACGGCTAAACTCACAGGTGGCGAAATTTTATGCGCGACGGTAACCGTAGAGAGCGAAAAGAATTTAGGGCTAAAGGCGGGCAAGGATGTGCTGTTTTTATTTAAGGCTCCAAGCGTCATCATCGCTAAAGGAGCCTCGGAGAAGCTAAAACTTAGCACGACGAATCAAATCAAAGGCACGATTAGCGAGGTCAAAATCGGCGCGGTAAACGCAGAGATCTGTCTAGGCACAAGCTCGCACCAAAACATCACCGCGATCATCACGCGAGAATCTGCCACCGCGATGGGTCTAGGAGTAGGGGATGAAGTAACGGCGATCATCGAGCCTAGCGAGATCATTATTGGCGCGTAATAGGGTGAAATTGGGTGCGCAAAATTTTAAAATTTAAGGCGTAAATTTAAAATTTTAGATACAATTCAATTCTCGGCGAGAGCCGAAATGAAAGGCATAAAATGAAGTTGAAAGCAGTGCTTTTAGGAATTTTAACTGCAGGTACGCTTAGCGCCGGAGAGGTCAGCGTCGCAGCCGCTGCGAACACGACGTATGCGTTTGACGAGATCAAGGCGGAATTTGCCAAGCTACATCCGCAAACTACGCTAAACGTGAGCTTGGGTGCGAGCGGCGCGCTTAGCACGCAGATCAAAAACGGCGCGCCGTTTGATATTTTTATGGCGGCTGATATGAAATTTGCAGACGATCTGCATAAAGAGGGCTTTGCGACGGCGCCTGCCAAAACTTACGCCAAAGGCAAAGTGGCGATGTTTAGCGTGCGCGGCGTAGATCTTAGCAAGGGGCTTGAAGCTTTAAAAGACCCTAGCGTTAAAACGATTTCCATAGCAAATCCAAAGACCGCTCCTTACGGCACCGCAAGCGTACAGGCCTTCCAAAAAGCGGGAGTTTACGATGAGATTAAAGGTAAAATCGTAGAAGCAAAATCGATCGGCGAGGCTCTTTCGCAAGCGCTTAAAGCTTCCGACGTCGGCTTTATCGCGGCTAGCGCGATGTATGCGCCTAAGATGGCAAAGGACGGCTGCAACGGCAAGCCTTGCAAGCAGGGCGAAAATTTCGTCTTGGTCGATACCAAACTCTACGAGCCGATAGCTCAAGGCATGGTCGTGCTAAACCGCGCCAAAGATAATGCCGAAGCCAAGGCGTTTTATGATTTTATCCTAAGCGATAAGGGTAGGGCGATCTTTGCTAAATACGGATACGAGTTTTAATGATTAGAGCGAGAATCAACGAAATTTTAAAAAAAGACGGCATCCATTCTGTAGGATTTATCGCAGGCGGCATCAAGCTGCGTGGCGTATTTTTGCAGCTAAGTAGCGAGCTTAAGGTGGGCAGTGAAGTTTACGTGGGCTTTAAAAGCACCGATGTGCTTTTATCTCGCGAAGCTCTAAGTGGTGTATCTAGCGAAAATGAAATTCACGGCAAGATTATGAGCCTAAGCTTAGGTGAAATTCTATGCACGCTCAGGTTTGAAGGCAAGATAAGCTTTGATGTGCTCATTAGCGCGCATTCTGCGCAGGAGCTTTCTTTACGCGAGGGCGACGAGGTTTTCGCATACATTAGCGCCACTGCGATATATATAGAAAAATATGATAACGATTGATTGTAAGAAAAAAATCAGTGATGATTTCTCGATTGATGCTCGCTTAGAGATTAACAAAGGCTCGTTTGTGTGCCTATATGGGCGCAGCGGCAGCGGTAAGACTACACTGCTGCGCATTTTGGCTGGATTTTTGCGCGCAGATAGCGGTAGCATAAAAGATGGCGATCGCGTGCTACAAGAAGGCAATGAATTCTTAAGTGCGGGCAAGCGCAGGATCGGCTTTTTATTTCAAGACTACGCACTTTTTGAGAATATGAGCGTGACAGGCAATCTGCTTTTTGCCAGAAACGATCCGCAAAAAGCTGCGATGCTGCTTGAAATTTTAGAGCTTAGTGGGCTTGCGAAATCCGGCGTCGAGGGTCTTAGCGGCGGACAGAAGCAGCGCGTAGCGCTTGCTCGCGCACTGATGCAAGAGCCTGAAATTTTGCTACTTGACGAGCCGCTTTCGGCGCTTGATTTTACGATGCGCGAAAAAATCCAAGAGTATTTGATAAAGATCCACGAGCAGTTTCATCAGACCATAATTTTAGTAAGCCACGACGTAAGCGAGATCTATAGGCTTTGCAAGCGAGTTTATGAGATGAAGGACGGCAGGATCGTTCGCACCGGTACGCCGGAGGAAATTTTTCTTAAAACTAGCGGCTCACAGAAGTTTTCTTTCGTGGGCAAGGTTGTCGATTTGCAAGCACGCGACGGGGTCAAAGTGGCTGTCGTAGCGATCGGCAGCCAGCTGTGCGAAGTGGTGCTAAGCGGTGCAGAAGCCGAGGGCTTGCAAGTAGGCGACGAGGTCAAAACAGGCGCCAAAGCCTTTAATATCACTCTGCGTAAAATTTAAACTTGTAGGCAAGCTTTTTGGGCGTGCCTGGGTGAGAAATTTCAACTAGATTAGAGATTTTGACGTAAACCCTTATGGAATTTTGCAAAATTTTATCTAAATTTGCCTGCAAAATACGGTGAGATTTTAAAATTTCATTCGCATCGCGCTTAGATTTTCATGAAACACAAAATTTAAACGCAGGCTAGAGCAAAACCGCAATGCAAGACTAGATAGCGTGGGGAAATTAAGCTTAAATTTTAGATTTTGCGCAGACAGGCGCCGTTAAATTCCTTCTTTGAATTTATTAATTGGCGTGGTGGGTTTATTTTTAAATTTAGCGGCTTTTAGCTTACTTTTTCGGCAGGAGTTGCGTGAATTCTATCATGCGATCTTGGTAAAAATTTAATGTGAAGCTTCGTAAAAACTTAAAAGTTTAGATTTGGAATTTTGCCTAGATTTTGTGGCTTTGAAATTTTAAAAGCTTTAACGGCTCGAAGCTTGCGCGTTAAACTCGCTTAATGAGCTATGACAGGTTTTCATTAACCCGGTTTTTTAGATTTATGCGAAATTTTAATTTCGTTTTGTCGGGCTCAATGTAATTTCGCTAGGTCGTTCAGAGAATGCCGTTTGGCTATATCTTGCGTGAAATTTGCGCTCAGATAAATCCTGCCCGCTTAAGTTTTAAAGCCTAGTGAAGCTTTTTGAAATTTAGCTCAGCAAAATTCGTGGTCTTAAAAATTTGCCGGCTTGGGTAGAGCTTAAAAGCTCAGCAGGATTTGCACGCTTGAAGAAATTTATTAGCCAAGCACTTTTATAAATTCCGCCCAGTTTAGCTTGCACGGAATTTCCAAAATTTCATTTGGCTAAAGCTCTTGCGCAGCTAGGTCTGCGCAGAATTTTTTAAAATTTCATTTTGCAAAGCCTTATGACTATGAGGTTTGCGCAAATTCTATCTAGCTTTGCCTCTAAATTTTAAAGCGGAGCTAGGCTTTTAAAATTTTATAGTTTGGGCCCAGCGGCTCGGCTCGGAGGATAAATGTTTGAAATTCTAAAGGGGCTCGATTACACGCCGTTTCTCGTCTCATTAAAGCTTGCGAGCTTAACGACATTTGCGTTGTTTATCGTCTGCGTGCCGCTTGCGTTTTTTATGGCGAGAAAAAATTTCCGCGGCAAAAGCGTGATCGAATCGATTATCTCGCTTCCGCTAGTACTCCCGCCATCGGTGCTGGGGTTTTACCTGCTCGTTTTTCTATCGCCGTATTCGGTACTGGGGGAGTTTTTCGACAAACACTTCGGGCTTCGGCTCGTATTTAATTTCAGCGGGCTTGTGATCGCGAGCTGTATCTACTCGCTGCCGTTTATGTTTTCGCCGCTGGTTTCGGGCTTTCGCTCGCTTCCGCGCTCGCTTTTTTGGGCGTGTGATTCGCTGGATAAGAGCTATTTTTCTAAGCTTTTTCGCGTCGCGTTGCCAGCAATTCGCCACTCCCTGCTTAGCGCCTTGGTGATCTGCTTTGCGCACACGATGGGTGAGTTTGGCGTCGTGCTGATGATCGGCGGTAGCGTGAGCGAGCAGACCAAGGTCGCCTCCATTGCGATTTATGAAGCGACTGAGACGCTGGATTTTGCGCAGGCTCACGCATATTCGGCGCTGATGCTTATTTTTAGCTTTGCAGTGCTTTTGATTATGCATTTTTTGAGTGCGCGCGGAGCGAAAATCAAAGCTTAAATAGGCTTTAAAACGAAATTTGCTAAAATCCCGCAAAATTTGGAATTTGGCATGAAAAACAAAAAAGACTTCGTTACCGAAAGATTTAACGCCGCCTTGATTTTAGGCGCTGCGTTGCTTACGCTTGTAGTAGTTTGCGAGATTAGCTTTTTGCGCACTAGGATCGCTACGCAGCTTGATTTGCGGACGCGCACGGCGATTACTTTACTTAAAAATACCGACGAGTCGCTTTTTAGCGAGCTTGAAATTCTAAAAGAAACTATTCTTTCTTTGGACGCAAGGCACGAAGCTGAGCAAAGCGAGCTTTATGCGGATTTGATCCGCAACGTCGTAAAATCTTCTCATAGATTTGACGCTATTTTTTATCTGCGCGCCCGCGGCGCGGAGCAGGAGAGCTTGGCACATTTTTCATCGGATGCGCGCATTTCGGATCTTGGCGAGAT
Organism: uncultured Campylobacter sp.; assembly: GCA_963520005.1. Lineage (GTDB taxonomy): Bacteria > Campylobacterota > Campylobacteria > Campylobacterales > Campylobacteraceae > Campylobacter_B. The sequence goes on from CAUQPS010000006.1 coordinate 62,193, forward strand.
ACGGCTTGCGGATATCGCAAGCGAGCTAAAAAAGGATGAATGGGTATCGCGCTATATGATGATGGATGGGACGTGGCGGTATTTTTTGATCAAGCGCGTAAACGCTGATTCGTATCTACTAGGCTTTGCCAACACCGCCAGACCGATTGCCAGGCTTTCTTCGCTGGGAGATATTTTGGTCTTTAACGCGGAAGGCAAATTCTTTAACGCTCCTGGCAGCGCAACCGATATATTGGGGCAGGATTTTGATTTTTCGCGCCTAGGCGAAGTGGTAAGCTTCGAAGACGAATCTGGGTTAAGCTTTGCATATCTTGCGAAATTTGGGGATAATTTCGTAATGGCTCGCGAACGAGCTGGCTATTTTTTGGGCGCAGACGATTTTATCGTCGTAGCGCTAGCAGCAGCGATTTTAGCTTATTTAATCCTTCTAATTTCAAATTTTACGTTTTTAAAAAAGCGCGTTTTTATCCCGCTTGCGGCAGTTCAAAACGCTCTGCGCCAAGGGGATTACCACTCAAAAATTCGCGATATAGAAGCGCTAAATCCGCTAAGCTCCGTCTTAGAAATTTCTAAATCCATAGATGAGGTTTTGAAGTCTAATCTGCGCCACGGCGATTTTAGCCTCAGCTTTAAAGATGCGCTAAAATACAGCTCTCTTTCAGTGCTTAGCATCGATAATGTCGCAGGCACGATCGAAAGCGCTAGCAACGGTGCGCGCGAGCTTTATGGCGATGATGTCGTGGGGCGGAATATCTTCGCGCTGCAAGCAGGCTCGTTTTATGATCACGCCTATCAAACCCAGCGCGCAAACTATGTCAAAGAAAACTACGTCGTAACCCGCCAAGAAACTAAAAATGGCATCAAAGACCTCTATGTTAAAAAATCTTATATCCGCGACGGAAGTAAAATTTCAACCCTTTTTGTGGTGCTAGATGCGTCAAAATATCGCAGATTTTACGATGAAACTAAGCAAAAATATGAGTATTTAAATCACGCGCCTATCGTTACACTCGTGTTTGACTACACTTCGGGCAAGATCGTAGATGCTAGCAAAAATATAAAAGAGCTTTGGGGCTACGAAGCGGCGCAGTTTTTAAGCGGCGAGATAAGGCTATGGGATTTGCTGGATGAAAAGGATGCGAATGAGGCTAAAAATGAAATTTTAAACCGCTTAGCTGATATGCCCTCAGAAGAGCTAAGCTTTTCTCAAAGCTATAAAATTCGCCATAACGACAATATCCGCTATAGCTACGAAGTGAGCATCTATGTCAAAAAGTCCGCCGCCAGGGCTGCGTTTTATTTTCAAAATATTGATGACGATGTTAAGGCGATCCGCGGCTTGCAGGAGGATTTGGACTTTTACCGCACCGTAATCGAGACTAGGAATTTTTGCACCTGCTTAATCGACCTTGATGCGCAGACGCTGTCGTTTGATAAAAATTACTTTAAAATTTTAAAATATCGCGGCAAAAGGCTAAACACTGCGATGAGCTTTGGGGAGTTCAGTTATGAAATTTACTTCGCGGATTTAGAGAATTTCAATAAAATGATCCGCGAATGTACCGCCGGGCTTAGGAGCGATTTTAGCTGCGAATTCCGTCTGCGAAATGCCGCTAATGCCTATACTTGGATCAGTATGCAAGGCTACGTCACTGAAAAGCACGGCTCTCGCTCGCGCCTTGTAAAAACTACGCTCGAAGATATCAGCTCGCGCAAGCAGACGGAGCTGGAGTTAAATTTAAACGCCAACGTCTTTTCGCGCTCGCTAGAGGCGATCTTAATCACAGATGAGAGCGGTCGCGTGCTGCGCGCTAATAACGCCTTTTATGGAATCACCGGCTATAGCGAAAGCCAAACTATCGGCAAAATTCCAAATTTCTTCGCTCCTACAGAGGGCGGGGCAGACGTGATGGAGAGGATTAGAAAAAATCTCGTCGGCAAACAGACCTCCTATAAAGATGAAATTTACGGACTAAAAAGAGGTGGTGGCACCTTTCCTGCGCTATTTACGGCAATTGCGATAAAGGATGATTTTTCGCTTACTTCAAATTTCATTCTGATGTTTACCGAAATTTCGCAGATAAAGCAAAAAGAGAGCGAGCTAGCTAAGATCGCCCATCACGACGCGCTTACCGGGCTTCCAAATAGAGTGTATTTTATGAAGGCTGCGCAGAGATTTACAGCAAACTCGGGCGAAAATTCTAAGCTTATGGCGGTGCTTTTCATCGATTTTGACGGCTTTAAGGCGATCAACGACACCTACGGGCACGAGGTCGGCGATATGTTTTTACAAGCGATCTCAAAAGCGATGAGCGGGCTACTGCGTAAAGGCGATATTTTAGCGCGCCTAGGCGGTGATGAGTTTGGCGCTATCATTGGCGATCTGCAAAGCAAGGATGCCGCGCATGTGCTATTAGATCGCCTACTTGGAATTTCAAAGATGAAATTTAATCTTAAAGGAAACGAGATCAGCGCAAGCATCAGCGTTGGCGCAGCGTTTTACGACGGCAGCGAAAAGATCGATTTTCCAGGACTTTTATCGCGCGCGGATAGAGCGATGTATCGCGCTAAAACGAGCGGCAAAAACCGCTACTGCATCTTTGAGCGCGCCGAAGCAGACGGACCTAGCGAAGAAGGGATTGCTGCGGCGATCGAAGAGGGAGAGTTTTTCGTGCTCTATCAGCCGATCATTAGCGGCGCGCAGATTTACGGATATGAGCTGCTTTTACGCTGGGATCGCGGAAAGCGCGGAATTCTTGCCCTGCAGGATTTTGCGCAGATATTAAGCGAGCCGCGATTTGAGTTGCTAATCTCAAAATTTGCGTTTTCAAAGATGATGGAATTTAACGCTCAAACGGGCGCAAACTGCTCTATAAACGTAAGTCTAGCCGTGCTTACAAACGACGAATTTTACGATTTCGTAGCTCATAGCTTGCGAGACAGGGCTAATGCAAAAGGCGAGTTGATGTTTGAGATAACCGATTTTAGCGAGCAAAATTTTAAGGAATTCGCCCCTGCGCGTGGGCGTTATGCAGATCTTGGGGTTAAATTTGCCCTTAATAGTGCAAATAAAAGCAATATTCCATTCTTGAATGCCCAGCCTTTCGATATCGTTAAAATCGACCGCGAGCTCTGCCTTGACATAGGCAAGAAAAAAAATGCTATCCGAACGATGGTGGAGATCACGGGCAAGCTAAAGCGGGAGTTTGGATTTGCTCTCGGTGCTCAAGGGGTCGAAAACGCGCTATCGCTGCGGCTTTTAAATAATCTAAAATTTAACTATCTGCAGGGAAATTTTATCGCAAAAGCGCTGGATCGCAGGGAGATAGACGCTTTCATCGCGCGATTTAAAGATACGCCCAAGCTCGCAGCCATCGACAAAGATGAGTTTATCAGCTTTTTAAACGCGCTTGATTACAAAGAGCTTGCTTTAAGCTTCGTTTCGCGCGCCGATGCGGGCGATCTGAGCCCCGGAGAGTTTGAAGGCTTTAGAGCGAAATTCGGCGAAATTTTAAATAAAACTCAAAGCGCGGGCAGCGAGAAATTTGCGCTAAATACAGAAATACGTAAGCAAATTTTAGATATTCTTTCGCTTGATTATCGCGCTTTGGCAAGCTTCATTCAGAGCTTTAAAACGCGGCTGAATCAGTTCATAAGCGATTTGGAGGCAGCATGATAGATAGCGTTAGCGCCGATTTCGATCACGAGATACCAAACGGCTCGAGACTGTATTTCGGAAAGAGCGCGCAGCTCAAGCGCGAACTGGAAAATAAAGCGAGCGAAATCCTCGTAAAAAACGGCTTTAGCGAAATTTTAACGCCATATTTTTCATATCATCAGCACCTAAGCGTCGCGCCGCAGAAGCTTCTCAAGCTCTCCGATCCCACGAACCACGAGCTAGCGCTTCGCGCAGATAGCACCGTGGATGTCGTGCGTATCGTGCGCAAGCGGCTGAAAGACGATAAGCTAAGGAGGCTATTTTACGTCCAGCCTACCTTCAAATACCCAAGCGACGAGTTTTATCAGATCGGCGCGGAGCTGATCGGGGAGAAAAATTTGCCGCTTGCGATCAAAATCGCGCAGGAATTTTTTAAAGAATTTGATCTTATGCCCGCGCTTCAGCTGAGCAATATCGAAATTCCGAAAAAAATCTGCGAAATTTTAAATTTGCCGCTTGAAATTTTTGAAAAGGGCAAGATTGAGACGCTGCTTGAGCAAAATTTGCCTTGGCTAGATGCTACGGCTCGCGCCACGTCGCTAAAGGACGTGCAGGCTCTGCGCGCGCAGGTGCCTGAAGAGCTCGTGCCATGCCTAGATGAAATTTTAAGCCTGGGCGTGGATTACGAGCGCATCTGCGTTTCGCTGCTGTATTACTCTAAAATGCGCTATTACGACGCGCTATTTTTTAGATTTTTAGACGCGGGCGCGGTGTATTGTAACGGTGGAAATTACGAGATTGACGGGCTAAAATCCAGCGGCTTTGCGCTGCTAGTGGATGCTTTGATAGAAAAAATTATGCAAAAGGATGAAAAATGAGTAAAGTTGACGTAGTCATCGGCGCCCAGTGGGGCGATGAGGGCAAGGGCAAGATCGTAGATATGATAAGCGCGAATTACGATTTCGTATGTCGCAGCAGCGGCGGGCACAACGCGGGTCACACCATCGTCATAAACGGCGAGAAATTTGCGCTGCATCTAGTTCCTAGCGGCGTGCTTCATAAAAATATCATCAACATCATCGGAAACGGCGTCGTGATCAACCCCGACGTGCTGATTACCGAGATGGCGCAGTTTGAAAATTTAAAAGGCAGATTTTTCATAAGCGAGAAGGCGTTTTTAAATTTACAGTACCACTCGCTGATCGATCAAGCGCGCGAAAAGAGCAAGGGCGAGCTTGCAATCGGCACTACCGGCAAGGGTATAGGGCCTGCGTATGCCGATAAGATCGCGCGCACGGGACATCGCGTAGTGGAGCTTTTAGAGCCAGAAAGGCTTGCCGAGGCGCTATCGCGGGATTTTGCTTCGCATGAGAGCGTTTTTGAAAAAGCGGGGGTTAAAATTCCTAGCAAGATTGAAATTTACGAGGAGCTAAAGCGCTATAAAAGCGCACTCGAGCCATACATCGCCGATACCACGCACATGCTGTGGAAGGCGCTTGATTACGACAAGCGCGTGCTCGTAGAGGGCGCACAAGGAAGCCTGCTTGATATCGATCACGGCACCTATCCTTACGTCACGAGCTCGACGACTATCGCGGGCGGGGCTTGCAGCGGGCTCGGACTCGCGCCGAAAGATATCGGCACGGTGATGGGAATTTTAAAAGCCTACACTACCCGCGTGGGCAACGGCGCGTTTCCTACCGAGGATAAGGGCCCGCAAGGCGAGGCGATGCGCGAGATCGGCAAAGAGTACGGCACCACGACGGGCAGGGCGCGCCGCTGCGGTTGGTTCGACGGAGTGGCTACGAAATACGCCGTGCGCCTTAGCGGCATCGACAAGCTCGCGCTGATGAAGCTTGACGTCTTAGACGGCTTTGAGAGCATCAAAATTTGCCGCGCATATCGCTACAAGGGGGAGGAGATCGATTATTTTCCGATCGATTTGGAAGCAGCCGAGCCGGTTTATGAGCAGATGCCTGGCTGGGACAGCGTCAAAGGAATTTCAAAATTTGAAGATCTGCCGCAAAACGCGCAAAATTATATCCGCAAAATAGAGGAGCTAAGCGGCGCGAAGGTGGGCTTTATCTCCACCAGTCCCGAAAGAAGCGACACGATAATTTTATAAAATCGGGCGGAATTTTAAGAATTTTAAAATTCCGCCGTTTGCAAACGCGGGCGGCGAGACCGCTCATAGAACTGAATTTAAAGGAACGATCATGCGAATACGACTACCACACGTGCCATATATCGCGCATAAAATAGCGCTGGATCTGCTAAACTCGGGCTGCGTTACGCTCGGTGCGGGCATAGAGCCCGTCGCCAAGGAAGCGGACGAGATCATAAGGGGCGATCTGCAAAAAGAAAGAGCGATAGACGAGCGCGCAAACGAGCTGATAGATGAGCGCATAAGCGAGCTAGATGAGATGAGCGTGAATAAAAAAGATATGTTTTGGCTCATCAAACGCCACATCGCAAACGACGAGAATTTCGAGCTAAATTTTGAGGATCGCTACGGCACCATATCGCATAAAATTTTAGAAACCGTTTGGAAGAAAAATTTGATCGATTACAAAGTCTCCGAAAACAGGCTGAAGACGATAATTTATAACGCGATCGAGGAGTATTTGAAAAGCTACCAAAAGATCGAGGACGAGGTCTGTGAAAAGATCGAGGGCTACAAGCAAAAATTGATCCCAGGTACCGAAGAATACGAGCTTGTGTTTGAAAAGCTCTACGAAGAGGAGCTAAGAAAACGGGGCATGCTGTAATGAACGCGTATATCTATATAGAAAACGGCATCTATCTGCAAGCCAAGGCGTTCGGCAAAGGTGGCAGCGCATTCGGCGAGCTCGTGTTTAACACCTCCGCCACGGGTTACGAAGAGATCATCTCCGATCCCAGCTACGCGGGGCAGTTTATTATCTTTACGATGCCCGAAATCGGCATCGTAGGGATCAACGAAAACGACAAAGAAAGCTCCAAAATCCACGCCAGCGGAATTTTCGTAAGAAATTTTAACAACGAGCCTTCAAATTTCCGCTCGCAGATGAGCTTGGAGGATTATTTTCTGCAAAACGGAAAATTCGGCGTTTACGACATCGACACTAGATTTTTAACCAAGATGCTGCGCGACGAGGGCAGTCTGCGCGCTTTCGTCTCTACCGAGATCAGCGATAAAGCTGCTCTTAAAAAGGCGCTCAGCGAATCTGCGCGCATCGAGGAGATCAATTATGTAAGCATCGTAAGCACGAAGGCGCCGTATAAGCACACCTCCGGGCGCTGGGACGCCGAGCGCGGAAGCTACGCTCAGCCCGCAAGCTGCGGCAAAAAGATAGCCGTGATCGATTACGGCGTCAAGCGAAACATCCTAAACGAGCTTTGCGATCTGGGGCTGGGCGTCGAGGTTTTCCCGCACGACGTTAAAGCGGAAGCGCTAATCGCTAAATTTAAAGAGGGGCAGATCGACGGCGTGTTTTTATCAAACGGCCCGGGCGAGCCGCGCATGCTTAAAGAGGAGATCGCGCAGATCAAAAAGATGGTAGAGGCGCGCGTGCCGATTTTTGGAATTTGCCTGGGTCATCAGCTGCTAAGTAACGCGATGGGGTATGAGACTTACAAGCTGAAATTCGGCCAGCACGGCGCAAACCACCCCGTGCAAAACCTGCGCACCAAATCGATCGAGATCACCGCGCAAAACCACAACTACAACGTCCCCGAAACGATCGCGCAGATCTGCGAGATCACACACCGAAACCTTTTCGACGGCACGATCGAGGGCGTGCGCTACAGGGAGTATCCCGTATTTTCGGTGCAGCACCATCCGGAAGCCAGCGCAGGGCCTACTGAGAGCAAATATATCTTTAAAGAATTTCTTGAAATTTTATGATTTTTGAAATTTTGCCCACATGAAATTTTACCGCGATCGCGCGGTAAAATTTTAAATTTACGACAAGCTTTAAATTTTTAATACGGTCTTTGCGTCGTGAATTTAAGACTCGTTGCAGCCTGGATAATTGCAGGCTGGAGAGGTACGCAAAGCGCGCTTTTGCGGGCTGAGGATTGCCGCGGTGATTTTGAATTAAGCGGTTTTTGGATGAAACAGATCTGTGCTAGTTGCGGTTTTAAATTTAAACTGGCTACCGCGCCGCATGCTTTTCATTCGTGTGATTTTTGCATCCGCTTAGCTTTTAATCGCACGCGCGGCTAAATTTTACGCACTTTAAAGATCGGGCTTGGCACGCTTAGCTCTTTCAAAACAGATCTTGCGGTACATTTAGCATGGCTTCAAGCTCTTAAATTTGACGAGTCGTCTTGTTGCCGTCAAAGTTATGCCAATAAACGCTTCGCCGCCTGTAAAATTTATCTAACTTTGCCCGCTCGTTAAAGCCTTATTGATGCGGTTTTGCCAGCTATGCCTAGTTTTTTGATAAACTATACCTGCTCTTAAAACCTTATCGGCGCCGTTTCATTTCCCTCTAAAATATTTGCCTAAAATAAAATTCTGCCCCGCCGCGTAGTGAAATTTTACCTGCGCTAGCTTTGAAATTTTACTTTCAGCCCCTTTTAAATCTCTTTCGCACCGATAAGATTTAGCTTGCGTCATTTTAAATTTTGCCCCATTCCTAGGCTGCGGTTTTTATCCATGCTTCTTTTTTAATCCCGCCCATATTTGCACCTAAAATAAGAGTTGTGTTACTTTATGAAATTAAATTTTTAACTTAACATTATTTTAAGCTCGATAAAAGAGAAAATTTGAAAGAATTTCGTTTGAAATTTCGCCTTGAGGGGTCTGCTATGAGCTGCGCTTTAAAAGAGCTGGACGTCTTGCTAGTCGAGGATGATACTAAATTACTAGCCTCGCTGCATAAGGCGTTTGAGGGTATTTTTAACAACGTTTACAATGCCCAAAACGGGCTTGAAGGTGTGAAAAAATTCAAAAAATTTAGCCCTAATCTCGTCATTACCGACATTTTAATGCCGATCGAGGATGGGCTAGCGATGATACGTCAGATTAAGCAGATCTTTCCGCATGCCCCTATCGTGGTGCTTAGCGGCTTCAGTAGGGAGGAGCAGCTAAAAGGCGTTATGGAGATTGGCGTCGAGCGGTATTACTTTAAACCGGTAGATATCGCCGCATTTGTGCTAGAGATAAGTGCACTGATGAAGTCTAAGCTGGACTCTGTACGAGTCGTAAATATGGGCGCAGGCTACGTATTTGACGGGCTTCGCCGTATTTTACTGAAGGATGGCGAGCAGATCGTGCTTACTAAAAAGGAGCTTTCTTTCGTTTCGCTGCTAGCCAGTCGCGTGGGCGAGCTGGTGCTTTACGACGAGATCAAGCGTTATGTCTGGACCGAAGGAGCCGTGAGCGATACGGCGCTTCGCACCTTCGTCAAGCGTATCCGCGATAAAGTGAGTGGCGAAATCATAAAAAACGTCCCGAGCCTGGGATACAAGATCGAGCTTGAACCCGCTAAATTTGATCGCGTTTTTGCCGCTTTGTAATTTACGGAATTTTATTCGTAAAGTTTTGCGTCGAAATATGCCGCGATTAATGCGGAGCGAGGCAGAATTCCGCGCTCAAAGCGCCACAGATTAAAATTTGACGCTCGTCCGAAATTTGCTAAATTTGACTTGATAAAATTTATCCTCTCAGGCTCCTCAAAAACTTCTTTGCTTAAAAGCCCAAACTAAAAATTTCTTGCTAAAATATCGC
>CAUQPS010000007.1:0-70422 GCA_963520005.1 uncultured Campylobacter sp.
AAATTTAAAGATGCGAGCGCAAGATGAATTACGATGAATACAGATCCGCAGTAGATACGCTAAATGCGTGGGCACGGGCATATTACACCGACGATAAGCCGATCGCAAGCGACGAGGAGTACGATGAGCTTTATTTACAAGCGGAGAAATTCGAGGAGCAAAACCCCGCACTGGCGCTGCCCTACTCACCTACAAGGCGCATCGGAGGCGCGATCAGCGAGGGCTTTTCCAAGCTCGCTCACGGCGCGCAGATGTGGTCGATGGAGGATATTTTCGACGACGCGGACCTTTTGGCATGGCTGGCTCGCGGCGAGAAGAGCGGCGCGCAGTTTTACGTCGAGCCGAAATTTGACGGCGCGAGCCTAAATTTAACCTACGAAGGCGGCGTGCTGATAAGCGCGGCGACGCGCGGCGACGGACTCGTGGGCGAGGACGTGACGCAAAACGCAAGAGCGATCAAATCGGTGCCGCTTCAGATTCCCTACGCGGGAAGGATCGAGATTCGCGGCGAGACGCTGATCGCAAAGAGCGATTTTGACGCGCTAAACGATGAGCGCGCCGCAAACGGCGAGAGCCTGTTTTCAAACCCGCGCAACGCCGCCGCGGGAAGCCTGCGCCAGCTGGATAGCGCGATAGTAGCGAAGCGGAAGCTAAAATTTATCCCGTGGGGGGTGGGCGAGCATTCGCTAAGCTTTGCGCTGCACTCGCAGATAATGGAGTTCGTGCGCAGCTTAGGCTTTTTGCGCGACGAGTTTTGCCGCATCTGCAAGAGCGCAAGCGAGATCAGGAGCGCGTACGAGGCGCTGCATAGCATGCGCGCGAGCAAAGACCTGATGCTAGACGGTATGGTAATCCGCGTAAACGAGCTCTCAAAGTGCGCCCAGATGGGCTATACGGTGAAATTCCCGCGCTTTATGGTCGCGTATAAATTCCCCGCGATCGAAAAGGTAACGCGGCTGCGCGAGATCAATCTGCAGGTCGGCCGCACCGGCGCGGTCACCCCCGTAGCCGTCGTAGATAGCGTAAATATCGACGGCGCGAACGTTTCAAACGCGACGCTTCATAATTTTGATGAGATCGCGCGGCTGGGGCTGATGAAAAACGATTTCGTAGGCATCATCCGTAGCGGCGACGTGATCCCGAAGATCACGAGCGTTTACAAACAGCGCAGAGACGGCACGCAGAGCGAAATTTTGCGCCCGGATCACTGTCCCGTCTGCGGTGAGAAGCTACTTGACGAAGGCGCGCTCATAAAGTGTCAAAACCTCGATTGCAAGGCGCGCGTGATAGGCTCGCTGATCTATTTCTGCTCCAAAAAATGCATGAATATCGAAGGGCTAAGCGATGCGACGATTACGCAACTTTTTGAAAGCGGCAAAATTTCAAAGATCGGCGACATTTACGCCCTCGACGCGCAGGATTTGGCAGATCTTGAGGGCTTTGCGGATAAAAAAATTTCAAATCTTTTAGGTGCGATAAACGCGAGCAAAAACGCGCCGCTTGAGCGCTTCATCGCCTCTTTGGGGATCGAGCACATCGGCGAGGTAGCCGCGCGCAAGATCGCCGCGGCATTCGGGCAGGATTGGCTGAATGCGAACGAGGGTGAAATTCTGCGCCTGGAGGGCTTTGGAGAGGCGATGGCAAGGAGCCTAGCGGAGTTTTGCAAGATAAATCGCGAAAAAATTCTAAATCTAAGCGAAATCATCACGCCTCGTGCACCCCAGATACAGACTACCAAAAGCGCTTTTACGGACCGCAGCGTCGTCATCACCGGCACGCTCAGCCGTCCGCGCGACGAGTTTAAGGCCAGGCTTTTGGCGATGGGCGCGAAGGTGCAGGGCTCGGTATCTGCCAAGACCGATTTCGTGCTCACAGGCGCAGAAGCGGGCTCCAAGCTGCAAAAAGCTCGCTCGCTTGGCGTGCGGGTGATCGATGAGAGAGAGTTTGAAGCGCTTGCGAGCCTGGCGACGCCCGGCGCAAATTCACCCGGCAAGAGCGAGCCTGAAGCGCTTGCGGGGAGCGGCGAGTGAAGGTATTTTGCTGGGTGCCAAACCCGCACGCAAACGGCGCGGGGTTAAATTTTAAAAGCAATCTCCGCCCTGCGGCGCTTATATCTTTTACAAGGCGCGAGAATTTTAAAAATTTTAAAGAGTGTGAGGAAGCGGTAAATTTGCCGCTAGAAGCGAGGATAGCAAATCGAGCGGTCGATGCAAGATCGCTGGGCTCTAAGGCGCGTGCAAAAGCGACAGAGCGAGAGGCGGTTTCTGCTAGGCGGGCGGGCTCCGCCTGCCGCGGCACCAAGATGGCGGACGCGATGCCGATAGATGCGGTCGTAAGCAAGAATATCTCAAATCTTGCGCCGCTCAAACACTGCGCCGATAGGAAAAATTTTAAAATTTTCGCTAGCGACGAGATAAAATTCGCAATGCACGGCGAGCAGAAATTTACAATGCGCAGTATGGCTAAATTTGCGGCGCGGCGCGGGCTAAAATTTGAGCCTTGCGGCGCTGCTGCCCGCAACTTTGCTATGCGCGATAAAATTTTAAGCTCAAGGCTGCACAAAAACTGCGTAAGCTTTAAAATTTCACCGCCGCGCGGAGAAGAGACAAAATGAGATTTGATCTGCTCGTCGCAAATACGCTTAAAATCAGTAGAAATCAGGCTGCCGCGCTAATAAAACAGGATAAAATTTTGCTGCGTGGCGCCGTGCAAAACAGGCCCTCTGTGCAGATCGCGCCAGAGCAGAGCGGCGAAATCAGCGCGACCGATCAAATTTACGTAAGCAGGGGAGCGCTCAAGCTTGCGGGCTTTCTGGACGAGCTCGCCGAAAACGGGCTTTTGGCGAGCTGCGCCGCAAATTCGCCTAACTCGGAGGCAGAAATTTCAAAGCCGTGCAGCGGCGCAAAGAGCGCTAAAGCGACTACCGAGGCGATCCGTACCGCAAAAACTAGCGCCGATACGGCGGAGCTTTTACAAACCGGTGCAGGCAAGCAAACAGTGGAATTTTTACAGACGAGTACAGGCACCAAGACGGCAGGGCATTTGCAAATGGACATAGACGCCGAAACGGCAGAGATTTCAAATGCGGCGAAAGCCTCCAAATCGGGCGACAGGGCGGGCGCGTGCCGCAACGAAGGCGGCGCGGAGCTGATACAAGCAGAATCGTCGCAAAAAAATATTTTAAATTTAGCGGGAGTCGATGTTTTGGACGTAGGCAGCAGCACGGGCGGGTTCGTGCAGATCTTATTGCAGCGCGGCGCAAAGAGCGTGACCGCGCTTGACGTCGGCAGCTCGCAGCTAAGCGAAATTTTGCGGCGCGATCCTCGCGTGATCGTGCGCGAAAACACCGATATCAGGGAGTTTGAAAGCGAGAAAAAATTTGATCTCATCACCTGCGACGTGAGCTTCATCTCGCTAAATTTGATCTTAAAAAGTCTCGCGAGCCTCGCAAAAAGCGCTCTCATCGTGCTATTTAAGCCGCAATTTGAAGTCGGCGCGGAGATTAAGCGAAATAAAAAAGGCGTGCTCAAGGACGAAAAATCGGTGCGCGCCGCACGGGCGAAATTTGAGCAGCTATGCGCAGAGCTGGGACTTGTCGTGCTACAAACTAGCGCCTGCAAAATCGCGGGCAAAGAGGGAAATAGGGAATTTTTCTATCTTCTAAAAAGGATGAACGATGAAATTTAAAAACTTAATTATTTTGGCGTTTTGCGCGCTATTTTTGGGCTCATGCGCCAAAAGCCTAAGCCCAAAAGCGCCGCTGGTAAAAAACTTCGACATCGCTAAATTTAGCGGCGGCTGGTATGAGATCGCCCGCATGAAGGGCGGTAGCGAGCTGCAAAACACCGCGTATGAGTGTTTCATCGATAAAAACTCCACGATCAATCTTTTAAAAACCGCCAAAACAAGCTCGGGCAAAATCGAAAACGAGCAGCACGTATTGGAGTTTGCGGGCGATAAAAACGTAGGCCTGCTCTATCAAAAAGGCCTGATTTCCGACTCCCTCTACCGCGTGGCGCAGGTGGATGGCGACTATCGCTACGCCCTAATCTTCGGCGCCGATACGAGCGAGCTGTATATCCTCTCGCGCACCAAAACCCTGCCTGAGCCGATCCGCATCCTCTATCTAAAAAAAGCGAAGCACAGCGGCTACGACACCAAAAAAATCGTCTGGACGAAGCAGCAATAATGGCTAATCAAAAATCAGGCAAAGACCATACAGAGGCTTCGCTGCGGAATTTTAAAGAGCAAAATTTTATAGCACAGAATTCCAGCTTGAAAAATTTTACGGAACAGAATTCCACAAGCAATGGAGAAAATTCATCTCAAAATATCAAACGTCCAAGGCAAGAGTTGAGCGGAAATAAAACCGGCGATGCGCACTGCGCAGATGAAGCAGACACCGACGCCGCTTGCAGTAACGAAACGGCTTATGGCAGCACTTGCAGCAATGGCATAGACGCGCAAGCTCAGGGCATGCTTCCTGCTTGTGCGGAAGTACTACGCGCGCGCCTAAGCGAGCAGTTCGCACGAGGCGATATTTTCGCAACGTTACAAGGCGCAAACCGCGATAATGTGTGCGCCGTAGCGATCGGTAACTTCGACGGCATGCACCTTGGACATCAAAAATTATTTGAGCGTCTAGGTGAGCACGGCGCAATAATCGTAATCCTAGCAGGTGGTGGCACGAAGCTAACCCCTTTTGCGTCACGGCAGGCATTTACGGACAAAAAGATTTTTTATTGCGATCTACGCGCTATCAAAAGCCTTAGCGGAGGCGAATTTATCGCACTTTTAAGGCAAAATTTCATAAATCTACAAAAAATCGTCGTAGGCGAGGACTTTAGATTTGGGCGTGATAGGGCGTGGGGCGCGGAGTTTTTAAGGCGCGAATTTCGCGGGCAAACCTGCGTCGTAGGAGAGTTTTGCTTAAGCGGCGGCGGCGTGCATTCAAGTAGGATCAAGGAGCTTTTATCGCGCGGTCGGTGCGAAGAGGCGGCGGAGCTTTTAGGGCGAAATTACGAGATCTGCGGACGCGTAGTGCACGGTCAGGGGCGCGGGGCGCGGGAGTTCGTAGCGACGCTAAATCTTGATGCGAGCGGCTATTTTATGCCAAAAAGCGGCGTGTATGCGACCCTGGCGCGCGCTGGAAGCAAGGAATTTGCAAGCGTGAGCTTCTTGGGGCACAGGCTCAGCACCGACGGAGCTTTTGCGCTTGAAACGCACATTTTAGGAGACTTTGCAGGCTTTGAAGCGAGTTTAAATTCCGCACAAGATCGCGCGCCGTGCTGCGGGGAGCAAGCCGCACATTCTGCGCAAAATTTAGATGAAATCTTGGCGTGTAATTCAGTAGAAATTTCTATACAAAATTTTACGGCGAGCGAGAGCTTGGGCGCCGAAAATAAAATTTTAGAGGCTACGAGTAAAAATAGCACCGCAAAATTTGCTTGCGTGAAATTTATAAAGTTCCTACGTGAAAATCGCAAATTTAGCGATCTAGCGCAGCTTAAAGAGCAAATTTTAAAAGACTCTACGGAGGCAGAGGCGGTACTACGAAGCCGCATTTAATCTACGGCTTGTAAGCTTAAAGATGAAATTTGCGGGCTGTGCGCTTTAAATTTAATGCACCCATCTGCTTTTGCATCTATGGCGCATTAAATGAGCTGTCTGCGTCATCCCATATAAAAGTCGTGTGCCCGTTGTCATTGAGAAAACTTGGTGCACCACCTGCGTCTGCGATGCTATATAGGAAGTGTACACAAAAGCGGCGCGCAAGCCGATAAAAAGTCGTTAAATTTTAACGGCGTACCGCCTGCAGAGTTTTAACGTACTTTGAGCTTAGGCTCATTTAAGGTGAGGTAAGTGTGAGCTGCGCCGAGAATTGAGGGCGATAAAAAATCTTAATTGCGCTGCAAAGCTTTAAAATTTAGCAGAGCTAAGTTGCCGAGCAAGAGCCAAGCGGCTAAATTATACGCCTAGCTAAACGCGGGATTTTGTTAAGCGGGTTCCATTTTACGGCGCGTAAAATCGCAAAATGCGCGCGAAATTCTACCAATATAGCTTTGGCTATGCTTTTAGTTTAAGTTCGTAATTAAAGAATTTAAAGGAGCTGTTTTGGTAGCGTGAGATTTGGCGACGTAAAATTAATGCTGCGAAAATACGGCGTAGAATTTTAAAGATGTATTTGCGCGGTGCGGAATTTTAGGGCCTATCAAGCAAGACGTGAAATTTAATCATGCATCGAGCGTATCTGGGCTAGAAGTTGGGCGCAAACTGGGATGCAGCTCGCTTGCATCAAAAGTGCCCATGCTGCGTTTAAAATTTAGGTATGCTTACGCGCGGGGCAAACTAAGCGCAATAATTCCATGCGTAGCGGTCGCAAGTCGAGTGTCTCGTAAGTGCAGAAAACACGTTGTGAGAATTCTGCGCTTAGCATGCGCAGAAAATATAAATCGAGTGCTGCGCGAATAGCGAAACTAAAAAGGAAACAGATGAAAGACGAAATTTTTAAAGAGCCTATCAAAAAGCAGTTTGAGTTTGACGCCAGCGTCGCGTCGGTTTTTGACGATATGATCGGGCGCAGCGTGCCGTTTTATGAGGCTAGCACGCGGCTTAGCAGCGAGCTTTTGGCGCGGATACTGCCGCAAAAGGCCCGCGTGATCGATCTTGGCTGCTCGACTGCGACCGCGCTGCTGTCGCTGTTTGCGCTGCGCCCCGATCTGCGGCTGTGCGGCATTGACAGCTCGGAGGCGATGATACAAAACGCCCGCGCCAAGGCGGCGGCATTCGGCGCCAAGCTCGAGCTTAGCGTATCGGACGTGCTGGATGCGAGTCTCGCGGACTGCGACGCCGTGATCCTAAACTACACCTTGCAGTTTATCAGACCGCCGAGCCGAGCCGCGCTCGTGAGCAAAATTTACGACGGATTGCGCGAGGGCGGGGTTTTGATCTTTAGCGAAAAGATCGTCTACGAAGAGCCTGCGCTCGCGCGCCGTATGATCGAAATTTACGAGGATTACAAGCGCGCGCAGGGCTACTCGCGCTACGAGATCGCGCAAAAACGCGAGGCGCTTGAAAACGTGCTCGTGCCCTACACTGAGGCAGAAAACCGCACCTTGGCGCTGAGCGCGGGCTTTAAGCGCGTCGAGAGTATCTTTAAATGGGCGAATTTTATGAGCTTTACGGCGTTTAAATAAAAGTTCAAATTGCAAGAAGCAAAATTATTTTTAAAAAATTCCAAAAAACGGAATTCTACGAGCCGCCCTATTTTTGGCGGCATAGTAAAGCTTCATCCAAATTTTTGGAATTTGACAATTAAATTTTGATACAAATAACGCGAATGTATAATTCTGGCTGTATGCAAGACGGCGCAGATAAAATTTATCGCCGCTCGTAATTTTAAAATTCCGTCGCGGATGTGAACTACGCAAATTATTTTATAATCCGGCAAAATTTCAAAATTTCTATGGAATTTTAAAATTTCATAATCCAAGCAGAATTCATAAATTTTACAAAATTCTCAAAAAATTTAAAGATTGAAAAAGTGCAGTTGTCTAAATTCCAGGCATAAAAAAGCGTCCGCCGTTTGACGGACGCCGTGTATAAATCGCGGGGCGAAATAAACGCCGCCGCGAGCAAAGGAGCTTATTTATCTCTTAAATTTAACTCGCTAACGAGCTTGGAATAAACTGCGTAGTCTTTGTTTTTGAGATATTTCATCATTCTTTTGCGCTGACCTACTAGCTTTAGTAGTCCTAAACGGGATGAAAAATCTTTCGGATTTGCTTGCAAATGAGAGGTCAAAAGCGTGATCCTCTCGGTAAGAAGCGCGATTTGCACCTCCGCAGAACCTGTATCTTTCTCTCTTCTAGCGAATTTCGCAACTATCTGTGCTTTTTGAGCCGTGTCTAAAGCCATGATGACCTCCTGATCGGTAAAATAGGAAGCGATTATACTTAATTAACCTAAATTTTTGCTTTCTTTGTGTAAAATGCACGCTTTGACACCAAAGGAGAGAATAAATGCTTTTTACAAAAGCAAGCGAATACGCCCTGCTTTCAATGATCTGCATCGCGGGCAAGGAGGAGTCGATGGATGTCGATTCGATCTCTAGCGAGCTTGGAATTTCACGCAGCTTTTTGGCTAAAATTTTACAAAATTTAGCTCGCGCGGGACTTCTAAATTCCTTCAAAGGCGCCAAGGGCGGCTTTGTGCTCGCGCGCAATGCGGACGAGATCACGCTAAGCGAGATCATCAAAAGCGCCGAAAGACGCAAGGCGACGGTATTTGACTGCACCGCCGAAGGGATCGACGCCTGCCCGAACGGTCGCACGCTGTGCCGCGTCAATCTAATGTTTGGCGAGCTTCAAGAGAAAGTCGATGAGTATATGAATACGATCACGCTAGCAGATATCATCGGCAAAGAGCGCAAATGAAAATATATCACCTCAGCCATACCGATCTGGACGGCTACGGCGCGCAGTTCGTCGCGGCGCACTATTTGACGGATGTGGAATTTTTTAACGCCAACTACGGCAAGGAGATAAACGAAAAATTTGATCTCATCCTCGCTAGTATCGATGAGCGACTTGCTGCAGATGCAGACGAGAAAAGTCTGGTTTTAATCACCGATCTAAATTTACTGCCCGCGCAGTGCGAGAAATTTAGCGGCGAGCTAGCCCGTCGCAACGCCCGCGTAATCCTTTTGGATCATCATCAAAGCGGGCTTGAGTGCGCGAAAAAATTCCCGTGGTATTTTTTGGATTCATCGCGCTGCGCTACGAAGATCACCTATGATTTTTTCAGCGCGATGTTCGGCGGCTCGCTGCGGCTGGATAAGCTCGTGCGCGTCGTAAACGCCGTGGATATCTGGCTAAAAGACGAGAGCGAGTTTGAGCTCGGCAAGGTCTGCCTCGGTATGGTCTCGGGCGCGAAAGAGATCAATAAGATCATGTTTGAGCGGGAGAGCAGGGATTATATCTTTTTCTTGTTAGAAAAAATTTTTAAATTTCAAGACGAGCCGGACGCTCACATCGCGCTAGATAGCGCACTGCACGGCATAAAGAAAGAATTTTTTAAAAGCGAGCGCGACGATACGCTAAGCAATCTCGTATCGCATTTCGTAGTCGCCCGTCTAAGCGCGCAAAAGCAGCGCTTTGAGATCAGCTACCTCGATAAAAAGGGCATTTTGACCTACAATATCGGCAACGTAAGCGTCATCGGCAACGACTTTTTGACGCAAAACCCCGATGTCGATTTTTTCATCGACGTAACGAGCAAAAAAACGCTCAGCTTTCGCGCCGACGGCAAGATCGACGTAAGCGAAATGGCAAAGCTGCTCCTGGGCGGCGGCGGGCACGTAAATGCAAGCGGCGGGATGTTTGCGGGCTTTAAGGACGCGAGCTCGTACGAAGCCGTAAAGGCGCAAATCGTGGATCTAATCGAGAAAAAAACTCAAATTTCAAAGGAAGAAGATGAAAACTAATGACGAAAAAATCGCTGAGCAGGACCTCATCTACGAGATCAACATCTTGCTTGACGCGATGCTACTTTATGCGGGCGTGAGGCGCGAGCGGCTCGCCGATGCGGCGCAGCTATATATCGAAAATATCGATACGGTGCTTGCGAACTCTGACGCTAGCGGCGCGGACGAGGTGATAGCCGTGGTTGAGTTTTTGCGCGGCAAACACGCGGAGCTATTCAAGAATAAGGGCTAAGCGCGAAATTTTAAGCGAAATTCTACGAGCTAGAATTCTACAAAGCACAAACTTGCGGAGTAGAATTTCATTTAGCGCATAAATTTATGGAGCGAGAAATCCGCGAGATAAAATTTTGCGAAATAGAATTTCAAAAATACGGAATGCGGAATTTTGCGGACTTAGGCTTAAAATTTTAAAATTTAGCAGGCAGGCTTTGCAAATAAAATTTTAAGGCATGGCGGCTACAGAATTTTGTTTTAAAATTTTATGCTGTCAAACAAGAGCAAAATTTAAAGGCTTAGAATTTACGCTAAGAAATTTCGCGCAATAGCAAATTTAAAATTTTAAATGCATTTTGCGGCACGGAATTTTGCAAAAAATTTTAAACAACTGGGGCAGCTTTGCGTAAAATTCTAATCTAGGCTTCGCGAGGAATTTGCATCAAAACTCCGCGCGGAATTTTGCGCTCAACTAAGACGCAAAATTCAAATATAAAGGCGCACTCTCCGCTTGCCGACGCGGTACAAAGAGTGCACTGATCGTGGATTTTAAATTTAAAAGCACAATTCTGCCGTCAAAGATCAGAGAAATGGCGTGGCATCCAGGCTTGCCAATAATGACAAAGCTCGCTTTGAAAGGAAGAGAGAATTTTTATCTGCAAAAGCGCAAAGATGGCACTTTAAGATACTTTTGCTGTTTCTAAGCAAAAGAGATCCGCTCCAGAGGCTTTTAAATAAGCGCGCTTGATAAAATATTATCGCTAGATATGACGCAGGTGCGGTAACATCCGAACATGGCGAAATTCAAACGAATGCGGCGCTCTATCGTCGCAAAGCATGGCATCGTAAAATAAAAAGCTTGGGCGGAGCGCTTAGAAACAAAATATCGCGAAATAAGACATTTGCAGAGCAAGGTGCCGATAAGATGAAGCGTCGTAAAATAGAATAGAAAGCAACGTGTCGATAAAATAGACACCGTGAAGCAGAATTTCGTAGCAGTAACGCAGAACGCGATTAAATTTTAAGCAGGCGTCGCGCTAAATTTTGAAATTTTATGAATTTAAAACTTTATGAAAGGATAGAAATGAAAAAGATTTTTTTGTTTGCATGTCTCATGCTTTTGGGCTCGCAGCTTTTCGGCGACGATAAGGTCTATCGCCTAAGACTTGCTAGTACGTGGGAGGCGACTACGCCCGTTTTGGGCGCTGCCGCTGAGGATTTTAAAAACTATGCCGAAAGCCTTAGTGGCGGTAGGCTTCAGATCCGCATCGATACGCCGAGCAAGCACAAGTCAAGCTTTGGCGTATTCGACTTCGTCAAAAGCGGTCAATACGATCTAGGATATACTTCGCTTTATTATTATAAAGGCAAGGACGCCAAAACTATGCTATGGACTGCAGTGCCTTTCGGTATGACTACTGATGAGCAGCACGCGTGGTATTACTATGGTGGTGGACGAGAGCTTAACGATAAGATGTTCGCGCAATACGGCATGAAGACCTTTTTGATGGGATCTACCGGCATGCAAATGGGCGGCTGGTTTAAAAAAGAGATCAACTCGGTCGCAGATTTGCAAGGGCTTAAATTCCGCATACCGGGGCTAGGCGGAGAGGTGATGAGCAAGCTGGGTGCCACTATAAACACGGTGCCTACGGGCGAGCTATTTATGGCGTTAGAGATGGGCACGATCGACGCGGTCGAGTGGGTAAGCCCTGTCTATGATATGCCGCTTGGATTTCACAAAGTGGCTAAATACTACTACACAGGCTGGCAAGAGCCTATGGGAGACTGCCAGCTGCTGGTAAATCAAAAGGCGCTAGAGAAGCTGCCTGCGGATCTTCAAGCGATCTTAGAGGCTGCAGCAAGACTTGCCGGAGAGAACTTCCAAAATAAGGGCTTTTATGAAAACGCTCGCATTTGGGCGGAGCTAAAAGCGCAGTTTCCGGATGTGCAGGTGCGCGACTTCCCTGCAGACGTGATAGCTGCACTTAAAAAAGCAACGAATGAAATCTTAGACGAGGAAGCGGCGAAAGATCCGATGTTTAAAGAGATCCTAGACAGCCAGCGCGCGTTTTTGAAAATCGGTAGAGAATGGAACAAAATAAGCACCGTAGCCTACATAAATAACGTAAGTGGCATCGCGGGCGAAAGCATAGCAAATCCAATCTCCGCAAGCCCTAGCGGTACGACAAGCTCAGATTCTGCAAGCAGCGAAAATCACGGCGCTGCGAGCGATTCTAACGCGACGGACGGCAAAAATTTAGGAGCGACAAAGTAAAGTGGGTGCTGCTAGCGATAAAAATTAAAGCAAGACGAACAGACCGGCACAATAAGTAGCCAGGCGCGACAAGCGGCAGAAATTTTAACTACTTTTGCATAAAGTAAATGGAATTCTGCCGCAACAGCTTTGGCGCAATAGCTTCAATATCAGAGCCTAGTTTCATAAATCTCATCCACAAGCAAGGCAGAAGCTTTGGCACAATAGCTTTAACATCGCAAGCGGCGCGATCTAGCGCAGCAAAGGGCTCCCGCGTGAAAAATAGAACGCAAAAAACACACGATAAAACAAAATTCTAAAAATTCCAAATTCCAAGCACAACGGAATTCGGAATTTTAAAATCAAAATTTATGGATTTCAGACGAAGCGCGAAACTACTCCAGCTATGCTAGAAACCGGCATTTGCGACCATTAAGACTAAAAGCCGCGTCTAGCGCTTTAAAAGCCTATGAGCCTTTTGCATTTATATATTAAAATCACAAAAATTGCATTTGCGTTATTAAAATTATGGCATTTCTTGGCAATATAGGCTAATTCGCATAAAATAAGCCTGCACGCGTTAAAATTTAATCAATAATGTAATTTGGTAAGATTCGCCGCGATAAAATAGTCTTATTATCATGCTTATCTTTAAAATTTACTCTATTATGCCGCTCTGATTAAGACCAAATTTATTAGGATTTGATAAATCACGAAGGCCCGGTCCCTGCCGCCGCATCTATTAACGCAATAGTAGATAAATTTCACACCCTCTTATCGATAGCGTAACTACGCCACAAAAGCATATTAATACCGCGAAATTTATTGAATTCTTGAAATTTTTGATCTTTAAAATATCGCAAGACGGCTAAATCGCCAAAATTTCATATTATTTGAATTGATTGTTAAAAAGTAGATTCGGAAGCATAGCCCCCGAATCTACGGATAAGATTAAATTCTTAGAATTTAATCGGATGGTGGTGGAAGTCGTCGTAAACGACTTTATTGGTCTGAAACTTAATGCGCTTAAGCTCGCGGATACGCAAAAATTCCTCTTCGTCGATCTTTTTAATCTGAATCGCCGCCTTAAACGTAGGAGTTTTGGCGATTAGATCCCAGCCGCCGCTCGTTAGCTCGTTGCAGCAGCTCTCCCAGTAGTGATAAGACATCTGAATGATACCATCCATTATACACTCGGTGATGTCCGCCTTGATCGCGATATAGCCGTAGCGGCTCCACGCGACGATGAAATCGCCCTGCGAAATTCCATATCGTTCGGCGAGTTTCGGATTCATTTCCGCAATCGGTCCTATCGCGTCGCCGCCCTGCTCGACGGTCTTAGAGCGCCTAGTCATCGCGCCTCCCGCGTACTCGTAAACCTTACGCGTAGTTAGAAGCTGGATCGGGAACTCTGCATCGGTCTTCTCGTCCACGGAGCCCGCCATTACAGGATAATCTTTCGGCATATTCATACGCTTTGCAAATTCCTCTTTGGCGCTTTCGATCTTGCTCTTATCATCCACAAATAGAACTGGGACGAAATTTCCTTTACCATCCGGGGTAAAGAATTTTTTATCAAGGTACAATGCAGGTCCGCCCATAGAATTCTCATCAGGGCACGGCCAGTGAAGTCCGTGGTATTTTTTGATGCGGTAATAGCTCATTCCGCCGTAGTTGTGTGGAGCTACCCTGCGCACCTCTTCCCAAATCTGCTCAGGAGATTGGAATGTGAAATAATCTCCTAGACCTAAACGTCTGGCAAGCTCGCAGATGATAGCCCAGTCTTGTCTAGCTTGTCCCGGAGGGGCAACTACAATTTCGCTATGCTGTACGCGGCGCTCGGCGTTAGCATAAGTACCCTCTTTCTCGCCGCTGCAAGCTCCAGGAAGCACAACATCTGCTTTACGGCTCGTCTCGGTTAAGAAAATATCTTGGATCACATACATCTCTACCTGCGAAATCGCGCGCAAGAAGTGATTTGCATTCGGATCGGTCATAACCGGGTTTTCGCCCATCGTCCAGAAGAATTTTACCCTACCATCAAGAATTGCGTCAGGCACTTCAGTTTTATGAATACCGATCTTGCCGTTTAGATGACCTTTTGGTAAATTCCACTGGCGCTCAAACCAATCACGGGCACTCTCGTCGGTTACGGCTTTATAACCAGTAAATACGTTAGGAAGCATTCCCATATCGCAGCAGCCTTGGACATTTTCTTGTCCACGGATCGGTAGATCGCCACTGCCTAGCTCGCCTACGTTGCCCGTTACGAGCATTAAATTTGAAATATCACAGACTGCGCCCACGCCGTGGTTGAAGTGAGTTACACCCATTCCGTGCGTGATAACCGCAGGTCGCGTAGTGGCGTAAATTCTAGCTGCTTTTCTAATATCTTCAGCGTTTAACCTAGTGTATTTGGCTACGGCTTCAGGCGAATAATCCTTAACCACCTCTTTTACATATTCAAAACCCTTGGTGTATTTATTAACGAATTCATGATTTACCAAATCCTCGTCGATAATAGCATGGATTAAAGCGTTGATGACTGGGATATTGTGCTCCGGCTCGAGCTGGAGGTGGATATCTGCGCGATTTGCAAATTCCGTCTTAACCGGGTCTATGACGATGAGTTTGGCGCCTCTATTTAGTGCTCTTTGAACGTGCATAGCTACGATCGGATGGCCATTTTCAGGGTTTGAGCCGATCATCATAATGCAGTTGCTGTGAGTTCCGATCTCAGTAAAGCTATTTGTAGCCGCTCCGTTACCGATTGTTTTGGCAAGACCTGCCACAGTCGGAGCGTGTCAAATGCGCGCGCAGTGATCGATATTATTCGTACCTAAAATTCTAAGTAGCTTCTGCGCTACGTAGTTATCCTCATGCGTACAGCGTGCGGAATAGTTTCCAGCTATCGCGTCAGCGCCGTATTTTTCTTTAACCTCGAGCATCTTTTTAGCAACCAAATCAAGCGCTTCGTCCCAGCTAGCCTCGACCAAATCGCCGTCTTTACTAAATTTGCCATTCTTTTTACGAATTAGCGGAGTAGTAAGCCTGTCTCTAGAGCCTACGTAATTCCATCCGTAATAACCTTTCAAACATAAACAACCTTGATTTACGGGGTTGTCGCTTACGCCGGTTGCGGATTTGATATAATTGTCTTCCGCAGTCAGCTCGATTTGACAGCCTGTGCCACAATAAGGGCATATGACCTTGCCTTTATTCGCCATATTTTCTCCTTTCGAAAATACTAAACATGCAAAATTACCATATATGCAATTTCGGCACAATTATATAAATTCTTACCTAAAATAAAATTGAAATTTTGCCTTAAGCTAAAAGAATTTTTTCAATTATAATTAGGAGTAAGTTGGGGTAATTTAAGTAGTAATTTAAATTTTAAAATATACTTTAATACTGATATACTAGACTTTTAAAGCAAATAATCAACGAACTGGTTTAAAAAAGAAATTAGTTTTTAAATTTAAGCTTTGAAAGCAAATTTATCAAATAAATTCCAAATATCGTCAGATAAATGACGGAATTTTTTTACGGACTTAAATATAATTACACCAAAATTTTTAGTAAAAAATTTTTAAAATTCCTTAAGTCAAGGAGAAAGGTATGAAACAACATAAATTTGTAATCTGCGATTACAAACGATGTATCGGTTGCACGACGTGCATGGCGGCCTGTTACTCAAGTGCCTACGAGCGCGGCAAGCTTGCTAAATCGCGACTTACCGTGCTTAGACAGGCTTACGGCGTTATGCCTACGCAGTGCAGGCAGTGCGATGACGGACCATGCGCAAATGTCTGCCCTACCGGTGCGCTTCGCTTCGATAATAACTATATCGAATTGCACGAAGAAATTTGCATCGGATGTAAGATGTGTACGCTCGCCTGTCCTTATGGCGCGATCAGCTCGAATGCCGAGCTTATGCCGTCAGTAAATTATGCGGTCGAGCCGAAGTATTATCTCGAGATCGAAAGCCAAGCGGGTGCCAAAAGCACCGCCATCAAATGCGATCTATGCAACGGACGCGAGAACGGTCCTGCATGCGTCGAGGTTTGCCCAACCAGCGCTATCATTATGATAGATCCTAAAGAAGGTAAGCATAAATTGGGCTTTGCGATAGACTACGATGCGGCTAATGCTTTTGCAAAAGACGTATTAAACGGCGAAATCAGTTGCGTCGCCAAAAAAGAAGGAGGCGCAAAATGATAAGCGTCTATACTTTATTTATCGTCAGTGCAGTAATTAGTATTCTTTTATACTGCGCTCCAAAAACTGCCGTTAAGGTGGGATTTGGATTAGGTGCTATCAGCTGTTTTTATGCGATGTGTCATTTCGTAGCCAATATGGGCGTAAGCGATAGTTTCGTTTTGGGCGGCACTTTCTTATATGCACCAAAATTTGCTTTAAGCCCGCTTGGAAATTTCTTCAGCTTCGTAGTCGTTTTTATAGGCTTTGCAAGCAGCGTTTACGGTATGAGCTACGCCGAAGAATATATCGGAAAGGCAAATATCGGCGTTTTTGCATGTTTATTTAATACCTTCATCTTATCTATGCTTTTAGTCATCAGTGCGGATAATGTATTTTGCTTCGCTGTTTTATGGGAGCTTATGACGCTAATCTCGTCATTTTTAATCATAGTAAACGATGGCAAAGGCACGCTCAAAGCCGTTATGGTATATCTAGGTATAGCGCAGATCGGTGCATTTTGTATCACCTGTGGATTACTTATCATTGCAAACTACGCAGGCAGCTTCGAATTTGCGGAGTGGGGAAACGTAAATATGCCGATGGGCGCTTCCGTGGCTGCTTTCGTGCTATTTTTGGTCGGCTTCGGCTCAAAAGCGGGAATGTGGCCTTTTCACGTTTGGCTACCGCAAGCTCACCCTGCGGCTCCATCGAATGTCTCTGCACTGATGAGCGGCGTTATGATTAAAGTAGCGCTCTTTACGCTTGTTAAATTTACGCTATTTTTGCCGCTAAGTATCTATTTCGGACTTGCAGTTTTGATCCTAGGAGCAGCTAGCTCGCTTTTCGGCGTTTTATACGCGTTGTGCCAGCACGACTTTAAAGCGCTTCTTGCATACCACTCAGTTGAAAATATCGGTATTATCTTGCTAGGTCTTGGCACTGGAATTTACGGCGTCGCAGCAGGCAATGTAACGTTAGCTGCAGTCGGATTTTTAGCAGGCTGCTACCACGTAGTAAATCACGCGATATTCAAAGGCTTGCTATTCTTATGCGCAGGCTCTGTAATCCACGCTACTCATACACAAAATATGGACGTGCTAGGAGGGCTAGCTAAAAAAATGCCTCTAACCGCTATCGGTATGTTTATCGGTATCATGGGTATCGCAGCGCTTCCTCCGGTAAACGGCTTCGTTTCAGAGTGGTTTACCTATCAAGGAATGCTTCAAGGCACTAAGGAAAGCGGAATTTTCATCAGATACGCCTTCTCTTTAGCTGTGGTCGCTCTTGCACTTACCGGCGTTTTGGTCGGTATGCACCTTAAGCTTTATGCGGTAATCTTTGCAGGAACCCCGAGAGATGAAAAAATTTGGGAAAATGCAAAAGAAAGCCCACTAGGAATGGTTTTAGGAATGATCATTTTGATGATAGGCTGCGTGGGATTTGGCGTAGGCGCACACTTTATAGTAGATTACATTATGCAAGCAGTAAATTCTATCACTTCCAATAGCGGGTATGTCGCAAGCCTAGGCGCTTCGTCAATCACTTCGCCTTTGGGAAGTATCGTTTCAACTCCTCTTATTGCAGTAATTTTGTGTTCTACAATGCTGCTTCCGTTTATCATCCTAGCAGTTATGAAAGCAAATCGCGACAAACCTCGCGAGACAGATCCTTGGGCGTGCGGTTTTAAATATAGCCCTCGCATGCAGATGACCGGCGGTCCTTTTACCGGCGATCTAAGAAAGATTATGGACTGGTTATTTAGAGGTCATAAACGCAGAATAGAGCAAAACGGCTACTTCGGACCGATCGAGTATCACAACCACCCACAAGACATTTGGTGGACGATGATTTATCAACCGGTAATCGATTGGAGTAAGAAGATCGCCGATAAGATAGGAATTATTCAAAGCGGCTATGCAAATTTATATACGCTTTACATCCTAATCTATCTTTGCGCGATACTGGGCGTCGGATATTTCTTGATCTAGGAGGTTTAAGATGCAGACTATACAAACTATATTTTTAATGATATTTCAAGTCGCGGTTATCGTCCTAGTCGCTCCACTTTTCGACGGTATGGCGAGAAAACTTCGAGCCAAGCTTCAGTCGAAACAAGGAAGCGATTTTTTCCAGACTTACCGCGATATTATTAAGCTTTTTAAGCGCGGCAGAACCGTTCCTGCGTGCAGCCACTGGGTATTTAGGTGGGCGCCGTTTTTCCTTTTCGCTACTTCGGCAGCGATTTTGGCGGCTATTCCTATTACATACAGCAAAGATACTCTTTTCGGAGCGTATTCGGATATTTTCGTTATCTTATATCTAGGCGCGCTTTTGCGCTTCGTATTTGGTGCGGCTTCGATAGATAGCGGTAACCCTTTTGCGGCAACCGGCGGTGGACGTGAGCAGATGCTTGCCGTTTTTGTCGAACCTGTGATGATGATGTGCCTAATCGTAGTAATGATGGCTGCGGGAACTTCAAATTTAGTTGAGATCCAGCAGATGGTACGCAGCGGTCAGATCGGCTATCAAATTCCAAGCTTTGCCGTCGCCTCGATTGCATTTTTATGGTGTATGTATGTCGAGACCGGCAGAAAGCCATTTGATCTTGCCGAAGCCGAGCAAGAACTTCAGGAAGGACTTTTGGGCGAATACGCAGGCAGCGATCTCGGCTTAGTGCAAGCGGCGCTTATTTTGAAGCAATTTGCGATGATCGGATTATTCCTAACGATATTTGAGCCGTGGAATTTTAGCAATCCGTTTTTGGCAATCATAATCTTTGTGCTAAAAACTGGAGTATTTTACGTATCAGCCGTTTTCATCGACAACTTTGGACCACGCTTTAGAATGACTTCGAGCATGCGCAAAATTTCATGCGGCGCTCTTGCCATTGCTTTTGCGGCATTAACGCTTTACGTAGTAGGATTTTAAGATGAATAGTATCGATATTTTAGCAATTTGTATGATCGTAACGTCACTTGCGGTATTCGGACTTAGAAATTTAAAGCTTTCGATCGGAATTTACGCGATTCAGACGCTACTTTTGGTAAGCATATTTTTTATGCTATATTCTAACTTCAATGCGCCGCAGCTTAGAATTTGGGCGATAGTGGCGTTTTTTACGAAGGTTATTTTCGTGCCAGGAATTTTATTTTGGCTAGTTAAAAAGCTGGATGTGATCAGCGAGGATGAGCCGGTAGGCGGCTTTTTCGTAAGCCCCGTTATTGCAATGGGATTTTCGCTAGCGATTGCGATGACAATCAATCCGATCTTGCTTAAATTCTCTCTTATTCAAGAAAGAATCGTTCTAATAGCGGCAGTAACCGTATTTATGATGGGAATTTTTGGCTTCATGCTAAGAAATTCTTTCATCAAGCAAATTCTAGCCTACTGCCTCTTTGAAAACGGCATCCACCTAAGCCTTGCACTTATGGCTTACAACTCTCACGAGCTAGTTGAGCTTGGAATTTTAACCGACGCGATTTTTGCGGTTATTATTATGAGCATTTTGGCGGTTAGATTTTACAAAGCTTATGACGGGCTTGATACGTCTAAAGCTTCGAATTTAAGGGGTTAATGATGAATAGTTTAGCTTTTATATTAATTTTTCCGTTGCTCGGAGCGCTGATATTATTCTTATGCCCTAAGAATTTCAAGCTCCTAAGCACGCTACACGTTTTGATTTCTGCGGTTACATCCGCAGGGCTACTCTGTAACGTAGGCAAGCTTATCAGCGGCAACTTTGAGGCTTTTTACGCATACGATAAATTTCTATTCCTAGATAGCCTAGGTTGCGTATTTTTAGTGCTAATCGCCGTAACGGGCTTTTTGGTAAATTTATACTCCAC
The DNA here is from genome assembly GCA_963520005.1 of uncultured Campylobacter sp. Taxonomy (GTDB): domain Bacteria; phylum Campylobacterota; class Campylobacteria; order Campylobacterales; family Campylobacteraceae; genus Campylobacter_B. The sequence goes on from CAUQPS010000007.1 coordinate 20,003, forward strand.
CACCTATATGAAATGGGAGATACAGGGCGGTCATCTGGATCTTAGCGATCTTAGAAAATACTATGCGCTCTGCCACGTTTTCGTTTTTACGATGACGCTTAGCGTTATCTGTAACAACGTCGCGTTTATGTGGGCTGCGGTAGAGGCTACTACGTTAGCATCGGTATTTTTGGTCGCTATTCATAAAGACAAAAAATCCACCGAGAGCGGTTACAAATATATCGTTATCTGCTCGATCGGCTTAGCGTTTGCGCTTTATGCGACCGTTTTACTATATGCGGCTACATTCAAAATCACGGGCGATGGCGAGGCTTCGATGCTTTGGACTAGCATTATGGATCACGCCAAAGGCTTAAACAAAGATGCCGCTAAGCTTATCTTTATATTCGCTCTAATAGGCTTTGGAACCAAAGCAGGACTTGCTCCTACTCACACTTGGCTTCCTGACGTTCACGCAGAAGGTCCGGCTCCTATTTCAGCACTACTTTCGGGTGTGCTTTTAAAATGTGCGATGCTAGCGATATTTAGATATTACGCGGTAACCGCCGAAGCGGTAGGGCCAGACTTCGTTAAGCACGTGATGCTGATCTCGGGCACGATCACGCTATTTATAGCAGGAATTTTCCTCGTTCGTCAGCACGACGTAAAAAGGATGTTTGCTTACCACTCGGTCGTTCATATGGGTGTTATTGCATTTGCGCTAGGTATCGGCGGATATTTTGGCTTGCTTGCCGCGATCTTTCACTGCTTAGCTCACAGCTTTACTAAGGCTCTTGCATTCTGCTCTACCGGTAATATCGCTAGAATTTATGGTCACAAAGATATGACTAGAATGGGCGGTATGGTAAAAATCGCTCCGCTTACTACGATAATGTTTGGTGCTGCGGTTTGCTCGCTCGTAGGCGTTCCTGCGTTTGCGATCTTTGTAAGCGAATTTAACGTTTTCAAAGGCGCGATAGCCAGCGGTCAATACATAGCCGTAGCATTATTTGCGATCGCGCTCGTAATTATTTTCATCGCGGACTTCGCGCACTTTAATCTAGCGAGCTTCGGTGCGCCTAAAGGTGAAGTGGTTTATGCTAAAGAGATGAGCTTGTTTGAAAATTTACCGCTAATCTTGCTTTGCGCTTTAGTGATAATTTTCGGCGTATGGCACGTAGGTGATTTTTGGATGCTCGTCGAAAACGGCGTTAGAATAATGATGAGAGGTTAAAAATGAGAGGCGATAAATTTATAGAAATTTTAAAGACCAAAGTCAAGGTCTTAGAAGTTACCCGCCAAGCCGAGGATCAAATCACCGTTTTAGTGGATAGAAATGATCTGCCGCTTGCGGTTAAGACGCTATATTATGACATCGGCGGTTTTATCAGCACGATGATCCCTAACGATGAGCGCGAGCTAAACGGAAATTTCGCGCTTTACTATGCGATATCTATGGAAGGTGGTAAGATGACCGAAGCGGAGGATTTCGCCGCAGAGGATAAATGCTTCATCACCGTTAGGACGCTAATTCCTGGATCGGATCCTACATTCCCGTCAGTTACTCCTTTAGTGCCTGCTTGCGTATGGTACGAAAGAGAAGCCTTCGATATGTTTGGTTTAATCGCCGAAGGCTTGCCTGATAAACGCCGTTTGGTGTTAAGCGATGATTGGCCGGATGGACTTCATCCGCTTCGCAAAGACGCAATGGACTATCGCTATAGGCCCGATCCTGTAGATCATAAAGACGAGCCTAATGCAGAGTTTTTATTTCCTAGCGGCGACGGCGTAGTAGATGTTCCGCTTGGACCTCTTCACGTAACTAGTGACGAGCCGGGACACTTCAGATTATTTTGCGACGGCGATGAGATTATCGATGCAGACTACCGCTTATTTTATCAACACCGCGGTATGGAGAAGCTAGCTGAAAACCGAATGAATTACGATCAGATGGGCTATTTAGCAGAGCGCGTCTGCGGAATTTGCGGCTACGCTCACGCGATTGCGTGTATTGAAGCAGCAGAGAAAGCTATCAAGCTTGAAATTCCGCTTCGTGCGCAAGCTATCCGCGTCATCTGCCTTGAGATCGAGCGCCTTCACAGCCATCTTTTAAATATCGGTTTAGCCTGCGAGGTAACAGGTAACTACAACGCCTTTATGCATATCTTTAGGGTGCGCGAATACTCCATGGAGCTAGCTCAGCTAGTAACCGGCGGCCGCAAGACCTACGGCAACGTCATTATGGGCGGACTTCGCCGTGATATGACCGACAATGAAATTCGCAAGAGCATCGAGATCATCAACAAGCTCGACGTTCAAATTTCTGAAATTTGGGACGCCGTGATGGAGGATAAACGCCAAATCGGTCGCTGGAAGGGTGTGGGCGTATTAGATCGCAAAGTAGCGCGCGATTTCAGCCCGGTAGGTCCAAATATGAGAGCTTCCGGTTTTAAACGCGACAACCGCTACGATCATCCTTACGATTTCTTCAACAAGATAGAATTCGAAGTAGCCGTAGAGCACGGTGGCGATGTATTCAGCCGTGAAGTCGTAAGATATAAAGAGCTTAAACAATCGATCCACATCATCAGGCAGTGCTTGCATCAAATGCCGCAAACTCCGATAATGATCGATCCACAGACTATGATCAGACCGGAAAACTACGCTTTAGGTCACGACGAAGCACCGCGCGGCGAAAATGTCCACTGGATCATGCAAGGAAACGCACAGAAGGTTTACCGCTGGAGATGTCGCGCCGCTACATATAATAACTGGCCGAGCTTGCGATTTCAATTCCGCGGAAATAACATCTCCGATGCGGCGCTAATCGTATGCTCGATGGATCCGTGCTACTCATGCACCGAGCGCGTAACTTTAGTCGATATTAATAGCGGAAAGAGTAAAATTCTAACCGAAAAAGACCTTAAGAAATTTTGCCAAGACGGCAAGGTTAGCAAAAAGGATTTAAGATGATGAAATTATTCGACATTACCGAAAAATATGGTAAGGCGACCTATGCTTATCCGTTTGAGCCATACATCGTGCCCGAGAATTTTCGCGGGCAGCCTGAATACACCTATGAGCTTTGCATAGGCTGTGCCGCGTGCGGTATCGCCTGCCCATCTAATGCGATTGAGCTTAAGATGAATGAAGCTCAAACCAAGCTTATTTGGGAATTTGACTGCGGGCGCTGCATATTTTGCGGTCGCTGCGACGAGGTATGCCCTACGGGAGCGGTAAGGCTAGGCAATAGCTTTGAGCTAGCGGTAAAATTTGATAAAAGCGCGCTTATCCAACACGGCGAGCTTGAGATGGAGAAATGCAGCTGCTGCGGCAAGCCGATGACCCCAAAAAGGCTCATCAACTACACGCTAGAAAAGCTAAGTACGGCAAATTTGCTCCCAGGCAGATTAGAAGAAGCTAAAAAATATCTCTATATCTGTCCTGAATGCAAAAAAGCTCAAGCGGTCGAAAGAGTGACCAAAGGTATAGAGGAGGCAATAAAATGAGTTTGTATCAAGTCCCCGAAAATATTAAAAACGCAAACGATCTAACCGCAAAATTGGAGCTTTTGAAAAATATCAAACGAAGCTTCAGCGTTTATCGTATCGACTGCGGAAGTTGCAACGGCTGTGAAATCGAAATTTTTGCTTCTATCACGCCGATGTGGGATCCGGAGCGCTTCGGATTTAAACTCGTAGCCAACCCTCGCCACGCAGATATCTTAGTCTGCACTGGTCCAGTTACTCGACAGATGTATTATCCGCTGCTCCGCGCTTATGAGGCTGCGCCTGATCCAAAGATCGTAGTAGCTCTTGGAGCCTGCGGAAGCACTGGTGGAATTTTCCATGACGCATATAGCGTATGGAGCGGTATCGATAAGATTGTGCCGGTGGATGTTTATATCCCAGGCTGCCCTCCGCATCCTGCTAGCATCATCTATGGTCTTGGCATGGCACTTGGCATCATCGATCAAAAGCTTCAAAAAAAGAGCTACGAGCAAGATAGCACTCTTCCGCCACCGGTTAAGAGTTCAGTTATTGGCGATATTTTATTCGAGCGCGACTTGCAAGCCGAGGCAAAAAGGCTGATGAGCTATATTTTTGGAAGAGTTTTATTCGCAAAATATATGGATGCGATCAAAACCTCATCCGATGTTCACGATCCAAAAGCTTCTCGCGAGGCTCTACTTAACGCTATCCACACCGAAGAGGATCCTAGATACGCGGAGTGCATGGCGCTATTACACAACGACGTATATCTAAAATACGCCCGCGCTGCGGAGGAATTTAAGATCGATCCGCAAAAAGAGGTCTGGAGCAAACGATGATTGAGGTTTTTAAGCTTACAAAGCGGCATATGGACGAAAACGAAAATTTACCCAAAGAGCTAAAGGATATCAAGGTTTTTTCCACCTGCGTCGGTCACGGCGTAGGCACGATCGATTTTAGCGAAAAGGTACTTGAGATAGACGATGAAGAATTTAAACGCATCATCGAGAACTCGGGCGACTACGTTAAATTTAAGATCGGTAACCTAAGCAAGTATTTCGAGATTGAAATTTTTGCCGAGCACGCAGCCAAGCTAATCCCTCAGCTTTGCGAATGTGAGCTTAAAGATCTGCTAAAAAATATGCGCGAAGGATACTTCGTGCTAAGGAAGGATTTTTGATGCGAAAGGCGTTGCTTTGTATCGGCAATCCCCTTCGCGGCGACGACGACGTGGGCAATGAAACGGGGCGAATAGTTGAGGCGAACTTAAAAGACTGGCGCGTTTTTTACGGGCAGGATGTGCCCGAAAACGAATTTGCTGCCCTTAGGGAATTCGCCCCTGAAATTCTGATCGTAGTAGATGCAATGAGCGGCTTTGATGAGGATAAGATAGAATTTTTCGACCTCAGCAACGATCGCGACTATATCTACTCGACGCATAACCTACCTACGCCGGTGCTTCTAAGCTATCTGCGCAAAATTTGCCCAAAGACGTTGTTTTTGGGCATTAGCGTGCTGCTAGATAACGTCCTTGATTTTAAAGAAGGGCTAAGCGAGAGCGCAAAAAAAAGTGCGCAAAAAGCTTATGAGCGTATCTTAGAAATTGATTCAAATTTAAATAAGGAGGAGTAAATGTTAAATCCTGCAGAAACCGCGCAAGCGGTGTCTAGTTCGATGCAACACAAGGCGCATACCCCGTTAATTAGCATAATTTTTCTAGCTATAATGGCGGGCGCTGCAATCGCTATGGGCGATATTTTCTGGGCTCACTCGACCGTCGGGATGGCTGAAAAGCAATCTATTGGCTTATCGAATTTCATCGGTGGTATTACCTTTAGCTGCGGTCTGATGATGGTGGTTTTTTACGGTGGGCATCTATTTACCAGCTCGGTTTTAACGGGCGTACCTGCCGCCGACGGCAAATTACCGCTAGGTAAAACAATCGGCTATTGGGCTATCGTTTGGTGCTTTAACTTCGTAGGCGGCGCGTTAATCGCGTATATGTATTATTACTCAGGACTTCCGCTTAAATATGACGGCTACATTTTGCAGCACTTCATTCCTGCAGCAGCAGGCAAAATAAATGCACCTTTTCATGAGCTATTCATCCGCGGAATTTTTTGTAACGTGTTTGTATGTATGTCTATCTGGACTGCGACCAGCGAGAGCAATCTATCGGGTAAATTCTTTGCAATTATGTGGATGATCGGCGCATTCGTAGCTTGCTCGATGGAACACTGCGTTGCAAATATGTTTATCCTAACCGAAGGTATCATCGCTAAAGGCCACTATCTTGCGGCCGCAGGTGGCGATGTAAACGCTCTTGCAAGCTCGCTTCACGGTGTAACGGCAGCTCAAATAGATTCAATAAACTGGGGAAATTTCATCGTTAAAAATATGATCCCGGTTACGCTAGGCAACATCTGCGGCGGTCTATTTTTCGTAGGCTTGGTCGGATTTATGGTCAATAAATACGATATGAAAAAGAAAGACTAATCTATCGCGCTTCAGCACGATATAAACAAAATACGGCGCGGCACTTTGCCGCGCATTTTTAGTTTCTTAAATTTTAAAAATTCCGATGCGTAAAATTTCGTTCGATCCAAAATTTTAAATTCCATTGCAACCCATAAAATTCCAGCTTGATCCAAAATTTTAAATTCCATAGCCTACCGCTAAATTTAAAATTCCAAAGCTTTGCGTTTTAGGATAGCGGATAAAATTAAAAGTGAATTACGTGTTAAAATTTTAAGCAAATTCAAAACAGAATTTTAAACGAGACCACAAACCCAAATTTTATATAAATTAAAATTTTAGACGAAATCCTAACGAAATTCGGGATGAAATTCTAAAACCAAGCTCTTGATAAAAATTTTACGCTGTAAATCTAGGCAAAATTTTGCGCCGTAACTTTAGACAAAATTTCGCGCTTAAGCCATAAGCTGCATAAATGCTTTGAAAACTCTAGCCCGCGCCTAAACACAGTAGCTAAGCAACCTGTCGTAGTCCAGGATCAAAAACTCGTGCTGGCTGATTTTTTGAATTACATTATCTTTTACAAGCTCGTTAAACGCGGTACTCGCGCTTTGACGCTTGAGCCCTACGAAGGATGAAAGCACCTTTAGCGAAAATGGCAAAAAGACGTATTTGTAGCCATTTTGATGAAAATTCTGCTCGTTTGCAAGCTCGATCAAAAAGCTCGCGATGCGCCCTTTTGCATTTTCAAAAAGTATAGAGCGTGTGATTTTGCGCTGCAACAGGATTATCTCAGTTAAAATTTTTATATACGCCTCGCAAAAGCTGCGATTTGCCAAGATCTCCCCTAGTCCGCTCGCATCGATCGTGTAAATCTCGCTGTCCTCTAAAAACTCAAGTGCGCAAATTTCATTAAGAATGGTAATATTGTCCTTGTTTAGGTAGTTGATGATGAATTCTTCGCCGTCTTCAAAAAACGAAAGCTTCGCCTGCCCGCTTTTAAAAATAAAAACTTTAGGCGCCTCGCTATAAAAAACATAGCCTTTTTTGATGACTTGGTGCTCGAACATTGCAAGCTCCTCGTCGCTAAGCGTGGCGATAGCCTCGGTTTGCAGTAGTCCCAGCCGCGATTTTTCCATATAACCTCCAAAAGCTAAGAATTATACAATGAAATATTTAGACAAAGATAAAGCTGTGCGGATTAAATTTACCATCCAGGCTATAGCTGCGCATCTGGGTCGCCTAAGATAATAAATTTTATAGCTTTTAAAATTCTAAATTTTACCCGCGCTTTACATCGCATAAAATTTCAAAAATTAATTGAGCTTTACGCGGCGAAATTATAGCCGAAACCCACGGCGCGAATTTAAAATTCTATCTCTAAATAAAAATTCATATCATTTTATTGAAATTTTATTTAGCAAGGATATAATAATGCATATTAAAAATAAGCGGTATTTTGCTCGCAATGATACCGTAAGAAAGGCACTTCATGCAAAAGTTAAATTTTAAAAATAACGTTTCCGAGACGCTACTAATCAACGTCTATATGCGCCATTTGGATTTTAAAGACAAGGATCCGATCCTAAACGATCCGTTTTCGAGCGCCGTGGTCGAACAGATCGATTATGATTTTGCGAAATTTAACGACGCGCACCTTAGCAAGACAGGCACGGTGATTCGCGCGAAATTTTTTGACGACGAGACGCTGCGGCTCGCGGCGGAGTTCGACCGCCCTATCATCGTGCAGCTTGGCGCAGGGCTCGACACCCGCCCGCTTAGGCTCCAGCACGCCCTACCGAGCGCCCTATTTTACGACCTCGACCTGCCCGACGTCATAGCCATGCGCGACGCGCTGCTACCCAAAGCAAAGAATAACTTCAGCCTGCCCTACTCGATGTTAGATCACTCATGGATGGACGAGCTGGTCGCAAAGCACGGCAGCGCGGGCTACATATTCATCTTGGAGGGGGTGAGTATGTATTTTGAGAAAGAGGAATTTAAAAAATTTTTTATCGCACTTGCGCGTAAATTTAACGGCTACGTGCTGAGCGACTTTATGAGCGATTTTTCGGTAAGAAAATTCGACTCAAAGCGCCACGACGCAATGCGGCACATGCAAAACGCGCCTTTTAAAATGGGTATCAATGGCGGCGCGGAGGTGCAGAGCTGGGAGCCAGCTCGCATCCGTTTCATAAAAGAAGCCGCGATGATGAAAATGTATCGCGAGCACTGGAGCCTCAAAGCGCGCCTCTTTAGCCTGATACCCACCTTTTGCAACGCATGCAAGATGTTCGTTTTCAAAATCGAAAGCGGTGATGAATAGGCTTAAAAATTTCAGTTGATTGCTTTTCAAATTTCGACAGCTAAGGCGGGAATTCTAAGCTGCTTATCTGGCAAGCTGGCATGCAGAGCAAACGGCATATACTGCTTTGCTTAATGCTTGAGTAAAATTATAAAAACGCTTTAAAATTTCGCTTAAATTTACCTCGATTTATAGGAATTTAAGAGTTTTTAAAATATATTTTCGCATCTTAAATTCACGGAAAAGATCATGCAAAATTTTCTCGACAAACTCACCGCCACAATTGACGCAATCAACTCCTTTTTGTGGGGTCCGTACTTTCTAATCGCCCTACTTTGCGGCACCGGCGCGTATTTTACGGCGCGCTTGCATTTAGTGCAAATTTTTAAATTTAGAATGGGCGCGCGCAAGCTTTTCGGCAACTTCTCCCTGCACGGCGAGGCTGCGGGCAAAAGCGGTATGAGCTCGTTCCAAGCCGTCGCCACGGCGATCGCGGCGCAGGTCGGCACGGGCAATCTCGTCGGCGCCAGCACCGCGTTAGTTATGGGCGGACCGGGCGCGATATTTTGGATGTGGTGCGCGGCGTTTTTGGGCATGGCGACGAATTTCGCAGAGATCTGCCTGGCTCAAATTTACCGCACCAAGGACGACAGCGGACATATGATCGGAGGTCCCGCGTTTTACATCAGCCGCGGACTCAAAAGCCCCCTTGCCAAGCCTTTAGCGGCGTTTTTTGCGCTAGCCATCATCTTTGCTTTGGGCTTCATGGGTAATATGGTGCAAGCAAACTCCATCTCCGACGGCTTTAGCGGCGCATTCGGAATTCCGAAGTGGGTGAGCGGCGCAGCCTTAGCGCTCATCTGCTGCGTCATCTTTTTCGGCGGCGTCAAAGCGATCGCGCGCGTAGCCGAAAAGGTCGTGCCACTAATGGCGATCTGCTACGTACTCGTTGGCCTCGTCATCATCGGCTCAAATTTCGATAAAATTCCATCCGTCATCGCGTTGATATTCAAAGCTGCGTTCGATCCATCCGCTGCCTGGGGCGGCGCTACGGGCGCTACGATCGCCACTGCGATGAGATACGGCATCGCACGCGGGCTCTTTTCAAACGAAGCGGGCATGGGCTCGACGCCGCACGCACACGCCGCAGCGAACGTCAAACACCCCGTAGATCAAGCCGTGCTCGGCATAATGGGCGTTTTCGTTGATACCTTCATCGTGCTTAACATCACCGTTTTCGTCGTACTCAGCACCGACGTAGTCACCTTCGAAAACGGCAAGGCGGTATTTTCGGGTATCTCACTGGTGCAAGAAGCCTTCGCATCGCAAATTTTGGGTCGCAGCGGCGGCTACGGCTTCGTGGCGATCTGCCTGTTTTTCTTCGCATTTACCACGATTTTGGGCTGGTATTACTTCGCCGAGATCAACGTGCGATACCTCCTGGGCGCAAAATTCGTCAAGCTCTTGCAAATTTTAGTCGTAGCATTCGTATTCATAGGAAGCGTGCAAAAGATCGACCTCGTCTGGGGGCTAGCCGATATGTTTAACGGACTGATGGTGATCCCAAACCTAATCGCGATCATCCTACTTAGCCCCGTCGTCGTGCGGCTTTTGAGCGACTTTAACGACGGCAAAAGCTACGACGCGAACGACTACAAATAACGCCGCACGCTAAATTTCAAGCCAGCACTTGGAATTTAGCGCAAAATCGCCGCAAAATTTAGAATTTTAAAATTCTTTTCGAGCTAAAATCATAGCCTAAATTTTATGATCTAAGGAGAACGGATGCAAATTTTAAGGAGCGAAAAATGCCCGTTTTAAAGGCATTACTGACCGGGCAACCCCGCGCTTACGGCGACGAGCGTGCTACGCAGCCTCTAAAAAAGCGCTGGGAGACGGCGATATTCAAGCAAGCTAGAGCGGGTGAAGTGCGCGCGAATGAGCTTGGATTCGAGGGCGACGCAGTAGCCGACACGCTGCATCACGGAGGCACGGAAAAGGCGATTTTTGCCAACTCGCTGCAAAATTACGCCGCGTGGGAGAGGTTTTTGGGGCTTAAAAATCTAGCTTACGGCGCAATGGGCGAGAACCTCACGATCAGCGGACTACACGAGCAAAACGTCTGCATCGGCGATGTGCACCGCATAGGCTCGCTGGTGCTGCAAGTAAGCCAGCCGCGCAAGCCCTGCTATAAGCTCTCGATGCGCTGGGGCAACGCGGAGATGACGGCGGAGATCGCGCGTAGCGGACTTACCGGCTGGTACTACCGCGTGCTGGAGGCGGGCTCGTGCCGCGCGGGCGACGAGATCTACGTCATAGAGCGCGACCCCGCTATGATGAGCATAATGGAGCTCAACCGTCTATTTTACGGCGAGCGTATCGATGAAGGGCTGTTAGCAAAATTTAACCGGCTTACGACGCTTACGCCAAAATGGCGCGAGGACATGCGCCGCAAGCTAGAAGGCAGCTACGACGACAGCTTTATGCGGCTATGAAATTTAGCCTCGAAGCGGCGTTATAAGACCAGCAAAGCAGCACCGCGTCTTGTTAGCTTTAATACGCCCTCTGGTACGAATTCTCAAAAATTTTATAAACCCGCTAACGCTAGCTTTCAAGGCACTTTCTAGCCCATCAATCAGCTTATAAAAAACACTTTCTTGCGAGCCAGCCTGCAAAATACTTTTTTGCTTGAGCATTTAAAACATCTTCTAGGCTTTCGGTATCAGCGCGTAAAACCACTTCTTAAGTGCGAGCCTTAAATTCGGGCTAAATTTCAAAGCTGAAATTTTAATTTAATTCGCGACTCACGCACGCAAACGATCTGTTCTCGCACTCTGTTTTGCAATACGATACAGGCTACAAGCAGAATTAAAAACGCAAATTTAACCGCACTTAGAATTTAAGCCGCTATGAAGTCTAAATTTAACCACGCATTCAAAGCCGCGCGCGCCGCTCTTTTTAAATTTTAAAATTTAAAAGCGATAAATTTAACCCTCTTGCTACGCAGCGAATTTTTTCCCAAAAACCAAAAATCAAAAAGCGAACTATTTTTACTCGCACGACACACTCATCTCGCGCATTCAGCGACGCAGCTCTTATGCTGCAAACGAGCTCCTAAGCTTTTAACGCACGCCAAATTAGACGTATCAGACGCTTCGCCAAGCGCCTTTAAAGCTCATTTTTATAACGCTCGCCATAAGTAGAATTTTGCGCGGAATTTTCCGCGGCGCGGTAACAATTACGACCTTTTAAGAGCGCGACCGCAGCTCAAAAGCCTATTTCGGCTTTTTAAAACCGCGCGCTGTATGGCTCAAAGTCCATTCCTGTGCTCAACCAACTACCTCGATCCCCGCATCTGCGCAGACTTTTCGCGCCTTTTTGGATATACCGATGCCAGTCGTTTCGATTTTTTTAAGATTTTTGAATTGCGCAAGCTCGGCGGCGTCTAGATTTTTAATGCCAAAAAGCTCATCCTCGCCGTCCCAATCAGGCGCGATTTGCAGGTAAATTTCGTTTCCGTCGTCAAGGTAGAGTTCGCTCACCTGTTCCGCCAAATTTACGGGGACCGGATAGTCCTTAAACCACTTTTTGGCTTGCGGCAGCGCGCCAAAGTCCGCATACGGGTCGATACCGCGCTCCTCGCAGTACTCAAACACGTCAAATTTAGGCTGTAGCAGGGATTTTTCATACATCAGCTCGTTCATTACGGCGATTTTGAAATTGAAATTTTTAAACGCTAGCGTCTCGCCCGCCGCGCGCGGAAGCTTAAATTTATCGCTCGGCTTGCGTTTTACCTTTTTTGCTTTCTGATTGATACAGACGCGCCCTATCGGCATTTTCGCAGCTCGCACGATGTCTGCGATCTCGTCGGTGTCGCGCTTAGCGAAGCGCTCGGCGAAGTCCATTTCGTCGATTTTTTGTTGCACGGCCTCGGCTAGAGCTAGCGAGACTTCGAACTTGCCTAGGCTAAGCTCCAAAAATATATATGCGCCGCGCAGCTCCTGCCCCGGCACGACCTCAAGCGGCGGTCTGCCCTCAAGCGTGAACGTGCCGCCGTAGAGTTTACGTGGAACCTCGTGTTGCACGCCTTTTGCGACCTCAAGCATCAAAATCATCTCGGTAAGCTTCGGTTCTGCGAGCTCGCCTGCGCGCACGAAGGCGAAAATCCCCGCCTCATCCCAAAAATAGCGGCTTTTGCCCTCACCGTCATCGATCACGCGCGGCTCGCCTAGGGCTTCATTAAATTTAGCTAGATCAAACCCGCAGTTTACGCCGTTTATAAAAACGCCGTCTGGGCGCACGTCAATGTCAAATTTTTGCTTTTTAAAAATGTCAAACAGTCCCATTTATCGCTCCTAATTTTGCCTTAAATTTCGTTTTAAAATTTTTCCAAAAACCCGTAAAAATCGTCCGCAAAAAGCCTATCCTCGCTCTGCGCGTAGTCGCGCACATATACGGGGTATTCGCAGGGCGCATCGACTGCCCGCTCGCTCGCTATCTTTTTCGTCGCTCCGCTTGCCGCCTCGCTCATTGTCGCGCCCGCTGTTTTACACGTCATTTCATCTGCCGCTTCGGCATTTATATCACATGCCGCATCCAGCGATCTATCCGCGAGCGCTTCGTCGCCAGATGCCCTATTTTCCGCACCGTCGGCTACCGTATCGCGCGCCTTCTCACCCGCGGCTTCGCCGCTCATGCTCTCCGCCGTCTTGCCACGCGCCGTATTAGACGAGCCGTCCGCTATGTCGCTTGCGGGCGAAATTTTAAAATAATACTCCTCGTCCTCGAGCTGCAAAAATACGAGCTCGTCCGCGGCGAATAGGCCATTTTTTAGATTTACCTCATACGTGTAGCAGATGTCGGCGTCGGCACTATCCGCAAACTCGGGCGGCGCGATCGTTTTTAGCTCCGTCCCCGCCGCGCTGACGCTAGCGTATCTTAGCAGCACCTGCTTGTAGTTCGCAGGCAGCGCGAAACCGAGCCGCCGCTGCGCCTGCACAATCCATGCGGGCTCTATGTCGCTGCGTCCCGCGGCCCTGATATTTTTAGATTTTTGAATAAGCTTTTATATCATTTTGATCCTATTTTGAGCGAGAAATTTTGATGCCTTAGCGCACCGAGACGCGCTGTTTGCATGAACCCGCGGGCCTTTGGCGCGGCTTTGAGAATCTAAATTTAAAAGCTCGCGCAGCTTCAAGGCTAAAGCGAGCCGTTTAAATTTAAAGCGGTCCGCGCATAAAATTTTGACCGCAAACGCGCGCTCGTAGCGTCTAGGCGATTTAAATTTTGCCGCTAAGCCCTAGCCAGCGCTATTACTTCGATCTCCACCAGCGCGCCCTTGGGGAGTTTGGCGACCTGCACCGTGCTGCGAGCGGGCTTGTGCTCACCGAATGCTGCCGCGTATATCTCGTTCACCGCGGCAAAATCGCCCATATCGGCCAGGAAAATCGTCGTTTTGACGGCATCTTGCAGCGTCGCGCCCGCTTCTTTCAGGATCGCGGCGAGGTTTTGCAAAACCTGCCTAGTTTGCGCCTCCACGCCGCCCGCGATGAACTCGCCGTCAGGCTTAAGCGCGATCTGCCCAGAGGTAAAGATAAGCCCGCCCGCCTTGATCGCCTGAGAGTACGGTCCGATGGCCTGCGCCGCATCAGGAGTCGAGATGATCTGCATAGTAAATCCTTTGTGAAAAATTTCGCCCATTTTATCGCAAAATATTTTAACTTTGTTTTAGGCGGCGGAATTTTGCGGGCAGGCGGGCGTGGATGCGGCTGGTACGATGAAATTTAATTGGCGCGAGAGATTGCTAAATTTCGGCGGGCGAGGCGAAACAGATACGTAGCGATACGGCAAATTTAAATGGCATGGATAGGCAAAATTTTGCCTACGATATCAGAGTGAAACGGCAAACGCAGCGGTATGGTTAATTTATCGCACAAATATAGCGAGCAATATGGCGAGAGGTTAGCGGGGAAAGCGAACCGTGGCGGCGAAACGGCAAAATTTAAAATAGCTGACGGGCGCAGAAAACAGCGCATGAAAGTGCGGCTAAATTTAATCGATACGAGCACGGTGGCAAATCTGCACAGCAAATGGTTAAACTGTGGGCACGAGCGCAGGGCGAGTAAAACGACTCGCTAACGGTGGCGTGTATTTTAAAAGGCAAGTAAGCGAGAAAGAAGCGTGCGCGACGGTGCCCGATTAAATTTCATCAATGCGGGCATGATAACGCCGCGCGCTCGGCAATACGACGACTCTATCGGCGGCGGACAGACCGCATGAATGCATGGCGATACGACGAAATAGATATGGGCAGTGTGGCTAAATTTAGCCGATGCGAATGGACGAAACTTCATCGGCATCGTTGTGCAGCAAATCAAATCCTTGCACCATCAAGATCGCAATGTCGCGACAGCAAAACCGAGCCCGCTCACGGTATTGATACGGGCGGCGGGGCGGTAAAAGCAGCGCCAAAATCGCTACCATCGCAGCGGAAAGAACAGCGCCGTCATAAAAAATCAGTGCGACACCGCGCAACGCAATTAAAATCCTCGCAGTAGCAAGCGCGGCAACGAAGTTGTCGATGTAGCGGAGCAAAATCAGCGATATCGAAATAATAAAATCAAAGACCTCACAACAAGCGAGACCTACGACGTAACGCCAATAGAATCAACATCGCAGCAGCGGGAAATTAGCGTAGTCGCGACAAGATCAGCACAATGCTACGATAAAGTCGACGCCATCGAAGCGAGACTGGCGCGACCCTACAGCAAGATCTGCGCTACTGCGGCAGCAAGATCAACGTCATTGAAATAGATCAACGGAAGCTCATAAAATTTTACGCGAAATTTTATACGAAATCCTGTATAAAATTCTATGATTTTGACTTGAGATTAGCCCACGATCGGTCCTCAACCAGTCTGTAATCAATTTGCGATCAGCCTTCAATCAGTCCTGTATTCAATTTGCAATCAGTCCTGTATTCAATTTGCAATCAGTCCGTAAAGTAGCTTTAAAATCGTAGCGGCAACGACGAATAGAAGCATTTTGCGCACGAATTTTACGTCGCATCGCATCACCAAGCTTGAGCCCGCGAAGCTGCCTGCGATCTGCCCGACCGCCATCACCGCTCCGACGAGCCATAAAATTTGTCCGCCGATGATAAAAACGCCCAAAGAGACGATATTTGAGGTGAAATTTAAAACCTTCGTGTGCGCGACCGCCTTTTTCATATAAAGCCCTAAAATTCCCACGAGCGCAAACGTCCAAAACGAGCCTGTGCCTGGGCCGAAAAACCCGTCGTAAAACCCCAAAACAAGCCCGAAGATCGCGTAAAAGCTCTTTTTTGACATCTTGGGCCTGGCGGGCGCTTCGCCAAGGTTCGGCGAAAAAATCATATAAAAGAAAAGCGCCAGTAGCAGGATCGGAATGAGGTAGTTTAGGAATTTCGCATCTATTAGAAGCAGGACGTAAGCACCGACGAGTCCGCCTATGAACGTAAAAATCACGCCACGCAAGATCTCCGCCGCATCGACGTAACCCTTGCGGATGAAATTTAAAGCGGCGGTGAAGCTTCCGAAACTGCCTTGAAATCTATTTGTGGCGATCGCTACATGCGGCGGAACGCCCACGGCAAGCAGCGCAGGCAGCGAGATCAGTCCGCCGCCGCCCGCGATCGAGTCGATAAATCCGCCGAAAAACGCCGCCGCAAAAAGCACCGCAAACTGCCAAAGCTCAAGCTCCATTTTTGTCCTTTTTTTTCAAAATTGTGCAGATCACTCTCGCAAACGTCTGTTAGAATCTGCATGATTACGATCACGAACCACCCGTGCACTTAAAAGTGCGTATGAGCATCTGCTGAAATTCCGCACAATTACGATCGCAAAACCGCTCATGCGCCGCAAAGTGCATACGAGCGCCTGCTAGAATTCCATGCAATTTTATAAAATTCCACGGAATTATATCGGATTTTGCTACACGGCTCCCGCTTAAATTTTATGAAATTTACCGCGCGATTGTCATTTTAGCTCCATGCAATTTATCGCGTCGCGCACAAGCTGCAAAATTTCATAAAATTTTAGCAACGCAAAGCGGCGAAATTTTACCCAAATTCTACAAGACAGCCCTATAAATTTTATGCGGCTATCCGTAAAATTTGCAGAATTCTATGAAGCGATCTTTTGCTGAAATTTCATGAAATTTCGACGCGCTATACTCAAGGCGTACGACAAAATTCCACAAAAGCATATCTGCCCTATGCGGCAGTACAGCGCAAAATTCCGCCGCACACCCGCACTAAAGCTTCATAAAATTTCATCACGCGTACCAGATAAAATTTCGCCGACTTACTTCGCAGTTTTATCTAAACTCGCGCTTAGTACAGGTAAAATTTTATCTATCTCGCCGCTCTGTCCGAGGCGATATAGTGCAAAGTCGTATTTGATGGGATCGCTCTGATCGAAGCGCCTTAAGCTTTGCGTAAGCTGCAAAACCGCCTCAAAATCGTAACTCTTGCGATCGATCAGCCCAAGCTTAAGCGAAACTTTATGCGTATGGGTATCGAGCGGGATGAGGAGGCGCGATTTTTCGATCTTTTTGTACAGTCCCAGATCGATGTCGCTGTCGCGCACCGCCCAGCGTAGGAAAAGATTGTAGCGCTTATACGGCGATGTGGGCTTTTGCGAGAAGCCGCGCCCGAAAAAAAACTCATACCCAGGACTGCGATAAGGATTTAATCTGTAAATTTCGCCGATTAAAAAATTTATCCCATCCTCGATCCGTCCGCTTTTTTGCATGCCGAAAAGCACGCTCTCTTCGATGCTAAGGCTGTTTTTAAGCCGCTTTAAAGTTATAAAAATTTCAGCGACGTCGCGTGAGCTTTGAAATCTATATTTTTTGCCCGCAAGCTCCGCGCCAATACGCTCATCGCTTCCGTCTAAAAGCGAAAAATCAAGCGAGCGAAGGAATTTTAAAATTTGAGCCGCGCTCCCGTAAGCAAACAGTGCACAGATGAGCGCTACGACGTCGTTTCGATGTCCCTTTGCGACCTGCAGCGGATCGGGCGCGCCGAAAAGATCCGCGTCGCAATTTTTCAAATCGGCGTAGTAATCTAAAATTTGCTTTAAGCTTTTCATTTTGCGTAGTAGCTCATCGTCGTAGCGCCGAATTTACGCGATTTAAGCAGCGCGAAATCGCCGATTTTAGGCGGCAGCTCGAGCTCGCTCATATGCTCGATCGCGATTAGCAGCTCACACTGCACGGAGTCCAGGCACGCTATCAGCGCCAGCACTCGCTCGTAAATCTCGCCAAAGCCCTGCCTGATCGCAAACGGCGGGTCCAGATATACAAACACTCTGCGCGCAGGATCGGAGATGGAATTTTCACTAGAATTTGCGGTATGGCTTTCGCTAAAATTTACGGCAGAGCTTTTGTCTAAATCGTTTGCGGCAGCAATTTCACCTAAACCGCAGGTTAAATTTTCACGGGAGTTGGCGGCGAAATTTTTTCTTGAACCGCAGGTTAAATTTATGTTTGGGCGTGAATTTTCTTCGCACTTGGGGCTAAATTTGCCGTCAGAATTCTCAGTAGAATTTTTTCTTAAATCATAGACAAAATTTACGTTTGAATGTAAATTTTCTCCATAGCTAGTGGCAAAATTCTCGCCTAAATTTAAGCTTTCTTTCTCTTCACAGCTCGCGCCTAAGCCCGCACCGCGATTTGCGTCAAAATTAGAACTTTCGCCGCATTTTGAGCTTAAATTTACGCTGCTATTAGCGGTCTCGGTGCCGCTCTCGTCGTATTGAGAAGCGCAGTTATTGTCAACCTTTTCGCCAAAGCTCGCGGCGTCCGTGGCTAGCGAATTCACACGGTATTTTATACTAGAAGCGCCCGCATAATCAACAATTTTGGCACAATCGCCAAGGCCCTCGCCCGTGCAATCGTCATTTGCACCGCTTTGTGCGTTATCTTCCGCTTCTACGCTTTGCGCGGCGCGATATCCGTCCTCGCCCTGCTCTACGCCGCTAAAGTTTTTGCGACAGCCCTCTTTTTCGCCGTCTAAATTCTCACAATAGGCGGCGCCATCGGCACGGTTTTTGAAATTTTTGCTGCTTAAATTTAACAAATTCGCGCCCAAGCGTCCGTTTATATCCGTTTGCAGCTCGTGCAAAATTCCGGGCAGTCGTTCGAAGCAATCGCCCAAAATCGCGTTTGCGCCGAGTTCGAAAAGCTCGAAATTTTTCCGCATTATCTTATGCGCGGCAGCGTCCTTTTCGATCGCATAAACATTTTTTGCGCCGTTACTTAGCGCTTCAAGCGCCATCGCGCCGCTGCCGCCGAAGCACTCGATAAACGCCGCGCCGCGCAACTCCGCCCGCCACGTATCAAAAAATGAGCCTTTTACGATGCTTTTCGTGCTGCGCGTACTCGAAAGCGCGGGCAGAGCGAGCTTTTTGCCCCTATAGATGCCGCTTGAAATTTGCGTAAAGAGCGCGCCGTTAGGTTTGGAAAATTTAGCCATTTTGCCTTCTTAAAATTTCGATGATTTTTGCTTTAAACTCATCAAACAGCGCGCAAATTTCGGCTTCTGCCTCGTCATATTCGCTAAAATCCCGCTTTAGCTCGCCTTGAAAATCCGCCAGCCTGGATAGCAGAGTATCCTTTGAAAACGGCAGCGCCAAATCTCCGTCCTCGCCGATTAAAAATAGCGGTTTTGCCGAGCTTTGCGGCTCATCGCTTATCACAAAGTCGCAATCCTGCGCACTTGCGGCGCGATCTTTCAAAAACAACTCCAGCGTCTTTTGCAAAATTTCGCAGTCGCAATCGATAAAAGCTTTCATCAAAGCCCCTTTTTAAATTTTATCATCTTAAACTTCTCGCCAAACTCCGCGCGCAGGTGATTGAACTGCAAAAGCGCGTTTAGGTAGCCCTTCTCGCCGCTTTTTTGCATAAAAAGCTCTAAAAGCTGGACCGCGCCGAAGTCTATGAGAGCCGCGATCTGTCTTTTAAAATCCGCCGTCACAGCGCCCGCGTCCTCAAACGCAGCACGCAAAATTTCAAAATTTACGTCGTAAGTAAGATCGCTCTTGCCGTAAAAATCGCTTAAGTTTTGCACCTCAAAGAAGCTAAAAACTTCGTGATTTCGATAGATCCGCAGGCTGAAATCGCCGCTAGCGCCCATCTGTCCGTAATCAAAGGCGATGAAATAAAACCGCTGCGCGCTGGCGCAAATTTCGCCCGCGAAGCGAAAGTATCCGACCGGGATTTCGCCGCGCGAGATGCCGAATCTGCGTGCGAGGGTCAAAATTTCACGTTCTTTTATGGGGACAAATTTTACCGCACCGCTTTTTATAAAAAGCATATTTTCGCCGTCCACCGCCTCGCATTTAAAGGCGTCGAAAAGCTCATTTGCCACAAAGATCGCATCTTTAAATTTTGCCTCGCGCGCGCTTGCGAAGTGCTTTAGCGCGATTTCGCCGCCGAAGCTCTCCGCAAAGCTCGCCCGCTGCAGCTCGCGCAGGCACTCGTGCGGCTCGATAATCGCAAAGCTAAATTTATCAAGTGCCGCCGCACCGCCTAATGTAAAAATCGCCTGTGCGATGTCGCAAAGCAGCCGCCCATCGTGCGAGCCGATCTCTACGATAGCGATTTTAGCGTTATTTTGCGATTTTCCTGCGAGCGCAACATCTAAATTTGGTTCGCCAGGATTAGCCTCAAGGTCTTGCCGCGATGCGCCCGAGCTTGCCGCCGCGTCTAAGCTTAACTCTTGCTTCGCGCCAAAATCCGCGCTTAGGCGTAAAATTTCGCGCGCGATGCAGATCCCAAAGAAGCTTCCTACGCTCACGGCGGTGTAAAAATCGCCGCTCTTGCCGATTTTAGCGGCATTTGCGTAGTAGCTCTCGTTTAGCCAGCTCTCAAAAAAATCGCTGAATTTCACGCCCGCACTATCTCGTCCAGGCTCTTGCGTAGGCGCGCAAAGCCCTCTTTGATCTCCGGTTTTTTGATATTTAGCGCAGGCAAAAATCTAAGGGTGTGCTTGCCGGATTTTAGGATCAAAAGTCCGTTTTGCAGGGCTTTGTTAAAGATCTCGCCCAGATTTTTTTCATCGCGCAGCACGAGGCCTTGCATCAGGCCGAGCCCCACGCGCTTTTCGATCAGGCTAGGATAGTCTGCGGCGATGGCGTCTAGTTTTTTGATAAATCTTTTTATGGTCTTATCAAGCTTGCCGCTCGCTTTTAAAAACTGAAGCTGCGAAAGCACCGCAAGCGCCGTAGAGGTCGCCAAAAAGTTACCGCCGAAGGTGCTGCCGTGCTCGCCCGGAGCGAAAATATTTTGCTGCGCCACGCACGCGCCGATCGGCACGCCACCCGCAAGACCTTTGGCAAAGGTGATGATGTCGGGGCGGATGCCGTAAATTTGCGACGTCGCAAACTCGCCCGTGCGATATACGCCGCACTGCACCTCGTCGGTGATCAAAAGCAGCTTTCTCTCTTTCAAAACAGCCGCCAGCCTTTGCACGCTCGCCTTATCAAGAGGCTTGATACCGCCCTCGCCCTGGACTAGCTCGATCATTACGGCGACGCTGTTTTCATCGATATGCGCGATGATCTCCTCGATATCGTTGAAAAATTTAAACCCGGGCATATAGGGCGCAAAAATTTCCGGATGAAATTTCTCCTGCCCGGTAGCTTGTAGCGTCGCTAGCGTGCGGCCGTGAAATGAATTTCGCAAAGTTAGAATTTCAAATTTTTTATTAGAGAAGTTTACGGTGCCGTATTTGCGCGCCATTTTGATCGCAGCTTCGTTCGCCTCCGCGCCCGAGTTGCAAAACACCGCGTATGTGCGGTACCCTAAAAGCTCGCTAATCTTTTGAGCCAGGGCTTCTTGGGGCAAAATTCTATAGATATTTGAGCCGTGGATGATCTGTGCGGCTTGCGTGCCGATCGCTTCAAGCACGATCTCGTTTGCGTGCCCCAGGCAGTTTACGCCGATGCCCGCGCCAAAATCCACGTAGTCCTTGCCCGTTTCGTCATAGACTATCGAGCCCTCGCCTCTTACTAGCGCTACGTTTACGCGCGCGAAGTTATCCATCAAATAGTTCATTGTTTGTACTCCACTTTAGGCAGATGCCAAGATTTGTAATAAGCCACCATGCGAAACGCAACCCCTAAAACCAGCAAAATAAGCACCGAAACTACGCCGCTAAGCCCCAATCCATCAAGCACGAAATATATTAAGCCCACGCCCATGCTTATCGTGCCGTAAAGCCCCGTATGTAAAAACCACGGCACTTCATTCAGCAGTACGTCGCGCAAAATGCCGCCGCCCACGCCGTTGCAAAACGCGATCAGCACCACGCCAAAAACGTTATGATTGTAGCTTAGCGCGACCATCGCTCCCACGATCGAAAAGCTTACGACGTCGATCGCATCGGTTAGAATAAATAAAAATTTACCCTCCAAATCGCGGTTCTCGTAAAGTTTGGCAAAAATAGCTACGGCGCTTACCGCAAGCACGATGGTTACGGGCGCGTAGTGCGTGAACGAGTAGATCTCGCGGCTTACCAAGGTGTCGCGCATGATCCCGCCGCCAAGCGCCGTCAAAAACGCCGCGATAAAGATCCCAAGCCAATCGCAGCCCTTCTTTACGCCGAATAAAAACCCGCTAAGCGCCGCCGAAGCGATGCCTACGCACTCCGTAAACTCTAAAATACTCATATCACAAACCGCTAAAATCCTTTTAAAAACGCATTTTACAACAACTAAATATAAATTTGGGTAAAGCGCGACGGGCGGGAGAAATTTAGGCGCGGCGGGATAAATTTCAGAGCGGCAGATAAAATTTGAGCACGGTAAATTGAAATCTACGCAGCAGAATTTTGTTAGGCAGGATTTTGCGCGGCTAAAATACGGCGCCGTCAGAGTGTAAATATAAAATTTAGACTTGAAATTTATAAACGACTGCGGAGATAAAATTTCACAGAATTTTATCGCGGCTAAAACACACGGCGTCACGGTCTGCGCAAATTTTAGTTTAAAATTTTCAGCACCTACGCGCTAAAAAGAATTTAACGCTACAAAATCGGCTCTATATTTACACTAACGGCACATAAATTTTGATTTAAAATTGCGCCCTCGTTTTTTGCGCCGTGTTTTGCCGCTATAAAATTTTATGAAATTTTACGACGACCTAACCCGCGCGGAATTCTACGTAAAATTTTAAAATTTAGCGGTCGAATTCTGCGTGGAATTTTACGCCGAGCCCCCGCTAGATTAGCGTAGCCTCTCTTTTAAAATTTCCCAAATCCCGGGCATTGCCAGCAGTCCATTATGCCGCGCGTCTGGTATTTCATAAAATAGATCGCCCGCCTTAAGAGATCCCGCAAGATCGCGGCAATGCTGCACGGGTATCAGCTCGTCGGCGGCTCCGTGGATGAGCGTGATCTGAGTGCCGCGTGCCGCGTGCAAAAATTCCGCGGTCGGAATCTTGTAGCGGATCAAAAATTTCGGCACGAAGGGGATTTTTTCGTGCGCAAGCCGTTCGAAGCTAAAATATGGCGCGAGCAAAATCAGCCGCGCCGCATCCCACTTCGCAGCCTGCTGTGCCGCGATGCCGCTTCCGATCGAGTAGCCGATCATCGCGAGCTTTCTTGGCGAATGCTGCGCCAAAACGTAGCGGCTCATCGCATCGGCGCTCGCAAAAAGCTGCTGCTGCGATGAAATTTTGCCGTCCGATTTGCCGTAGCCCGGGTAATCGAAAACATAAAAATCGTATCCCAAAGCCGCAAAATCCGCGCCGTATGCGCCCCAGCCGCTTACGTCGCCGAAGTTGCCGTGAAAGAACAAAATCGCGCCTTTAGGCTCTGCCGCGCTAAATTTCAGCCCGTTTATCAACCCGCCCCCAAACGGGATATTGATCTCTTGAAATTTTATCGCAGCGGAGTTTGCGTTATTGCCCGCAACGGCGTCCTGAGCGGTATTTTCGCCGGGGCGCTCGCCGCTAGCTTGGGTATTTTCATTTTCAAAACCGCTCGTTTCGGCGCCGGCTTTAATCTCGCCCGCCGAGTTACTCGCTGCGGTGCCGTTTGTCGCTGCACCATTTTGCGTAGCGGACGACGGCGTATCTAAATGTGCGCCGCTCTCGGGCGCGTTTACAAGTCCTGCAAATTCGGAATTTTCAAAGCTAAATTTGAAGTTTTTATCCAGCGGCTCGCCCAAAAATATCAGCCGTTCCTGAAAGATATAAAGTCCCGCCGCGATCGCCGCATAAAGGCACGCCGCGATAATACACAGCCTAAGTAAAACTTTCATCGCCGTCCTTTAAATTTAAAGCCGAGGCGCAAAAACGCGCAGCAGTACGCGAAGTTCCGTCTCACCGCTAAGCTTTAAACTCGCTCAAAAACCACTGAAATGCTAGGATCAGCCCCGGCGCGCGCACAATCTTTTCGTCGAACATAAACTCCCGCGCCTTGGCCGCAGGCAGGTAGAAAAGCTCGATCTTCTCGCCGTCCACGCCGCCGCCGCGACCGATCTTCATCGATTCGTCGATGCACGCGAAGTATAAAATTTGACGGTTCGCCGCAAAGCCCAGGGCGCTGTAGTAGCTCGTGATAAATTTCAGATCTTTCACGGCATATCCCGTCTCTTCGAGCACCTCTTCGATCGCCGTTTGCTCCTCGCTGATACCCTTGTCCAAAATGCCCGCGCAAAGCTCATAGGTGTAGCCCTTCTCGGGCGAATTTATTAAATTTTCCTCTTGATAAAACCACACGCTGGGGCGAAACTGCTTGACGAGCAAAAGCGCGTCGCGCTGCGTATGATAAAGCAAAATCGAGACGCTATCGTGCACCTTGACGCAGTCCCACGCGCGCGCTACGCCGTCCATTTCAAAATTTAAGCGAAAGGGTTTAACGAAATTCGAGCTTTTAAGCTCGGAAATTTTGAAATTTTTTATAGTAGTATCCATGTCGCAAGTCCTAAAAAGCTAAAAAATCCCACGATATCCGTTACCGTGGTAAGCAGCACGGAGCTGCCGACGGCGGGGTCGATATTTAATTTTTTAAGCGTGATCGGAATGACGGCGCCAAAAAGCCCCGCAAGCGTTAAATTTAGCACCATCGACAGCGCAATCACTAGCCCCAAAAGCTTAATGCCGAACCAAAAATACGCCACAAACCCCATCAGCGTGGCAAAAATGAGGCCGTTTATGAAAGCGATCGTGATCTCGCGAAAGAGAACCTGCTTTTTGTCTTTAAATGCTATCTCGCCCAGGGCTAGGCGGCGCACGGTTACCGTAAGCGCCTGCGTGCCGGTGTTACCGCCCATGGAGGCGACTATTGGCATAAGCACGGCGAGTGCGACCAGCTTTTCGATAGTGGCGTCAAAAAGCCCGATGATAGTGGAGCTTACGATCGCCGTGCATAAATTTACCGCTAGCCACAAGGCGCGCGCGCGTCCCGCCTTAAAGATCGTAGTCTCATCGTCCTCCGCTTCGTCATCGACGCCCGCGAGGTTGTAAATTTGCTCAGTAGCGCGCTCTTGGATGAGATCGTGGATATCATCGGCGGTAATCCGCCCGATAAGCACGCCGTTAGCATCGACTACAGGAATGACGTTAAGGTCGAATTCCTCAAAGTCCTTGATCACGTCGTCGATCTTATCGGTATCGGTGGCGAAGTGGATTTTATTTTCGGCGCCGAATTTTTGTGAAATTTCTTCCAGCGTGAGCGAAAAATCGTATAAAATCAGATCGGACGTCGAAAAGCTCGTAAGCAGGTGTCCCTTTTTATCGAGCACGAAGAGCTGAAAGACATTCTCGATCTCGTCCTTTTCGCGCATAACGCGCAGCATCTCGACCGCCTGCCCCAGGGTCTGATCCTGCCTCGCGCTAAAGACCTCGGTCTGCATATACGCGCCCGCCTCATCTTCGCTATATTTGGAGATAGTAAGAATATCGTGGCGATCGTCCTCATCAAGCCCATAGAAAATCTGCTCGGCCTTGTCCTCGTCGATTTCGCCGATGTTTTGCAAAAGCTCCGCCTGATCGTCGCTTTCGAGCTCCTCAATCGCTTTGACGATCTTTTCGTGAGGCAGAGTTTCGATGACATCTTCGAGCATATGCTCGGGCATCTCAAGCGCAGCATCGGCAAGATCCTCAGGATCTAGCTTTTTTAAGAATTCTACGTATTTTTCTTCGTCATGCTTTTTTAGAGTTTTTAAATGCTCCGTAAGATCGGCGGCACTCAGCTCATGCTCAAGCGTATCGTCTAGATGCGCATCAAGGAGCGCTTTGGCTTCCTCGACGTCGTCCAGCTGCTCTTTATTTTCCATTTTTGGCCTTAATTTATCGTGATAAGCGACTCGTAGTTTTCAAATTTAGCCGGGTTTTTCGAGCCGTCTTTAGCCGCAGCCATTCTAGCATCCATATCTTTGACGAGAGCTTTAAATTTAAGCTCCTCAGCGCTTATAACGTTAGTTTTTTCAATCTTGACTACCTTAAGCGGATCTATCGCCTGCTTATTTTTATAAAGTCCGAAGTGCAGATGCGGTCCCGAACTAAGCCCGGTCGAGCCCACATAAGCGATTAATTGACCTTGCTTGACGCTAACGCCTGCTTTTGTGCCGCTAGCAAAGCCACTAAGATGTGCATAAAGCGTGCTAATGCCGCCGCCGTGGTTGATCTCTACGGTATTGCCGTAGCCGTTTTTACGCCCTACAAAGCTAATCTTGCCCGCTCCTGCGGCATTTACCCTAGTGCCTTTGGGAGCTGCATAATCCACACCCAGATGCGCGCGATATCGCTTTAAAATCGGATGAAATCTTTTAGGAGTAAAATACGATGAAATTCTAGTATAAACAAGCGGTGTAATCAGCAGAAAAGATTCGACCTTTTTACCGCTTCGGTCGTAGTATTTATCGTCGAAAAAATATAGCGATTTGGGCTTTTTATTTTCCTCGATCATTCCTGCGGTGATATTTACTCCGCCAAAAGGTTTGCCAAGGCGCGTCTTTTGCTCGTATAGAATCACAAGCCGATCGCCCTTTTGCAGCTTTTTAAAATTTACCTCATTTTTAAAAACAAGCATAAACTCATTCGCTAAAGCTGCATTGCCCGTAGCCTTGATGATATCTTGATAGGGCGAGCTTTCGATCTGAATTCCTAAAGAGTAGCTGTTTTCCTCATAAACTATCGGAGTATAAACGAATCTAAAAGTGCCGAATTTATCGCGGTAGATGTGGATCTGAAGCTCCTCGCTGACAGGGATTAACAGCTGAGAGACGCGACCTGCTGGATCACGCAAAATTTGACACTCCACGCCAGCTCGTACCTCAGCGGCAAGCTCTTGATCCTCTTTATCCAGGTCATAATATACAGACGCGGGAATGCCCGCAGTTTCCATAAATTGCAGCAGACTTACGCCATCGGGCCAGGCAAACTTCTCTACGCTGGGGTTGTTCGCAAAAACTACGCCTATCCACAGAAAAAGCAATATAAAAATTCTAGTCATATAAAACCGCTTTGAAATATTATTTTAAGGCGGGATTGTAACGAAAAAACGCTTATATTTCGTAAATACCGCGGAATTTTATCGTTAATTTCAAAGTTTTATGTATAATTAGCCGAAATTTTATTCAGGAGCAGAATTTTGAAAAAAGCTTTACTTATTTTAGGCCTATTTTTAAGTGCGGCGATAGGGGCGGAATTTAACATGCCGCGATACGAAACCGCCCTACTTAGCGTAACGGATGGTTCGGGCGAGATCACAGATAGCCCTACGATTGCTGTAGGTAGCAGCGGAGTTGTGATGCATAATTTCGGTAGCGGCGCAAGCTCCATCATCGCGCGCGCAGTCGTGACGCAAAAAAGCGCAGGCAAGGCAAAGGTGCGATTTGAGGTCTTTGATATGTTAGCTCAAGAGGCGCTGCCACTGCCTAAAATTTTACCCTCAAGCGGCGATAAAGTGATCTTAAATTTCCTCTATGACCGCGCCATAATCGTCGCGCCTAACGCTGAAATTTACGAGCAGGTTATCAAGGCTTTCCCTAATATAAATTTTATCCACCCAGATCTTGGCGGCGCCTATCTTAGCTACAACCACAAGCCAAATCCCAGCCGTGACGATTTTCGTAAAATTTGCGCGCAAAACAGCGCCGGACTGATTTTTATCGCGATGGATAAACAAGGCGTATTTGCCGACTGCGGCAGCTTCAAGCCTTTGCGCACGTTCGCTAGCGGCAGCGTGGCTTATTATCAGCTGCCGTTTTACTCACGCGTGGGCGAGATAAAGACCGTCATTTGGGACTTTACTAATGGCCCGATCAGCGATTACGACAAGCACTACCGCTATTTGCTGGGCTTAGACGGCGATGAATAGCGCCGCGCGAGCGTTTTTTACAAATCTATTAGGCGCGGATAACGCTTATTTTGACGAGGCTCATCGCACAGCATACTGCTACGACGCGACGAAAAGACGCTGTCTGCCGGACGGCGTGCTTTTCCCGCGAAGTGAGGACGATGTCAGTCAAATTTTAAAATTCTGCAACGAAAATTTAATCCCCATAGTTCCAAGAGGCGCAGGTAGCGGTTTTACGGGCGGATCTTTAGCTGCAAACGGCGGAGTGATTTTGGCATTTGAAAAACATATGAATAAAATTCTAGAAATCGACATGCAAAATCTACTCGCCGTAGTCCAACCCGGCTGCATAAATATCGATCTGCAAAAAGCAGCTACAGTGCGCGGGCTTTTTTATCCGCCCGATCCCGCAAGCCAGGATTATTCCACGCTAGGAGGCAATGTCGCCGAAAACTCCGGCGGCATGCGCGCCGCAAAATACGGCATCACCAAAGACTACGTAATGGCACTGCGTGCGGTACTGCCTAATGGAGAGGTGATCCGAGCGGGCAAACGCACTATCAAAGATGTCGCAGGCTTCAACGTGGCAGGAATTTTAATCGCAAGCGAAGGCGCGCTTGCCGTCATCACCGAAATCACACTCAAGCTCATCCCGATGCCAAAGCTTAAAAAGACTGCGATGGGCGTTTTTCCTAGCGTAGATGCAGCAATGAATGCCGTGTATAAGACGATGGCTGCCGGTATCACGCCCGTGGCGATGGAATTTTTAGACGCGCTGTGCATAGCCGCGGTCGAGGAGAAATTTCATAAAGGCTTGCCGAAGGGCGCGGGCGCGATTTTGATCTGCGAAACAGACGGCAATTTAGAAGCAGTGCTTTTGGAGGAGCTCGCACTCATAAAAGAAATTTTCGTTCAAAACGGCGCGAGCGACTTTCGCATCGCAGAAAGCGAAGAGGAGCGTGCGGGCATTTGGTTTGCGAGACGCAACTGCTCGCAGGCGATCAATATCTACGGCACGCTTAAGCTAAATGAGGACATCACCGTCCCGCGCTCGCAGCTGCCCGAGCTACTGCGCCGTATCGCGCGCATCGGCGATAAATACGGCGTGCGCGTGCCCTGCTTCGGGCACACGGGCGATGGCAACGTCCACACCAACGTCATGGTCGCCGACAAAAAAGATGAAGCTCAAGTGCGACGCGGACATGACGCAATCACCGAAATTTTCAAAGCTGCAGTTGGTCTTGGCGGTACGCTCAGCGGCGAGCACGGCATCGGGCTAAGCAAAGCAGAATTTATGCCACTAGCTTTTAGCGCAGCAGAGATGGAGCTATTTCGCGCAATCAAAAGGGCTTTTGATCCAAAAGGCATCTTAAATCCCGGAAAAATGGGGCTTTAAATTAGAATCGTCATCCAACGTTTACGGTGATTTGAAATCGATTCATCCCGCTTACCCTATCTAAAATTTTACTTTCTTACAATATGCCTGCTTAAAATTTATCTTGCTTACAATTTGGTTTATTTGCAGGCTACTTCGAGTTAGTTTCAAGCTTGATCTACCCATTTACAGATCGATTTTGCTTACTTTGCAATGAATAATTTTACTTCTTTATTGATAGATTCCATCCACTTGATAATTGATTTTACTTACTTCGCAGATTGATTACCTCGTGCGATCTTCTTCGGATATTTTTGCCATATCAGCTGTGATTACATAGCTACTCGCTAGTTTGCGCAATTTTTTCTCTTTCAGGGATGCACTAAGATTATGATGAAACCCCTATATCGCGATGGATAAGTCTATGACAAATTAAAATTATGTCAATAAAATCCATAGCATAGATTAAATTCTAAACTTCCAAAATACTGAAATTTTAAAATCACTATCTATCGCCATTATCGCAATATGCGAAATTTCAGCAATAAAATTTTAAAGACGAAATTCCGCGGAATTCCATGAAATTCCATAAAGCTCCGTCAAATTTCTAAGTTAATTTCGATCCCGCCTTCTTACCGTCGAGCTAGCCCTGCCATCTATTTGGTCGCATTAGCCTCGCTTGCATTTATTTTATTCATCGCGGCTACTACGTTGCAGCTAAACTCAGCTCCCAGCTTGCAGGCTTTGTCGTAGTAGATTATCGCCTTATCCAGATCCGGCTCGCCAAATTCATTCTTTGAATACGCTAGCCCAACCCTCTGGCATCCCTCTGCCAAAGCGGCATCGCAAGATTTGAGGAAAAACTTAAGAGCGCCCTGATAGTCTTTCTCTTCGTAGCTAGCGACCGCAGCGTTTAAGCAGCCCTCGCCTAGTCCCAAATCGCATGATTTGGCAAAAAATGCGAACGTATTTTTCTTATCCGCATTTTTATAAGAGATTATCGCGGCGTTGTAGCAAGCTTTGGCGGCTCCCAACTCGCACGCTTTGGAATACAACCGCGCGGACTTGCCCTTATCTTTCGTAGTTTTATATAAATTTTGCTCGTCGTAATATAAATCCCCCGCGATAGCACAGCTATTTTCTAGCCCCGCTTCACAAGCTTTTTCAAACGGCCTTTTTGCTGCCTCATAATCGCGCTTCTCAAGCAAATACGCTCCATAGTCTTCGCACGAATTAGCCCTACCGATGCTGCATCCGACAAACGAGATCGCCTGCGGGAAAAATATCTGCGCGAGCAAGTAGGCTGCTACGATTAGTGCGACAATCGACGCTAAAATTTTCATTTTTGCTCCTTTTAAATTTTAAAAATAATTATAGCAAAAAGCGAGGGATAAAATTTTAATTTTTGATAATAGCTGTGAAATCTCCGGCGAATTCTTGCAAAATTCCTATCAAAATTCCAAGCAAAATTTTTGAATAAAATTCTAAACGGAACTTTGAGCGGAATTTTAAAAAGGCAAATTAAAATTTTACTTGCAAGATTATTTTTATGGCTGGCTGCCCCATTTTTTTACTCGCACGTCTATATGACTGTCCACGGCTATAGTATTTATAATAGGACTAAAACGTATTTAATCATTGAGGTCTTAAGCACCTATAGCCTCTGCAATGGTAATTTATCAGGGCGATAATCTAGTGTGTAAAATATTTTACCATATACCAAGCCCGTGGTAAGCATCTTGCCGTGCCATAGAAAACTTTTGAAAATTTCGCATTGCTGCTTAGAAATTTTAAAAAATTTTACGCCGCCAGCCTTTAAATTTTATCTTAGAAATAGGCTTGCCTATGCTAAAATCGTAAGCATAATGCACCTTTAGGCGTTTTGGCTCAATACCTAGGATTCTTAGATCGCACCAATTAGATATGGTGAGTCTTAAAAATAATCAAGACTGCGCAATATCTATATCGCGTACGTAAATTTCATCCATGTAGGCACACCCGCAATTTCAGCCGCGCAAGCCCAGCCTGTAAAATTCTGCTAATTTTAGAACCCAAATGCCACGTAGAATTTCTATCTATTTAAAGAGCTTCACTTCAAAATTTTATTCGCTGCAAAGCGCAAGCCGCGTTCCCTAGCGCTCAAACTCTATCACAGCCTCCTCCTCGCCGAACCACATCACGGATTTTTTCATATCGCAAAACTTCGCCTCATCCGCCATCAGCTCCGTTAGCACCGCTCGCGCCGCCTCGCTATTTCGCGCATCCGCAAACGCCTGCACGCTCTCATACCATAGCTCGCCCATCGCGTCGTAGTTAAACGCCGCCGTCTCGCGCTTGGTACTCTGCCCCTCTGGAAAGACGGGCATGGTTTTTGCGTAGCGGACGATGTTTAGCACCTTTTGATTAGCCAAAACCTTTTGTGAATGCGCCGCCCAGTGTGCCACAAACTCCTGCTGCGTGATACCCGGCGCCTTTTTTACTAACATCGTGATCTTAAACATAACCGCTCCCTAAATGAAATTTATCCAAAATTTGCGCCCTATTCTATGATGCATCCGCGTTTTTACAATTTTGCTTAGCGTTCTTTGCATCTAAATAGACCTTGCAAAAACTTAAATAGCAGCCGTGCGCGCGAGCGCAGATCCCAAAATACATAAGCCTCATTACTTGAAGCTCAAACCAACGTCAATCTCGCTCGGTTTAACTACCTAAAGCGTCATTTACGGCTGCCGCCAAAATAAATTCCGCAGGCTCTTTGCAGGCAAAGTAAAATTCTGCCAAACCTTAGCGGGCGATGAAATTTTACCGACTTTCGGCGCGCATAAATTCTATCCGTTTTACTAGGCAAGATAAGATCCACGAGCATTCAGAAAGCGATAAAGCGGACGAGCGACGATTTCCTCTTGCGCCGCCGCGCGCAAATTACGTTGCCATGCACGCGCCTAACCCTTGCTTGCCAAAAACCTCCGCAAAATTATCGTCGCGGCGATGCTATCAAAGCGCGGATCTTTGCCGCCCCCCTTAGTGCCTTTGCTCGCAAACTCCGCGGCTTCGGCGCTCGAAAAGCTCTCGTCTTGAAATTTTATCTCGCCGTCAAAATCCAGCAGCGAGGCGAAGTGCCGTATGCGCCTGCTCATCTCCTCCTCGCTCGCCCCACCGCGCGGCACGCCCAGCACTAGCACGCTGGCGCCCTTTTCGCGCAGCAGTTCGCTTAGCTCGCGCGCGGCTTGGATACGGTTTTTGCGCAGGATCGGATCGCACGGAAGCGGCGTCTTATCATCCGGTGCCGCCGCCACGCCGATACGCTTAAGCCCAAGATCGATCGCAACTATCAAATTTCATCCTTTACTTACATTAAATTTTATGGAATTTTACGGAATTTCGCTATTAAAATTATGCCACCAAAATTCCGCGATCGGAATTTCATAGCTAAATTTTATCGCAGAATTCTACCGTGGAATTTTATGAAATTTCATACAAAATAGGCATAATAAATTTCACTCGCTCGCGGCGCTTGCGAGCTATTAAATTTAGCGTGCCGCGAGCTTCAAATTCCAAAATTTCGATCGTCGCGCCCAGCTCGGTACATCCGCACTGAGTCCGCGCGAGCTGCACGTAAGCGACACTCAAACGCACGACAGACATAAACCCTGCCCGCGCAGGTGCCGGACGTGCAACTAACCCACCCCACGCAAAATCAAAATTTTAAAGCAAACCCGCACTCACGCGGCGGAGCAGATACAAGCCCTACGCTTTATAGCTCGTAAAATTTTGCTGCTGCTGCGATCAAAATTTTTCCTTGCGGCAAATTCAGCTTACCACGCTTATGCTGAAATCCGCAGCCAAATTTACCCGCAAAAATTTAGCACGATAGGCAAACAAACATTTAAACGCTATTTCAGAAAATTTCTTGCATTTTAACGCTTAAATTCTGCGCCACAAAGTATTTATAGATCACGAGAAGCATTCACAAACCGATCATTACCGCAAGCGGAGGCAAGCGGCGCTGCACAAAAACAAGCCGCGCGGGTTTGTTTTAAGCTCAAGTGCTACTTGCGGAAAGTAAAATTCTACCGAGCCGCCTTTTTCTAAATTTAAACTCAGGCCGCGCAGACTACGCGCCGTGCAAACAAGCCGTACCGGCGAGCGCGCCGATCAAACCACGGCGAGCAAGCGCCTGCCGCCGGCTACTTTGCCACGATCTTTGCGCCTAAAATTTCGATCCTGCCTTCAAGCTCGTATTCGTAAATTTTATCGCCGAAGCGCTCGATCGCCGCTTGCAGATCGGAATTCAGCGCTAAAAATTCCATCACCTCATCCTGCGCGCGCTCAGTGTTTTGCGGCGTCTGCGGAGCCAAAGACTCGACAAACTCGCCAAAATCCGCGATCAGCCGCGCCTGAGATTTTGCGAGTAGATCGTTCGTGCCCGCGCTCTCGTCCATGCGGTGCGGCAGCACGTAGACGGGTACGCCCATCTCGCGAGCCAGGCGCGCGCTTTGCAGCGAGCCGCTGCGGGGCTCGGCTTGAGCGACTACGAGCGCCTCGGACAGCGCCACGACGATGCGGTTGCGCTGCAAAAACTGAAATCCGCGCGCGCTCACGCCGTCCTCATACTCGCTAAGCGCGAGACTGCGTTCGTAAATTTTGCCGATCATAGCGGCGTTTTGCGCGGGATAAATTTGATCAAGGCCGTTTCCAAAAACCGCGATCGTGTTTGGAAACGCCCCTTCGTGCGCGGCTATGTCGCAGCCGATCGCCGCGCCGCTTACGACGCAAAAGTCCGCATCGCTCAAAGCGCGCGCGAGACGCAGGATCAAATTTTTGCTATAAACGCTCATCTTACGCGAGCCCACGATCGAGATGCGGCGCTTTTGTAACATCGCCGGCTCGCCCCTAAAATATAGCTGCGCAGGCTCGCTCACACCGAGCCTTGCTAGGCTTGGAATTTTAAAACTAAGCTCACTCGTAGTATTCATAAATTTCGTCCAAATACACTAAATCGACCTCGCCTAGGATGTCGGCGCTGTTTGCGAGTGCGCGCAGAGTGGAGCTTTTGGGATGGCCGATAGCGATGGCGTAACCCTGCTTTTTAGCAAGCGCGACGGCTTCACGCAGCTTTTTGCGCACCGCAGCGACGCTGTTTTGATTATCTAAAAACACATCGCGATGCACGTATCGCATGCCAAGCCCCTTCATCGCTGCCTTAGCCTTGGTAGCGGGGCTCGTGCGCGAGTCGATAAATAAAAATCCATGCTCGTTCATCGCGCGCAGTAGGTTTTGCATCGCGCGCTCGTCGGAGGTAAATTTAGAACCGGTGTGGTTGTTTATAAATTTAGCGTTCGGAAAGTCCGCGCGTAGCTTGGCTATGACGCCTCGCAGCTTTTCATAATTATCCGAAGCTCGCAGCGTCGCGGAGTTATTTTTAGCGGAGCTTGCTTCCATCGGCAGGTGGATCGCGTAATGCTCAAAGCCGCGAGCGAGCGAGCGCGTGTCCTTGCGCTGGTACTCGGGCGGGAAGATAGACGGCGTCACTCGCACGGGCAGCGCAGCGATCTTTTGCGCCTGCTCGCCGGTGCCTACGTCGTCGATCATGATCGCTAGCTTTGCGCGAGAGCCTGCAGGCAGGGCCTTGCGCGGCGATTTAGAAAGATCGTCTGCGCCGCTAGAAGCAGGACTTTGCGCGGTAGAATTTATGGAATTTTCTGAAGCGGAATTTGCCGCGGTAAAATTTACGTCCGATCCGCCGCCTGCTAAATTTGCAGCAACGGAATTTGCGGAAGCCATAGAATTTGCGGAATTTTGATAATTGTCGTTTGCAGAATTTTGTCCTGCGGAATTCTGCCGTGCGGGCTCTACAGGAAGCTTCGGCGCGGTTACGTTTTGCTCGGCGATCTTATCAAGCTCCTTTTGAATCAGTGCTTCCTTCTGTGCAGCGCTTAAACGCGGTTTTTTACCGCGAGGATCGGAAGTGCTCTCGGGAGCTTGTTTGCGCGAGCTTTGCTGCAACGCGGCTTTATTGCCAGAAAATACGAGATCCAAAACCGCGTAGGTAATCGCACCGCTTAAAAAGCATAAGATTACGACAAAGGCGATCGCTATATAATTGATCGGGCGCTTTTTGCGACGCCCGCGTGGATTTATATTAGCCAAAGCTCAGCCGAAATCAGTTTTTATCTTTGTTTATGAGCTTGCCTTTGGCGATCCACGGCATCATCGCGCGAAGCTTCTCGCCGGTTTTGCTAAGCAAGCTATTTGCCGTGATATTGCGCTCGGCGTTCATTCGCACGTAGCCAGCTTTGCGCTCGAGGATGAAGTCTTTTGCAAATTTGCCGTTTTGAATCTCCTTTAGCACCTCTTTCATCGCCGCTTTGCTGCTTTCGTTTACGACGCGGTTTCCGCTTACGTAATCGCCGTATTCTGCGGTGTTTGAGATTGAGTAGCGCATATCGGCCATACCGCCTTGATAGATGAGATCCACGATCAGCTTCATCTCGTGCTGGCACTCAAAATACGCCATCTCAGGCTCATATCCAGCCTCGACGAGGGTCTCAAAGCCCGCGTTGATGAGCGCGCAAAGTCCGCCGCAAAGCACAGCCTGCTCGCCGAAAAGATCGGTCTCGGTCTCTGCTTTGAAGCTCGTTTCGATGATGCCGGTGCGGCCGCCGCCGATCGCGCTTGCGTAACTTAGAGCAAGCTCCTTGGCTCTGCCGCTTTCGTTTTGCGAAACGGCGATCAGCATCGGCACTCCGCCGCCGCTTACAAACTCGTTGCGAACGGTGTGGCCCGGGGCTTTCGGAGCGATCATAATGCAGTCGATGCCCTTTGGTGGGACGATCTGTCCGAAGTGGATATTAAAGCCGTGCGCAAACGCGATCGCGTCGCCCTCGCTTAAATTTGGCTCGATCTCCGCTTTGAAAATGTCGCTTTGAAACTCATCAGGCGTTAGGATCATCACAAGATCCGCAGCCTTCGTGGCCTCGCTGACGCTCATTACTTTAAAGCCCTTTGCCTCAGCCTTACTCCAGCTCGCGCCGCCCTTTTTAAGACCCACGATGACCTCTACGCCGCTATCTCGCAAATTTTCGGCGTGAGCGTGCCCCTGCGAGCCAAAGCCGATCATAGCGACCTTTTTAGCCTTAATCAAACCCAAATCGCAATCTTTGTCGTAAAAAACATTTATTGCCATAACGCATCCTTTTTTAAAAAATTTAGGTGAGATTCTAGCTAAAATTTGCTTTTATGCAGATAAACCGCGCGCCGCAAGGGCGGATAAAGAAATTTTGAGCTATCATTGAGGCATAATTTAGCTTTAAAAGGAGCGAAAATGAAAGTGGGATTTATCGGCGGCGGAAATATGGGCGAGGCGATGATCGCCGCACTTTGCAGAGCTGGCGGGCGAGATTGCGCGGCGGGCGGAGAAAATTTTACACAGGATAAGGAAAATTGCACGTCTGGCGGAGAAAATTGCGCGCACGACGGGCGGAATTTTATGCCAGATACTCAAAGCTTTGCGGCTTGCGGGCAGAATTCCGCAAATTTAGAGCAGAATTTTGCGAGCCGCGAGCGCGATTTCGCCTGCGCGCAGCCCGCCTCCGATACGAAGCTTCAAGTCCTAGTTTATGCTAGAAGCAAAAACGAAACCTTACGCAAGCGTTACGGCGTGCAAATTTTACAAGGCGAGACGCAGCTGGCGCACGAAGCGGATATTATCGTGCTCGCGACCAAGCCCGCCAGCTACGAGGGGATTTTGCGCCTGATCGCGCCCGAGCTCGCGGGCAAAATCCTGCTTCTTTTGGCGCCGAATTTCAAGCTGGAGTGCGCCCAAAATATCGTAGGTGCGGACGTTTTTGTAGCCCGCGCGATGCCAAACGTCGCCGCAAGCATCGGCGCATCGGCTACGGCGCTGTGCTATGGCGAGTATTTTGATGAGGCCAGTCGGGAGATCGTACGAGCTCTAGCCGCCAAAATCGGCAAATTTTATGAGATAGACGAGGTTGGCTTTGCCGCATTTACGGGGATTGCAGGGAGTCTGCCCGCGTATGTGTGCGCCTTTATCGAGGCTGCGGCGGACGCGGGCGTGCGGGGCGGACTGTCGCGGGCACTGTGCTACGACGCGGTAGCTGCGGCGGTAGAGGGCACGGCGCGCCTGCTACAAAGAGGCAAGCGCCCATCGGAGCTTAAAGACGCGGTCTGCTCGCCTGCGGGCACGACGATAGAGGGACTCGCGGCATTGGAGGCGGCTGGGTTTCGCGCAGCGGTGATGGCGGCGATCGAGGCGTGCATCGCCAAAACTCGCGGCTAGCCTCGCCGCGCCTCGTCGGTTTCGGATTTCAAACATAGCGCGTTTGCTGGCACGCTAGCATTGGGATTCTGTGCGGGCGTTCTCTAGCAAAATTTTGCCTTATCTTTAAATTAAACGAGCTTGTTACTCCTGCGGCGACGGAGTTTATGAGCCTTATAGTAAACGAGTCGGCAAGCTCGCATTGCATTTAAAATTTTAAAATTTAGAGATTTGTAAAATTTTAGTTCAAAATTTCGCTCTTAAAATTTTAAATTTAGAGATTGTAAATTTAGCGCTCGCAGCAGGGCAAAATTTTGATTTTTAGCGGCGCGAGCCTACGTCCACAACCATTAAAATCAAAATTTAGCGCAGCATAGGTAGATGCGCCCGCGACTGCGAACTTGTTAGATAAAAACGTAAGCACGGAATACAAACGCTAAAATAGTGCGTCTTGTGCCGCAGTCTTATTAAGGCAAACGCAAGCCGCAAAATTTCGCCGCTCGCGCAAAGAGCAAAGCAAAACTAGCCGCGGAAGCATATTTTACTACCAGAGCAAGCCGCATCAAAACGCATTTCGCCGCCCCGGCGAGCCTTAAATTTAAACTACGCTTCGCCGCCGAGCTGCAAACCAAACCTGTGCTCCAAACCCTGTCAATCTGCGCAATAAAATTTGACTTTTCATCCGGTCAGAACTTCGCACGCAAAACCGCGATAAGCAAGATCAGATAAATTCCTTCTCTAAAGGCTGCTTCGCGTTGCCGTCTGCGTCAAAAAGCACCCGCCCGCAGACCTCGCAAACCTCGTCTCTAGGAGAGGGCTCGTCCGCATCCAGCTGCCACGCGGACATCTCGCCGCACTCACAGTTTATGACGTAAAGGATCTGCCTTTTGCGGCGCTTGCCCCACGGCGCGATATCCCAAAATAGCTCCTCGCGCTTGCCTAACTTTTTAAAATCTTTCTCGGCGTCCTTGTGCGCGACGAGCAGATAATAAGCGTCGCTATGAAGCTCCAAAGTAAAGAGCCTAAAATCGCTCTTCTTTAGTGCTTTTTGAAACTCGTTCATCAAAAATAGGCTCGCATCGCCGCGCTCGAAATCCTCTTTTTTCGCTTCTTTTTCGAGCCTTGCATAAATTTTATCGCACTCTAGAGCCACGCCGCTTTGCAGCGCATCAAGCCTAGAGCTGATAAATTTGCCCACATCGCCCGTCTCGTCCTCGCCGACCCAGTCAAGCATCCAAACAAGCCCTTTTCCGATAAGCGCATCCAAAAACTCGCCGTCATTAATCTCGCCTATCTTGTCAAAACCGCCCGTCTCGCCCGCCGTCAAATGCTTTAGGACGCAGCACTGATCTTTCGTCATTTTCGCTCCTTTGATTTAAATTTACCGCCTACGTGGGTCTGTTTAAATTTTACTCCCAAAAAGCTTTAAGCTTACTTTTCGCAACTCCTTGCGCTGCAAATTTAGCTCGCGGCGGCGGGTAAAATTTCGCTATAATTTTGCCAATTTAACAAAGGAGAAAAGGGTGAGCGTAGAATTTCGCGTCAAAAATAAAAAGCGCCCGCTATTTATGGGCTATTCGGACGCCATGAGCGTAGGCAAGGCATTGGAGCTCCTGCCCGATCTATCGGTATTTGACATAGACGAGAGCGCCGAGGGCTTTAACGAGAGGGCATTTTTAAAATCGCCTTTGAGCGAGCAAGAGTGCTTGATTTTGGGCGTGCGGGGCAAGAGCGGGCGCGGAATGGAGCTAAGATATGACGAGGAACGGCAAAGCTACGCCGTGCGCGTAAATACGCCCGCGACGGTATTTGATTGGGTTTTGGCGATCTCATATCTATAGGCGCTATCCAAGCAGCTGCAAAGCGAGATCGCAGATGAAAACGGCGAAATTTACACCCACGACAGGATAGAACAATTCGACTACGAGCGCGATATATCAGCGGGACTGCATTCGATAGATCAGCATTTAAGCGGCGATACGGAGGTAAATTTTTGCTACGGAGTAGAGAGGCCTTTTGCGATAAACCGCGCGATGATGGATGAAATTTTAGCCTCATACAACCCCTCTGCCGAGTTTAGCAAGCGCCTAACCGAGGTGCAGTACCTTGGCGCCTATAGCGCGTGCCAGAGGTTTTATCGAAATGGGGATGACGGCACGATAATGGGCTCATACGCGCTCACGCAAGACCTGCCTACCATCCTGCCTTACAAACCGTTTGTGGAATGGCAAAACACGGAGATGCTGAAAAATAACGACGTAGCGCGCTGGC
Organism: uncultured Campylobacter sp.; assembly: GCA_963520005.1. Taxonomy (GTDB): domain Bacteria; phylum Campylobacterota; class Campylobacteria; order Campylobacterales; family Campylobacteraceae; genus Campylobacter_B. The sequence continues at coordinate 59,528 of CAUQPS010000007.1, forward strand.
AGATCGCGCTCATAGGCATAGAGGGCGACGAAAACGACGCAGGTAACTACCATGCAATCGCCGAGCTGGAATATGGCGAGTTTATCGCGCGGCTGCCGAAGCAAAACTACCGCTTCATCGATGCGAGCTATATTTCGGTGGGTGGGCTAAACGCCGAGCAGCTAAAGGCGCTGGCAGGCTAAACTCTGCTTGCGGTAAAATTCTACAGAATTTACCGAGGATTGACGCCGCAAAATTTAAAGCCATCGGGGCTTAGCGTTGCAAATTTAAAGCTGCGGAATTCGCGGTAAATTTCGCGGTATGTAAAATTCTAAGGAGGCGGAATTTTATCGCGGCGGAATTTTTAAATTTATATCGCGGTAAAATTCCGTCGTGATAAAATTTAAATTTAAAAATGTTAAAACGAAAAGACCTGCTACGATCTAAAAATTTACGATAACGACGAAATGCTACGCGTGCTGCAAGAGGAGATCGAGGCGTTACCGCAGCGCAAGTAAATTTTAACCGATAAATAGCGGCGCATGTTCAATCAGCCAAAATCGCCGCTCTACTTAAATCCGGGTTCAAGCTTAGCTCGTCTATGACCCGCAAAAGCTCTAAAATTTCATTTTTGATCTCCGCGGCGTCCTCTAAGCTCGGCGGCGGCGAAAAGAGCGTTGTTTCAAACTTATTTTTCGCTCCGTTTAAAAATAGATAAAGCTTATCGTCCATAAACGCCGCGCTCAGCCCCATTTTCCCCGCGAATTTTTCCTTTAGCTCTCGCAGACGCTCCATAAATGCGGGCGTCAAAAGATACCGTGCCTCGATCTTATCATCCGCAAAGACCCTAAATTCTTTGCTAAAAAACAGGTCGTCCATCTGCTCTTTTTCGCCTAAAAATCTGGTGTTTAGCGTGCGGCTCGCGACTATAGTTTGCCCGCTAAATTTCTTGTAAAACTCGCAGACCAAGACCGAGCCGCTGAACGCCTGCATATCCTTCATCGCCTCCCACGCAAAGACTATCGCGGATAGCAAATTTAGCGCCGCCGAGTCGCTTAGCTCCAGCGTCGCGCCGTTTGGGATATTGATCGCTTCGCTGAGGCTAAATTTGACGCCTTTATAAATGCCGCTGATTTGATCTTCTGCGCGAAATTCATCCGGCGAATAGATGCCGATTTTGCGAAATTCCTTACGGCTGATGCCGGCATTCGGATCGTAGCTAAAATTTGAATCTGTGCCCCGAATAGCGGCGCGGACGAAAACGTCTTTATAAAACGCTTTATAATCCCCCAGCTCGCTGGTCACTCGGCTTGCGTTAGCCATTAGTGCAGCGAGAAAAAACGGAATATAGATAATGATGAAAAATAGCGGTGCAAGGCGATTTTCAAAAAGATGGCCTACGGCAAATCCGCCGCCCACGGGCAGTATAATTATAAATAAAATCCCCAAAAACAGATACTTTGCAAACGCGCGTCTGCACTCTTTTTGCTTTTTCGCGGTGGCAACTATCGCTTCGTTTATATTCAAAATTTTACCTTTTTCTAAATTTGTGCGGCGGATTTCGCGCTCGGAGCGAATTTTAGCAAAATTTACGCCGCAAAGATACGGCGAGCGTGAGTAAATTTTATTCGGCGGATTTGTAAATCTATGAAATTTGCGTCGCGGCGGCGATCTATTCGGACGTGCGCTGATTTAGCCACATTTTAAGATTGCCTGCGCCCTCTTTTAGCACCCCAAATCCTGCCGCGGCAATACAGACAAAATTAATTAGCGAGCCCCTTCCGCCGACATTTAAAATCCCAAAGCCCACGATCCACAATGCCGCACCAAAGCCAAGCGTGCACACGGCGGTCGCGATCCCCAGCTTGCGGCGCAAAGGGCTTGGTTTGCGCGCTACCTGGACCCTCGTAATCACGTAGCTGCCCGCGTATCCTCCGCGGATGAAATACGCGCGCGCAAGCTCGCCCTCCTCCACGGGGATATCGTTAAACTCGCCGCGCAGTTTCACGCCGTCTATTTCGAAAAATACCCAAATTTTGCTATTTCCTCTTGCAGCGTGGACGCGGAGATTTCGAACCTCGCCCGTGATCTCATATTCCAATTTGCCTCCTCAAACAGCTTCGCGCTTTACTTCCACGCTAAATTTCGCGCCGTAAAATTTTAAAATCTAAATTTTGTCTTGCTTGCAGCGCCGCCCATAAAATTTTAAAGTTGAGATTCTACGAGCCCTAAATTTAGAGCTAAGCCTTAAAATTTCATAGCGATAGAATTTCAAGTAAAGCTCCGCCGCTAAATTTAGCTAATCACATACATGGGCTATCTGCGCCTTGCCAAATTTCGCATGTCGCAAAATCGCGGCGAAATTCCACGCGCCGTAAAAGCTCACAAATCCGTCGCGGCAATATCACAGGCAAGCCCATCGCAAAAACCAATACCGCGCGACGAACAATACAAATATGCGATGCAGGGCGGACAGCGCACGACAGACGCCATACGACGGACGGACGACGCACGGCAGGCAATGCAAATCGGCAAACGTGCGCCGGGCTACCGAGCGCCTACTTCTTTAAAATTTGCTCTTTCATAAATTCGTAGATCTGGCAGGATTTTTTATTGCCCGCGTCGCAGCCCTTTTTGACGCATCCAAGCCCCTTGGAAAATCCGCGCAGATCCCCCTTGCTCACATACAAATAGCCTAAATTATTGCAGGCATCGCCGTAGCCCAGCTCGCAGGATTTGATGTAAAGCTTCTCCGCCTGGTCGCGATCCTGCGGTGCGCCGAGACCCTTATCATACGCAACGCCGGCATTATAGCAGCTATCCACTAGCCCTCCGTCGCAACCTCGCTCGAAAAAGCTCACCGCCTTTGCCTGATCCGCCGCGAGCCCAAAACCGCCCGTGAAATAGACCACGGCCGCATTGTGACAACTTTTGGCATAGCCCAAATCGCAAGCCTTGACATAGTGCCGAGCTGCCGCAACGAAGCCCCTACTCAGGCGCCCCCTTTGATACAGGTTGCCTAGCTTGTGGCAGGCTACGGCGACGTTTTTATCGCACGCTGCGGCATAAAATACGCCCGCTTGCGTCGCATTGCCCTCGCCATCGTATAGAGCACCCAAATCAAAGCAGCCATCTTTCTCGCCCGCCTCGCAAGCCTTAGCAAGAGCGAGCTTGGCGCCATCGTAATCTCCGCGGGAGAGCTTGTCGCGCACCAGCTGCGCGCAGCTTACGCCATCGCCGCGGTAGCATTTAAACGATAAAACGGGCGACGGCAAAAAAAGTACCATAACCAAGATGCAAACGGCGATCAAAAGCGCCGTTATGTCGATGATCTTTCTCATATATATCCTTTTATGGCAATGCGCCGCGAGGCCTAAGGGCGGTCTTGCAGGCAAATCCCGCCAAGGAGAATTTTACGAATTAATTTCGTCGCATGAAATTTAATCTGCACAAAAATTTTAGTACCTCAAGCCTTGTTTTAAAATTTTACTTAAAACTTCCACGCCGCAAAATTTTAAAATTTCAAAATTCCGCAAGCGGCAAATTTGCAGCCAATTTTTAAATTTTACGAACATCACTCAGCGTATTAACAATATCGCGAAACCGCCCGTAAAATTCTAAAATTGAAATTTTATGAGCCGTAAATTTAGAACTAGCTTTAAAATTTCATAGCGATAAAATTTTAAGTAAAATTTCGCTTTGTATTTTAAATCATAAAATTTCGTTCGTGAGATTTAGGGCTATCGGCGAGAGATGTAGCCCGCGCGGCTACATTTTCTCTTTCGCGCTTAGGCCCATCAGAGCAAACGCCGTGCGGATACTGAGTGCCACGAGCGCAAACAGCTTGAGTTTCGCATCCTCGTTCTCGCTGCCTACGACGCGGTTTTCGTTGTAGTATTTGTGAAAGTCCGCCGCGAGCGCCTTTAGGAAATCGGGCAACTTCTGCAAGCCGCGCGAATTAAAAGCGTCGTTTAAAATTTCATTCAAGCCAAGCGCCGCAAAAGCTAGGCCGAGCCCCGCTTCATCCAGCGCGCCGAAGTCCGCGCCCAAGACGTCCGCCTCGCGCTTGCCCGCTTTGGTAAAAATTTGATTGACCCGCGCGTGGGCGTAGTTGATGTAAAAGATCGGGTTGCTGCTGTCCTCGCGCGCGAGCTCGTCCACGTCGAACTCAAGCGGCGTCTCGCCCTTTTTACTAATGAAGATAAATCGCATAGCGTCTCTACCGATCGCGGCGAGCACGTCGCTCATCAAAATCGCGTTGCCCGCGCGCTTGCTCATTTTGTAGGTCTGCCCGTCTTTGAGCAAATTTACCATCTGCATTAGGATGATCTCAAGCCTGCTTTCGTCGTAGCCCAGAAAATGCACGGCGGCCTTTAGGCGCGCGATATAGCCGTGATGATCGGCTCCCCAGATGTTGATGCAGCGCTCATATCCGCGCTCAAATTTGTTGTTGTGATAGACGATGTCGCCCGCAAGATAGGTCGGGCGCGCATCCTCGCGGATAACGACGCGATCTTTTTCGTCGCCGAGCTGCGATGAGCGGATCCAAATTTTGCTCTCCTGCTCATACATCTTGCCGCTACGCTCAAGCTTCTTAATCGTAGGCTCAAGCTCGCCGTAGAGGCTCTTTTCGCTAGCCCAGTTTTGAATATGAATGCCCGCATCTGCAAGATCTTTTTGGATGATCTTTAGCACTTCGTCTTTAGCAAACTCCGCAAGCTGCAAGATCCGCGATTCGTCGCGGAAAATTTCATCGCCGAATTGGGCGCGCGCAAGAGGGATGATCTCATCGATATACTCGCCGCGATAGTATTTCTCGGGATAGCTCACGTCCTCGCCTGCGAGCTCGCGCGCACGAAGCGCGATCGAAGTGCCCAAAAGCTCGATCTGATTGCCTGCGTCATTGATGTAGTACTCGGTATCGACGCGGTGCCCAAGATAGCCTCCGATGCGCGCGAACGTATCGCCGTAAACGGCACCGCGCACATGCCCGATATGAAGCGGGCCTGTAGGATTGGCGCTGATATATTCAAGCAAAATTTTTTGCGGCATAGCGGCGGAATTTTGCGATTTGGCGGCGTCATTGCTGCTCGCAGCTAGATTCGCAGCGTAACCTTTGCTAGCAGGCTCACTCGCGCAAAGCTTCTCCGAAGCTGGTAAAATTCCGCATCCGAGCTTCGCGTCGTTTTTTGCGAAATCACCGCCCAGTCTAAGGGCATTTTCAGCAAGAGCGCCCAACACTGCGGGCTTTAGGTGAAAATTTAGATAGCCGTTCACCGCCGTAGCGCTTAGAATTTCGCTATCTTTAAATTTAGCTGCAAGATCCTCAGCGATGAGCTTAGGCGCCTTTCGCAGCTCCTTAGCCAGCGCAAAAGCCTCGGGCGAGGCATAATGAGCCAAACTTTTATCTTTGGGTCTTTCTAAAACGACTTTGCGAGATAAAATTTTAAAAATTTCATTTAAGACTAAATTTTTCAAATCCTTTACGCCTTTTTAGTATCGCTGATTTCGGCGTCTTTAACCTCTTGCTCCATCTTTTTCTCGACCTTTTGCGGCTCGTCGTCCTCTTCCATCTCTTTTTTGAAAGTCTTTATGCCCTGTCCTAGACCCTTTGCAAGCTCTGGGATTTTTTTCGCTCCGAACAGCAACACAACAACGATCAAAACAATCAGCCAGTGTCCAATACTCATAGAACCCATTTTTTCTCCTTTAAATTTTCCAAATTTCGATTAGCTTGCCTATGTCGCGGCTCGCCGTTTCTAGTTTGATAGTTTTGTAGATTGATCTTAAATTTTCATACGCCGCTTCCAGGCGGTCGTTTATTATGAAATAATCATACTCGCCTAGGCGCTCCATCTCCTCTTGCGCGTTTTGCAGGCGCAAAGCAATATCGGCAGGATCATTATCGCCACGAGCGCGCAACCTATCTCTAAGCTCCGACAAGCTCGGCGTAGTAATAAATACGCTAGTAAGCTCGCTTTTAGGCACTTTGCTACGCACGATCTCATATCCTTGCACATCGATGTCAAAAATCACGATCTTACCCCGCTCAAGCTCGCTCGTAGCAGCTTTTAGCGAAGTACCGTAGTATTTGCCGTGGACCAATGCCCACTCTAAAAACTCTCCGCGCTCGATGCCTGCGCGGAACTCGCTCTCGCTTATGAAATGATAATTCACGCCGTCCGCTTCACCCGCACGCATTTCACGCGTCGTAGAGGAGATCGAGAAGTATATCTGCTCGCCAAATTCTGCGATAAGACGCTTTATGAGCGTACTTTTGCCGCTACCGCTGGGACCGGAGACGAGCAAAATTTTTCCTTTCACTATCTGTCTCCAAACGATATGTCAATATTGATCTTAAAGTCCTTCAGCGCGTCTTTGGCGTCCTTGCTACCCGCAAATCTCTCGATCGTACTTGCGATGCCCGCTTCCAGATCATCGCGCAGTTTGGTTTTCAGCTCCTCGGCGCTCGGTTTTTTACCATGCTCGTTACGCAGCGGCTCGCTTTTAGAGCTAGGCTCTAACTCGCTTGCCATAAGGCTGGCAAACTCCGCCGCAGCCGAAGCGGCAAGCTCATTCGACATAGCTTGCGCGCCAAATTTCATCTCATTTACCTGCTCGGACGCGCCGAATTTATGCGCTTTAAATTCGGTGCGCTCCAAAGCCTTTGATATAGGCTTTGAAGCATTAAATTTTATCTGCTGCGCGGCGCTCTTTGTGGGCTTTCCGGATTTAAATTGCTCGCTATCTACGGAGCTTTCGGCAAACGAGTTTGCAAAATCACCCTCCATAGCGCGCAAAAATCCGTCTGCAAACCCGCCGGCAACGCTATTGGCTTGCTCGCTTTGCTTCGGTAAATCTGAGGCATCTAATATGTGCGGCAAATTTAGCTCCGAAAAATTCGGTGCAGGAGTAGAATTTGTAGTCCCGGTATTGCTAGAATTTACAGAAGCTGCGAAATTTGCGCCAATTGAATCCCTCGCTTCATTATGAGCAGACATAGGCGTATTCTGTGTAAGTCCGCCAGTAAATTCCATGCTTTGAAACGGAACGGCGTTATAAAGATTTTCGCGAGGTATATCGCCCGCACCCGCTAGCGCAATCGGCGTATCTGAAGCGACCTCGTATTGAGATGAAATTTGCATTTTTTGAAAATCCGTAGCCGCTGTATTTTTATCATGCGCAGATTTTTTATCCTCTTTTTCATCGGAAGCAAACGCAGCCGCGGCAAAATTATCATATCCGCCAAACTCCTCCACGGGCATGCCGGCACTATCGAAAAGCCTGGAAAAATCCATATCAAATCCACTGTTAACAGACGCGCCGGCTGCATCTTGCACTACTTGCGAGGCAGAATTTTTTTCATCTGTTTTATAGGCAAATGAGCCATCTGTCTCGTGTTGTTTAAGCGTAACATCCGCAGAGTCTTTCGCTTCCTCTAGATTAGGCGCAGCGTCTACCCTTTTTTCAATGGCAGTTTCATTAGAGCTGCCAGCTCTTTGCGGCTCATCTTGCTGTGCAAGCGGTAAAGTTTCGCTTGCCCGTGTGGCAGGAATTTCATCTTCTGTCTGCGATTTATCCGTTTTGGAATTCTTAGGATTTTCATCATCTAGCGCTGCTAGAGCTATCGGAGCGTCATCCTTTGCGAGTGGAATTTCATCTTGAGGCGCGTGATTACTTTCGGCGGGTTCGCTTGCGCCGATACTATTTAGCGGTACATCCTCAGGGATATCACTAGCAGCTAAGTTTAGAGGCACATCATCTGCGATATTATCCGCAATCTTTTCTGCGACGGCGTTAAGCGGTGTATCATCGGCGATGGTGTCCGCAATAGCCGCTTCATCTGCAAGCTGTGAGAGCGGAATATCATCTGCGATCTCGTCCGTGCGTGGCATATCACCTACCAACTGCGAAAGCGGCACATCATCTGCAATCTCGGGCGCTATATCGTTTGCCAGCTGCGAAAGCGGTATATCCTTGCCGGAGTCATAAAAGCTATCCACGAGCTTTTCAAAATTACTGCCCGAAGCGGAATTTGCCTGATCAATCGCATCGATCTCTTTCATCACAGAGCTTGCATCAGCAAATTCTTTCGCCATTTTTTCTTTCGCCTGCACGCTCATATTTTGAACCGAAAATTCGCTAATAAACGTAATGAGCTCAAGCGGCGAAAAAGGCTTGGTAAGGGTGTATCGCACTCCTGGCACCGAGACGTTTTTAGGCGTCAGAAACAGCGTCTTATTAAGATCAAATTTTGAAATATCATCGCCATCTTCATAATTTTTTATTGTCAAATCATATTCACTCTCGTCCGCACTATATGCTACCAGATCCGCACCGATGCGCTCGCAGCAAATATTTACGACACTTGCAACCTGCTCATTGTGATTGTCAAGTAGAATTTTCATTTATGACCTTTTAGAAAGAATTTGGGCTATTGTAAGATATTTTTGGTTATTAATTGCTTATATTTGCGCTAAATTTCGGTTATTTAGGCGATAAACTTTCCAGCATTTTTGCGCTAAATTCTCATCGTGAGTCACGAGCACAAGCGCGCCACGGCTGGATTTTACGTAATCAAAGATCACGCTCATGACTTCGTTTGCGGTATCCTTATCTAAATTTCCAGTAGGCTCGTCGGCAAAGATTATGCGCGGCTTTTTGCAAAGTATGCGAGCGATGCTCACGCGCTGCTGCTGTCCGCCGCTAAGCTCGCCCACGCCTTGCTTTAAAGTATGTTCGATCTGAAGCTTTTTTAAAATTTCATCATCTATCGCATTATTCGTAAGTTTGGCGGCAAGTTCAATATTTTCGCCAGAGGAGAAGCCCTTAAAAAGGTAGTGGGATTGAAATATTATGCCAAAGTCGTTACGGCGAATTTTAAGTCTCTCATCGGAGCTTAGTTCGTAAATACTGCGCCCGTCGTAGATCACTTCGCCCGAGTTCGGTTTTAAAAGCGTGCATAAAATATGAAGCAGGGTCGATTTGCCGCAGCCGCTAACGCCCAAAATAGCGACGCTCTCGCTCTCTTGGACGCTTAAGCTTACATTTTCAAAGAGCGTATAATCATACGCGTGAGTAAGATTTACGCCCTTTAGAAGTTCCATATTTAGCCGATTTGAGCCGCTACTTCGGCAGCGAAGTCTTCGCTCTTTTTCTCTAGACCTTCGCCCACTTCGAAGCGGACGTATTTTACGATCTCGATTTTGCCACCTAGTTTTTTAGCTTCTTCCTCGATAACCTGCTCGACGGTTTTTTTATCGTCCATAACGTAAAATTGCCCTAGCAGCGTGAGGCGCTGATCGATTTGGGTATTATCGGCGATGAAGCGATCGATCTGACCCGGCAAAATTTTATCCCAAATTTTTTCAGGTTTATTTTGTTTGCGAAGCTCGTCTTTTAAAACTTCTATCTCTTTGGCTAAAATTTCATCGCTTAGATGCGCGCGCGAGCCGAACTGCGGGATCTTATGAAGGGGCTTACCTAAACGCACAAACTCCTCATTTTCCTTCTCAAACTCGCCTTTAAGAGCCAAAAATTCCTTCTCGATAAAATCTGGGTCAAGCTCTTTATAGCTGATGACCTGCGGTTTCATCGCGGCTGCGTGCATGCAGAGATTTTTTATAAGATCCTTCGCACCCTCCGCAGTCCGCTCGCTATCGCAAGCTGCTGCGATAATGACGCCTACTCGACCGTTTGAGTGCAGATAACCGTTTACCACGCCGTTTGCGCCTGCCTTAATCGTCTCAAATCTTCTAACGACCAAATTTTCGCCGATCGTAGCGATCTGACTCTTTAGATGCTCATCAAATTTAACGCCGTCGATGATGCTGGAATTTAGCTCATCAATGCTGCTAATGCCCTTGCTTTGGATATGTAGAGTAGTATTTTTAACTAAATTTATAAAATTTTGATTTTTAGCTACGAAGTCGGTTTCGGAATTTATCTCGCTTATGGTGGCGATCTTGTGATCCGCGCCCACTTCGACGCTTACTAGACCCTCACTAGCTAGGCGGTCGGCCTTTTTAGCAGCCTTTCCAAGGCCCTTTTCGCGAAGCAGATCGACGGCCTTATCCATATCGCCGTCTGTTTCAACTAAAGCCTTTTTGCAGTCCATCATCCCCGCTCCGGTGCTTTCGCGGAGCTCTTTTACCATTTGCGCGCTGATTTCCATTACTCTTCGTCCTCGCTTACGTCAAAATCCTCTTCGCTCATCGCCTCGGCTACGACCTCCTCTTTCTCTTCGTCACTGACGGCTTCGCTCTGCTCGACATCCTCGCTTGCGTCTTGATCGCGAAGCGCCTTGCCCTCGTTGATCGCTTCTGCCATCTCTTGGCAGAAAAGCTGAACCGAGCGGATCGCATCGTCGTTGCCGGGTATCGGGAAATCGACTACGTCCGGATCGCAGTTCGTATCCAAAGGCGCGATAACCGGCATTTTTAGGCGATTAGCTTCCGCTACGGCGATCTTTTCTTTTACAACGTCGATGACGAAGATCATATCCGGTAAGCCCTTCATATTGCGAATGCCGCCTAGATAAAGCTCGAGCTTCTCTTTTTTGCGGCGAAGCATTAGCGCCTCTTTTTTGGTTAGTAAATTTATCGAGCCGTCCTCTTCCATAGTCTCGATTACTTCGAGCTTGCGGATCGATTGCTTGATAGTAGAAAAATTCGTCAGCATGCCGCCTAGCCATCTGTGGCTTACATAAGGCATGCCGCATTTTTCGGCGTACTCTTTTAGCGTCGCGCCAGCTTGTTTTTTGGTGCCTACGAAAAGTATCGTCTTGCCCTCGGCAGCCGCGTCGCGCACGACGTTATAAGTGTAGCGGAAGTAGCGGATAGTTTTTTGTAGATCTATGATGTAGATACCTTTTCTCTCGCCGAAAATGAATTTTTTCATCTTCGGATTCCATCTGC